>CAZSHM010000001.1:0-4560 GCA_964606855.1 uncultured Peptococcaceae bacterium
TGCCGATGGCGGTTTATACATTCCTTGAACGCTACGATTTTTCCGGGAAAACGATTATCCCCTTCTGCACCCACGAGGGAAGCGGCCTTGCGGGAACGGGAGACAGCATCGGAGAAACTTGTCCCGGGGCGAAGATCCTGGACGGCCTTGCCATTCGCGGAAGCGTGGCGCAGAACGAGCAGGAGGAAGCTAAGGCGGATGTTCTGGAGTGGCTTGACGGCCTT
This sequence comes from uncultured Peptococcaceae bacterium, assembly GCA_964606855.1. Classification (GTDB taxonomy): domain Bacteria; phylum Bacillota; class Peptococcia; order Peptococcales; family Peptococcaceae; genus UBA7185. The sequence continues at coordinate 225 of CAZSHM010000001.1, forward strand.
GGACTGTGAGGAAAACGTCAAAGGATCGTTGTAGTGAATGTCCTTAACTCCTTATGAAATCGATTTTGAGCGATACGGATTTTATACCCGCTTTGCGGCAAGGAGAACGGCGGCGAATCATGCGTAAAAGAGGAATTTCACAATCCATGGTCGACATAGGAATGGCGGTACTTCTTCCCCTGCTCATGGCCCGCCATCTGACCGGCGAAGCGGCGCACGAGTGGATAGGCGCCATGATGCTGGTTCTGTTCATCCTGCATCATGCTTTAAATTATCGTTGGTTTCCGGCGCTGCTTAAGGGCCGCTATGGCCTTGTTCGTATTTTGAATACGGCAGTAAATTTGCTTTTACTGCTTGATATCCTTATGACGGGTGTCAGCGGGATCATGATGTCCGCCCATGTGTTTTCCTTTTGGAAGCTTTCAGCGGGAGTTTCCATTGCGCGCCAGGTTCATTTGCCCTGCGCGTTCTGGGGTTTTCTTCTGATGTCTTTTCACATCGGACTGCATTGGCAGAGCGTTTTAAACCGAATTCGGACATTTTGCCACGGGAGAACAGCAAACGCAAAACGGCTGATCTTTATTCGCGTGCTTGCGCTTTTGGCATCCGCTTACGGTATTTACGCGTTTTTCAAGCGCCGGTTTCCGGACTATTTGTTTCTCAAAACGGGCTTTGCCTTTTTTGATTACGATGAACCGCTCTTGTCTTATTTACTTGACATGATTGCCATTATGGTTCTGTTTGCCGCGCTTGGATACTGCCTCGTTAAATGGTTTGCAAAAGTGGAAATGAAAAGACGAAAAGAGGCATCACAATGAAAAGAAAAACAACTCTGATGCTGACAATGATCCTTGCCACCCTGTTTCTGCTCTCCGGGCGCGGGCAGAGAACTTCCACAGAGGATCATTCCGCAGAAAACCAAACGGCAGCCCTACGGTAAATGAGCAGTCGGAAGTTCCAGCTTCCTCGGAAACGGAGATGCCATTACTGAATACGACACCCTCCTTTGGCATAGCATGGTGGAGTGCGCGACCGTCTACGGCAAGGACGACATCCGCTTCACCATGAAGGACGGGACGGAAATCACGGCAAGAGCTGTGAGAAACTTTGCGAAAAATGGCAGGGGATTGAATATCCCCTGCCATTCCTATTTCCAAATGCAAACCCCCTGCTTTTCGAGCGGAATCTGCTCGTCACTGCGAGTTCGCGTTCTCCGTGATCTTGACCTCCAGACCGAGCACGTCTGTCATGTACTGCATGGCGGCGCCGCTGAAGCTCAGGTGCGGATAACCGGGCTGCTTTTTGACCCAGTGGAAGAAATCCTTCAGGACTTCCTCTTTGTTTAACAGCTCATCGCGGAACATGGCGTTGAATTCCAGGCCGGGATCCAACGCGGCGGAAGCCTGCTCCTGATAGCGGTTGAGGGCCTCGAAGGAGAAATCGCCCTTGGCGGCGCAGTCCGCGATGATGCCGGCGGCGATCTGCCCGCCTACCATTGCGGAAGGAATCCCATACTCAAACGCGCACTCTGCGGCGGCGATCGCGTCGCCGATCAAAATCGCGCCGGGATACACGCTCTGTGCCAGCTTCTTGCAGCCGGGGAGTCTCCAGCCGCGGAACTTGTCGATCAGGGTCGCATTCTTCAGCCGTTCCTGGCCGAATTTGGTGTTGTAGCGCCAGTATTCATAGAACTCCATCGAGGACATACCGGTCTCGCGGAGTGCTTTCTCCGTGATCGTCAGGCCGAGAACCGCCTGCTTGCCCTCATAGTGCGGATTGAGCCATGTTGTGCAGATCGGACTCCAGCCGTTGACGCCCATGGGAACGTAGTATTCTTCCGCCTGCCCGGGCACAAGGCCTTCCACGCCGTCCACATACGCGCGGAAGCAATACATCGTCATTTCCGGATCATCCACGAACGCACCCAACTGGCGGGACAGTTCACTGTGGGAGCCGTTCGCGATGATGGTGACATCCGCCTCGATATCCATCGGCTCGTTGTGGTAAAGACCGTGCACGCCTTTGACAACGCCTTTGCGCATAATCAGACTTGTGGCTTCGTAGTTTTCCATAAAGTCCGCACCTTCGCGAATGGCGGCGCGGCGAATCTGGTCGTCGGTAAATCTTCTCGGCGCGATCATGAACGGATCGACGTCCAGAACAATATATTCCTCGCTCCGGTCAATCAAGCGCATCGTGGTGATGTTGCAGGCCTGCTGGGAGTACATGGCGTCAAAACAGCCCATATCTTTTAACATGGGGTAGAGACTGGAAAGATAAACCCCGCCGCAAATTTTGTCGCGCGGCCAAGTCTCCTTATCTACAAGCAGAACATCCACGCCCGCTCGCGCCAGATAGAATGCAGCGGTGCTTCCTCCGGGGCCTGCACCGACCACGAGAGCCGTACGTTTTACCTTACTCATTTTGCATGCCTCCTTATTCTTTCACCATCGTGATGACATCTCTCTGCGGGCAAAGTTTCTGGCACAGACCGCAGCCGATACATTTATCGGGATCAATCTTGGAGTAGCCGCAGCCCAGGCAGCGAAGTTCCTCCTGGTAAACCTGTTTCTTTGTATAGGAAATCTCCACGTCGTCGAAGTTTTTCACTCTCTCCGTGGGATCGACCACGGGGCGCTCATGCCGCAGGGTCTTTCTGCGGTTGCAGGGGTAAATCTTCTCTTCCAGAGGCGCAGCCACCAGGCCGTGTGAAATGTCAGCGTTTCTGGCGACCCGGCCGCGGAGAGCGGCGTCCGCTTCAAAAGCCGCCTTTCTGCCGCTGGCGAGCGCGTCGATCACAGAACAGTCGCCGCCCGCGATATCGCCGGCATAGAAAACGGTTTCTCCATCCGCCTCGGGGAAGATCTTGTCGGCATATTGTCCGATGGCTACGATGCAGAAAGCGGTCGGAATATGGACGAGGTTGCTATCGTCGGTCTCAAAGCGGATCTTCCCGCTCGCATCTTTCTCGAACTTGGTCACCTTGACAAAATCGATGCCTTCCAGCGTGTTTACACGGCCGGTATAGGCCTTGGGGCTGTAGCCTTCCAGGAAGACGACGCCTTCCTCGGCCGCTTCCTCCTGCTCCCACTTGTGCGCGGGGACATTCTCTCCTTCTTCCAGGCAGACGACCGTGACTTTGCTCGCGCCGAGCCGGAGCGCGGTGCGGGCCGTATCCATCGCCACGGAACCGCCGCCGATCACGATGCCCTCTTTCCCCTCGACGACAAAGTTCTGGTGCGGCATCCGGTAGGTGTTCTGGTCATGGTTCGCGAAATCCATGAATTGGATTGCCGTATAGACCGCGTCGTAATTCCATTTTGGCACCCATGTGATCTCCTTGCCGTAGGGCGTTCCGGCGGCAACGATGATCGCGTCGTAGTCTTTCTTCAGTTCCTCAATCTGTTTTTTGCCCAGACGAGCGTTGCACTCGATCTTAAGGCCGGCGCTTACGAGTTTGTCGACATCTTTCTTGACCGCGTCGTGGTTCAGACGGAATTCGGGGATGGCCCTGACGAGCATGCCGCCCGGTTCGTTGTTGGCTTCGAATACAGTCACGTCATACCCGAGCTCCGAGAGGAAGTGCCCGGCAGAGAGTCCGGCCGGGCCGGCGCCGATCACCGCGATCTTCTCGTCATACAGATGCGGATACGCGGGCCGCTCGTACTCGACTGTCTCGTCCAGGTAGCGTTTGATGCCGCGGATCGCCATGGGATCGTCCACCAGTACGCCGCGCTTGCAGACCTCCTCGCAGGGATGGTGGCAAATGTGGGAGCAGACGGACGGAAGCGGATTCTTTTCCCAGATCAGCTTATAGGCTTCCGCGTCTTTTCCGTTTTTGGCCAGCCCGATGTATCCCTGCGGGCTGATTCCCAGAGGACACGCCGTTGTGCAGGACTGTTTGGTGCAGAACGCGTCGATGTCCGCAAGACGCATCACGGGCTGATCCGTACACTCGGGACACACGCGGCAGATCCAGCGCTGCGCTTCTTCGATGGCGTCTACGGGACAGTTCTCGCGGCATTCGCCGCAGTTCACACACTTGGAAGTGTCGATATGAGCCTTGATCCCGCGATCCAGAGCGTATTCGGCAGCGCCGCTTGTAATTGTTATCTTGCTCATTGTTTGAACCTCCTTACACAGGTGCTTGACAGTATGGTCATGCCGTCTGCTTAGATTTTCCGACTTGCCGTTTGGGGCGTCCCCCGTCCGGCGGCAACTTGAAGCCTCGAACACTATACGCGTATACTATAGGATATAGTTATCATAAAACAAATTTTTCCTTCTGTCAAGGGCTGCCGGATCAAATTTTACAAATTATTGTAAAATTTGATCC
>CAZSHM010000001.1:4660-50913 GCA_964606855.1 uncultured Peptococcaceae bacterium
TTATTGTAAAATTTGATCCGGAAAGAGGGATCCGGGAACGCGTAAGCCTAGAGTTTTGTTGCTTTATCCGCCGCAAGCGTGTACAATAAGACGAGGACGGGGCCCCGATTCCTGTCCTGCTTGGAACGACAGGGGGATCGGCGCCACCGCGGCAGGCTGCTTCCGGAAATAGAGAAGAAGCGGCGCCGGGGCAGACACGGACTGACGGAAGTATGTTCAGAGAAGTAGAAGGCAAATTGGGATTGAGGAGAAACGGCTCCGCATTTTGCCTGGACAGATCCGATTGTGCAGGCGAAGGGAAAGGACGGGTTCGCGGATGAAAATCGATCTTCACACCCATTCCAGCGCGTCCGACGGGCTGGATTCGCCGGCGGAACTGGCGCAAAAGGCGCTGGCTTCCGGTGTATCGGTGCTGGCGATCTGTGACCATGACAGTGTTGCGGGCGCGCAGGAACTGCTGCAGAACACGCCGGAGGGAGTGACGTTCCTTCCCGGCGTGGAGGTGAGCGCCCGGACGGTCTCGGGCAAGTGCCACATATTGGGCCTCGGCTGTAAACTGGAACAAGGGTCGTTTTGGGCTCTGATGGACAAGGCCGCCGGACTGCGGCGGGACAAACTGGAGACGCGGATCCGTTTCCTGAAGACGCAGGGCTTTGCCATCCCGGAAGAAGAATATGCGCGGCTGCGCGCGATGCGCAGTCCTGGCAAACCCCACGTGGCCGGACTGCTGGTGAAGTACGGATATGCGCCGGATCTGGCGAGCGCCGCGAGAGCGATTCCGGACTCCATTCTTCCGGGGCGGGATCGTGTCGACGCGGCAGAAGCCATTGCCGCCATTCGCGACGACGGGGGCGTGGCGGTCTGGGCGCATCCCTTGGGCGAGACGGGGAAAAAGTCTCTCTCCCGGCCCGAATTTGACAGGATGCTTGCCGAACTGCTGGAGGCCGGACTCACGGGCATGGAGTGCTGGTACGCGAAATATCCGGCAAACGTATGCCGCTTGCTGGAACAGGTTGCGCAGAGACACGGCCTGTACATTTCCGGCGGCAGTGACTGTCATGGAACGGCCGGTACCGCACCTGTCGGGACGCTGAACGCGAGCGGGGAAGAGGTAGCCGCAGAGCGGCTGACGATCCTGAAGCGGCTGTTGGGGGACAAAAGCGCGCAGCAAGTTGCGGATGTAAGTTTGCCTTTTTAGGGATACTAGACACTGAGGTGGGTTTGATGGGGAACAGAAATGATGAAAAAAGACAGGAGATCCTGGCGGTCGCCTATCAGCTGTTTACGGAGTCGGAGTATGACAGAGTCTCCTTGCGCGACATCGCCAAGGGCGCAGGCATCAACAAATCTCTCCTGCAGCACTATTACCCGCAGAAACTGGGCATTGTCAAGACGATGCTCAGCGATCTGCTCCACAGTTCCTTCGCTTATATGGACTCCATCGGGTATGAGGATGGAAACTTTTTCCAAAAGATTTCTGATTTCAACATGCTGTTTTTCAAAGGTGTGTCCTGTGACAGAATGCTGAACCGTTTCCTGCTTGCCTCCGTACGCTCTGCCGAGATATTGGATACGTGGATTGACATCATCACCGACTGGCTGAAAGATTACTGCAGCGAGGAGACTTTTTCCTATCTCTTTCTCAAGCGGGCCATGGTCTTTTCTATGGGCGGTTCCATGCACCTGTTCCAGCACAAGGATGACCTCGGGATCGGCTACCCGTTCATATGCCGAACGCATATATGGGCTATACTGAATTTGCTCAACGTCCCGGAAGAGACGATCGAGCGCGTGTGCAGGGAAACGGATCGCCGCGTGGCGGAGATGGATCCAAAGGAGTTTCTGCGGTTTTGCGAGGAACATATTTCCTGGCTCACGCTTACGATATGACGTTTCCCGCAAGGGCCGCCGAGAAATGCGATCCCTTGTAGAGGTGTGAGAGAGGGGCCCGCCCGGCGCGGGCTCCTTTTCATATAAGCAATTACTTATGGATATTCCCTGAAATGCAGATTGCGTTTTTCCGATCGGATCTATACAATGAAACGTGGGAATGGGAACGCGCACCGACGCAACCGGGGAGGTTCCGCGCGGCGACGGTTCGGAACCTTGCAGGGGATTCCGGAGCACGAGCAGGTTCACCGCGAGGGCCGCATTGGTTGCGGGCGCCGCGCAGGAGGCCCGATTCAGGCGAAAGGTTGTGCGCGGAGGAAAAACGCGAAATCGCGCAACAAACAGGAGGGTGCTGCTATGAAAAAGGATGTCATGTTGGTAACCGGCGCGGGACAGCTCAGTATGGCGATTGCCCGCCGCATGGGCTTCGGGAGGAAGATTGTTCTCGGGGACAAGAAAAAGGAAAATGCCGACGCGATCGCAGGTGTGATGAACGCCGCGGGTTTTGATGTCGTGGCAATGGAAATGGATCTGTCGAGCAGGGAGTCCATTTTGGCACTGATTGCGGAGGGGCAGAAATATGGCGAGATTCAAATGCTGGTGAACGGCGCGGGTGTATCTCCCAGTCAGGCGCCCATCGAAGCGATCCTGAAAGTGGATCTCTACGGCACGGCAGTTCTCCTGGAAGAGGTCGGGAAGGTGATTGCGGAGGGCGGCTCCGGCGTGACGATCTCCAGCCAGAGCGGATGGCGTATGCCCGCTCTGACCGCCGAACAGGACGAACTGTTGGCGACGACCCCCACGGAAGAGTTGCTGAATCTTGAGATGCTCCAGCCCGGAAACATCCGCGATACGCTCCACGCCTATCAGATGGCGAAGCGCTGCAACGAAAAGCGGGTCATGGCCGAGTCGGTCAAGTGGGGCGCGCGCGGCGCGCGGCTCAACGACATCGCGCCCGGCATCATTGTCACGCCGCTTGCCATCGACGAGTTCAACGGGCCGCGCGGAGATTTCTACAAGAATATGTTTGCAAAGTGTCCCGCGGGACGCCCCGGCACAGCGGATGAAGTGGCGAACGTGGCGGAGTTGTTGATGTCCCCCGCGGGCGCGTTTATCACCGGGTCGACAATTCTGATTGACGGCGGTGCCACCGCGAGCTATTTCTACGGGCCTCTGAAACCTGAACAGTAAAGGAAGGGCAGCCATGGATGCGTTTGTTTATTCTTATCCCACAAAGGTGTATTTCGGAGAGGGCGCGGCGAGAAAGCATCTGCCAGCGGAACTGGATCGGGTCGGCGAGACGGTTCTTGTAGCTGTGGGCGGCGGTTCGGTCAAGAAGAACGGGATTTATGACGAGATCTGCGCGATCCTGACCGATGCCGGAAAGCAGATCGTGGATTTCTCCGGGATCCTGCCGAATCCCACCTACGCCAAAGTGCGGGAGGGCGTGAAGCTCTGCCGCGAAGCGGGGGTCAGCTTTATCTTGGCCGTGGGCGGCGGATCCGTCATAGACTGCTGCAAAGTGGTATCCAAAGAAGCGGGAGGCATCCCCCTAGGGGCGGTCGTCACCGCTTCCGGAACGGGCGCGGAGATGAACAACGGCGCGGTTATCACGCGGGAGGAGGAAAAGGTCAAGGGGCCGATGTGGGGCTCCTTTTACGACTTCGCCGTCCTAGATCCGGCATATACCCTCTCTCTGCCCATGCGGCAAGTGTTCTCCGGCGTCTTCGACACGCTCAGCCATTGTATGGAGACGTACTTCGGCACCTCGGGGGCGGGCAACCTGTCCGACCAGATGAACGAGGCCGTTATGCGCAGTGTGATCGCAAATGTCCGTGTGCTGCTGACCGATAGCCGGAACCTGACGGCCCGGAGCGAACTGGAGTGGGCGTCCGCCATGGCTGAGAACGGTATCCTGAAAATCGGCAAAGTCACGGATTTTCAGGCGCATCAGATCGAGCACCAGCTTGGCGCGTATACGGACTGCAACCACGGCTGCGGTCTTGCGGTGATTCACCCCGCGCTGTACCGGCATATCTACCGGGAAGCGATCCCTCGCTTTGCCCGGTTCGCGCGGGTTGTATGGGAGATTCCGCCGGAGGGGAAAACAGAGGAGGAACTGGCGGCTGCGGGGATCGACGCACTGGCGGCGTTTATCCGGGAGATCGGCCTGCCGGTGACCTTCGCCGAGATGGGCATTTCCGACGAGGGGATCCTGCGCAGCGTGGCCGACACCTGCAACCTGAGCGCGGGGTGCTGCAAAAAGCTCGGGCGGGATGAAATCTTCGCGCTGCTGAGGGAATGCCTGTAGCGGGAATGGATTCCACGCGAAAGCCGCGGCAGGTTGCGCGCGAACAAAAAAAACAATCGCCGGTTTTCGCCGTGCGATTCAGAAAAAATTTAGGAGGGCTGCCGTTTTGTACGGCAGCCCTCCTTTTGCGGTGCGCCGGACGGACAAAGGCTTGTTCCGGTTCAGGATGTCCTTGCCCGTCCGGAGTCCGGAGAGAGATCATTTCTCATCGGATTCCGGTTCGTTCTCCGCGTCCTGCAGGCGGGATAGGGTTTGCTCGAGCGTGTCCAGCTGCGCTGTCCGGGCCGTAAGCTCTGCTTTGAGTTCCGCATCGTCCGGTGTCTCTGAGAGACGCGCCTGCAGCTGTGCGATCTCGGATTGCAGGGCGCGGATCTTTGCCTGCAGCGTCTCAATGTCTGTCTCCTGCGCGGGATCTGTATCCGAAGGCTTGTCAGAGATGTCCTCGGGGGGATTGTCTTTCTGTTCCGTGCCTGTCCCGGGCTGGGATGCGCTTCTGGGCAGAGAGAAGACGGCCCCCTGCGAATCCGTGCCGTTCTCTCCGAGGGGATCCAGCGCCGCGACCATCGGTGTCTGGCCATCGTCATCCGTGCCGTCGTCTTGGGTCTCCGCGGAAGGCGGCTGAACCGGGGCAGAACCGCCTGCGCCGGCGTTGCTGTCGGCGGGTGTGTCGTCAATGGAAGGCTCGGCCGAGCGCTGCGCGGACACCTGTCCGCCCGTCGCATTCGGCGAGGGGGTCTGCTCGGCCACACTCGGATTCTCCGGCGCGGTGTCGACGGATACATCCTGCTGTTCCGGCTCCGCCGCCCGGGACACTTGCGGCGTCTGCGGATTTCCCGCTGCGCCGCCGGCTCCCTGCTGGAGCAGATAGCCCAACGGCAGAGCGCAGAGCGCCAGCACCGCCGCCGCGGCCAGCCAACGCTGCATGGATTTGCCGGTAAAACCGTGTTTCCGCGTGGCAGAGGGGCTGTCCGCCGTGGACGGCGGCATAGCCGATGCCTCCGTGCGCAGACGTGCCATGGTGCGCTGATGGAAGTCCGCGGGAGGGTCGATCTCCGCCTCGGCCCACTGGGCCAGCAGCGCTTCCAAGGCATCCTCTGCCGCCGCATCGGACGCATCGTGGCCCGCGGGGGAGGATGCAGCATCCGCCGCACGGCTGTCTGCATGCCGCAGCACGGACGAATCAGTCTGTTCTGCTGTTCTGTCTTCAGTGCGCACCTTCCGCACCTCCTTCCGCTGCGCGGGCGCCTGTGTCCGCGATTTTTTCGTCTGTTCCGGTGTGAACCGGTTTTTGTGCTCCGGAGCGATGCCTTTCCTTCTGCGCTGGGACCGAATCCCCAGAGGCATCTGTCTGTATATCCTCCGCGGGCGAACTCGGCTGCGGAGCATGTGTTTGTGCGGCCTGATCCTGCAGGATCTGCTCTTTGAGAAAGGCTCGCGCCCGGAAAATCCGGGACTTGACCGTTCCCAGGGAGCAGGAGAGGAGCGCTGCGATCTCCTCATAACTGCGGCCCTCCAGTTCCCGCATCACCAGCACGATGCGGTATTCCTCCCGCATCTGACCGAGGAGCGACTGCACATACTGCACGGTCTCCCTGCGGATGACAGCTTCCTCAGGCGTATCCTGCGGCGCGGGCAGTTCCCGCCGTACCGAGCCTTCATCCAGCTCGATCAGTTCGTCCAGCGAGGTGGTCTGGATCCTTTTGCGCCGCCGCAGCGCATCGAGACAGCAGTTGGAGGTGATGCGGCCCAGCCATGTGCCGAAGGAGGATTCTCCGCGAAAGCTGCCGATGGACTGCCAGGCCTTGATCAGCGCTTCCTGCGCCAGATCTCCGGCGTCCTCCGGGCCCCCCATATATTTGTAAGCGATGCTGTAGACTTTTTTCTCATATCGAAGGAGCAGCTCTTCGAAAGCGTCCATGTCGCCCGCTTGACTTCGCTGAATCAGTTCCGCTTCTTCCACGCCGGTTCCTCCTTTGCCCGGTATATTATAGACGGCGTCAAGGCCGAAATTGTTCCCCGTTTTTCTCCCGCCCGGATAATTTTCTGGCGCGCCGCAGGGTGTCGCTCCCGTATTTCGCGTTGATGCGGTCTATCACCTGGTTCAGCTGCGCATGCTTTTCCGCGCTCGCATCCTCGCCGAAAAGGGACTGCTGTTCCGGCACCTGCCCGTGGGGAAGCAGATTGGAGACCGTCACGCCGAGGAGACGCACGGCCGCGTCCGGGGCGCGGTGCCGCGACAGAAGGTCGCGCGCCGCGGCGAAGACCGGCTCGAAACTGGCGGTATGGCGCGGCAGGGTCGCTGCGCGTGTGATGCTGTGAAAATCGGGATAGCGCAGTTTGAGGGAGACGGTCTTCCCTGTCAGGTCATGGCTGCGCAGCGTGTGGCAGACCTCGTCCGTCAGCGTGAAGAGGATGGTCTCCAGCTGTTCGCCGTCGGCGATGTCCTGCGGGAAGGTCATCTCGCGCCCCACGGATTTGCAGGCCCGAACCGGCTCCACAGGCCGTGGATCGATGCCGCGGGCCAGCTGCCGCATGAGCGGCCCCTGCTTGCCCAGGAGCTGTTCCAAAAGACCGTCGTCCAAGGCGGCAAGCTGCCCGATCGTGCGCACGCCCAGTTGCTCGAACAACTGAGCCGTCTTCTCGCCCACGCCCATCATGCGGCTGACCGGCAACGGCCACACCTTCTCGGCGATCTCGTCAGGGCCGATGCAGAAGAAGCCGTCCGGCTTATCGAGGTCGGACGCCAGCTTGGCGAGAAATTTGTTGTAGGACAGGCCCACGGAGGCGGTCAGGCGCAGCTGCCGGCGGATTTGCCGCTTGATGGTGCGGCCGATTTCCTCCGCCGGCCCGAAGAGGCGCAGACTGCCGCTGAGGTCGAGAAAGGCTTCGTCCAGGGAAAGCGCCTCAACATCCGGCGTAAATTGCGCGAAGATCTCCATGATCTGGCGGGAGACCGCGCGATATTTTGCCATGTCCACCGGCAGAAAGACGCCATGCGGGCAGCGGCGGTGCGCCTCCGCCATGGGCATGGCCGAGTGGACGCCGAACCTGCGCGCCTCGTAGGAGGCCGTGGAGACCACGCCGCGCTGCTCGACGCTGCCGCCGACGATGACCGGCAGCCCGCGCAGTTCGGGGCGGTCCCGCTGTTCGATGGAGGCGAAGAATGCGTCCATATCGACATGCAGGATGGCTCTCTCCACGACACATCCCTCCTTTGCCGCAGCACTGTCCACAGATCCTCTTGCTTTCCGGGTCGGAATCCTCTGTCTGATAACACTATACGCGATTGTTCGCGCAATGACAAGACATTTTTTGACTTGCCAGCCGGCCGTGCGCCGGATGCGGATCGGGTGCAGGCCCCGCGCTGCCGCCGGCCGGAGCAGGGTGCGCCTTCTTGCCGCAAGAGCGCAGCCGCGCATTGAAACGGGGAGCTGTTTTGTATATAATATGATGTGTCAGAAAAGACGAGCGCTACAAAAAGAAGGGCGCGGGAAGGGAGCGAAAACGATGTCCAAGGAAGAAGAATCGAAAGAGATGCAAAGCGCGCTGGAGACGCTGCAGTGCTATGTCGACGCGAGCGCGCGCATTGTATTTTTCGGCGGGGCGGGTGTTTCCACAGAGAGCGGCATCCGCGATTTTCGCAGCGTGGACGGACTGTACCATCTGCAGTACAAGTACAATCCGGAGACGATTTTGAGCCGCTCTTTTTTTCTCAGCAGGCCGGAAGAATTTTTCGCCTTCTATCAGGATAAGATTGTGCAGCCGACGCTCGCGGCGCAGCCCAACGCGGCGCACCTGACGCTGGCGCGGCTGGAGGCGCTGGGCAAACTCACGGCGGTGGTCACGCAGAACATCGACGGCCTGCATCAGATGGCGGGCAGCCGCAACGTGCTGGAGCTCCACGGCAGCATCCACCGCAACACGTGTATGCGCTGCGGGGCGCGGTATACGCTTGCGGAGCAGCAGGCGCGGCGCGGCGCGGACGGTGTGCCCCGCTGTGATTGCGGCGGGATCATCCGCCCCGATGTGGTGCTCTATGAGGAGCCGTTGGATACGGCGGTGGTCGAGGAGACCGTGCGGGTCATCCGCGAAGCCGATCTGCTCATTGTGGGGGGCACGTCCCTCAAGGTCTATCCCGCCGCGGGATTCTTGGAAGAGTACCGCGGTGACCGGCTGGTGGTCATCAATCTGGAGGAGACCAGTTATCACAGCCGCGCGGCGCTGGTGGTGCGGGAAAAGATCGGCCGCGTGCTGGGGCAGCTGCGGCTGTGATGGTTCCGGGTGCAAATGCCTGCTTACAGCCGAAGAGAGGACTGCGACGCAGAAGCAAAAAAAACGAACCTCGCCCAATCGGGACGAGGTTCGTTTTTTGGTGGGCGATCAGGGGTTCGAACCCTGGACCTGCCGATTAAGAGTCGGATGCTCTACCAGCTGAGCTAAGCGCCCGTCAATCTGTCAACCACAGTTAAAAATTATACCGCATGATCGGGCAAAAAGCAAGCGCGAAATGCGGGATTTTGCGAAAAATGTTACAATTTTTTCAGAGACAAGGAAACAGGGGCTCGGGTCTCGACAGTTGAGACAATCAACCCAGGGGGTGAGAAAAAAAGTTTGTGCGCGGAAGACAGGCGGTGGCGCGCGGACTACACCCGCACGGGGGCTCGGCGGAAGTCCGCGCCGCAGGGGGCGCCGAGCGGAACGAAGTAGAGGTCCGTGGCGCGCGCGTCGAGTTCCAGAAGGAGGCGGCCGGACCCGTCCAGAAGCGCGCGCTGGCGGGCGGGGCGAATGAGCACCGGCAGCTGCGCCTTTTTGCGCATCGCCTTCAGAATGCGCGCGCCCGTTTCGTTGAAACCCAGCACGCGCAGATAGGCAGGGGCGTCGCGGTCGTATTCCGCGGTGAAGTTCAGGAGAAGATGGAGCAGCGCGCGCTGGATGCGGGTGTAGGTGTAGCGCTTGCTCTTTGCCGCGGCGCACAGCGCGCCGATCGTGCTTGCATCCTGTGCGGCTGCCAGAATGCGGTGCTCCAGACCTTCGCGGATCTCGATGATCTGCGCCAGGCGCTCCGGCGTGGCGCGGCGCAGGAGCGCCAGAAGAATCTGAGCGAAGTCCTCGATGCACAGAGGCCGGATGCCCGCGCGGAGCTGGCGCAGAAGGATCTCTGCCGTAGAAGCCGGCACGTGCCGCTGCCAGGCGCTATCTCCGGCCAGCAGCATCCGCCGCACCGCGGCGGCGCTGGCGTACCCGTCCGCGGCCGCGGGGGTATCCGCCGCGCCGTGACTGCCGCGCCGCGCCACCAGCACGGGCACGATGGAGGAGCCGTCGCGGTAGAGGCTCTGCAGATAGTGAAGCGCCAGAAGGTCGTTCGGCGCGTCCAAGAGCGCGGCCGCGCCCTGCGTCTCCAACGCGTACGCCAGCGCCGCGGGGTAGGAGCCGCCCGCGTCCAGCGCCCGGCGCAGTGCCGCGCGAAAGGCGGGCGGCTCCTCCGCCAGGAGCCGCGCCGCGTGTTCCAGCGCCTGCGGCTCGGCGGTCTCTACGCCGCAGGAGAGATGCGTGACGACGCCGCATGCCTCCAGGGTGCGCACCGCGCCCCGGGCAAAATGCCCCGCGCTCCGCACCGCGAAGGCGACGGGGAGTTCCAGCACCAGATCGACGCCGCCGCGCAGCGCCGTCTCGGCGCGCGTCCACTTGTCAAAGAGGGCGGGCTCGCCGCGCTGCGTGAAACAGCCGCTCAGGACGGCGATGACGCCGTCCGCTTCCCGCGCGGCGCGCGTCTGCCGCAGATGGTATTGATGCCCCAGGTGGAAGGGGTTGTACTCGGCGACGATGCCGGTGACTTCCATGTGTCTGCCTCCTCGCGGCGCCCGCGCTCCGCCGGATTCGTCTGAACCGGCATCCGGATTGCCGGCCGATTTGGTCATTCGGTTTCCCGTGCGGCGTTTAGCTCAGCTCGAACATGCCGTTGTAGAGCTGATAGTACTTGCCCTTCTGCGCCAGGAGGGACGCGTGGTTGCCGCGCTCGATGATCTCGCCGTGCTCCAGCACCAGGATCTGGTCGGCGTTGCGCACGGTCGACAGGCGGTGCGCGATCAGAAACACCGTGCGGCCGTGCATCAGCTGATCCATCCCCTTCTCGATCAGCGCCTCGGTGCGGGTATCGATGGAGCTCGTGGCCTCGTCGAGGATGAGCACTGCCGGATCGGCCACGGCGGCGCGCGCGATGGACAAAAGCTGCCGCTGTCCTTGGCTCAGGTTCGCGCCGTCGGCGGTGAGCATCGTCTGGTAGCCCTGGGGCAGGTGCTGAATGAAGGAGTGGGCGTTGGCAAGCCGCGCCGCCTCCATCACCTCCGCGTCGGTGGCGTCGAGCCTGCCGTAGCGGATGTTCTCCATCACGGTGCCGGTGAACAGATGCGTGTCCTGCAGCACCATGGAGAGTGTGCCGCGCAGGTCGGCCTTGCGGATCGAGCCGATGTCGATGCCGTCGTAGGTGATGGTTCCGGCGGAGAGGTCGAAGAAGCGGTTGATCAGGTTGGTGATGCTTGTCTTGCCCGCGCCGGTGGAACCCACCAGGGCGATCTTCTGCCCTCTCGGCGCGTAGAGGCTGATGTCGCGCAGCACCGGCTCGCCGGGCTCATACTGAAAGTAGACATGCTCGAAGCGGATGTTTCCCTCCAGGGGAACTTCGCGCACCCCGCCCGATTCCTGCGGCACGATCCACACAGGCGTGCCCTCGCGGCGCAGGGTGACATTTCCGGGATCCGTCTCGGGCAGTTCGTCCATCAGCCGGAAGATGCGCTCCGCGCCGGCCAGGGCGATGAGCAGCGAGTTGAACTGCTGCGAGATCTGGGTGATGGGCTGCGAGAAAGAGCGGGTATACTGCAAAAACACCGCCACGGTGCCCAGATCGAGCCGCCCGGCGATCGCCATCAGGCTGCCGAAAATCGCGGTGAGCGCGTAGTTGACGTAGGAGAGATTGCCCATGATGGGCATCAGAATGTTGGCGAAGGTGTGCGCGCTGGTGGCGGCGTGGCACAGATCCTCGTTGAGCGCGTCGAAGCGCGCCTTGGCACGCTCCTCGTAGCTGAAGACCTTGACCACTTTCTGCCCCTGCATCATCTCCTCGACATAGCCGTTCATCGTGCCCAGCGCCGCCTGCTGGTTGCGGAAGTAGACGCTGCTCTTCGCGCCGATCTTGCCAACGGCAAAGATCATCACGACGACCATCGCCATCACCAGGAGTGTCAGGAGCGGGCTGAGCACAACCATCATGAGAAAGACGCCGACGACGGTGATGAAGGACGAGATAAACTGCGAGAGGCTGGAGTCGATCAGATCCCGCAGGGTGTCGGCGTCGTTCGTGAAACGGCTCATCAGCTCGCCGTGCGTGTGGCTTTCAAAAAAGCCGATCGGCAGCGCCTCCATCCGCGTGAACAAATCAGTGCGGATCTGGTAGAGCGCCCGGGTGGAGACAGTGAGCATCAGGCGGTTGTAGACGAAGGTGGCCAGGGCACCTGCCATATAGATGAGCATCATCAGCCCCAGCATTCGGATAAATCCGCTGAGATCCGGGTCGGCCTGCCCGATGAAGGGCAGGAGATAGTTGTTAATCAGGGGCCGCAGCATATAGGTGCCCGCGATGGAGGCCACGGAGCTGATGAGGATGCCCAGCACGGCGCAGACCAGATGCAGTTTGAATCTTCCCAGATAGCTGCAGATGCGCAGGATCGTGCCTTTGATGTCCTGGGGCTGGTCGGGGTTTCCCTGTGGTGTTTGCTTGTGCGGCATATCACTGCACTCCCTTCGCCGGATTTGCAGCCTGCGCGTCGCTGCCGCGCTGCTGGGAATAGTAGACTTCCTGGTAGATGGGGTCGGTCTGCAGGAGCTCCGCGTGCGTGCCGGCGGCGTGGATGGCGCCATCGTCCATCACCAGGATGAGATCCGCGTCCTGCACGGAGGAGACGCGCTGTGCGATGGTGATGGTGGTGGTGCCGGCGAGTTCCGTGCGGAGCGCGTGCCGGATACGGCTGTCGGTGGCGGTATCCACCGCGCTGGTGCTGTCGTCGAGAATGAGCACCTTCGGCTTTTTGAGCAGCGCCCGGGCGATGCAGAGCCGCTGTTTCTGCCCGCCCGAGAGCCCCGCGCCGCCCTGGCCGAGGAGGGTCTGATAACCATCTGGGAAGTCCATGATGAAGTCATGCGCCTGGGCGGCCTTGCAGGCGGCCTCCAGCTCTTCCTGGGTGGCGTTCGCGTCGCCCCAGCGCAGGTTCTCCTCGATGGTGCCGGAGAAGAGCACATTTTTCTGCAGCACCATGGCCACATCGTCGTGGAGCGTGCAGAGTTTATACTCGCGCACATTGTGCCCGCCGACGAGGACTTCGCCCTCCGTGGCGTCGTAGAGTCGCGGGATCAGCTGCACCAGCGTTGTCTTGGCCGAACCGGTGCCGCCCAGGATGCCCACGGTCTGCCCGGAGGCGATGCTGAGATTGATATGCCGCAGCACCATGTTCTCCGCGTTCTCCTCGTCGTCCCCATAGCGGAACGACACGTCGCGGAAACAGATGGAGCCGTCTGCGAGCTGCAGTCCCGGCTCGTCGGGCACCGTGTTCTGCTCCGTCTCCGCCTGACACGCATCTTTCTGCGCGACGGATGCGGCGTCCGCGGCGGCATCTTCGGCCGGGGCGTCTCCGTCGGTCAGATCCAGAGGCTCGTCGAGCACTTCGCAGATCCGCTGCAGCGAGGCGCGGGAGAGGACGAGGGTGATGAAGATCATGGAGATCATCATCAGGGACATCAGAATCTGCGAGACATAGCTGATATAGCTCATCAGCTCGCCGACCAGCATATCGCCTGCGATGATGTAGTTGCCGCCGAACCAGGCGACGGCGATCATGCAGCTGTACATCACGAGCTGCATGAAGGGCGAACTCCAGATGATCACCCGCTCCGCGCGCAGCTGGGCCAGGCGCAGCGCGTCGGCGGCCTCGCGGAACGCTTCGCTCTCATGATCCTCCCGGACGAAGGCTTTGATCAGATGGATGGCCGTGAGATTCTCTTGCACGCGCGCGTTGAGTTTGTCATAGCGCGTCAGCATGACCTGAAAGCGCGGAAAGGCGATGGAGGCGATGATGTAGAGCGCCACGGCCAGCACGGGGATGGCCAGGAGAAAGATCAGCGCCAGCCGCGCGTTGATGTAGACGGCCATGCAGGTGGCGCAGATCAGCATCAGCGGCGAGCGCACCGCCGTGCGAATCACGGTCATGAAGGCCGTCTGCGCATTGTTGACGTCGGTGGTGAGGCGCGTGATCAGCGAGGAGGTGGTGAAACGGTCGATGTTGCGGAAAGAGAACTCCTGAATTTTGTAATATTCCTGCTGCCGGATGCCCTTCGCCAGACCTGCGCTCGCCACGGCGGAGAAACGGCCCGCCAGGGCGCCGGCGCAGAGCGCGATGAGTGCCATGGCGATCATCAACAGCCCCATGCGCGCCACGTAGGGGACGTCGCCGTTCATGATGCCGACGTCGATGATCCTGGACATCACCCACGGCAGGAGAATCTCCATCAGAACTTCGATGGAGATGATGCACGGCGCCAGAATAGCGTATATCTTATAGCGGCCCAGACAGGAGAGCATATGGCGGATCATGGGCGGAAAGACCTCCTTCAAACGGGTGTGGATTCGCGGCGGGGAAGGGCTGCCCTTTTGCCGCCGCATACACCGCTTTCTGCTTAGTTTCCCGATCCGCAGAGGGATTCCCTGTTGCGCGCCGGGAAAAATCAGAGATTTTCTCCCTCCGCTGTGAAAAAATGTGCTATACTTTTTTCATCCGGCAGGCCCATGCGGCGGCATCCACGCAAGCGGGGCACACAGAGCACGGGGGAGAGGACGGAGAACATGGAGAGAGAAAAACAGGCGGAAACCGAGGCGGAGGGACGCCCGGCGCGCGGGGGCGTTGTGCTCATCACCGGCGCGTCGGGCGGCATCGGCGCGGCCGCGGCGAAGCGGTTTGCACGCGCGGGGCATCCGGTGGCGCTGCACTATCACACTGGCGCGGCGCGGGCCGCGGCACTGGCGGAGGAACTCGCGCGGGAGGGCTGCGACGTGTTTCCCGTGCAGGCGGATCTGCGCGAGAGCGCCGCGGCAGAGCGCATGGCGGAGGAGATCGCGCGGCGCTGGGCTCCGGTGGAGATTCTCGTCAACAACGCCGGCATCGCGCAGCAGAAACTGTTCACCGATCTCACGGACGAGGACTGGCGGCAGATGTTCGCCGTCCATGTGGACGGCGCCTTCTATTGTGCGCGGGCGATGCTGCCGGAGATGCTCCGCCGCCGGCGCGGGGCCATCGTCAACGTTTCGTCCATGTGGGGACAGACGGGCGGCTCCTGCGAGGTGCACTACTCGGCGGCGAAAGGGGCGCTGGAGGCCATGACCAAGGCGCTGGCCAAGGAGGTTGGGCTTTCCGGGGTTCGCGTCAACTGTGTCGCGCCTGGGGTCATCCGCACCCGGATGAACCGCGGTCTGGACGACGAGACGCTGGACGCGCTCTGCGCGCAGACGCCGCTGGCGCGCCTGGGCACGGCGGAGGAAGTGGCCGAGGCCATCTACTATCTGGCATCGGATGCGGCGAGCTTCATCACCGGGCAGATTGTCGGCGTCAACGGCGGATTTGTGATCTGAACGGAAGGGATCGGAACGGAACGAGCCGTCCGGGGAAACAGGAGTTTTCCCGGACGGCTCGATTTTTTCGCGGCAGAAGATTCGGCGAGCGGGCGGCGCCCGGTTCACGGGAACAGGCGCGCCATGACACGGGAGACAGGGCGGTAGAGTGCCAGCATGAGGACAAAATTGCCGGCGCCGTGCATCAGGTCGTAGGGGATGCCCGCAACCCACCAGGAGACGGCGGAGAGCAAACCGTTGTACAGCCCTCCGGAGAGCGCGCCCGTCACGCCGTAAGGGATGGCGCAGAGCATGCCAAAGCAGAGGCCGAACAGACCCGAGAGCATCGCCCAGAAAAGAGCGGACCGCTGGTCGCGGCACAGGCGGGTGAGCAGCACCAGAATCGCCCAGACGTAGAGGTAGGCAACCCACCAGAAATGGAACCCGTAGAGGAGCCCCTCCAGAAGCACGAAGCCGTAGACGGCGTAGAGGACGCGGTATCCCATCTGCAGGGTCAGCAGGATGATCCAGAAACTGACCAGTTCCACATTGGGCAGCGCGGAGAGCGCCGCTTTGCTCGCCTCCAGAAGCGCTACCGCCAGGCCCAAGCGGGCCAGTTCCCGAACCGGCAGTTTCATCTTCCTCCCCCTTTCCGCAAAAACGCGCCGACGGTTTTCAAGAACCGGCGTTTCCCGCTTTCGCTCCGCTACTGCAGCGCTTTCTCTGCCCAGGCTGCCACGGCAGATTCCGATTCCGCCGCCTCCGCGCCGTGCACGGCGAGCCCGCTGCCGAAGGAGGCGCCCTTGCGGGAATAGTAGAGAATCAGATTCTTTGCCATGCGTTTTACCTCCCTAATTCTGAAAGATCTGGTGGAAGTCGCCGGTTCTGTCCGCGCGTTACGGCACGCGATTCCCGGATGCCGGATCCGTCTCCGCATCTCCGCCGGCGCTCTCCCCGCCCGGATCGCCGGAGTCGGTGGTATACTGCAGGCGGAAGACGTCGCCGTCGCGGACCGGCAGACTGTCGACGCCGTATTCGGCCCGCTCGTCGTTGACATAGATGCACCAATAGGCGTGATCGGCGTTCCAGTCGGCGGTGAGGCCGTTGACGCTCTCGATCATCAGGCCGTACTGGCTCTCCGTGCCGTCCACGGATAGACCCTCCGTCTCCTCCAGGGCCTGGCGGAGATACTCCGCGTCGGTGTGTATCTCATAGCTGATGAGGCCGCCGCGATCATCCACTACCTGGAGCGTGACGGTCTTGGCGCCCACATCCGGCTTTGGCGCGAAGATGCTGAACGCGAGGGAGAAGAGCACGAGCACGGCGAAGATCGCGACGGCAACCATGCTCCGCTTGCTGGGCCTGGGAGTGCCGGATTCCTTCGGCTCGGGCTTTGCCGCCCGCCGCGGGGAAGCGTTTTCCCGCGATGCCTGTTTTTTGTTTTCTTGCTTGGATGCGTGTCCCATGGTTCGGCTCCTTTCCGGGATCTTTTTACGGCAGCTGCACAAGGAGTATTATACCGCGTTTTGCTGCTGCGGACAATGCCCCGCGCGAAAGGATTCGGCGCACGAAAGCGGACCTTCCTTGAAACGGCAGAGCGGGCAGAGCGGTCTAGAATGCCAAAAAGATGCGTTTTTATTCCTCCAAAAAAGTTAAAAATAGTTGATTATAGATGAATATCACAAAATATTTAGAAATAGCACTTGAATGCTTGCTTTATCTTATATTTTTGACATAATCTGACCTTTGCGGAGAGTGCCGCGGACAGACTATAATAAAGCCAAGGTCAGGGAATGTCAGACAAAAGCTGCCGGGGACGGGCGAACCCAAGAGAGCTTCGGCAACCTGACCGAACAGAAAAAGATAGGCAGAAACACGGTACTTTGGGAGCGCGGTGGCGCGCGTCGAGGTGAGAAAGATGAGCAGTCTGGCCAAACAAATCGAGGATTACATCAAATCCTTGCTGGAGCAGGAGACCGCTGGGGTGGTGGAGATTCAGCGCAGCCTGCTGTCGGAGTATTTTCACTGTGTACCCTCCCAGATCAACTATGTGCTCAGCACCCGTTTCACGCCGGTGCAGGGCTATATGGTGGAGTCGCGGCGCGGCGGCGGCGGGTTTGTCCGCATCGTCAGCCTGCAGCTGGGAAAGGACGACGATCTGCAGGACGCCCTGATGGAGGCGGTGGGCGACGCGCTGAGCCAGAAGGACAGCGAAGGCCTGACGAAATATCTCTGCCAGCAGGGCGTCATCAGCCAGCGGGAGATGCAGTTGCTCAACGCCATGTTCACAGATCGCGTGATGCGCGGTGTCGCCAAAGGGCAGCGCGATTCCCTGCGGGCCTCGATGATGCAGCAGCTTCTGGCGGTGCTCAATAGGATGCGCCACACTTAGCCCCGCCGGCGCGGATGGAAAAGCATCCGGTGCCGGTCAAAGGGAACAAAAAAATCCATGATAAAGGAGCGGATCCGTATGTATTGCGAAATCTGTAAAAAGAACCCGGCCACGATCCATTACACGAAGATCATCAACGGCCATAAGGAAGAGCGCCACATCTGCGAGCAGTGCGCCAACAATCTGAAGGAGCCGATTGGCACATTCCCGACGCTGGGACTGATGCCGGATTTCTCCATGGCGGATTTCATCGGCGGTTTCTTCAACCAGAACGACCAGACACAGCCCTACGTGCAAAAGAATATGTCGGCGCATGACGCCTGCCCTGTCTGCGGCATGACCGCCGGGGAGTTCCGCAAGCTGGGGCGGGTGGGCTGCAGCAACTGTTACAGCTACTTTTCCGATTATATGCCCGCTCTGATCCAGCGCATTCACGGCAACAGCCGTCATACCGGCAAAGTGCCGATCCGCGGGGAGGCGAAGCTGGCGGAGAAACAGCGGGTGGTGACCCTGCGGCAGGAGCTGCAGGCGGCCATCCAGGAGGAAGATTTCGAGCGCGCCGCGCAGCTGCGCGATGAAATTCGCACTTTAGAGCAAGGTGGTGGTCAGAGTGCTTAAGACACTGATTCAAAGCAAAAACAGCCCCTGGACGATCGGCGCGGGCGATGACAAGGACGTGGTGCTCTGCACCCGTATCCGCCTGGCCCGCAATTTCTCCAAGTATCCCTTCCCGCTCAAGCAGACGGACGAGAGCGGGCAGGCGGTGCTCACCGACATGGCCGCGTTCTGCAAAGATCACAGTAATCTTCACTTCTACGATCTGCAGAACGTCTCGCCCCTGGAGAAACAGGCGCTGGTGGAGAAACACCTCATCAGCCCGGAGCACAGCAAAGACGATCACGCCTACCGCGGTCTGGCGGTCAACGAGGACGGCAGCACCAGCATCATGATCAACGAGGAGGATCACCTGCGGATTCAATGCTTCGCTCCGGGGCTGGACCTGCAGGATCTCTGGCAGAGAGCGAACCTTCTGGATGACCAGATCGAGAGTTACTTCGACTACGCTTTCGACGAGCGCCTGGGCTACCTGACCTGCTGCCCCACGAATCTGGGCAACGGGATGCGGGCCTCCATCATGATGCACCTGCCGGGGCTTGTGCTCACTAAGCGCGTGTCGCTGCTCGATCAGCTGGGCAACTTTGGCATGACGGTGCGCGGACTCTTCGGGGAGGGAAGCCAGTCTCTGGGCGATCTCTATCAAGTATCGAACCAGAGCATGATCGGGCAGAGCGAGCAGGACATCCTCACGAACCTGTATTCGGTGGCGCAGCAGATCATCAAGGAGGAGCGCAACGCGCGCAACTTCCTGAAAGAGAACAACGGGTTGGCGCTGTCCGACCGCGTCTGGCGCGCCTACGGAACGCTGGCCAACGCGCGCTACATGACTTCCCGCGAGGCGCTGGAACTGATCTCGCTCGTGCGGCTGGGCTACAGCTTGGGTTACTTCAGCCAGCTGGAACTCTCCCAGATTGATCAGATGTACCTGACAGCGCAGCCGGGGTATCTGCAGGTGCTGCACGGCGGCGCGATGGACGACGCCAGCCGCGATGTCTTCCGCGCCGAAAAGCTGCGCGAGGTGCTTGCCTGACCCCGGGGAGTGCGAGTTTTGAAATTGAATTTTGACGCGAGTGGAATAGCGAAAAAAATAGAATACCGACACTGGATGCGGAGCGCGCTCCGCGCAAAGGAGGATGAAGATTATGTATGCACGATTCACAGAGAAAGCTCAGCGAGTGATTTACTATGCACAGGAGGAAGCCCGTGCGATGAATTATCCGGCGGTTGGCACAGAGCACCTGCTTCTGGGAATCCTGCGGGAGGGCGACAGCGTGGCGGCCCGTGCGCTGACCAGTATGGGCGTCGATCTCAAGCGCACGCGCGAGATCGTGCTGAAGGCGCTTTCCCCGGGCAATGAGCCGATCGGGAACGAGATTGCCATTACCCCGCGGGCGAAAAAAGTGCTGGCGCTGGCCCAGGATGAGGCGGTGCGCTGGGGCGTCAACTATATCGGAACCGAGCATATCCTGCTCGGGATTTTGCGGGAGGGCGAGGGCGTGGCCTCCCAGGTGCTGAACGCCATGGAGATTCATCCGGACCGCCTGCGCAAGCAGATCGTGGCGCTCCTGGGCGGCGGCACGGCCGCAGCCGGCGGTATGGACGGCGGCGCCGGGGAGAAGAATCATCCGACGCTGGACGAGTTCGGCCGCAATCTCAACGAGATGGTGCGTCAGGGTAAGATCGATCCCGTCATCGGCCGCGACGCCGAGATTGAGCGGGTGATCCAGGTGCTCTGCCGCCGCACGAAGAACAATCCGGCCCTTCTGGGCGACCCCGGCGTGGGAAAAACCGCCATCGCCGAGGGCCTGGCACAGCGCATCGTGGAAGGCAAAGTGCCGGAGCTCCTGCGCGACAAGGAGATCATCGCCCTGGATATGGGCTCCCTGGTCGCGGGCTCCCGCTACAGAGGCGATTTTGAGGAGCGCCTGAAGAAGATCATGGACGAGGTCAAGGCCGATACGAATGTGATCCTCTTCATCGACGAGATGCACACCCTGGTGGGCGCGGGCTCCGCGGAAGGTTCTCTGGATGCGGCCAACATCCTGAAACCGGAGCTGGCGCGCGGCGATATCCAGTGCATCGGCGCCACGACGCTGGACGAGTACCGCAAGTATATCGAGAAAGATGCTGCGCTGGAGCGGCGTTTCCAGCCCATCACCGTCAATGAGCCGAGCCAGGAGGACACGATTCAGATTTTGAAGGGCATCCGTGACAAGTACGAGGCCCACCACAATGTGGAGATCTCCGACGGCGCCATCGAGGCGGCGGTGAAACTCTCCAGCCGTTACATCAACGACCGTTTCCTGCCGGACAAGGCGATCGATCTGATCGACGAGGCGGCGTCCCGGGTGCGGCTCCAGACCTACACCGCGCCGCCGGATGTCAAGGCGCTGGAGGAGGAGATCGAGCGGCTGGACAAGGAGAAGGAAGCCGCCGTCATGAGCCAGGAGTACGAGAAAGCCGCACAGTACCGGGATCAGGAGCGGCAGAAGCGGGAGGAGCTGAACCGCCTGACGGAGGAATGGAAGAATAAGACGGGCAGCAAGACCAAGACCGTCACCGAAGAGGAAATTGCGGAGATCGTCTCCCGCTGGACCGGCGTGCCCGTGACCAAACTGCAGGAGGCCGACACACAGCGGCTGCTGCATCTGGAGGAGCTCTTGCACAAGCGCGTCATCGGCCAGGACGAGGCTGTTCAGGCGGTGTCCCGCGCGGTGCGCCGCGCGCAGTCCGGGCTGAAGAATCCCAAGCGGCCGATCGGGTCCTTCCTCTTCCTGGGGCCCACAGGCGTGGGCAAGACGGAACTGGCGCGAGCCTTGGCGGAGGTGCTCTTTGACGACGAGGACGCTGTGGTGCGCATCGATATGTCAGAGTACATGGAGAAATTCTCCGTCTCCCGTCTGGTGGGCGCGCCTCCGGGCTACGTGGGATTCGACGAGGGCGGACAGCTGACCGAGGCGGTGCGCCGTAAGCCGTACTCCATCGTGCTTTTGGATGAGATTGAGAAAGCGCATCCCGATGTGTTCAACATCTTGCTGCAGGTGCTGGACGACGGCCGCCTGACCGACGGGCAGGGACGCACCGTGGACTTCAAGAACACGGTCATCATCATGACGTCCAACGTGGGCGCCAGCACGATCCACACCACCGGCACAATGGGCTTTGGCAGCGAGGGGGCCAATGCGGAGAAAGCCTCCTATGAAAAGATGAAGGCGCGCGTGCTGGAGGCGCTCAAGAGCACGTTCCGGCCGGAGTTCCTGAACCGTGTCGACGAGACCATTGTATTCCACGACCTAGGAAAATCGGACATTCTGGCGATCGTCGATCTGATGCTCCAGGACGTCTACAAGCGCCTGGAAGAGCAGGACATTCGCATGACCGTCAGCGAAGAGGCCAAGGAAAAGCTGGTGGAGGAGGGGTACGATCCGGCCTTCGGCGCACGGCCGCTGCGTCGCACGATCCAGCGACTGGTGGAGGATCCGCTGTCGGAGGATCTGCTGTCGGGACGCTTCCGGGCGGGCGATACCGTCAAGGTGGATGTCACGAAGGACGGACTGGTCCTTCTGAAAGATGGCGAAGCGGAACTGGTCGAGTCGTAAGCGCGCGGCGGTTTGAAACGGGAGCGGCGGACTGAATCCGGCCTGTCTGCGCCGCTGTCCCCGCAGAGAAGACCAAAAATCCGCGAAATATGCGAAGAGGGGGCGACAGTCTCCCTCCCGGAGGATCGGATCTCCCATCCTCCGGGAGAGGCGTCTGTCGCCCCCCTCTTTTTTGCCTGGAGAGTTTGATCGCTACAGCGCTTCATCGGCCGCCGATCAGTTTGCCCAGCACAGTATAGAGGAGACGGTACAGGGTCTGCGCCTCCTCCGGCGCCAGGTCCACACAGGCGGCGAGATGCCCCGGCACGTCCCGCGCGCGCTCCCGCAGCGCTTCGCCGGCTTCTGTGATGGAGACGATCAAATCCCGCTCATCCTCGGCGGAGCGGCGCCTTGCGACAAAGCCTTTCTCCTCCAGCCGCTTGAGCAGCGGCGTCAGCGTACTGGAGTCCAGATACAGGTAGGTTCCCACATCCTTCACCCGCAGTTCCTTGTGCTCCCACATTACCATCATGGTGATATACTGCGTGTAGGTGAGGTTCAGCTTGTCCAGGTAGGGCTTGTAGGCTTTCACGATCTCCTTTGCGCAGGCATAGAGCGGGAAGCAGAGTTGATTTTCCAGTTTCAGGGGGTCAAATTCTTCCGGCATGGGGTCTTTCTCCTTAGGATGTGAGATCTGTCGCAAATCGGCAAGCGCGTGCACACAGCCGCTGCTGCTGGAGCCGGCAGACAGAAAGACGTTCTGCGCGGTCCGGGAAACGGCTCAGAGCGCTTCCTCCACCTTGGCTTTCACCGTGTCCAGAGAGTCGGTCGGCTCAAACCGAGCGAGGATCTCCCCGTCCCGGCTGATAAGAAACTTTGTGAAGTTCCATTTAATGTTGCCGTTGTTTTTGTAATCCGAATCCATCTTCTTCACAATGGGTTTCAGAACGATCCCCATCGGCCCGCTGAAACCGCCGAAGGTGGTATTGGCCGTGAGGTATTTGTAGAGCGGAATCGCGTTCTCGCCGCCCACGTCGATCTTGGCAAACTGGGGAAACGTGACACCGAAGCGCCCGGTGCAGAAAGTGTGAATCTCCTCGTCCGTGCCCGGCGCCTGGCCGGCAAACTGATTGCAGGGGAAATCCAGGATCTCCAACCCATCCTTCTCGTGCAATTCGTACAGGCTCTGCAGATCGCTGTACTGCGGTGTAAATCCGCACTCCGTCGCAGTGTTGACGATGAGAAGCACCTTGCCCTTGTAATTGGAGAGCGGCACATCGCTGCCGTCCTGCGCTTTGACTGTGAAATCGTAGACACCCATCACACATCAACCTCCTCTTTGTCGCGGGATGGACCCCGCACAGAAAACCATGCTATCTATTACCGCAAGATTTAATCTTGCGCTATTGATATAGGTATTCTATCACCGCGCGGTTTCCCTGTCAAGCTTTTTGCGGGATGGATTCGGCGCGTCCGGGGCGGACTCCACCCGCCGTACACGGCGAGCACAGAAAAAAGGACAAAAAAAGTCATGCGCTTGTCTCCGAACTGTACTTTCCAGACGGTACCCAGACAGTTAGCTCGAACCAGGCACTCCCACGGCACACACGATGGCTTACTTATTGCTGCTTCCTTCCGGACCTGACAAGGTTCGTAAGTTCGTATTGCGCAGGACCCAGCCGTCAACACCACTTATCTGAGGCAGGCTCTACAAAGCCAGCCCTCGGACAAGCATCAACCCTGCTATAGCGGATTGCAGGTTACAGGGCACCGCTACCTCCCCGTCTAGCATGACAGAACTATTTTAGCATGCGCGCGCCGCCGCGTCAAGTGCCGCGTTCGGATTTCCGCCGTGCGGCGTGCGCGCGCCGCCGCAAGATATGTTACGCCTTCTCGTCGCAGACGACCGTGTAGCCGAATTTAGAAACAACTTTTTTTGCGCTCTCGCATCCTTCTCCCGCGGGAAGAACCACGTCCGCGTTCTTCCTCTCATCCGTTTCGTCGCAGACAACCGTGTAACCATACTTGGACGCGACGGTCTTCACATTCTCGCAGAGTTCCCTTCCCAATACTTTTCCGTCCATGACTCCTGTCCGCCTCCTTTTCATCCGCACAATTGTGCGCTGCACAGACAAACTGTCCTCTTTCCATCTCTAGTATACCACGGCCGGGAACGGCCGGGCGCACAGCCTCTTCTATAACCATATTGTTATAGGCTATAATGCGGCCGGAGCGCGGGCGATCCGGTTGCGGGGGGGGGCTGGAGAGGAACGCAAATTTTTCTCAAAACCTGCTTTTGTGCTTGACTTGCCCCCGGAAACATGGTAGAATACATCCGCTGAAAGCATTTGGAGAGATGTCCGAGTGGTCGAAGGAGCACGCCTGGAAAGCGTGTATACGGGTAACTGTATCAAGGGTTCGAATCCCTTTCTCTCCGTTGCGCAAAGGAGGCCCGATACATCGTGCGTGCGATAGATCGGGCCTTTTTGATGATGCGTCCGGCGGCGCGCGTTTCTGACGGGTGAGAGACCGAATCTGTCCGACCGGGGGGTGTCAGTATGAACAAGGGGATTAAATTTGAATTGCTGGGCATTGGAGTTATTTTATTGGGACTGGCCTTGAGTAATCATGTTTTTACGATCATTCTTGGAGTTATAGGGTTTGGGGTCCTTTCGGCAGGATGTTTTTTGAAAGATACGGATAGGTAAGCCGAGATTTGCGAGGCGCGGTATGGCTTGGATTCATGTGCGGAGGAGGATCGTTCCGTCATCCCAAACAGGTTAGAACCGTATGGCGATGCGTTCAGTATTGTTATTGTAGAATCAATTCCAGTTTAACGAGACACAAAAGCAGTTCCCGACGACCGGCATTCCGTCAGCCGATCGTCGGGAACTTTTTTCGTACATGGAGACAAGCCCGGATCTCTCCCCACAAAGAGGGAAAGGAGAGCCTGTGTACCGAGAAGTTTTTTCTCCTGGAACAGAAGCGGGTTCAGCTCCGGCGCGCTGAAATCGTGCTCTTGCAGTCCTTTTCGGAGTCGGCCGGCTCAGTTGCTGTAGAGGAAACGGTGATTGTAGTAGTTGGAGTTCATCGACAGCTGCTCGTTCAGGGCGTCCAGGCCAATCTGCTCCGCCAGGGTCGGCGCGCCGGAAAACAGATTTGTGCCCAGAGCCAGGCGGTCGCCGCCAAAGGAGACGCCCAGCGCTGCAAGCGTGGTCGGGAACATGTCCAGCGTGGTAAAGATGCGATTTTTGCTGTGGGCGGTCGGATTTTCCACGGCCGGATGAAGGATGCACTCGTAGACCTGCCGGTCGTAGTCCTTATCGACCCGGTTGAAGAAATTGCTGTCCATGCTCTGATGATCTCCGGCGAGGATGATGGTGGTGTTCTCATAAAAGTCCTGCTGCATCACCCAGGAGACAAACTCATACACTTGGCGGCTGGAGCATTCAATCACATTGGCATACTGGTCGCGGTTGTCATTCGGGCACAGCGGGCAGACATAGCCGTCCTCGAAGTGCGTGTCCACGGTGAGCATGGTCAGATTAAAGGGTTCGCCGGATTCCGCAAGCCGCAACAGTTCTTCCTTGGCGTACTGAAACAGTTTGCGGTCCTCGTAGCCCCAGAATTCATGATAGTCCTGCGGGAGACGGCCGTCCGCGATGGCGGCATTGTAGTCGTTGATCTCATAACCGCCGTGCTGGCTGAAATAATCGCCGCGCGCGGCGAAACTGGCATCGGAGCCCATCAGCACCACCTGCTTGTACCCGGCTTCGTTCAGGATATCGCCCAGTGTCCAGGCACCCGGAAAAATTTTTGCATAGTCCCCGTAATAGAGTTCCCCGTCGAAGGGAAGTTTGAGCGGCAGGCCCGAGGTCTGCGCGACCATAGCGGCCATGGTCCAGGTTGTGCCCGGCAGCGTATGGCTGCCGCCAAAACCTTCGTTGGGAGAAAAATTGACGTTCTCTTCAGCCAGCTGCCGCAGTTCCGGGATCAGATCCTTCTGCTGAGCACCGCCGTGCTCCACATCGGTGTAGGTGACTTCCATGGATTCAAGATAAATGTAGATCAGATTGCGCTTCTGCTCAGGGAAGGTGTACGTGACGTCCTTCGGCTCTACATATGCTTCCTGATAGATGCTTGTCTCCTGGAGCTGGTTGCGCACGAAGGTGATGAATTCGAGATTATAGTTGGCTATGAGAAAGCACAGCAGCAGCGACACGACCGTGACCATATTCTTATGCTCGGAAATCCGCCGGATGAGCAGAACCGGGCGGCTGTCCGGGTACTTGCTCTGAAGCCAGTGCCAGAGGATACCTGCAATGAGCATTGTCCCGATGCTCATTGAGCACGCAAAGAGCAGGCACCGCAACACGGCGTGTGAGCTGGCGCCTTTCATGGGAACATGCAGATTGAACAGTAATTGTTCCGCGTCGAGATTTTTCAACCATATGCTGGCAAAGACGCAGGTTAAAAGGATAAAAAAGAACAGAACCCTGCCCAGGTTTTTCTTGTGCATGGATCTGGTAGCCCCCTTATTTTTTTGCATAGCAAACACAACACCCTATTCTGCCGGCACAAAACAAGACGTATGTCTCTCTGCCGCAGTCCTGCGCGCCGCAGATTCCGCCGCCGGCTCGATGGACAGCGGGAGCGGCGAACCTGTTTTCCGATACAGCGCGGAGAATCAGTAGATTTCCTTCTTCTCTGAGCCGCGCAGCACGTCGAGATTCTGCAGCGCAAGACCGGTGCCAAGTGCCACGCAGGAGATGGCGTCCTCCGGAATATAGGTAGGCAGTCCGGTCCGCTCCGAGACCAGAATGTCCATCCCGTGCAGGAGAGAACCGCCCCCGGTCATCACGATACCGCGGTTCATAATATCGCTTGCCAATTCCGGCGGGGTTTTCTCCAGAACTTCTTTGATTGCGGCGATGATGTCCTCGATCTGCTCCACGATGGCTTCGTTGACTTTCTCCGCCGTGATGGTGACTGTCTTGGGCAGGCCCGTGATCAGGTCGCGGCCCTTTAACTCCGCGGTTTCTCCGGCGCGCAGGGAGGGATAGGCGCTTCCGATCTCTTTTTTGACCTCCTCTGCGGTGCGCTCCCCGATGACCAGATTGTGGTACCGCCGGATATAGCGCACGATCGCCTCGTCGAACTTGTCCCCGCCCACACGGATGGATTTGCTGCAGACCACGCCGCCGAGGGAGAGCACGGCGATATCGGTGGTGCCGCCGCCGATATCCACGACCATACTGCCGTTCGGCTCGGAGATGTCAATGCCCGCGCCCAGCGCCGCGGCGACCGGCTCCTCGATGAGGTAGGCTTCTTTGGCGCCTGCGGCAATAGCAGCCTGCTTGACAGCGCGCTCCTCCACACTGGTGACGCCGGAGGGGATGCAGACCATCACGCGGGGCTTGACAAAGGTCCGGCGCTTGCTGGCTTTGTTGATAAAGTACTTCAACATTTTTTCTGTGACGTCGTACTCCGCGATCACCCCGTCGCGCAGCGGACGGATGGCCACGATGTTGCCGGGCGTGCGGCCGAGCATCTCCCGGGCCTCGGTGCCGACGGCAATCACACGGTTCGTGTTGTTGTCGATGGCGACCACAGACGGTTCATTGAGCACAATACCCTCTTTATTGACATATACTAGGACGCTGGCCGTACCCAGGTCGACCGCGATATCTTCTCCTTTAAAGCACATGGCGTTTCGCTCCTCTGTTTTCTATTTTCTGATTGCGCCGGTTCTGTGTCCGTGCAAGCCTGCCGCGTGCAAAATGGTGCCGCGCGCAGCAGGCATGTTCCGCGCTCTCCCGCCAAGACGATTCCGGATCTGTTTCGAAGAATTAGCGCATCCGCCGGAGCGGCGCGGACAACTGCCGTGCCGGGGATGCCGGGCGGGCGCTTTGGCAAGCGCAGATGCGTACCTTGTTTTTTGCAGGTACATCAACACAGTTATTGTATTATTTTTCCGCTGGGAATACAAGATGTATTTCTCGTAATTTTTAGTTTTTTACGCCGCTCCGCGGTGGCCGCGCATGAGCGTGCTCATATCTGCGTGAACACGCCGATTCGGAGAAAATACGGCCGGACGCGAGCGTCAAAGTGCGAGAGCGGCAGCTTCCTCCTCGCTCAGATAGCCCCAGAGGACCATATTTCGCAGAACCTGGTGCTGCCGCTGCCGCGCGAGATCCGGGTTGGCCGTGGGCGCGTAGACCGAGGGCGCGTTGGGCAGTCCGGCCAGGAGCGCACATTCGCTGTCACTGAGCTCGGCCGGCGTTTTGCCGAGATAGCCCATGCTCGCGTCATAGATGCAGTAGTAGCCGTCGCCGTAGTAGATGCTGTTGATGTAGAGCTCCAGAATGTGGTCTTTATCGTAGAGGCGCTCGATTTCCCGCGCCATAAAGACTTCGGCGATCTTGCGCGTCAGTTCTTTTTTCTGCGTGAAGAACTGATTTTTTGCCAGCTGCTGCGTGATGGTGCTTCCGCCTTCCACCATGCGTCCGGCCTGGATGTCATGCCAAACGGCTCGAAGAATGGCGATTCCGTCTACGCCGTGGTGCTGATAGAAGCGGTGATCTTCCGCTGCCACCACCGCGTCCAGATAGAGGGGGGGGAGTTCCTCCAGCTTCGTATAGTGCGGTTTCTGCTCGATAGCTGCCATGGTTTCCACGATCGGGCTTTCTTCCAGTGCCTGCGTGTAGAGCGCATACCCCTCGTGGAGCGTGTATAGGCCGACCGCTGCGGCGAGAAAGAGCGCAAGCAGAAAAAACCAGCGGAGCAGGCGGAATAGTTTATGTCCAAGAGTGCGAATCAAAGGAACCCCACCTTTGCCTGTAGGATGCGCGCATCGCACGCGCGGCGGAGCGCGCCTTATAAGATATTTTTCGCGGTCGGAGGGAAAACATCCTGCCTGTGCTGTGAACTTTCCGGGGGGGCCAACCCTTTGCGAAAAGCGCGCGGCGGGTTCTCCGGCGGCTGGCAAGGGCGGGAGGCAAGGGCGTTTTCTGCCGGGCCGCTCCGAGCAGGAACGCTCCGGGCGTAAAACCGGCGAACGCCGGATACAAACGCAGGATAAAAGAGGTGGCAAGCAGGTGAAAAATGCGAGAAAGAAATGCGAGAAAGAATTGAAAAAAAGGTTGTGGAATGATACAATATTCCTTACAAGGCCGTCGGAAGTTTGGAGGGGGCTTCAGACGTGAGGCTTTAACGGGGAGAATCTACTGGAAAAATCCGACGCCCTCCGCGCGATCGCCGGCAGGGTGCAAATTCGGCTGTCTGGGCGATGTGGTCGGGACGCATTGGAGGGTGGAAATCCGGCATGGAAGTTTTGACTTTCTTAAATCAATACGCGGCGGTCTTTCTAATTGCGCTGACGCTTTTGGCACTGGCGCTTTTCCTGCGCCTGACGCAGCTGCACGGGGAGATCCGCACCTTGAAAAAGAAATATACGGCGCTCACCCTGGGCACAAGCGGGGAGACGCTGACGGATATTGTCACGGAGTTGGCCGAGGGGCACAGCGCGGCCAAGGAGCAGATCCGTCAGCTGGAGGAGGAAGTGATGGATCTGCGCAAGCAGCAGCAGAGCGATCTCAATCACGTTGCCATCATGCACTACAATGCGTTCGACTTCACGTACGGAGAGCTGAGTTTTTCCATGGCGGTTCTGGATGATGTTGGAAGCGGCTTCATCTTCACCAACATCCACAACCGCGACGACGCGCGCTGCTACTGCAAGCGTATTCTGAACGGGGAGAGCAAGCATCCGCTCAGTGAAGAAGAAAAAGAAGTGCTGGAATATGCGTTGAACAGCGAGGCCGGCTACAGCCGCCTGGCGCGCGGCGGGGCCAAATAGACGAATGGTTGGTGACAAAATGGGGCAAGGGACAAACAACACGGACAATCCAGAGCGGCGGTCTTACGGCGTGCTTTTCAAGCAGCTGTCGATGGCATATGCCAAAAGTCTGCGGCGCGCGGCTGCGCGCTATGATCTGACGGCCGCGCAGGCCATGATCCTGATCTATCTCTCAAAAGCGGATCATCCGGTCAATCAGCGGGAACTGGAGACGTACTACCGTCTCAGCAATCCCACGGTGACAGGACTGATGAAACGCATGGAGGCGAAAAATTTCATCCAGCGCGAGGTCAGCAAGGAGGACGCGCGCTTTAAGTACATCACGCTGACCCCTAAGGCCATAGAGGTCGTGAGCAGCGTGCAGGGGGAACTGGATGACACGGACCGCTGCGCGGTGCAGTCTCTGAATACGGAGGAGGAGCAGCAGTTTTACCGTTTTTTGACCTGTGCGCTGGAGAATCTCTGCGCCGTGGAGCGGGCGCAGCAAAGCCCGCCGCAGTGCTGAACGAGCACGGAGAACAGCCGCGAGAACAGGAAGAGCCGCAGATCCAGATCCGGGATCTGCGGCTCTTTGTCTATTCTGTTTTGTAGAGCACTGCTCGTGGCGGAAGTGTTTCCAAGGGAAGAAGCTGAGCATGCTTATATCTGCAGATACATGGCATCCTTGACTCTGCGGACCGTCTCCTCGCCGATGCGGCAGGCCTTGTCGGTGCCGCTGGCGATGATATCATGCACTTCGTCTCGGTGTGTTTCGTAGTAGGCGCGGCGCTGGCGGAAGGGTTCCAAGAGCGTGTTCAGACTCCCCGCCAGGCGCTTCTTACAGGCCACACAGCCGATTCTGCCCTGCCGGCACATTTGACAGATGTTCTCGTATTCTCCCGGGGTGAAGGTCTGGTGATACTTATTGACCACGCAGATATCCGGATGGCCGGGATCGCTGGCCTTGATGCGGGCGGGATCGGTGACGGCGGCGTTGACCTTGCGGGTCACTTCCTCGGCGGGGTCAGAGAGATAGATGGCGTTGCCGAGGCTCTTGCCCATTTTGGCGTTGCCGTCCAGGCCCACCAGCCGGGAACAGTTGCTGAGCATATGCTGAGGTTCCTTGAGCACAGGCGCATAGAGTTCGTTGAAGCGGCGCACCAGCTTGCGTGTCAGTTCCATATGCGGCAGCTGATCCTCGCCAACGGGTACCAGATCGGCGTTGCAGAAGGTGATATCCGCCGACTGGCTCACCGGATAGCCCAGGAAACCGTAGGTGAGATCGTCGTACCCGTACTGAGCCGCCTCCGTCTTGATGGTGGGGTTATGGCGCAGGGTGTTGACGCTGACCAGCATCGAGTAGAACACAGTCAGTTCCGCGATGGCGGGCACATGAGACTGGAGCACAAACGTCGTCTTTTCGGGGTCCAGTCCGACGGAGAGATTGTCGATGGCCACCTCGTAGATGCTGTCGCGGATCAGCTGCGGGCGTTCAAAATGGGTGGTCAGCGCCTGGATATCTGCGATGAGAATGAAGGTCTCATATTCGTCTTGCAGTTGGATGCGGTTCTGCAGGCTGCCCACATAGTGGCCGATGTGCAGCTTGCCGGTGGGACGGTCGCCGGTCAAGATCCTCTTTTTGGTCTGTTCCATATTTTTCAGGCTCCTTCTTGCGGATTTGTCTGTTGATTCGGGGAAGGTCTTCTCTTCAGTCTACAAAAATTATAAAGGGTCGCACTGCCTTTGTCAATAAGCGTGCCCTCTGGGGCGGACAGGTTCGCGCGATGCCGCCGGGGCTGAGAAATTGCAACCGCGGTTGCAATTTCTCTGTCATTCTGTGGACGGGCGTGGTATAATAAACGGGATGAAAGCCGGGGAGGGATCGGAATGCATGCCAAGTACCACAACCAGTACTACTGGGAGAACTTGATCCGTGCCCGCAAGTTGGAGGAAACCTTCAACAGTGCGCGGATTACGGAGCAGTCTGTGTTTTTTCACGGCATCCTCTACAACAGTTACGGAAGGCGCAAACTGCTGGAGGACGTGATCCACTTTGCGGAACAGGACGCGTTGACCGGATACCTGTACTATGTGTTTTTTCCCACGGCGTTTCTCTCTTTCACAAATGAAGAAAAGGGCATCACGGTACCATTGGGGATCTCTCTCCCGGAGCTGATCGGCTATGTGAGCAGCAACGATTTTGTGCGGTACCACAATTATCTGCGGCCGATGTATCAGCTGCTTGAACTGAGCATAGAGGCGCTCCAGAGCGACGGGGCGCAGCGCGAGGAAACCCTGCGCCATATGGAGAGCATCTTCAACTATTCCTTTCAGCAGGATCGCGATGCCTACGGCATGATGCATATCTATCGTTCGCCGCGGGAACTCGGCGAATATTTCGCGAGTCTCTACCAGATTGACGGAGAAAAGCAGTTGGGCGCGGAGCTGTTCTATCACAAGACGGGTCTGCGCAAGCACGAGTGGGAGAGCATCTATACGCAGGCCGCCAGCAACATTTTTACCGGCCGAAAATTCATGAACTGCATCTCCAATCTGCTGCACGAGATGTGAGCGGCAAACCGGCAAGTGGACGGGGTGTGAGCGATGGCGGCGAAGGCGGAGACAAAAACCAATGTGATGCGGCTCCTGGATCAGAAGAAGATTGCCTACCGGCAGCACTGTTACGCGGGGAGCGGGGCGATCAGCGGCGCGGAGGTGGCGGATGCGCTGCACGAAGATCCAGGCAGGACGTTTAAGACGCTGGTGACCACGGGAAAGACAAAGACACACTATGTGTTTATGATCCCGGTTCTGGCGGAGCTGGATCTCAAGAAAGCGGCGGCGGCCGTGGGGGAGAAATCCATAGAGATGCTGAAGGCAAAGGATCTTCTGGCGGTTACGGGCTACGTTCACGGCGGCTGCTCCCCGATCGGCATGAAAAAACAGTTCCGCACGGTGATTCACAAAACAGCGGCGGAATACGAGACGATTCTCTTCAGTGCGGGGAAAATCGGGTACCAGGTGGAACTGTCGCTCGGTGCTCTGCGGGAGATGCTGCCGGTGCAGCTGGCGGATCTGACCGCGGATTGAAGCGGACGCCCCTTAAAAATTTATACAATTTCCTAGGAAGAAAAGGGAATTTTCAGAAAATCACCGTTGCACAGACAGAGTAGAAACAGAGTAGAAAAGGATGGGAGAAGGACGAACGATGCGCAGGGATCTCATAGATGAAACCAGTACGACCAGGGAATTTTCGTTCCGCGGCGAGTGTCGGCCGGCGGAACGGAGCCCTTTTCAGATAGATGCGGATGCGGCGCGCGCGGTTTCAGAAGCAAGCGCAGCCGGAACGGAATCCGAAAGAGAGCGGGCGCAAGGGGCGGAGCCGGAGAGCGCGGCGGGGGGGGCTCCGCCGCGGCGTGCGCGGCATCCCAAGCGGAGGCGCACCGGAGTGGTGTTCTTGAGCACGGGAATTTTGGCTCTGGCGGTGGGACTCTTTCTGCTTCTGCCGCTCGGCGGCGCCCCGGACGGAGATCTGCCGGACAGCGCGGACCAGCCGGGCCAGACCGTGCTGGAGGATCCCTCCGGCGCCAGCGGGCAGGTCAAGCCGGATGGGACAGAAACGGGGCCGAGCGGCGCACAGGGAGTGCTCCGGCCGGAGGAACCGTCGCCGGCGCAGACGGTGCTCCCGGACTATGGCGTGGATCCAGGGAAGCCCATGCTTGCGCTCACATTTGACGACGGCCCTTCTCAGCACACCTGGGATATTGTCGATGCACTGGACGCCCACGGCGCGCGTGCGACGTTCTTTGTGCTCGGACAGCGCGTTCCCACGCACCAAGCTGCCATCGATTACGTGCTTTCGCATGACAACGAGGTCGCCAGCCACAGCTATGACCACAAGAATATGGAAAAGATGACAGAGGAGGACATGGCCTACGAGGTCTACTCCGTGGACGAGGCGCTCTCTGAGCAGCACGGCTATACGCCGGCGCTCTTCCGCGTGCCGTACGGCTCCAAAGATGAGACGGTGCGGGGCGTCCTCAAAGAGGCGGGGAAACCGATCATAGGCTGGTCGGTGGATCCCCGTGACTGGAAGGTGCGCGATAAGGATACCATCGTCCGGCACATTCTGAGCACAGCACAGGACGGCGACATCGTGCTGCTGCACGACATCTATCAGCCAACCGCCGATGCGGTGGCGGAACTCGTGCCTGCGCTGCAGGCGCAGGGATTTCAACTGGTGACGGTGCGCGAATTGTTCGCGTACCGCGGCATCTCTCTGGAGCCGGGAGAGGTCTACTATGAAGCGCCGCCCGCGGACAGCGCCGGGGACGCATGAGCAGGGGCAACAAGGCAAAGGAGGCAGAACATGACAGAGCAGGATGAAAAGGAGCAAGCTGCGGGCGAAACGGGAGCGGCGGGAGGATCTCCGCAGGGACAGGAAGAAGCGGTTCCGCGCGCGGAGGCTGCCGAGCAGACGGGCGAGGCGGAACCGGATGAGCAGAATGAGCAGCCGGAGGAAGCGGAGCAGGCCGCCCGGGCAGAGCATGAAGCGCTTTCCGAGCAGACAAGCGAAGCGAGCGCTCCTGCGCAGACAAGCAGGGCACCCCAAGCTGAGCAGGAAGAGAAGGAACAGATTGAGCATTCTCAGGGAGCGGAACAGGAGACCCCCGCAGGGCAGGAAATGCCGCACGAGCAGACAAGTGGAGCAGAAACGTCTGAGCAGGCGCAGGCTGCGGAGCAGGAGGAGCAGGCTGCGGGAGTAGACCAGGAGAAAAAACGACTGTCAGACTGGAGCAAGCTGCCGCGAAATCCGCTCTCCAAGAGGGTGATGTGGATCGGTGTCATAATCTCCCTGCTGCTGTACCTAGGCGGATTTTATCTGGCCTCCCGGGTTTCTCATATGCCGCTGGAGGGACTGGCGGGCGCAGAGCTGCAATCGGTTCTCATGCAGCAGAGCCTGGCAAACGGGCTCACCATCGCGGGCGCGGTGGCCCTAGGCTTGACGCTGGTCATTCTCCTGGTGATGGACTACCGGCATAACCGCGAGTGGTACCGGAGGCGCTTTAAGCGCTAGGGGCCGATGCCGAGGAAGAAAAACAGCCGTGCCGGGGACGGTCTCGCACGGCACAGTACGGAAAGACGGCCGTGTGCACGGGGCAGCGTGCACGCGGCCGTCTTTTGGTGCTTGCGGTGGATGTGTCCTGCGTGGACCGGGATGCGGGCACCGCAGATCAAGCAGATGCCGCGGTGCCCGCACTCCGGAGCAAGGGAAGCGCAGAGAGATAGAGCGCGGCGCCGGATACGGGCGGAGCGCTGCGCGCAGCAGGAATTCCTCGCAGCGACAGGCTGCTTTGTCCGTCTTGTGCGCGGGATCAGACTGTCTCTTCCGAGCATGCTTTCAGACGCGCCAGGATCGACTCGGTGTCCGTGATCTCCACGCCGATGGCCGCCAGCTCCGCCGCCCCCTGGGGATAAAGGCCGGAGAGGGCGTCTGCGGCGAGCGCCAGCTTGAAGTCGCGCTCACTCGCCTCGTAGATGCTGGTGCGCGGGCAGTTGGGGTAGTTGCAGCCCGCGAAGATGATCGTGTCCGCGCCCTGCGCATGCAGGAGCGATTCCAGGCAGGTCTGGTAAAAAGCGCCCCAGCGCGGCTTGTAGAGCACCCATTCCTGCGGGCCGAGCGGCTGGGGCGCGCCGCTGAGCAGCAGTTGCCAGTCAAACGGCGGGCAGTTCTCCGGCAGCAGCGGCTGCGGGAGCATGGCGCCGTCGGAGTCCGGCCGGATGATGGCTTCCTCGCTCGTCCGCACGCGCTCACGGCGGCAGAGATCCACATTGGAACCGTCCGGCAGATAGCAGCGCACGACATGGACAATGGGCTTGCCCGCCGCGCGAAAGCCGCGCACCAGTTCTGTCAGCCGCGGCAGAAGCGGGTAGCTGCCCGCGATCTCCAGGGGCGCGCCGGGCAGAACAAAGTCATTTTGAAAGTCGATCACCACCAGCGCACAGCTGGCGTAGTTCGGTGTGAGCAGAGACATAGGGAATCCCTCCTGATTGCTGTATTTTTGGGTTGCGCCCCGGTTTTAGAATTGACAAAACGGGGGGCGTTTGCTAAACTAGATAGGCATATCCGTCAAAAGACAGAAAGAATGCGGAAAACCTGTCTATGGTTTTCGGAATGGATGGAGAGCAAGAACAATCGCTTCCAAGCGTGTTTGCGAATCGAATGCGGGACGGCGGCCGTTCAAGCGCAGGCCTGGTCGCGGAGAAACGAGTGTGATGCGTGTGAAGACAAAAGCAGTTCTTTCCAAAAAAGATCGCGCGCTCTTTGTCACCTGCTGGCTCAGCTATTTTCTGGCATACTTCGGCCGCATGAACTATTCGGCCTGCATGTCGGTCATCATCGCCACGGAGGGGTACTCCAAGGGCATGGTGGGGCTCGTGGGCACGGGACTCTTTGTCGTCTACGGCCTGACGCAGGTGTTCAGCGGCGTGCTCGGTGACTACGTGACGCCGAGAAAGATGATCGTCACCGGACTTGTCGGCTCCAGCCTCTGCAATCTGGGAATGTTTCTCGCGCCGAATCTGCAGGTGATGATCGCGGTCTGGTGCGTGAACGGATTCATGCAGTCGCTCTTGTGGCCGCCGGTGGTGCGGCTGTTCGCGCAGTATCTCACGAGCGAGGTGCGCAGCACGCTCGGAATCTATATCAACAGCACGGTGCCGGTGGGCACGCTGGCCACATACGGGTTCACAGCGCTCGTCCTGGAACTCTTTGGGCACTGGCGGGCGGTCTTTCTCGCCTCCGCCGTGGTGGTGATGCTGGCCGCGGCCGGCTGGTGGATCACCACGGGGCGCCTTCTGCCACGCCTGGCCCGGGTGGATACCGCGGAACAGAGCGGAGCCGTGGAGGTGGAGCACAAAGCGCCGCTGGGGGAACTCCTCCTCTCCTCGGGTGTGGTATTTATGTGCCTGGTGCTGATGATGCAGGGCATGCTGAAGGACGGCATCACCGCTTGGATGCCCAATCTGATGGGCGAGAAATTCCAGGTCGGCTCGACGCTGGCCATCGTCAGCACGGCGCTGATTCCGATGTTCAACATCGCGGGCATCGGCCTGGCCGCGATGGTGCGCCGCGCCGTGGGCGACGAGGTGCTCTGCTCCTTCGTGCTCTTTGTGGCGGGCACGGCATCGCTGGTGCTCTTGTATGCGACAAGTTT
Organism: uncultured Peptococcaceae bacterium; assembly: GCA_964606855.1. GTDB lineage: Bacteria > Bacillota > Peptococcia > Peptococcales > Peptococcaceae > UBA7185. Next base: position 41,155 of record CAZSHM010000001.1, read on the forward strand.
CCTCGGGCTAGTGCCGATGTTCGTCGTCTTCGCCGTGGCGACCACGATCATGATGGCGGTCAACACGGTCTATGTGGGCGTAGTACCGGGCTACTTTGCGAAGACAGGGCGCAGTTCCTCCATCTCCGGCATTCTGAACGCCTTCGTGAATCTGGGCATAGCCACTTCCATGTTTGCCACGGGAGCGTTCTCCGAGGCCTTCGGCTGGAATTGGACGATGCTGTTCTGGTGCGCCTGCGGCGCGGTCGGCGTCTTCGCAAGCTTTACCGGCTATCAGCTCTGGAAGCGCTACAAACCGAAACTGGAGGCATGATGTTCAACCAGAAGCCGCAGCCTCCCGCGCGGCCCTCTCCCGCGCCAGCTGTTTGCGGCGGTAGCGCTCCTCCTCGCTGAAGATACAGCCGCAGTACTTTTGCATATACAGTCCCAACGCGCGGGCTTTGGCCTGCCCGTCCTGAAACCCGGTGCGAAAATCCCGGTAGAGGAAGGGCAGGCCGTATTTTTGCGCCGCGGCCTCCCCCACATCCCGCAGGACGTCGTGCTTCTGGTAGGGGCTCACCAGGAGGGTGCTGGAGAAGGCGTCAAACCCGTGCGCCGCGGCGTAGCGGGCCGTCTGTTCCAGGCGCGTCCGGTAGCAGTAGAGGCAGCGATGATCCAGATCGTCGATCACGGCGCGCACGAAACTGCGCAGCCCGTAGTTGTCCTCCACGATCAGGGGCAAGCGGATGGACTTGGCGTATTCCTCCAGCGCCGTCTTGCGGCTGCGGTATTCGGTATAGGGGTGGATGTTGGGATTGAACCAGTAGGCGACCGGTTCGAAGCCCTCCGCGCGCAGCCGCTCCACGCAGTGGATGGAACAGGGCGCGCAGCAGGTGTGCAGCAGAATGCGCATGATGCGACCTCCTTTGCGGGCGATGGGGATGGGCGGCGGCTCAGCGCGCGCCTTTGTCTTTGACCGGCGCGGGCGGGGCGGGCGCGCCGGAGGGTGCCGGGTCCGCTCCGCCGGGTGTGCGCGGCGCGAACTCCATGCGGAATCGGGGATAGGGGCCGTCTGTCTCCAGAAAAAAGACAGCGTTGTAGCGGTTGCCGGCCTTGGAGGTCAGGCCGTCGACCCGCGCCTTGCCCGTCTCCAGGAGCTGCCGCATCATCTCTGCCGTCAGGGTGACGCCGCGGGATGCCAGGTACTTGTTGTCCTTCCAGACGCTGAATCTGCACTTCTGCGGGAGGCGGAACCCATCGCAGTAGAAGGACTTTTCGTTCTCGATCACATCCGCGCCGCAGACGGGGCACCTCCCCACCACCCGGCGTGCGCCGCGGAGGGGAATCTCCCGCAGGGGCGACTCCCGCTCCTGGGCCACAGTCTGCTGCACATAGCGGCGGATCTCCGCCATAAAGCGCTCCGGATCGCCCCTGCCGTCGCAGATCTCCTGCAGTTCCAGCTCCCACTGCGCGGTCATCTCCACCTGGCAGACGGACTGCGGCGCCAGGTGGATGAACTGGATCCCCTGCTCGGTGGGGTAGAGGTTCTTCTTGCGCCGCTCTACATAGCCCACGGAGATCAACTTCTCGATGATTCCGGCGCGCGTGGCGGGTGTGCCCAGTCCCTTGCCTTTGAGCGTCTCCTTGAGGGAGGGGTCGTCCAGCTCGCGCCCGGCCTTCTCCATGGCTGTGAGGAGGGTTGCTTCGGTGTAAGGCTTGGGCGCGCCGGTTTTCTTTTCCAGGAGATCGAGCGCATCGAGGCGCAGATGCTGACCGATCCGGATGCCGCTCAGGATCTGCTGTTCCGCTTCCTTCTCCGCGTCCGCCTCGGAATCCTTCTCCGCTTCCGCTTCGGCGCGCTCCTGCCTGCCGCGTTTCTCCCAGAGCTGTCCCAGTGTGCGCTCCGCCAGGGCCCATCCCTCCTCCACGATGCTGCGGCCGCTGGCTTTGAAGCTATCGGGACGGCCGTCCAGGGCGATCTCCAGTTTGGTCTCGTCGTAGCGCTTTTTTGCGGAGAACGTGACGATGATGCGGCTCAGGATCAACTCCAGGATGTTCCGCTCCCGCGCGCCGAGCTGTTCCGGCCGGTAACGGTCGATGCGCTCTGTGACGAAGATGGCGTGGTGGTCGCTGACTTTGCCGTCGTCGATGACGCGGCCGTCCAGGGGCAGCTTTTTCCGCAGGATCTCCTCCAAAAAGGGTCTCCCCGGCGGGAAGACGGCGGAAATTTTTCGCAGGAGCTGCGGCAGATGCGGTTTCTGGTCACTGGGCAGATAGCGGCTGTCGGTGCGCGGGTAGGTGATCAGCTTGTGCTTTTCATAGAGGTTCTGCGCGGCGTCCAGCGTTTCCTGGGCGGTGTAGCCGAAACGCCGGTTGCTCTCCCGCTGCAGCTCCGTGAGATCAAACAGGAGCGGGCGGTCCTCGCTCTTGCGGTTCGTCTCCAGCTTCCGCACGGTGCCCTCCGCGCCGGCGAGGGAGGCCTGCAGCGCCAGAGCCTGCGCCCTGTCCGCAAGGCGGTTCTGACTGCCGCGGTGCCACAAGGCCCGGATCCCGCCGAAGCGACCCAGCAGCTGATAGTAGGGCTCTGGCACGAAGGCCTCGATGGCCGCTTGGCGCTGCACGATGAGGGCAAGCGTGGGCGTCTGCACACGGCCCACCGTCAGCTTCACGCCGTAGCGCAGGGTGAAGAGACGTGTGAAGTTGATGCCCACCAGCCAGTCCGCCTCGCTGCGGCAGCGGGCGCTCTGGTAGAGCCGCTGATACCGGCTGTTATCCTCCAGGGAGGCAAAGCCGGCGCGGATCGCCTCGTCGGTCATGGAGCTGATCCAAAGCCGGCGCACGGCGCACCCTTCGGGCGGGCGGGAAAGGCGGAGCACATACTCGAAGATGAGCTGTCCTTCGCGGCCTGCGTCGGTGGCGCAAATGATCTCCGGGCTCTGGCCGATGAGCCGCTGCACAGTCTGAAACTGGCCGCTGGTTGCGGGGAGGATCTCATAGCGGAACACATCCGGCAGGATCGGCAGTGTTTCCAGCCGCCAGCGGCGGTAGCGGACATCGTAGGCTTCGGGCGCGGCCAGCTGAACCAGGTGCCCGATGCACCAGGTGACGCGGTAGCCGCCGCCCTCCAGATAGCCGTCGCGCCGTTCTTTGGCCCCCAGCACCGCGGCGATGTCACGGGCGACACTGGGCTTTTCCGCGATCACGAGCTTGTATGCGGGCATGCTGTTTCCCTCCTCTGCCGACTTTCCTGGGAGCGCGGGCTGTTTTTCAAATTGTATCACAAATTTGCGGCGCTGCCACGGATTTTTATGGATTTTTGCGAAAATTCTCCACCGATCAGGCTGTGCGCCGCGGAAAACATCCCCGGCGCGCGGAAATCCGCGCCGCGCATTGTTGACGAACTGCCCCGCGGCGATATATAATAGAAACGGAAAGGGAATCCTCCCGGCAAGGTAGCGAAATCCTGTTGCACATGAGGCGGCTTTTTTGCTGTGCACGCGGGCAGAAAAGGCGTCTTTCTTTTTGCAGAAACAGCGCGGAAGGAGCGGAGCTGCACCCGGATGCCGAAAAGCGCGGGGAGGCAGGATTTTTCGCGGACGGGGACGTAAAAAACTTTGTGCGCTCTGCGGCGTCCGGTTTCACAGGACTGCGCGGAGCGGAGATCGGATATCGAGCGCGGCGCGGCCGCGGGAAAGAGGATCAGCATGACAGAGGAAAGAGAGGAAGCGGGACAGCACCCGCAGGAGACGGGAAGCGCGGCGAAGAGCCGGCTGGTCGAGGCGCCGGAAAAACTTCCGGGAGATGGGGGAGAGAATCCCGCGGACGCCGCGCCGGAGGCAGCTGCCGTGCAGCCGACCAGGCTGGAGTATCAGGGGAAAGAGATCATCCTGATCCCCACGGCGCACGTGTCCAGACAGAGCGCCGAGATGGTGCGGCGCATCATCGACGAGGAGCGGCCGGACTGCATCTGCGTGGAACTGGACGAGGACCGTTATCAGAAGATGCTGCACCCCAAGGAGTGGTCGGAGACGGATCTGGTGCAGGTCATCAAGGAGAAAAAGGTGGGCTTTATGCTGGCCAATCTGGTGCTCGGCTCCTACCAGCGCAAGCTGGCCGAGCAGCTGCACACCGAAGTCGGGCAGGAGATGCTGGAGGGCATCCGCGCGGCCGAGGAGACCGGCGCCACCCTGGTGCTGGCGGACCGCAGCCTCCAGACTACTTTTATGCGCATCTGGCGCAAGATGACGCTGTGGGAGAAGGCCAGCCTCCTGTTCGAGCTGTTTTTTGCTCTGAGCGACGACGAGGAGGCGGAGATCACCGACGAGGAATTGCAGCAGCTCCTGCAGAAGGATATGCTGGAGGCGGCAATGGCCTCCATGAAAAAGGATTTTCCGAAGATCGGCGATATCCTGCTCAGCGAGCGGGATCAGCATCTGGCCAACAAGATCAAAAACGCACCGGGGAAAAAGATTGTGGCCGTACTGGGCGGCGCGCACGTGGCAGGGGTCAAGGAAGAGATCTTCCGGGAGCAGGACATGGAGGAGATCACGACGGTGCCGCCCGCCGGCAAGGTGGGCAAGGTGATCGGCTGGGCCATCCCCATCGCCATCGTGGCGCTGATCCTCTACGGATTCACGCAGGGAGTGCAGACGGGGATGCACCAGGTTGCCAGCTGGGTGCTCTGGAACGGCGCGCTGGCCGCGCTTTTCACACTGCTTGTGCGCGGCCATCCGCTGAGCATCCTGACGGCCTTTCTCGTCGCGCCCATCTCGTCGCTGAACCCCATGCTGGCCTGCGGCTGGTTCGCTGGCCTGGTGGAGGCCTATGTGCGCAAGCCCACCGTGGAGGACGTGAGCCGCATTTCGGAGGATATCTTCAGCATCCGGGGGTTTCTGCGCAACCGCTTCCTGCGAACGCTCCTGATCGTGGTGATGGCGAATCTGGGCAGCATGCTGGGCACCTTCGTCGCGGGGCTGGACATCCTGCACAGCATATTCTGACGTCTTCCGCGCCGCGCGGACGTGCGCGGGATCGAAATTCGGAGAGAGACTCCGCGAAACGCGGGGTATCGGGAGAAAGGAGTGGCCGGTATGGCCGGTATAGATGGAAGGAACACGGATTTGTTTGCTGCCATGGGGGGCGTGGAGGTGGAGGTGCCGCGCCTGTACGAGGAGACGTTTCCCTACACGGATTTCCCCAAAAACAACTTCATCGAGGGAACCTATCCGTATGATCTCCCGGAGGAGATCTGGGTGACGGACACCACCTTCCGGGACGGCCAGCAGTCGATGGAGTCCTTCACGCCCAAGCAGATCGAGGATATCTTCACGTATATGCATCTGATGGACAACGGGAACGGCATCATCCGCCAGAGCGAGTTCTTCATCTACAGCGAGCGCGACCGCGAGGCTGTCGAGCGCTGCCTGGCGCTGGATTACGCCTATCCGCAGATCACCACCTGGATCCGGCCGCTGCCGAACGACATCGCGCTGGCGGCAAGCATGGGGATCCGGGAGACAGGCATTCTCATGAGCTGCTCCGACTATCACATTTTCGGCAAGCTGGGCAAGACTCGCCGCGAGGTGTTTCAGATGTATCTGGAAGCGGCCGAGAGCGTCATGGAGAAGGGGATCTGCTGCCGCTGCCATCTGGAGGATATCACGCGCGCGGACGTCTTTGGCTTTGTGATTCCGCTCATCCGGGCGCTGGACGCGATGGGCAGAGAGGCGGGGATGCCCATCAAGTTCCGGCTCTGCGACACGCTGGGCGTGGGAAAACCGTTCAGCCGCATAGCCATCCCGCGCGGTGTGCCGGCGCTGGTGCACCACGTCAAGGAGGAGACGGGCGTGGACGCCCGGCAGCTCGAGTGGCACGGGCACAACGATTACTACTATGCCGCGGCGAACGCCACCGCCGCCTGGCTGCACGGCGCCTCCGGCGTCAGCACGACGCTCCTGGGCATCGGGGAGCGCACCGGGAACACGCCGCTGGAGGCGATGCTGGTGGAGTATACGCAGATGAAGGACCCCGCGCACCCGCTCAATTTCCACGCGCTGACGGAGATCGCCCGCTATTTTGAGCGCGAGTTCCGCTATTCGGTGCCGCCCAAGACGCCGTTTGTGGGCGAGGACTTCAACGCCACCAAGGCGGGCATTCACGCCGACGGTCTGCTCAAGCATGAGGATATCTACAATTCCGTGGACACGCAGAAGCTGTTCAACCGGCCAATCCGCATCGCCGTCAACCAGTTCTCCGGCAGCGCCGGCATCGCGGCCTGGATCAACAGCGAGTACGGTTTTCTCGGCGAAGAGAAGATCACCAAGCACGATCCCTTGGTGCAGAAGATCAAGGAATGGATCGATGCCCAGTATGCCGGCGGCCGCAATACCGCCATCACGGACTGTGAGATGCATTTCCTGGTGGGGAAGTTTATCGTGGGCATCCGCACGGGCAAGGACGAGGACCTGAACCATATCATCATTCCAGGGGGATGTGAAGAACGTGTCTAATCTGACAGAAAAAATTATACGGAGCCATCTGACCGACGGCGAAATGCGGGCGGGCGCGGAGATCGGGCTGAAGATCGACCAGACGCTGACGCAGGACTCCACCGGCACGATGGCGTATCTGGAGCTGGAGGCGATGGGCATCGAGCGCGTGCGCACCAAGCTCTCGGTGGCCTACATCGACCACAATATGCTGCAGGCGGGGCCGGAAAATTTTGACGACCATCTCTTTATCCAGAGCGCGGCCAAAAATTACGGCATCTGGTTCTCCAAGCCGGGCAACGGCATCTGCCATCAGGTGCATTTGGAGCGCTTCGGCGTGCCGGGGGACACCCTGATCGGCTCCGACAGCCACACGCCCACGGCGGGGGGACTGGGGATGCTGGCCATCGGCGCGGGCGGCGTCGACGTGGCGGCCGCCATGGCGGGGCGCAGCTACTACATCCAGATGCCGGAGGTGGTCGAGGTGCGCCTTACGGGCAGCCTTCGGCCCGGGGTTTCCGCCAAGGATATCATTCTCCAGGTGCTGCGGCAGGAGACGGTCAAGGGCGGTGTCAACAAGGTCTACGAATACACCGGCGAGGGTGTGCGGAGCCTGAGTGTGCCGGAGCGCGCCACCATCACGAACATGGGGGCGGAACTGGGCGCGACCACGTCTATCTTCCCCAGCGACGAGGCGACGCGCGCGTTCCTGCGATCTATGGGCCGCGAGGACGCTTACCGGCCGCTCTGCGCCGACGCGGATGCCCGCTACTCGAAAACGATCGAGGTGGCGCTGGACGCGCTGGAACCCCTGGCGGCCTGTCCGCACAGCCCGGACAAGGTGGTGCCGGTGCGCGAGCTGGCGGGCGAGGTCATCCAGCAGGTTGCCATCGGCAGCTGCACGAACTCCTCCTATCTGGATCTGGCGAAATGTGCCATGCTGCTCAAAGGGCACAAGGTCCACGAGAATGTTTCCCTGGTGATCTCGCCGGGATCCAGGCAGATTCTCAAGCGCCTGGCCGATGACGGCCTGCTCTCCGTCTTTCTCGAAGCGGGGGCGCGGGTGCTGGAGTGCGGCTGCGGGCCCTGCATCGGCATGGGACAGGCGCCGTGCAGCAACGGCAAATCGCTGCGCACGTTCAACCGCAACTTCTACGGCCGCAGCGGGACGAAATCCGCCGACGTCTATCTGGTGAGCCCGGAGACGGCTGTGGTCTCCGCCCTGGCCGGCGTGATCACCGATCCCACCGCCGACGCGGCGCAGGCGGCACGTTTTGCCCAGGCGCGGACGCCGGAGCGGTTTGAGATCGACGACAATCTGCTGATCGCGCCCGACGAGGCTTCGATCGGGCGGACGGTGCTCGTCAAGGGCCCGAACATCAAGGGTGTGCCCGCCGCGGCGCCGCCGGAGGATGCTCTCTCGGCGCGGGTGCTGACTGTGCTCGGGGACAACATCACGACCGACCACATCATGCCGTCCAACGCCTCTCTCCTGCCGTACCGCTCCAATATTCCCTACCTGGCGGACTACTGCCTGACGCCCAGCGACGCGCAGTTCCCGGAGAAGGCCAAGCACTACGGCGGCGGCATCATCGTGGCGGGGGAGAACTACGGCCAGGGATCGAGCCGCGAGCATGCGGCGCTGGCGCCGCTCTATCTCGGGGTGAAAGCGGTGGTGGCCAAATCCTTCGCCAGAATCCACAAGCAGAATCTGATCAACAACGGCATTCTGCCGCTCGTCTTCGCGGATCCGGCCGACTACGAAAAAGTCCATGCGGGCGACGAACTCGCCTTCAGCGATCTCCTGGCGCAGCTGCGTGCCGGACAGGTGACGGCGCGGAACGTGACCACGGGCGAGCGCATCCCTCTGAAAATCGAGCTGGGCGCGCGGCAGGAGAAACTGCTCCTGGCGGGCGGTCTGCTGACTTCGATTAAGGCGGAGCAGAACAGCAAGGCGGAGCCGGATCGGTGAGCGGGGAGGACAGACAGCGAAGGCGGAAGCGCCCGGGCGCAGATCGGGATCGCGGCGACGGGGCCGGGACATGGCCCAGAAAAGGGGAAACATCATGCAGACAATCACACTGATTTATGGAGACGGCATCGGCAAGGAAGTCATCGCCTCCGCCAAAGCCGTCGTGGAGGCGTCCGGCGCACCTGTAGAATGGGAGGTGCAGGAGGCCGGTGCGGAGGCGGCGGAAAAATACGGGAAGCCCATCGACGACGCGGTGCTGGAGAGCATCGCGCGCAACGGGGTGGCGCTGAAGGGGCCGACGGCCACGCCCGTCGGAAAGGGGTTCCGCAGCGTGAACGTGGAGATCCGCAAGCGGCTCGATCTCTACGTCAATCTGCGGCCGCTGCGCTCCTTCACGGGGCTGGACTCCCTCTATCAGGATATCGATCTGACCATCGTGCGGGAGAACACGGAGGGGCTCTATATCGGCCTGGAGACACAGGTGGACGAGGATCGCGCCGAGGCCACCAAGGTCATCACCCGCCGCGCCAGCGAGCGCATTGTGGAGTACGCGTTCGACTATGCCGAGCGGATGGGCAGGCGGAAGGTGACGGCCATCCACAAGGCCAACATTCTGAAACTGACCGACGGGCTCTTCCTCCGCTGCGCCCGCGCGGTGGCCGGGCGCCATCCGCAGATCGCATTCGGGGATAAGATCATCGACGCCGCCTGTATGGATCTGGTGTTGAACCCGCACAATTACGATGTGCTGGTGGCGCCCAATCTGTACGGGGACATCCTCTCCGATCTGGCAAGCGCCCTGGTGGGAGGCCTGGGCGTCGCGCCGGGCGCCAATCTGGGCGACGGGGCGGCGGTCTTTGAGGCGGTGCACGGCAGTGCGCCGGACATCGCGGGGCAGGATCTGGCCAACCCCACATCCGCCATCCTCTCCGCGGCGATGATGCTCCGGCACATGGGGCTTGCGGCGGAGGCCGGGCGTGTCGAGGATGCCGTGGCAGCCTGCTTTGCCGCCGGAGAGAGAACCCGTGACTTGGGCGGGCAGATGGGTTGCCGGGCGTTCACCGCGTCGGTGATCGCCCGCATGCGGTAGCGGGGAACCCTGCGCCTGCTTTTCGGAGGAGCCGAGTGCAGGACGGCAGTATTTCCAGCAGCAGATTTTGGGAGGAAGCAGTTTTACAGATTTGTTCTCGGCGGCAGCACGCCGGGAGATCGCGCGGTCTGGAAGGAGCGCTCGGCGGAGGATTGTCCGCGGCGCTGCGGACGGGCTGCGCTTTTTTATCCGCGCGCGTGCCGCGGAGGCCGCTTCAAAATCCACAACCT
>CAZSHM010000001.1:51013-149077 GCA_964606855.1 uncultured Peptococcaceae bacterium
TTTTTTATCCGCGCGCGTGCCGCGGAGGCCGCTTCAAAATCCACAACCTGTGGTTGTGTAATATAAAAACTGCACAGATAGCGTTCGTTTCACAAGCAGCCAGGGAGCCGTTTATAATGTAATTGATAAATGTATTTTATATTTTCCGGAAACAGTAAAATACAGTGCAGGAGTTTCGCAGGATTTTTGAAGAGCAGGAAGAAAGGGCTCCTCAAAAGGTTTTGCGAAGGTTGCTTTTGCGGAACAAAGCAAGAGCAACGGATGACAAGCGGAAATCCAATAGTCCGAATAGGAAGTGTTTTTGATGGCAAACGCAGCAGCTGCCGCAGGCAGCAATTATTTTGACGGCATGACCAAGTTGGGGAAAACCCATAAGCATTTTCTGTGGATCGCCGCGGTGTGCTATTTCTTCGACCAGATGGATATGCAGCTGTTCGGCTATATCACGCCGGCGTTGATGGAAGATCTGGGTTTCACCCTGGAACAAATTTCGCAGATGAACTCTATGAACTTCCTGGGTATGTGCCTGGGAGGATTCTTCGGAGGCCTGATCGCGACCCGCATCGGCAGAAAGAAGACGCTGCTCGGGCTTGTCGCGCTGTTCTCCACCGCATCCATTATCAACGGGTTGAGCGGGCATTATTTGAACTTCATGATTATGCGGTTCCTGATCGGATTCGGCACGGTCGGCATGGTGACGGTGGCCATGGTGTACATGGCGGAGATGCTGCCGTCGGCAACCAGAGGCAAGTATCAGGCGCTCTCCATCGCCTGCGGTACGTTGGGCATCCCGTTCGGCGCTTTCTTCGCGGCCGCGGTGATCGGCATCGGCGTCCACACTTGGCGCTGGTGCTTCATGGTGGGCGGCATCGGTATCCTTCTGGTTCCCATCGGGATGAAATGGCTCAAGGAATCGCCGCGCTGGCTGGTTATGAAGAACCGTGTGAAAGAGGCGGAAGACATCGTCTCGGAATGCACCGGGATGCCTTGCGATCTGAGTGCGCTGGCGGCGGACTGCGCCAATGAGAAACCGGTTTCCACCTGGCAGACAATCAAAATCATGTTCAGCAAATCGTTTATCCGTCAGACGATCGTGGTCTTTGTACTCTCCTGGGGCGCGACGCTGGGCGTATTCTACATTTCCTCCTACGGCGTCACCTTTATGGTGGATATGGGCTGGGCCTATGAGATCGTCATGATCATCAGCGCCACGGGCGTGATCGGGACGCCGCTCGGCGATGTCACCGTATCGCTGTTTTCCGACAAAGGCGGCCGCCGAATCCCGATCATCATCATGTCCTGCATCGCGGGCGCGCTCTGCGTCCTGCGCGGCTGGGATACGGAGCCGATGGCAAATCTGTTCAACAGTTCCGGGTCGCTTGTCTGGCCGATCCTGTTGGCGATTCAGGGCATCTTGGTCTCCGCGTTCTGCGGCGGGACGATGACGCTGATGTGGACGTACCTGGCGGAGAGCTATCCGACCCGCATCCGCAGCAACGCGACCGGCATCGTGTTCGCGTCGGGACGCCTGATCGCGGTGCCCGTGACGCTGACCGTGCCTGCGGCCTATGCGCTCGGCGGGTATTTCGGCGTCAATATCATCAATGCGCTCTGGTATTTCATACCGGCTCTGTTTGCGCTCCTCTGGGGGATCAATTCCGCTCAGAAATCGCTGGAGGAACTGGAGGCTGAGGCAGAGCGCCTGGTTCTCAAAGGATAAACCTTCCTCCCGGATGGTTCCGGCAATTTTTGCCGAACCGCGCTCTGCGCGGCAGAAGAAGGGGGATGCGCGGCATGTTCAATATCCACTATTTTATTGGTCTGCTGTTTTTGCTGGGCGGGATCGGACTCATCGCTTCGACCTTCTACGTACAAAAGCAGGAGGATAAGGTGCGCATGCCGGGCTTTTATACAACGGCGGAGATCCTTTCCATCAAGCGGAAAAACGCTGGGGAGACAGCGGTCACTTTCGCGTTCACCAAGGACTTTAAGCCCCGGGAAGTAACCAATCTTTTTCCCGCCGATGAGGCGGAGCACTGGGTGGAGGGGCGGCGCGCGCTCATCGTCTATGATGAAGCGGCAAACAAGATTTACTACAATCCGATGGCGCGATATCGCCGCAAACAGGCGATCTTGATGGTGGCAGGCTTTCTGGTGCTGCTCTTCGGCGTTTCCTGGATCCTGTTCGCCAGCCGTCTGTAGCAGTCCCGGAGAGGGGAGGTATTCCACAACTTCTTGTTGTTGGTTTTGCAGAAGGTACAAGTTTGTCCGCTTTACAAATCCGAAAGGAGGGACTCGCATCAGGAGCGACGCAAAGAAACTGTGCGCGCGTGCGGCGCAGTGTCAGGGATGATGCGGAAGGCCACCGCGCAAACGCCCGGAGAGAACCATCTCCGGTGCAGAATTGAGACAAGGAGGATTTTCAAATGGGAAAGAAACGTGCAATGATGATCGGCCTCGACGGGGCCGACCCGGTCCGCGTCAAGAAACTGATCGCGGAGGGCAGAATGCCCAATATGAAAAAACTGTTGGAGCAGGGCGTCGCGGGGGAGAACCTGGATATGCTGGGCGTGTTGCCGGCCGGCACGCCGCCAAACTGGACCAGCCTGGCAACCGGAAATTATCCGCGTACCCACGGCATCACCGACTTTTTGAACCACACGCTGGGGAAATCTCTGGGCATCACGGAACTCAACTGGGATTCCCGCCGCATCCAGAGCGAGCTGATCTGGGAAGCCTTTGAGGACGAGAACAAGAAGTGCATCATGCTGAACTACTGCGAAGCGTGGCCAAACCGCGTGGAGGGCAGCAACAATATCTTCGTGGACGGCACCGGCGTCGTTCCATTCCTGCGGAGCTCTGTCGGTTTCCAGAAGATGGTCGTCATGAAGGCGGAGTATCCGACCAGCCGTGAAGTGCCGCACAATGTGAGCCAGGCTTCCGGCGACTGCATCGTCTTCAAGGATCAGGTGGATAAGTTCAGCCAGGCGGACAGCGGCGCCCCCGATCCGGCGTCCTTCTCCATGAGCAAGGAGGACTTCCTGGCCTCGATGACCGGCAGTCATTTCCGGCAGCCGCCTCTGGAATCGCCCGCGCTGGTGCTCTATCATCTGAGCGCCGAGGAGCAGGCCAACTCCGACGCCTGCGATATCCTCTACACACCGCTCAAGGACGCGGCAAACTGGAGCTTTGAAGTGCCGGAGAATGCCAAGGAGTGCCTGGTGACGATGAACGATTCCCTGGTGCGCCGCTATCTCTTGATCACGGCGTCCGACGGCGTGCACTACGACACCTTCACGCTCTATGCCAGCAAGAAGACCGACGCGCCGCTGGGATCCTGCACGCTGAGCACCTGGTCGGAGCCGATCTACGATACTTTCACGATTGACGACGAGCCGAACAAGGTCGCCTACTATCTGCGCGGCGTGGAGATGAACGAGGACGGCACGGAAGGCCGTGTCTATATCTCCCACGTGATGGATATCGAGGATGATGAATACTTCTATCCGAAATCGCTGCAGCAGGAACTCCTGCAGGCGGTCGGCCCGATGTGCTACTTTGCCTCCTTCGACCGGCACAGCAAGCTGGGCGACGACATCGCGCTGGAGTCCTTTGACAAAGTCAACGACTGGCATATGAACGCGACGCGCTATCTCCTGGATCACAACCCGGATTGGCAGCTGTTCTACATCCATCTGCACAGCATCGACCTGTGCAACCACTGGTACATCGAACAAGCCATCCCCGGCTCGCATCCGGAATGGGAGCGCATGGCGGACAACATCGACCGCATCTATGAGATCAACGACAAGTACATCGGCATGGTTCTGGAGTATGTGGGCGACGACACGGCCGCGTTCATCACTTCCGACCACGCGGCGATTCCGCGTTCCGCCGGCTACGAGAACCCTGGCATCGGCGAGCTCTCCGGCATCAACGCCGGCGTGATGTCGGAACTGGGGTACACCGCCATCGTCCCTGTGCCGGGCGTGGAGGGGATGTACAACATCGACTGGAGCAAGACGAAGGCGATCAACCATCGCACCTCCTACATCTATGTCAACCTGAAGGGCCGCGATCCGGAAGGCATCGTGGAGCCGGAGGACTATGACAAGGTGGTGCAGGATATCATCACCGACCTCTACAATTATCGCGATCCCAAGAGCGGGGAGCGCGTGGTATCCTTCTGCTGCACCCGGGAGGAGATGGAATCGCTGGGTGTCGGCGGCGAGCACTGCGGCGATATCTTCTTCCAGCTCACCAAGGATTTCGGCTTTGAGCACTTCAACGCGCCGGGGCATGTGACAAACCACGGCTATTCCGCGGGCGCGCTGTGCATCATGGCCGGAGGCGGGCTGAAGAAGGGCGCGGTGCTGAAGCGTCCCGTCCGCACGGTGGATATCGTGCCGACCATCTGCTATCTGGTGGGGAACCGCATGCCGAAGGATGTCGAGGGCGGCGTGATCTACCAGGCGTTTGAGGAGTAATCTCTGTGTGAAACGCATCCGGCCCGGCGGCGCAGTTCGCCTGCCGGAGCAGGAATAGCGCAACGAACAACAGGCCCGGCGGCCGGAGAAGGGTTCTTCGGCCGCCGGGCCTGTCTGTCTCGGCGGAAAATGTGGGGACGGGGCGCCGTCAGTCCTCGCCGCAGAGGCTGCGCAGGATGCGCCAGCGGGCGGCTTTTTCATCGCGCCGCATGGTGTAGGCGGGGCTGGTGGACGGCAGACGGATCCAATCCATCTCCAGCAGCGAGGGGAAATGGCGCCTGCAGCTCTGGAAGGCTTTGCCGCCGTTGAAGGCGAGATGCCGGATAGCGGGATAGCGCGCCAGAAGCGCGGGCAGATCGTTGGGCGTTTCCGCGCGGATGCTGCTGTCGAGACTCCCCTCGCGCTCGCAGCTTGCCAGGACATCCCAGAGCGCGATGTGGTGCCGCAGGAGGAGCGACTGCCGAACCGCGTAGTCGTCGCTGTACGGTTCCTCAAACAGTTGAAACAAGAGCGGCCAGAAGCAGTTCTGCGCGTGGGCGTAGTACTGCCGCCGCGCCAGGGAGGCCGCGCTGGGCATGGAGCCCAGCACCAGCACGCGGCAGCGCCCGTCGACGATGGGCGGAAAAGAGTGAATCATGGCGGCAACCTCCCTCGGGGACCGCGGCGTGGATCGTACAAACAGGCTGCGCAATTTTCATCCAAAAAGTCGGGGGCAGAGCGCCGGGGCGAAAGCGGCGATCCCCGCCTTCCGGCTGCTCAGAACTGCACGCTTCTCGGCGCCTCCGTGAAAGAGTGGAAGGTGGCCGTGGCGTCCTTCATGTACAGAACCTCCGTGTTGCCGTCCTCCTCGTTGTACATGCCGCGCAGATGCGGATAGGCATCCAGCAGGAACTTCTTGGCCTCCACCCTGTCGTCCCGGACCAGCGTGCAGGCGACGCGGATCCAGCGCCCGTCCGCAAAGCCGCAGATCTCCACTTTCGGATGTGCCTGAATCTGTTTGCTGACCTCTTTCACCTTCCCGGTCTGAATGTACAGCCGGCCTTCAAACAGCGCGACCGTGCCGAACGGCCTGACTCTCGGCTGATCTCCGTCCAGCGTGGCGAGATAGTAGGTGCCGCACTTCTTCAAAAATTCGTAGACTTCCTGAATCTCCTGCATATCGAATCCCTCCTGATCCTTTGATTCGCAAACGAGCTCTACAGACGATACCCGCGATCGTGTCCCGTCCCCGGGATCCGCGCGTGTGATCCACAGGCCGATCCCAAATCCGAAAGCGCGATCACCTATCTCCTTGTTTCGACATGGGTTGAAAAATAACCTTTTCGGCCTCGGCATTTTTTGCGGGGCGCTGCGCCTCCGGCGGGGCGGCTACGCCTTCACGCTCCTGCAGGGGATTCTGCTCTTCATCAGGCACTCCCACAGAGCCAGCTCCAGCAGCGCCGTCAGCAGGAGAATCACGCCCAGAGAGACAATCCGGCTGCCCCAATCCATGCTGCAGATCGTCATGCCCAGACTGCCGAACGCGAAGTTGACCGCGTTGTACAGGGCGGAAACGCTGCCCGTGTCGGTCGATGTCTGCGCAAACAGGATATTCATGCTGAACGGTCGGATCATCGAGCAGACGATGGAGAAGGCCGTCACGATGCCCGTGAAGAGGAGCACGGAAGTTGTGCCGGTCAGGATCAGCAGGATCCCGCAGACGCCGATCAGGATGAAGCACAGTTCCGAGAGCCGGCGGCGGTTGAAGTTGTACAGAAAGCGGATGTAAATCATCGGGCCGGTGATCGCGAGCAGGGCGGTGATGGCGTAGTAAAAACTGTACATCTGCTCGCTCGTGCCGAAGTCGTTGATGAAGATATAGGAGGAGACGCCGACGATCGCGCCGCACCAGGTCACGCCCAGGGTCAGCCCCATCAGCGTGAGGGCGAGCAGGGAGGGCCAGATCATGGAAACCGTGCACCAGCCGTATACAGCACCGATAAAGATACCGAGAAGCGCCATTCCATATGGCGTCAAAGGTTCCGGAGCCGGCAGGAACCGGAAGAAGAGCATAAAGGAAATTGCGATTGCAGAATGTATCCAGTATGTGGGTTTGATTTTCTTGGTCGCTGCGGTCATTCGTTTCAACTCCTTTTCATGGATCGTTTCATGGATCGCCGCGCGTCTGGCATCGGGCCCGATCTCCGACTGCGCTGAAAACCATATCGGTTTCCGCTTCCCAGTCTCATTAAAGCATGGATCTGTCCGTTTGAGAATAATTTGTAATTTTCTTCCTTTTTCAGCTGTAAAAAATTTTTACCTCCCCCTGAGCGCCGGGTTGATCTGCGCGGCCCGCGATGGTATACTACCTTTCAAGGTCACAAGATCGCCGGGATCATCCGAAGGGAGGGATCGTTATTCGCCTGGAAGATTTCAATTATCTGCTGGAGATCAGCAAATGCCGGTCGATGCGTGAGGCGAGCGAAAAGCTTTTTGTCTCCCCCCAGGCGCTGGGGCTCGCCGTCCGCCGCTTGGAGAGGGAAGTCGGATTTCAAGTGATCACGCGCTCCTACTGCGGCGTTTCCCTGACGCGGCAGGGAAAAATGCTCTTGAATCTCTACAGGGGATTTGTTGCCGGAATCCGAAAAATCGCGGAAAATGAAGCGGCGTCCGAAGAGCGCCTGCAGCCGGAGCTGCCGTCCTATGTCCACTTTGTCGTGCCGATCGGGTTCGGACAGAGCCTGATGGCCTCGATACAGGCGGAACTGTATCTTTTTCGTCCCAATATGGAAATCGAGGTCACGGAGCTTCCGAATCAGGAGATCCTGGACTACGGCGCCGAGCGCGATGCCTCGGTGAAGATTGTCTCCCAGCTCTATGTGGACGCTGTGCCGCTCTACGAGCCCGTTCAGGCCGTCGAGGCGGATCTTCTGCCGTTCATGCAGGTGCGGTACGACTGTTTCGTCCACAAAAAGAATCCGCTCTGCCAACTCCGGCAGATCCCGCTGAAGGCGTTCTTCTCGCAGCAGATCGCCCGTTTCACGAACGACGCCACCATGTTCGAGACGCTCCTGCGATACGCCGCCTGTTCTCCCGAGCAGATTCAGACGATAGCATGCTCTTCCAGCGCGGCCCTGTGCGAATTTGTCGCGAACAATCTGTGCGTGGCTTTAAATCCGTGCCATGCCCAGCGGCACAGTTTCCAGGCCCGTGACTGCAAAAATATCCCGTTCCGGGAGGACATTTATAATATTTTCAGCATCTATCTGCCGTCCGCGGCGCGCACGAGAGACATGCAAACTTTTATCTCCCTCCTCCGGACGGAATTTTCGGATTTCTGATTTGAACCGGGATGCGGGAGCTTGCGCGGACATCCCGGCGGCAAGTGTATCTATACGAGGTGAAGGACTATGAAAATCGCAGTGGTGGGGCTTGGGCTGATCGGCGGTTCGTTCTGCCGGGGGATCAAAGCCTATACGGAGCATGTCTGTCTCGGCGTGGGCAGAGACCTCAACAGCAAGTCGGTGCAGATGGCGCTGCAGGCGGACGCGATCGACAAGGCGATCACGCCGGAGCAGCTGCACGAGGCGGATCTGACCATCGTCTGCCTGCATCCGCAGGCCATCATCGACTTTATCCGCGAGAACCAGCAGCACTTCCGGCCCGGCAGTATCGTCATCGACGCCGGAGGGGTCAAGGAGTGCATCGTGGAGGCGGTGGATCCGATCCTGCGCGCGCGGGGTGTCATCTTTATCGGCTGCCATCCCATGGCGGGGCGCGAGTTCTCGGGATTCGCCTACTCGCTGGCGGATCTCTTCAAAGGGGCCAGCCTGATCCTCACGCCGGTGGGGGATGTGCCGGAGGAGGCCAAGCGCACCGTGGAGCAGCTGGCGCTGGATCTCAAATTCGGGCGCATCGTCTACACCACGCCGCGCGAGCATGACAGCATCATCGCGTTCACCTCGCAGCTGGCGCACGTGGTCTCAAGCGCCTACATCAAGAGCCCCACCGTCAAGCACGAGAGCGGTTTCAGTGCCGGCAGTTTTAAGGATCTGACGCGGGTGGCAAAGCTGAACGAGAATATGTGGACAGAGCTGTTCCTGATGAACCGCACGGCGCTCCTGGGGGAGCTGGACACGCTGCTGAGCGCGCTGGAGGAGTACCGCGATGCGCTGGAGTGCGCGGACGCCGAGCGGCTGCGGGCGCTTCTGCGCGAGGGCCGCATCATGAAAGAGTGGAGCCTGGCGCACTCTATCACGGAAGAGTGAGCGGGCTTTCGGCAGATTCCCGGCGGATTTGCGCGGCACGGCTTGACAAACGGGGAAAAGTTTGCTAGGCTAGGGACAGGACAGGACAGTTGATCCCGCAGTATCGGACACAGAATGGGGAGCACCACCCGGGGCGCTTTCTTTTCTGTGTCCTTTTTGTTGCGGGCTGTTCCGGCAGGAGGAAGAGAGGTGCGAACATGCCAAGCGAGGAGAGAGACTGTGCGGCGCGGCGGGAGCGCGCGGCGTCTGCGAAAGCGGGAGCGGGCGCGCCGGATCCCGGGCGCGGTGCGGTCACGGTGAAGATCAACGGCGCGGAGCGGCGCCTCGCGGCGGATACGACGCTTCTGGCGTATCTCACCAGGGAGGGGTATCCGCCGGAGCGGATCGCGGTGGAGTACAACGGCGCGATCCTTGCCCGCGCGGCGTATGCGTCGACGGTGCTGCGGCCCGGCGATGTGCTGGAAATTGTGCGCTTTGTGGGCGGCGGCTGAGCCGCCGCGACAGGGGAGGAAAAACATGGAGATACTGTTGAACGGGGTGCCCGCCGAGACGGACTGCCGCTCCCTGTGGGAGCTGGCCGCGCCGCGGGAGGATCAGGTGGTGATCTACAACGGGTATCAGACGGCGGAGGATCTGCCGCTGGCGCCGGGGGACGCCGTCGTGATCATCCCGAAGGGGCGGATGCCGGATCGGGATCAGCTGGAGAGCATGCTGACGGCGCGGCATACGCCGAAGGTGCACCAGCGCCTGAAGGCCGGCGCGGTGGCGGTGGCGGGCCTGGGCGGCCTTGGCTCCAACATCGCCGTGATGCTGGCGCGCCTCGGTGTGGGGCGTCTGCTGCTGGTGGACTTTGACACGGTGGAGCCCAGCAATCTCAACCGGCAGCACTACACGCTGCGCCATCTGGGGATGCCCAAGACGGATGCGATCGCCGAGCAGATTGCCGAGATCAATCCCTTTGTGGAGGTGACGACGCGGCAGACGCGCATCACGGAGGAGAACGCGGAGAGGCTGTTCGCCGGCTATCCGCTGGTCTGCGAGGCGTTGGATCAGCCTGCGGCCAAGGCGATGCTCCTGAACGCGCTCCTCAGAGAGCCGGATAAGACCGTCGTGGCCGCCTCCGGGCTGGGGGGCTTTGACAGTTCGAACCAGATTGTCACCGCGCGGCGGATGCGGCGGCTCTATGTCTGCGGCGACGGCGTCAGCGAGGCGCGGCCCGGAAACGGCCTGATGGCGCCGCGGGTGCAGATCTGCGCCGGGCATCAGGCGAACATGGTCCTGCGGCTGCTGCTGGGGCTGGAGGAGCCGTGAAGTGCGGCGGAACCCCGGTGAGCGAAGAGAAGAGAGGAATGGAGCATGAAGACACAAGTGGAAGCGGAGCGGGATCCGCTGGTTCTGGGCGGGCACGCCTTTGACTCCCGCTTCATCCTGGGATCAGGAAAATTCCGTCTCGATCTGGTGCGGGCGGTGGCGGAGGAGGGCGGCGCGCAGATCCTCACCCTTGCCCTGCGGCGCGCGAACGAGGGCGGCGCGGAGAACATCCTCGACTACATCCCCGAGGGCGTGACGCTGCTGCCGAACACGTCGGGGGCGCGCACGGCGGAGGAGGCGGTGCGCATCGCGCGGCTGGCGCGCGCCATCGGCTGCGGCGACTTTGTGAAGGTGGAGGTCATCCGCGACAGCAAATACCTTCTGCCCGACAACTACGAGACGGTGCGCGCCACGGAGATTCTGGCCTCGGAGGGCTTTATCGTGCTGCCCTATATGTACCCCGATCTCAACGTGGCGCGGGCGCTGGTGGATGCCGGGGCCGCCGCTGTGATGCCTCTGGCGGCGCCGATCGGCAGCAACAAGGGATTGGCGACGCGGGAGTTTATCCAGATCCTTGTGGATGAGATCCCGCTGCCGATCATCGTGGACGCGGGCATCGGCAGGCCGTCCCAGGCCTGTGAGGCGATGGAGATGGGCGTTGCGGCGGTGATGGCGAACACCGCCGTGGCTACCGCCGGCGATGTGCGGCAGATGGCCGCGGCCTTCCGCCTGGCCATTGAGGCGGGGCGCAAGGCGTATCTGGCGGGGCCGGGCCGTGTGCTGGACCGCGCGGCGGAGGCCTCCAGCCCGCTGACGGGATTCCTGGAGGATTGAAGAAGGGAGAACAGGCGCAGGGCCGGCCGAGGCGCGCAGGTGCGCTCCGGTCGGCCATCGAGGAAAGGTGGCTGCCAGAGCAATGAATCTGAATCAGATTGATCCTATGACCTATCTGCCCGGCATGGAGGTGATCTCCTCCGACGTGATGGAGCGGGTCTGCGGCGCGGCCGCGGCCTATGATCCCGCGTCCTACACCGCGCGCGACGTGGAGCGGGCGCTCTCCCTGCCGCGCATCGACACCGAGGCCTACGGCGCGCTCCTCTCCCCCGCGGCGCAGCCCTATCTGGAGCAGATGGCGCGCAGAGCCCAGGCGGAGACCCGGGCGCACTTCGGCAACTCGGTGTGTCTCTTCACGCCGCTCTACATCGCCAACTACTGCGAGAATTACTGCGTGTACTGCGGCTTCAACTGCCACAACCATATCCGCCGCGCCAAACTGACGATGGAGGAGATCGAGGAGGAACTGCGGGCGATCGCCGGCACGGGCCTGCAGGAGATTTTGCTCCTGACGGGCGAATCGCGCGGCGCTTCCGGCGTGGAGTATATCGGGGAGGCGGTCCGGCTGGCGGCGCGCTACTTCCGCAACGTGGGGGTGGAGATCTACCCGCTCAACTCCGACGAGTATCGGTTCCTCCACCAGTGCGGCGCGGATTTTGTCTCGGTCTACCAGGAGACGTACGATCCGGAGCTGTACGCCGAAAAGCACCTGAGCGGGCACAAACGGGTTTATCCCTACCGGTTCTATGCGCAGGAGCGGGCGCTCCTGGGCGGGATGCGCGGCGTAGCCTTCGGCGCGCTCCTGGGCCTGGGCGATTTCCGCAGGGACGCTTTCGCCGCCGGACTGCACGCCTACTATACGCAGCAGAAATACCCCCAGGCGGAGATTTCCTTCTCCTGCCCGCGGCTGCGGCCCTACATCCACAACGCCGACAACAATCCGAACGATGTCCACGAGACGCAGCTCCTGCAGGTGATCCTCTCCTACAGGCTGTTCCTGCCCTACGCGGGCATCACCATCTCCACCCGGGAGCGGGCGGGATTCCGCGACCACGCGGTGGAACTCTGCGCCACCAAGATCTCGGCCGGCGTCCATGTGGGCGTGGGCGGGCACGAGGCGCCGCAGAAGGGCGACGAGCAGTTTGAGATCTCCGATCCGCGCAGCGTGGAGCAGGTGGACGCCATGCTGCGCGCGCGCGGGCTGCAGCCGGTCTACATCGATTATCTGCGGGTGTAAGGCCATGGAAATTCTCGCGGTGACCGACAGAAAGCAGTGTAGGGGAGATTTCCAGCGGCAGCTGGCGCGGCTGGCCGCCTCCGGCGTGGCGGCGATTCTCCTGCGGGAGAAGGATCTGCCGCGGGAGGCCTATCTGGAGCTGGCGCGCGCCTGCCGGGCGACCCTCCGGGGGACGGGGGTTCCTCTCATCGTCACCCACGATCCGGAGGCAGCGCGCCGGCTGGGGATCAGCGCGGTGCAGCTCTCCTTCGCGCAGATGGCATCGCTGCACGGCACACTGGGGGATTTTTCGCGGGTTCTGGTTTCCATCCACAGCGTGGCGGAGGCGGAGCAGGCGGCGCGCTGGGGCGCCGGCGGCCTCATTGCCGGGCATATCTTCGCCACCGACTGCAAACGGGGCCTTGCACCGCGCGGGATTGCGTTCCTGCGGGAGGTCTGCGGAGCGGTTCCGCTGCCTGTCTACGCGATCGGCGGCGTGACGGGGGAGACGTGGCCGCTCTTGGCGCAGACCGGCGCCGCGGGCGCCTGCGTGATGAGCCGTGCCATGGCGGAGGGACCGTTTTTCTGGCAGGCGTGAGAGATCCGAGGCGCGGTCCCGGCGGAAAAATTTTGTGAATTTCCGCCGAATCGGCGGCAAAAACGGTTGACAAAAGAGGCGCGAGGGATTAAACTATAGAAGTTGTGTTGCACAGACTCTGCGGAAAGGCGGAGAGCGATGTGCCGCCAACTTCGATTGCGGGATGTGGCGCAGCTTGGTAGCGCGATTGCTTCGGGAGCAATAGGCCGCAGGTTCAAATCCTGTCATCCCGACCACTCTAAAAGGCTTCGTTGCGTGGGTTCTCTGGGCAGAGTGCAGGCGCATGCGGGGCTTTTTTTCATGCGCTTTTGCGCGCCGCCGGAGGCTGTGCGCCGCGGAGTTCAAACCGCTCCGCCGGAAGCGCAGGGTAAGCGCTGTCGTAATACCATCTTTGCGAAAATTTTTGGAAAAGTTTTGGAAAAATCAGCGGCGCAAAGTCCGCCGCAGGTGCTATAATAAGAGCGCAGCAATTTTTGATACGAAGGCGGCGGGCGGAGAGACGCCCGGTGTGCGGGGGGATCGCCCCGGAGAGAGGTGGAGCGGATGCGTGCGGTGATCATAGGCGCGGGCAAGATCGGCTACAATATCGCGCAGACCTTGTCCCAGGAGGGGCATGACGTGATCGTGATCGAGAAGGATGAGGACCGACAGCAGGTGGTGGAGGAGAATCTGGATGTGCAGTCGATGCTGGGCAACGGCGCCGATTCGCGGCTTCTGGAGAGCATCGACATCGCCTCGGCCGATCTGCTCATCGCGGTGACGGAGAATGACGAGCTCAACATGCTGGCCTGTATGCTCGCGGGCCAGTACGGGGTGAAAAAGACGGTGGCGCGGGTGCGAAAACCGGAGTACGACCGCAACAATAAGCTGGCGCAGAACCCTGCCCTCAACATCGACCTCATGATCAATCCCGAGCGCGTCGCCGCCGCGGAGATCGCCAAGATCATCTCCGTGCCGGAGGCCATGGACGTGAACTACTACGCCAAAGGGACGATCACACTCCTGGAGCTGCTGGTGGAGGAGAACAACCCCTGCATCGACCGTGCCCTGAAGGAGCTGCGCGGGCAGCACCACTTCCTTGTGGCGGCCATCCTGCGCGGAGGCACGCTGATCATCCCGCGCGGGGATGACCGGATCTTTCTGGGCGACCGCATCTTTGTCATCGGCCGCACCGACGAGATGCGGGAGATTGAGAAGGTGCTGGGCTTTCACCGGCAGACGGTGCGCACGGTGATGCTGATCGGCGGCAGCCGGGTGGCCTATTATCTGGCGCGCCTCCTGGAAAAGCAGGGGCTGGAGGTCAAGATCATCGAGAAGGATTACGAGCACTGCAAGTATCTGGCGGGCCTCTTGGAGGAGGCCATCATCCTCAACGGCGACGGCGGCGACATCGATCTTCTGCAGGACGAGGGCGTGCAGGATGTCGATCTCTTCGCGGCGCTGACGGAGGATGACAAGCTGAACGTGCTGGTGTCGCTGATGGCCAAGCGGCTCGGCGCCGGAAAGACGATCGCCCAGGTGCGGCGTTCCGACTACCTGCCGCTCATCGAGGCTGTGGGCGTCGATATCGCCGTGAGCCCGCGGATCCTGGCGGCGGAGGCGGTGCTGCGCTTCGTGCGCAACAGTGAGTTCTTGTCCCTGAGCATCCTGGAGAAGGGTTCCGCCGAGGTCTATGAGATCATCGTGCAGAGCTCGATGAAGCGCCTGACGGGGCGGCCCCTCAAGCATCTGGGTCTGCCGCGCGGCATTCTCATCGGGGCGCGCTTTCGCGACAACGATGCCGTCATCCCATCCGGCGACGACGTGCTGGAGCCGGGCGACCGGATCATCGTCTTCGCGGCGGCGTCCATGGTGCGCAAGGCGGAGCGGCTGATGCGCGACTGAGGCGCGCGGGCCGCTCGGCGCGGAATCGAATCCCGCCGCGGCATACAGAATATTGGAGAAAAGACTATGTGGAATCAGGCAATCAATTTCCCCGCCGCGGGCAGGGCGGCAACGCTCTATCTGCCGCGGCGGGCCGGGGCGCCGCTGATCGTGCTGCACAATTTTTCCGAGAGCGGGGACGGCGTCATCCGGGCCATGCGCGACGTCGGCTGCGCGGACGGCGCCATCCTCTGCATCAGCAAGCTGAACTGGGACCAGGATATGACGCCCTGGTACTGCCCGCCGCTTGCGGAGAACGACACGCCCTGCACGGGCGGCGCGGACGCCTATCTGCGGATCCTGCTGGAGGAAATCCTGCCGGCGGCGCTGTCCCGGCTGGAGGGCAGGCCCGCGTTCCTCGGGATCGCGGGGTATTCGCTGGCCGGGCTCTTCGCGCTGTACGCGATGTGCCAGACGGATTGTTTCTCGCGCGTGGCGAGCATGTCCGGCTCCCTGTGGTTCCCCGATTTTGTGGAATACGCGGAATCCCATGCCCCCGAGCGTCCGCCGGAGCGGATCTATCTCTCGCTCGGGGATGAGGAGGCCAGGACGCGGCATCCGCTTTTGCGGACCGTGCGGGAGAACACGGAGCGGCTCGCGGCACACTACCGCGGGCTCGGCATCCCGACGGAGTGCGTGTGGAACCCGGGCAATCATTTTCAGGATGCGGCACTCCGCAGTGCGAAAGGCATTGCGGCACTGCTGGCGTGAAGGAGCGGAAAAACCATGGAAAATACAATCTACGGAACCTTTATGCAGGTTGTCCGGGACAATCCCCGGCAGCCCGCCGTGCTGGAGAACAACCGGACGCTGACGTTTGCCGAGCTCTCCGGCATGGCCGACGCGATCGCCAACACGTTCCCGGAGGATGTGCGTGCCGTCGGCGTCGTCATGACACACCGCGCGGAGATGATCGCCGCGCTTCTGGCGGTTCTCAAATGCGGGGCGATGTTTGTCCCGGCGGAGCCGACGTTTCCTATCGGCCGAATCCGCTACATGATGGAGGAGGCGAAGGTCGATTTTGTGCTCACGGATCTGCAGTTTGCCGCCAAGCTGGACGGACTGCCGCTGGAGTTCACGGACTGCAAGATCTGCGAAGCGAAGGCGGAGACGCCGGGGCGCGTCTATCCTCGGGCCCCGCAGTCCCTCGCCTATGTGCTGTACACGTCCGGTACGACGGGGCGGCCGAAGGGCGTCTCCGTCACGAACGCGAATGTGTGCCACTACGCGCGGGCTTTCCACGGCGAGTTCGCGAACGGGCCGGGGGACCGCATGCTGCAGTATTCGGTGTGCTCCTTCGATATCTTTATCGAGGAGGTGTTCGCCAGCCTTTTGAACGGCGCGGCCGTCGCCATCCCTTCCGATGAGGACAAAGCGGACATCCGGAGCCTCATGGCCTTCGTCGAGCGGCATGGCGTCACCATGGTCTCGGGCTTCCCCTACCTGCTCGCGGAGATGAATCATCTCGAGTCACTCCCCCGCTCCCTCCGGCTGCTCATCAGCGGCGGCGATGTGCTGCGCGGGAACTATGTGGACCGGCTGGTGGATAAGGTGCCGGTCTACAACACCTATGGCCCCTCCGAGACGACCGTCTGCGCCGCGTATTACCGCTGCAGCGGCGGCACCGTGCTGGAGGACGGGACCTACCCGATCGGCAGGCCGGTGCGGGGCGCCGCGATCCGCATCCTGGATGCGGAGGGGAATGCGCTGCCCGACGGCGAGGCAGGCGAAATCTGCATCTTTGGCGACGGCGTGTCCCAAGGATACATCGGCGACCACGCGGAGGAGAACAAGGCGTTCGTCCGGCTGCCGAACGGGGAGCGGATGTATCGCAGCGGCGACCTGGGCTATGTGCTGCCGGACGGCAACCTGGCCTTTCTGCACCGCAAGGATACGCAGATCATGATCTACGGCAAGCGCGTGGAGATTATGGAGGTGGAATCCAGGCTCTACCAGTGCAGCGGCGTGAAGCAGGCGCTCGTGCGCGCCTTCACGGATGAGCACGGCCTGTCCTACATGGTCGCCTATATCGTGCCGGAGCGGGAGGACCTGAAGGTGTCCGAGGTGCGGGAGGAACTCTCCCACAATCTGGTCGATTTTATGATCCCGGAGTTTTTTGTGAAGATGCCGTCCATCCCGCTCAACACCAGCGGGAAGCCGGATATGAGCAAAATGCCGGTTGTGCTGAAAGCGTGAGGCGGATGGAGATCACCATTGAGCGCGTCACGCCGGAGGAGGCGCCGCTGCTCTTGGAATGGCGGATGCGCGTGCTGCGGGAGGTCTTTGCCGATCACGGGGATGCGGATTGGGAGTCGATCCGAAGCGGCAACGAGGCCTATTATGCGGTGCATCTGGCGGATGGAACCCACGTCGCCTGCTTTGCCCGCGACGAAGCGGGGCGAATTGTGGGCTGCGGCGGGATCTGCTACCAGCAGGAACTTCCGTCGCCCGACAATCCGCGCGGCGGATGCGGTTATCTGATGAATATCTTCACGATCCCGGAACTGCGGGGCAGGGGGATCGGCAAAAAAATCGTCGCCTATCTGGTTGCGGATGCCAAGGCCAGGCATACGGAAAAAATTTACCTGGAGAGTTCAGAGGCGGCGAAGCGGATGTATATGCGTCTGGGGTTCCGGCCCATGCGGGACTACTATAAACTGGAGGGCTAGGCGAGGCGTCCCCGCCGGTGTGCCGGACGCGGCGATTGTTCTGGAGGAGGGGGTGCGCGATGGGGAAGCGCTACGTCATCAGCGGGATCGGATTCCTCCTGCTGATCGTCGGCTGCAGTATGCTGCTGCCGGCTGCGGCGGGACTCTATTTCGGAGAGGCGGAGTATGCGGCTTTCCTGCAGTCCGCCGCGGTGACGCTGATGGCGGGGCTGGCGCTTGCGGCCGTCGGGCAGGCGGGGCAGAAGCGCAGACGGCGCGTCGGCCTGGTGGACAGCTATGCGCTCGTGGTCTACGGCTGGCTGGCGTCGGCGCTTTTCGCCATGCTGCCCTATCTCTTCTCCGGAACGCTGCATGGCATCACAGACGCCTTCTTTGAGACGATGTCCGGGCTCACCACCGTGAGTGCCACGGTGATCCGCGATGTAGAGCAGACGGCGCGCTGTGTGCTGCTCTGGCGCAGCCTGACGCAGTGGCTGGGCGGCATGGGCCTGCTGGTGCTCTTTGTCGCGCTCCTGTCCAACCAGGGCGGCGCGGCGCAGCTCTTCCGGGCGGAGAGCGCGGGGCCGGTCAAAAACAGGCTGACGCCGCGCATCGCCGATACAGCCCGCAGCCTGTGGTTTATCTATCTCGGCAACACGCTCGCCGTGATCGCGCTCTATCTCTTGGGCGGCATGGGCCTGTTCGATGCGGTGAATCATGCCTTCTCCGTCATCGCCACCGGCGGTTTCTCAACCCGGAACGGCAGCATCGGCGCTTATGACAGCCCCATCCTCGACTGGATCACGGTGATCGCGATGTTCCTGGCGGGTGTGAACTATGCGCTCTACTTTCATATGCTGCGCAGCAGAAGTCTGCGCTGCTTTTGGCAGAGCCTGGAATTCCGCGTCTATCTGGGCGTGGCCCTGGGGGCGACGCTCCTGGAGGTCTGTCTGATCGCGCCCGGCTACGGCTATCACTGGGGCGAGGCTCTGCGCTACGGCGCGTTCCAGGTTGTCTCCATCCTCACCACCACGGGGCTGGTGAACTGTGATTTTGAGCAGTGGGTGCCGCCGGCGCAGCTGGTGCTGCTCCTCTTGATGCTCTGCGGGGCCTGCGCGGGCTCCACCTCCAGCGGGATCAAGATCGACCGCTACGTGATTCTGGCCCGCAAGGCGAAGCAGGAGGTTCTCCGCTTCCTCCATCCGCGCATGGTGACGCGGCTCAAGTCCAATGGGCGCCTGGTGGAGGACGAGGTGGTTCTGAGCGCGCTCACGTTTTTTTACATCTATCTCCTGCTGGTCGCGGCGGGGACGTATCTCATCTGCCTTTTTGGCGCCGACATCCGCACTTCCCTGAGCGCGGTGCTGAGCTGTCTGGGCGGCGTGGGCGGCCCCACCTTCGGCGCCTGGGGCCCTACGGAGACCTACGCCGCCGCGCCCGCCGCGGCCAAGTGGGTGCTGGTCGTGCTCATGCTGGCGGGCAGGCTGGAGCTCTACACGCTGCTGGTGCTCCTGCTCCCGCTGGGCCGCGTGCGCAGACGCCGCGCCCGCGCGGAAAAGCAGGATTTTGAGGCCATGGAGGAGGATGCCGTGGTGGAACCGATGGTGAGGGACAAATGAAGCGGAGGCGGCCGAGGGGAAGCGTGATCTGGTACAACGTAGGGAAGCTGCTGCTGATCGTGGCCTGCTGTATGCTGCTGCCCATCCTCACCGCGCTCTGGTACCGGGAACCGTGCCTGTGGGCGTTTGTCGGGATGCTGCCCGTGACACTGTGCTCGGGGTTTCTGCTCATCCGGCTCTTCCGCCCAGCGGAGCGGGAGGTGCATCTGCAGGTGCGGGACGGCGCCGCTATCGTCACCTACGGCTGGATCCTGGCGGCGCTCTTCGGGATGATGCCCTACCTTCTGTCGGGCACGTTTCACAGCGTGGCCGACGCGTTCTTTGAGTCCATGTCGGGCTTCGCCACGGTGGGGGCCTCGGTGCTGGACGCGGTTGAGTCCGCGCCGCGCGCCATCCTCATGTGGCGCAGCGTCACGCACTGGCTGGGCGGCATGGGGATCATCGTGCTCTTTGTGGCGCTGCTCTCCAGTTTGGGCGCGGGCGCGCTGCAGATGTTCCGCGCGGAGGCGGCGGGGCCGGTCAAGGACAAGCTGCAGCCCAAAATCGCGGACAGCGCCCGCAGCCTGTGGCTGCTCTACCTGTTCAACACCGGGATCACGTTTCTGCTGCTCCTGCTCTGCGGCATGAGTCCGTTTGACGCGGTGAATCACGCGTTCTCCGTGGTGGCGACCGGCGGATTCTCCACCAAGAACAACAGCATCGGCGCCTATGACAGCCCGCGCATCGAGTGGGTCCTGACGGGCGCGATGTATATGGCCGGCATCAACTATGCCCTGCTGTACGCGGTGTTCCGCGAGCGCTCGGTGCGGCATTTCTGGAAGAACCGGGAGTTCCGCGCCTACACCTGTCTGACGCTGGCTGCGGTGTTCCTGGTGACGCTGGGCGCGCTGCCGCAGTATCCCCACGATGCGCTGACGGCGCTGCGGCAGAGCGCTTTCCATGTGACATCGATCCTCTCCACCACGGGGTTTGTCTGCTGCGACTATGAGCAGTGGGCTCCGACGGCGCGGGTCGTGCTCCTCGTGCTGATGTTTTCCGGCGCCTGCGCCGGCTCCACCACCTGCGGCTTTAAGATTGACCGCCATGTCATCCTTCTGCAGCAGGCGGGAAGAGAAATCAAGCGTTTCCTGCATCCGCGGCTCGTGCGCACGCTGCGGGCCAGCGAGAAGCGCCTCTCGGAGCGGACGCTGCACAGCGTGGCAACCTTCTTTTATCTGTTTGTCTTTCTCGCGCTGGGCGGGACGCTCCTGCTCTGCGCGATGGGGCTGGATATGCTGGACGCGTTCAGCGGCACGCTGAGCTGTCTGGCCGGTGTGGGACCGGCCATGGGGATCCTGGGGCCTACGGAGTCCTTCTCCGCGGCGCCCGCCCCGGCCAAAGTCCTCCTGAGCGCGCTGATGCTGATCGGCCGTCTGGAAATCTACACGGTGCTGGCCGTCTTCTGGCCGGATCCGCGCCGGCGTCTGCGCCGGAAAAAGCTGTCCGTTTCCGACGAGACGCAGGAGCGCCTGGAGATGGGCGAGACGGCCGGCTGACGGCGGCTCGGAGAGCCGCGGAGAAAAACAGGGCGGCGACATTTGACACGGAGCCGCCGCGGAGGGAGAACCCTGCGGAAAGGCGGGATGCGCGATGGAATACAGGGACTGGCTGCCGCGCTGTGCGTACCGCGGCGAGGCGGTGCGCCGCGCCTGCGGGAGGCCGGTCTGCTACGAGGGCGAGGGACCGGGCGGATGTGCCTTCCTTTTTTACGGCGCGCCGGGGCTGGAGTCTGTGCTGGAGGACTGTTTCGCGCGCTGCGGCGGACAGTTCGGGCGCAAGGTGGCCTGGCTTTTTGCGGAGCGCGGGCAGATTCTGATCAGCAAGCGCCAGAGCGGCGCGGACGCGGACACGCTGGTGCTGGAGGGGCTGGGGGCCGGCGCCGACGATGTGCGCTTCGGCGACGGCGATCTGGTGGAGATTCTCACCAAGCCGCATCGGCTCGCGGAGATTCAGTCGATTCTGGAGCTGGAGGAGATCGCGATGCTCCAGGCGGACATCGTGCGCCTGCCGCGCGAGCGCACGGCGGTATACGACGACGCGGTCATCCTGCGGCTGCTGGATTTTTTGCGGGAGACGACAGCCCTGCCGGAGGTCTGCAATCTGAGCGCCGATTTCTGGGTGCTGGACGAGAAAGTGGAGCGGCTGGCGGATTCTTTCTGAGCGGTTTTTGCCGGATCCCGGCCGAAGAAAAAGTGCGTCTGCCGAGGGGGAACACCCTGCGGCAGACGCACTTTTTTAGTGCGCGCGTTTTCTAGGCGGGAGCAATCCGCGCGTCAGCGCTCCGTGACGTTCATGTTGTTGTCCTTGACAACCACGTCGTGCGAACCGCCCTCCACAATGCTGGTGGCGGAGACGAGCGTCAGGCGCGCATTCTTCTGCAGTTCCGGGATGGTCAGCGCGCCGCAGTTGCACATGGTGGAGCGGACCTTGGAGAGGGTGACGCCCACGTTGTCCTTGAGACTGCCGGCGTACGGCACGTAGGAGTCGACACCCTCCTCAAAGGAGAGTTTGCCCGCGCCGCCCAGGTCGTAGCGCTGCCAGTTGCGGGCACGGTTCGAGCCCTCCCCCCAGTATTCCTTCATGTAATTGCCGTTGATGATGACTTTGTTGGTGGGGCTTTCCTCGAACCGGGAGAAATAGCGCCCCAGCATGACAAAGTCCGCGCCCATGGCCAGGGCCAGGGTGATGTGATAGTCGTGCACGATGCCGCCGTCGGAGCAGATGGGAATATAGATGCCCGTGGCCTGATAGTACTCGTCGCGCGCCCGCGCCACCTCGATCACGGCGGTGGCCTGCCCGCGGCCGATGCCCTTGGTCTCGCGGGTGATGCAGATGGAGCCGCCGCCGATGCCCACCTTGATGAAATCCGCGCCGGACTGGGCAAGGAACAGGAACCCCTCGCGGTCCACGACGTTGCCCGCGCCGACCTTGACGGTGTTGCCGTAGTGCTCCCGGATCCACTGAATCGTGCGGCGCTGCCATTCGGAAAAGCCCTCCGAGGAGTCGATGCAGAGAATGTCGGCCCCCGCTTCCACCAGAGCGGGCACGCGCTGCTCGTAGTCGCGGGTGTTGATGCCCGCGCCGACCATATAGCTCTTGTTCTCATCCAACAGCTCCAGCGGATTTTCCTTGCTCGAGTCGTAGTCCTTGCGGAAGACGATATAGAGCAGATGCTGGTCCCGATCCACCAGGGGCAGGGCGTTCAGCTTATTGTCCCAGATCATATCGTTGGCCTCCCGCAGGGTGGTCGTCTCGCTGCCGCAGATCAGGCGCTCGAAGGGGGTCATAAACGCGGAGACCTTGGTTTCCAGCGGCATCCGGCTCACCCGGTAGTCGCGGCTGGTGACGATGCCCAGGAGCACGCCGTTTCCGGTTCCGTCGTCGGTGACGGCCATCGTGGAGTGGCCCGTCTTTTCTTTGAGGGCGAGCACGTCGGCCAAGGTGTCGTCGGGGCGGATGTTGGAGTCGCTGCTGACAAAGCCGGCCTTATAGTTTTTGACGCGGCTGACCATGGCGGCCTCGCTCTCGACGGACTGCGAACCGTAGATGAAAGAGATTCCGCCCTCCTTGGCCAGGGCGATGGCCATGCGGTCATCGGAAACGGACTGCATGATGGCGGAGACCATGGGGATATTCAGGGAGATGGCAGGCGTCTCCCCTTTTTTGAATTTTACCAGCGGCGTCTTCAGCGAGACGCGCGAGGGGATGCACTCCGCGGAGGAGTACCCCGGCACCAAGAGGTATTCGCCGAAGGTGTGGGAGGGTTCTTCAAAATAATAGGCCACAATAAAATCTCCTTTGCAAAGTAATTGTTTTTCATTATAGCGCGAAAGCCCGGTGGGCGCAATCCTTTCCGGGGAAAAATTTCCCCGCACAGTCCCGCGGCCGTCCGGAGGGCAAAAATTCCGCTTGAAAATCGAAAAAACAGCTGGTATAATAAGACCAGCGAGAACACGGGGCCTTTAAGTCAGTCCTGTGAGGCGGGCAAGGCACAGAGATACGGGGTACGGATCCGCCGCGGACGCTGCGGCGGGGATGGGTATGCTTTGCTGTGTGATTCTGCCGGGCCGGGCTGGCCCGGCTTTTTTTTGGCCGGAGACGGGCGGACAAAGGAAAAAGGCGGGGCAAGCCGGCGAAGTGCGGCTGCCCGCGCGGGCCGGCGCTCCCTCGCGGGGCGCGCTGACAGGCGTTTGAGGAGGCGTGGTATGTCGATTGCCAAAAAAGATTTGCTGGAACTGGCCGACCTGGAGCCGGAGGAACTCTGGCAGGTTCTGGAAGAGGCGCGCGCGATGAAACGGCGCCTGGAGGAGCCGGAGAAAAAATACCCCCTGCTGCGGGGGCGCTCCGTCATCAATCTCTTCTACGAGAACAGCACGCGGACGCGCGCATCCTTTGAGTTTGCCGGAAAGTACCTGGGGGCCGATGTGGTCAACATCAACACGGCCAGCAGCAGCGTGATGAAGGGCGAATCCCTGAAGGACACGGCGCGGACGCTGGACAGGCTCGCGCCCGACGTGATTGTGATGCGCCATCCGCTGAGCGGCGCGCACACGGTTCTGGCGCAGAATGTGCGCGCGCGGGTCATCAACGCGGGGGACGGCGCGCACCAGCACCCGACCCAGGGTCTGCTAGACATTCTGACCATTCTCGAGCACAAGGGGACGCTGCAGGGCCTGAAAATCGCCATCGTGGGCGATATCCTGCACAGCAGGGTGGCGCGCTCGGATCTGTGGGGCTTTCAAGCGCTGGGCGCGTCGGTCACGCTCTGCGCGCCGCCGACCCTGATGCCCGCGCAGGCGGAGCGGCTGGGCGCGGCGGTCACGTACGACATGGACCGGGCGCTGGAGGACGCCGATGTGGTGGTGATGCTGCGGATTCAGCTGGAGCGGCAGCAGTCGGGGATGTTCCCCTCGATCCGCGAGTATTCGGAGTTTTACGGGCTGAACATGGAGCGGCTCGCGCTGGCAAAGCCCGACTGCCTGGTGATGCATCCCGGGCCGGTGAACCGCGGGGTGGAGATCGAGGCGGACGTGCTGGATCTGCCGCGGTGTGTCATCGAGGAGCAGGTACACAACGGCCTGGCGGTGCGCATGGCGCTCCTGGCCATGATGGGAGGTGTCGCCTGATGCTGCTCTTGGAACATGGACGGGTGGTCGATCCCGCGTCGCAGCTGGACGCGGTCTGCGATCTCCTGATCGACGGCGATCAAATCGCCGCCGTGGGGCCGAGCCTGCGGGAGCGGCTCCGCGCAGAGGAGCTGCGGTGCGTGCTGGATCTGCGCGGGAAGGTCGTCATGCCCGGTTTTGTAGATCTGCACGTGCATCTGCGGGAGCCGGGCGGCGAGGATCAGGAAACCATCCGCAGCGGCCTGCGGGCCGCCATCCACGGCGGGGTCACCTCCCTTGCCTGTATGCCCAACACGGCGCCTGCCATCGACAGCGTGCCGGTGCTGCAGGGCGTGCTCCGCCGGGCGCGGGAGGAGCGCCTGGCGGACGTCTATCCCATCGCCTGCATCACCAAAGCGCGCGCGGGCAGGGAATTGACAGAGATGCTCCTGCTCCACCGCGCGGGCGCGGCAGCCTTCAGCGACGACGGCAGCTCCGTGCAGGACGCGGCCGTGATGCGCAGAGCGATGGACTACAGCAAGGCGGCGGACGCGCTCCTCATCTCCCACTGCGAGGACGCGGCGCTCTCGGCGGGCGGCGTGATCAACGAGGGAATCGTGAGCACGGAGCTGGGACTGCCGAGCAGCCCCGCCGAGGCGGAGGAATTGATGATCGCCCGAGATCTGCAGCTGGCCCGCCTCACCGGCTGCCGGCTGCACATCGCGCACGTGAGTACGGCTGCCGGCATGGAGATGATCCGCGGAGCGAAGGCTGCCGGCGTGCGGGTCACGGCGGAGGTCACGCCGCACCACCTGTGCCTGACGGAGGAGGCGGTGCGGGGATATAATCCGGACTGCAAGGTGAATCCTCCTCTGCGCACCGCGGAGGACTGCGCGGCCCTCCTGGAGGCCCTGCGGGACGGTGCGATCGACTGTATCGCCACGGACCATGCGCCCCACACCAGGCCCGAAAAAGAAGTGGAGTACAGCCAGGCCGCCAACGGCATCAGCGGACTGGAGACGTCGGCGGCGCTGATTTGGAGCAGCTTTGTGCGCACGGGACGCCTGACGCCGCTCGAGATGGCCCGCGCTATGAGCACGCGCCCGGCCGAAATCCTGGGCATCCCGAAGGGGACGCTTGCCCCGGGCAGCGCCGCGGATATCACGGTGCTGGATGTCACCGCGGAGCGGCCGGTCGATCGGCAGGCATTCTACTCGAAGGGCAAAAACACCCCATTCCAGGGCTGGATGCTCACCGGCTGGCCCGATCTTGTGCTCAAGGACGGCAGAGTGGTGCTGCAAAACGGAAGACTGCTTGCGGATGCGGACCGTGTTGTTTCGGAGCCCCGCTGAGGCGCGGCGGAGGACACACGGGTTTGATGGATGGGAGTGTGGGCATGAACGGTGAGAACTTGATCGTGGCGCTGGACTGTGCGCATGAGGACGAGGCGCGGGATCTGGTCGGCCGGCTGGGCGATCGGGTCGGATACTACAAGGTTGGGCTGGAGCTGTTTCTCAATACGAGGGGCGGCATCCTAGAGTTTCTGAAGCAGCAGGGTAAAAACATCTTTTTGGATCTGAAGTTTCACGACATCCCCAACACGGTGGCGCAGGCCGCCGCCTGGGCCGCCTCCTCCGGCGCGGATATGTTCACGCTGCACGCGACCGGCGGAGCGGAGATGCTGCGCGCCGCGGTGGATGCGGTCGCGGACATCTGCGGCAAGCGCGGTCTAAAGATGCCGCGGATCGTGGGGGTGACCATCCTGACCAGTTTCGACGAGGCCGGCATCGCGCGGGTGGGTTTTAAGGAACCGATCGGCCGCACGGTGTGCAGCCTGGCGCGGCTGTGCCAGGAGTCCGGCCTGGGGGGCGTGGTCTGCTCTCCGCACGAAGTGACGGCCATCAAGCAGGCCTGCGGGGAGGAGTTCCTCACGGTCTGCCCCGGCATTCGTCCCGTGTGGGCGGCTAAGGGCGATCAGAAGCGAATCACGACGCCGTCGGACGCCGTTCGTCTCGGCGTGGACTATATGGTGGTGGGGCGCCCCATCACCAGGGCGGAGAATCCGCAGGAAGCGGCGCGCAAGATTCTGGAGGAGATCGGGGGCGAGACAGAATGAGTCTGAGTCGTGAAGAAGTCGTAAACATCTTAAGAGAGACAGGCGCGCTGAAGGAGGGGCATTTCCGGCTGACATCCGGCCTGCACAGCAATGCCTATGTGCAGTGCTCGCAGCTCTTGCAGTATCCGCGCACGGCGGAGAAGGTCTGCGGCGCGCTGGCGGAAAAATTTTCCGGCAACAAGCCGGATGTGGTCATCGGGCCCGCGCTGGGCGGGATTCTGGTGGCCTACGAGGTGGCGCGGGCGCTGGATGTGCCGGCCATGTTCGCGGAACGGCAGGACGGCGTGATGACGCTGCGCCGCGGTTTCACGGTCAAACCGGGGCAGAAGGTGCTGGTCACGGAGGACGTGTTCACCACCGGCGGATCGGCCCAGGAGGTCGTAGAGCTGGTGCAGTCCCTGGGCGGAGAGGTGATCGCGGCCTGTTCCATCGTCGACCGCACCGCAGGCAACACGGTCAAGCTGCGGGTGCCGTTTCAGTCGCTGGTCAAGTTCGAATTTGACACCTACGATCCCGCGGACTGCCCGCTCTGCAAACAGGGCATCCCGGCCGTCAAGCCGGGCAGCAGACCGGATCCCGTGTAGATCGCTGCAGATAGGAATTTACAAAGGCTTTCTCTCGTGGAAACGCGGCGGTGTTCGGCACGGAGAAAGCCTTTTTCTATTCTGCGGGTTCGCGTCCCCGCAAGGCCGCCGGGAGAGCGGGGTGCTCGGGGGCGCCGGATGCTTTGAAGGTGTGTGGAAAGGGGGATGCAGTGCGATGAAACAGATCTTGACGATTGCAGGCTCGGACTCCGGCGGCGGCGCGGGGATCCAGGCGGATCTGAAGACGATCACAATGCTGGGGGCCTACGGCGCCAGCGTGATCACCGCCGTCACGGCGCAGAACACGCTGGGGGTGCGCGGCGTCTACGACGTGCCCTTGGAGGGGGTGGCGGCGCAGCTGGACGCGGTCTGCCAGGACATCGATTTCCAGGCGGTTAAGACGGGGATGCTCTCCGGCGGCGCGACCACGAAACTGGTCGCGGAGAAACTGCGGCAGTACCGGCTGCCCAATGTGGTGGTGGATCCCGTGATGGTGGCGACCAGCGGTGACCGCCTGCTCGCGGAGGACGCCCTGGAGGCGCTGTGCGCGGAACTGCTGCCCTGCGCGCTGCTGGCGACGCCGAATTTGACGGAGGCGGAGCGCCTCACCGGCATCTCGATCCGTTCGCGCGAGGATATGCGCCGCGCGGGGGAGCGGCTGCGGCGCGAGACGGGCTGCTCCAATGTGCTGGTGAAGGGCGGGCACCTCGAGGGAGCGGAGGCGGTGGATCTGCTCTGCCTGGCGGACGGGCGCAGCATCCCCTTCGCGTGTGCGCGTGTCGAGACGGAGAACACGCACGGCACCGGCTGCACCCTGTCCGCCGCGCTTGCGACATTCCTCGGCTGCGGCTACTCCGTGGAGGAGGCGACGGGCGCCGCCAAGGAATATCTCTACAGGGCGCTCCTCTACGGCCGCGCAGACCGGATCGGCCACGGCCACGGGCCGGTCCGGCACAACTACCGCCTGGCGGGGACGCCGGATCCCGTGCGCGGGCAAGGCGGCCGGACGGAAGGGAGGGAGACGCCGTGAGGCTGGACGCGGTGGGCGAGTTCGGACTGATTGATCGGATCGACATTCCGGCCTGCGGGGCGCAGACGCCGATTCTGGGTATCGGGGATGACTGCGCGGTGCTGCCCTTCGATGCGGCGCGCGACCAGCTCGTGAGCTGCGATCTGCTGGTGGAGGGCGTGCACTTCCTCCGCGCGCAGATCAGCGCGTATCAGCTCGGGTACAAAGCGGTTGCGGTGAATCTGAGCGACGTGGCGGCCATGGGCGGGGTGCCGGCCCATATCCTGCTCTCCCTGGCGCTGCCGGAGGACTATACGGTGGAGGAATGGCAGGAATTCTACCGCGGCGTGGCGGATATCTGCCGGCGCTACGGGGTGAACGTCATCGGCGGGGACACCACTTCCGGCGAAAAGCTCACCGTCAATGTGACCGTGCTCGGCCTAGTCCAAAAGGAAGCACTGCATCTGCGCAGCGACGCCAAGCCCGGCGACCGCGTGTTTGTCACGGGGACGCTGGGTGCGAGCCGCGCGGGGCTGGAACTGCTGCTGCGGCCGGATCTTGCCCCGCGCGAGGAGGACCGGCAGTATCTCTTGCGGCGGCATCTCATGCCGGAGCCCTGCTGCGAGGAGATCGCCCTGCTGAATCGGCTGGCCGGGCCGTCGCTGCACGCGCTGAACGACATCAGCGACGGCCTGTTCTCCGAGTGCGGCGAGATCGCCTCCTCCAGCGGCGCGGCACTCCTGCTGCGGAGCGACGCGATCCCCGTGGACGACGCCTGCCGCCGCCTGGCGGCGCAGGCGGGGGAGGATGCCCTGGGCTGGGCCTGCAGCGGCGGAGAGGATTATCAGCTGGTGGGCACGCTGGAGGCGGCGCGCGCGGAGGAGATCTGCGGGCAGTACCGGGCGCAGAGCGGGAAAGCGATCACGCTCATCGGCTCTGTGCAGGCGGGCGCGGGGGTCTACTGGCAGGAGGACGGCGGCCTGCGGCCGGTCGCGGAGCGAGGGTACGACCATTTTGCCAGGAGGGCCCGGGATCCGGAAGACGAACCGGGCGGATCGCGCGCGGCGGAGCGCATAGGAGATTCGCCGCAAAATGGTATGGCATAAGTTGTAACCTCGTGGTATAATGCAGGACATGAGCAGCGTGAATCTTGCGGAGCGTGACAGGGCGAAGGATGTGTGGAAATAGGAGGGGTGAAGAATGAAAAAACGGATCGTGGCGCTCGCACTGCTCTGCCTGTGCCTGTTTCCGGTTTTGCCGGCCCGGGCAGACACGCCCCAGCGCGTCATGATTGTCGAGGTGGACGACGCCGTGGAGCAGGGCCTGGCATCCTATCTGGAGCGAAATCTGAACCGCGCGGCGGAGCAGCAGGCGGATATTCTGATTCTGGAGCTGGACACGCCGGGCGGACGGGTGGACGCCGCCCAGGACATCAAGCGTCTCCTGTACCAGACGGACATCGAGACCGTGGCGCTGGTGAAGGACCAGGCGCTCTCGGCGGGGGCCTACATCGCGCTCTGCTGCGATAAGATCGCCATGATGCCGGGCAGCACCTTGGGGGATGCGGAGATGCTGGTCAACGGGGAGCGGGCCGACGAAAAATACCTCGGTCCCTGGCGGGAGGAATTCGCCTCCATCGCCGAGGACAAGGGCAGAGATCCGGAGATCGCGAAGGCATTCGTGGACCGGGACATCGAGATTCCGGGCGTTGTGGAGGCGGGCAAGCTCCTGACGCTGACACCGCAGCGGGCCCTGGAACTGGGCATGGCCGACGTACTGGTCGAGGATCGGGAGGAACTCCTGGAGTGGCTCGGCGCGGCGGACGCGCAGCTGATCTACAGCGATATGACCGCCGGCGAGCGCATCACGCGCTTTCTGACGCATCCGAACGTGGCGCCGATCCTGCTCGCGGGGGGCATTCTCTGCCTGATTGTGGAGCTTTTTACGCCGGGGCTCGGAATTCCGGCGGTTGCGGGTGTGGTTCTCTTGGGACTGTATTTTGGAGGGCATCTGATGGCGGGAATAGCGAACTGGTTTGCTCTGCTTCTGTTTATTGTGGGGCTTATACTGTGCTTCATTGAGATTCTGACGCCGGGTTTCGGCATCTTCGCCCTGAGCGGCATCGCCTGTATCGTCGGCAGCATCTTTCTCACCACGCCGGATCTGCTCACCGCGGTCAAGTATCTGGCGGTGATTCTGGCGGTGGTGGTGATCGCCGTGCCGATTCTGGCGAAACTGTTCAGCAAGAGCCGGTTCCTGGACCGCCTGATGGTGCGCTACCGCCTGACGACCGACGCCGGCTACGTTGCCGGGGCGGAGGAGCAGGACAGCTATGTCGGCCGGACCGGTGTGGCGGCGTCGATGCTGCGCCCGGCGGGCATCGTGGAGCTGGACGACGGCACCAGGCTGGATGTGGTGACCCGGGGCGACTATATCGAGCAGGGCGAGCCCGTGCGGGTCATCCGCCGCGAGGGAACGTGGCTTGTGGTGGAGCAACTGCGGCCGGAGGACGCGCAGACGGAGGGCGCGCAGCCCGCCCGGAACGGGGATTCGGGCGAATCCCCCGCGCAGGGCGGAGACAACTAGGCGATAGACCGGCCGGGAGCGCCGGACAGAAAAGGGGGATAACGCAATGGCAGGTTTGATAATGATCATTTTACTGTTTGTGATCTTGCTGATGGTCTTTTTCCGTTTTGTGCCCATCGGCCTTTGGATTTCCGCGTTGGCGGCGGGCGTCCGGGTCGGGCTGTTCAACCTGATCGGGATGCGGCTGCGCCGGGTGCCGCCGCAGAAAATCGTTCTGCCGCTGATCAAGGCCACCAAGGCGGGCATCGATATGGACACCTCCAAGCTGGAGGCGCACTACCTGGCCGGCGGCAATGTGGACAAGGTGATCGACGCGCTGATCGCGGCGGAGCGCGCCGGCATCGAGCTGAACTTTTCGCGGGCGGCGGCCATCGATCTGGCGGGCCGCGATGTGAAGGAAGCCGTGATGGTGTCCGTCACGCCGAAAGTGATCGAGACGCCGGTGATCGCCGCCATGGCCAAAAACGGCATTCAGGTCAAGGCCATCGCCCGGGTGACGGTGCGCGCCAACATCGACCGCCTGGTCGGCGGTGCCGGGGAGGAAACCATCATCGCCCGTGTCGGCGAGGGCATCGTCAGCACCGTGGGCAGTTCGGAGAGCCACAAGGATGTGCTGGAGAACCCGGACAACATTTCCAAGACGGTGCTGGCCAAGGGGCTGGACTCCGGAACGGCCTTTGAGATCCTCTCCATCGATATCGCCGATGTCGATGTCGGAAAGAACATCGGCGCGGAACTGCAGATTGACCAGGCGGAGGCGGACAAGAACATCGCCCAGGCAAAGGCCGAGGAGCGGCGCGCGATGGCGGTCGCCCAGGAGCAGGAGATGAAAGCGCGGGTGCAGGAGATGCGGGCGCGCGTGGTGGAGGCCGAGGCAGAGGTGCCGATCGCGCTTGCG
This sequence comes from uncultured Peptococcaceae bacterium, assembly GCA_964606855.1. Taxonomy (GTDB): domain Bacteria; phylum Bacillota; class Peptococcia; order Peptococcales; family Peptococcaceae; genus UBA7185. Next base: position 82,234 of record CAZSHM010000001.1, read on the forward strand.
GAGGCGCTGCGCAAAGGCAATATGGGTGTGATGGATTACTACAACATGCTCAATATTCAGGCGGATACCACGATGCGGGATCACATCGCCACGGCGACCAGCCCGACCCTGGACAAAGAATAGGATGATGTTCTATGGATGTTTTGATTGTACTCCTCGTCGCGGGCATCCTGTTCTACACCGGCAGCAAGCGGAGCCGGAAGGCGAAAGCGGAGCGGGCGCGGCGCCTTGCCGCGCAGGAAGAGGAGGCAAAACGGACGCCGCAGCCGAAGGCGGCAAAGCAGAAGCCCGCTGCCGCGTCCAAGGCGCAGAAAGCATCCGCGCAGGGGGAAACACGCGCGAAGACAGCGCAGCCTGCCGCAAAAAAGGCAAAGGCGGCGCAGCCTGCCGCGAAAAAGGCAAAGGCGGCGCAGACGGCTGCGAAAGGTTCGGCGGCGCCGCAGCCTGCCGAAAAAAATTCGAAGGCGGCGCAGCAGCCCAAGGCGCAAAAACCCGTCCAGCAGAAAAAATCGCCTAAGGCATCGCCGGCGTCCCAGCGGCCGGATATCGCGATGGAGCAGAGCACGCTGATTGAGCAGCGGCCGGATCGCGAACAGCGGGGCGCGCACACGAAGGTGCAGGCCAGTGTCAAACCGCTGAAAAACGCCTACGAAAACGACGAGCACTGTGAACACCGCATTGAGCTCAACCCGGAGATCCAGTACAGCGGGCAGAAGCACGCGGAGGGGATCATCCCCAAAGTGCAGGTGCGCACGGACGGGGAGAGCCTGGTGCAGGGGATCATCTGGGCGGAGATTCTGGGCAGGCCAAAGGCGCATCAGCGCATGCAGCCGCGTTTCCCGCGCTGAAGAGCGCCCGCGCGGCGGCGCGAGACGCGGAGCGCGTGGAGTGCCGGCGAGGGCGCACGCCCGGAGACGCGCGCGGAAACGCGGCACACACCTTTTTTCCCAATCCGTTCACTTCGAGAGAAACCGGCGCAGCGGAAAAAGCGCGCCGGTTTTTCCTGCGGGGAAGAACGTGCGGTTTTTCGGAGAGCGGCGCGGAGGGGATGGGAAAGGATTTTTTTGGAAAGTGCCGCCGCAGGAAGGAAAAGGGCCTGCCGCCGGAGAATAACTTACCATACAGTACAGCGGGCGCGGGTCTGCCCATCCTGCGGGAAGCAGGCGCCGGCCGCGGCGGGCGCGCCGTTCGAAATCCCCGCGCTCGGAACGCGCGGCGGCAAACAGAGACAGGGGGCAACATGAGAGACTTTTTTTCCGAATTACAGCGGGCCTATCGCTTCAGCGATTCGCTCCTATCCCAGCTGGAGCAGGCCTGCGATGCGGTGCGGCCCTGCTGGGAACAGGTGCGCGGGCACACCTGGCAGGCGCAGCTGCGCGTGCTCTCGGCGTTTCAGCGGCAGCAGGCATCCGATTTCCATCTCAACGGTTCCACCGGCTACGGCTACGGCGATGTGGGCCGTGATGTGCTGGAGCGGATCTGGGCCGATGTGTTCGGCGCGGAAAAGGCGCTGGTGCGCTCCAACATCGTCTCCGGCACGCACGCTCTGGCGCTGTGCCTGTTCGGCAATTTGCTGCCGGGGGATTGTTTTGTCTCCATCAGCGGCGCGCCCTACGACACCCTGCAGACGATCATCGGCAGGGACGGGGAGGCGGGCACGCTCTCCGAGCTGGGGGTTCGGCACCGTGTGGTGGAGCTGAAGGGGGAGGACTTCGACTATGCCGCCATCGCCCGCGCCCTCACGCCGGACACCAAGATGGTGTGCATCCAGCGCTCGCGCGGCTACAGCTGGCGTAACGCTTTATCGGTGGCGCAGATCGGGCAGGCCGTCGCCTTCGTGAAGGAGCGCGCGCCCGGGGCGATCTGTATGGTGGACAACTGCTACGGGGAGTTTGTGGAGGATCAGGAGCCGACGGCGGTCGGCGCGGATCTGATCGCCGGCTCGCTGATCAAGAATCCAGGCGGCGGGTTGGCGCCGCGCGGCGGTTACGTGGCGGGCAGGGCGGATCTGGTGGACCGCGCCGCGGCCCGCCTCACGGCGCCGGGCATCGCGGCGGATGTCGGTTCGGCGCTGGATTTCAACCGCCTGGCGTATCAGGGGCTTTTCCTGGCGCCGCTGATTGTGGAGCAGGCTCTGCAGGGAGCCATCTATGCGGCGCAGGTGCTGCAGCAGCTGGGATATGCCGTCTCGCCGGGGCCGAGGGATGCGCGCACGGACATCATTCAGGCGGTTCGGCTGGGTGCGCCGCGCCGCGTCAGCTGCTTCTGCCGCGGGATACAGAAGGCATCCCCGCTGGATGCGCATGTGATGCCGGAGGCCGCACAGCTCCCGGGCTATCCGGATCCGGTTATCATGGCGGGGGGCACGTTTGTGCAGGGTTCCTCCATCGAGCTCAGCGCGGACGGGCCGATGCGTCCGCCGTATATCGTCTATCTGCAGGGCGGTTTGTCGCTGGCACACTGCATCGCGGGCGTAGCATCGGCGGCGGCGGAGCTGGAGCGGGACGCGGAGGCGCGGCCGGAAAAATTTGTGTGAGCCTATTGCGAAAAAAAACAGGAACCGCTAAAATGAGAGGGGCAGACGGCATCTCCCCCGGGAAAATCCGGGAGAGGCAAAACGGGCCGACCGGCCGTTTTGCCGGGGCGGCCGAGAATCAGAAGGGCGGACAGCAGGGGGATCAGAGGTTGACGTGCACATCCCGCCGTTCCGGCGGGACTTTACACATGGAGGGCGCATATGGCAGAATCGAGCAGCAAGAAACAGGAACGCCCGGCGGAGCAGGACCGCGCCGCGGCGCTGGAGAACGTGTTACGACAGATCGATCGTCAGTTTGGCAAGGGCACGCTGATGCGTCTGGGCGATAAAGAGACGGTGGACATGGAGGTCATCTCCACCGGGTCCATCGCCCTGGACAGCGCACTGGGCGTCGGCGGGGTGCCCAAGGGGCGCATCATCGAGATCTTTGGGCCGGAGTCCTCCGGCAAAACCACTGTGGCGCTCCACATTGTGGCCGAGTGCCAAAAGACCGGGGGCGTGGCCGCCTTCATCGACGCGGAGCACGCGCTGGATCCCGTCTACGCCAAAAAAATCGGCGTGGACGTGGACAATCTTCTGATCTCGCAGCCGGACTACGGAGAGCAGGCGCTGGAAATTTGCGATGCGCTGACGCGCAGCGGCGCGGTGGATGTCATTGTGGTGGACTCTGTGGCTGCCCTGACGCCCCGCGCGGAGATCGAGGGAGAGATGGGCGATTCCCACGTCGGGCTCCTGGCCCGCCTGATGTCCCAGGCCCTGCGCAAGATGACGGCAAACATCAGCAAGAACAACACCACGATGATTTTCATCAACCAGATCCGCGAAAAAATCGGCGTCACCTACGGCAGCAACGAGACGACGACCGGCGGCAGAGCGCTCAAATTCTATGCCTCCGTGCGTCTCGATGTGCGGCGCGTGGGCGCGCTGAAGCGCGGCAGCGAGATTGTCGGCAACCGCACACGGGTCAAGGTGGTCAAGAACAAGGTCGCGCCGCCCTTCAAGACGGTGGAGTTTGACATTATGTACGGGGAGGGCATCTCCAACGAGGGCAGCATCGTCGATGTGGGTGTGGAACTCGGGATTATCCGCAAGAGCGGTTCCTGGTTCTCCTACGAGGGAGAAAAGATCGGCCAGGGGCGCGACAATGCGAAGGCCTACCTGAAGGCCAATCCGGAGACGCGGGACGAGATCGAGGAGAAGATTCGTCAGCACGCGCAGTCCATCGGTATGGTGGTGGAAGCGCAGGACGACGAGGAGGATGCGGACGATTTCTTCGGCGGCGAGGACGAATAGTCCGCCCAGAATCTGTCCTGAGCGAAAAAGGATGTAGCAGAGCCTGAAGCAGCGTGAAAGAGACGGCGGAACGCGCAGAGTTCTCAGGATGGAACGGCGGGTTTCCGCGGTTTCTTTTCGCTGCGGAACAGGAGCAGCGGAGGGAGATCAGATGGACAGCCTGGAGGAGGCTAAGCAGACAGCACTTCGCTATGTGGAAGTGCGGCTCCGCACGGAGCGCGAGGTTGCGGAGCAGCTGCGGAAAAAAAAGTATGCGGCGGAGGTGATCGACGCCGTGCTGCAGTTTTTGCGGGAATATCAGTATCTGGACGACCGCGCCTACTGCCGCAGCTGGATTTATGACCGCATGCAGTTTCATCCCTGCGGGCGGCGTAAGATGGCGGCCGATCTGGCAAAAAAGATATCCGACCGGGACCTGATTCTGCAGAGTCTGGAAGAATACTTTCCACCGGAGGAGGAGTATGCGCTGGCGCTGGAGGCGGCACAGAAAAAATTGGCGGAGGGGCCTGTTTCGATGGAGAAATTGGGGCGCTTCCTGAGCAGCAGGGGCTACGGGACCGCCATCATCGGGCAGGTGTTCCGCTCCGAGCAGGTGGCGGAGCTGCTGCGGCAGGAAGAGGCGCCGCGCGACTTCGACTGAGGCGGCTGTTCTCCGGAGAACGCTTTTTTCCGTGCACAGCCGCAGAGACGCCGCGCCGGGGATGCATAAAAGGAATGCGCGGCTTGGCCCGCGCGCGAAAAAAATACAGTATGTGCCCATATGCTACTTGACAGGCGGCGCAGGAATCCTTAAAATTAGAAGGTAAGGGCTTTATGCGAAATTGCGCCTGCTTCTGTTCGGCGGCACGCGGCCGCGTGTATATATAAAATTGTAGCATGGTGAGATGCGGATGCACATGGCATATGTGCATAAAAATGCATATGGGAGAAACTGTGAACTGCAGGCTTATATATCGTTCAGAGGAGACGGCAGAGGGTCGTTCTGATGCTCTGCCCAGGGCAATTTCGGCAAATCGGAAATCGGTTTGCTTTTTTTATTTGCCGAGAGCAGTTGGAGAAAGGCCTCTTGCGGGTCAGAGCAAAAGATTTCCGAACCTATAGCATCGCAATCCATAAAAGCAGAGCAAACTTCGAGAGAAAGGAGGAACAAGCAATGTCGGGGTTAACGGTATTATATGTGGTGATCGCTGCCCTGGTCGGGCTGGCGATCGGCTATCTGGTGAGAAAATCGGTGGGCGAATCCAAGATCGGCTCCGCGGAGGAGGAAGCCGCGCGTATTTTGGAGGAGGCCACAAGAAATACGGATGCACTCCGCAAAGAGGCCTTGCTGGAAGCCAAGGATGAGGCCTACAGGATTCGCAACGAGGCGGAGCAGGAGATGAAAGAGCGCCGCTCAGAGATGCAGCGCTCCGAGAAGCGCCTGATCCAGAAGGAAGAGGCGATGGACCGCAAGTATGAGGTCCTGGAACAGAAGGAACAGAGCATGCAGAAGACGGAGGCCCAGATTGAGAAAGTGCGGGCCGATGTGGAAGCGCTGTACGACGAGCAGGCTGCGGAACTGGAGCGCCTGGCCAACCTGACGGCGGAGGAAGCCAGGGAGCAGCTGCTGCACAAAGTGGAGGAGGAGATCAAGCACGAGACGGCGGTGATGATCAAGGAGATGGAGACGGCCGCCAAGGAGCAGGCGGACAAGAAGGCGCGCGATATCATATCGCTGGCGATTCAGCGCTGTGCCGCCGATCATGTGGCGGAGACGACGGTCTCCGTGGTATCCCTGCCCAACGATGAGATGAAGGGCCGTATCATCGGCCGCGAGGGCAGGAATATCCGCACGCTGGAGACACTGACAGGGATCGACCTGATCATCGACGACACGCCGGAGGCGGTGATCCTGTCCGGCTTTGACCCGATCCGCCGCGATATCGCGCGGGTGGCGCTGGAAAAGCTGATTGTGGACGGCAGGATTCACCCCGCCCGCATCGAGGAGATGGTGGAGCGGGCGCAGCGGGAGATCGACCAGAAAATCCGCGAGGAAGGCGAGCAGGCTGCTTTTGAAACCGGTGTGAACGGGCTGCACCCCGAGGTGATCAAGTTGCTGGGACGGCTGCACTACCGCACCAGTTACGGGCAGAATGTGCTGAAGCATTCCGTGGAGGTTTCACATCTGGCGGGCATGATGGCCGCCGAGCTGGGCGTGGATGTCCAGCTGGCCAAGCGCGCCGGTCTGCTGCACGATCTGGGCAAGGCGGTGGACCACGAGGTGGAGGGGCCGCATGTCACGATCGGCGCGGATCTGGCCAAGCGCTACCGGGAGTCGAAGGATGTCATCAACGCCATCGAAGCGCATCACGGCGATGTGGATCCGCATACGGTGGAGGCGGTGCTGGTGTCGGCGGCCGACGCGATCTCGGCGGCACGTCCGGGCGCGCGCCGCGAGACGCTGGAGGCTTACCTGAAACGCCTGAGCAAACTGGAGGAGATCGCGAACGAGTTCGAAGGGGTGGAGAAATCCTACGCTATCCAGGCCGGACGAGAAATCCGCATCATGGTGAAGCCGGACAAAGTAGACGATGCCGAGGCGGTCAAGCTGTCGCGGGATATCGTGAAACGCATCGAAAAGGAACTGGAGTACCCAGGACAGATCAAAGTCGTCGTCGTGCGGGAAACCCGCGCGGTGGACTATGCAAAATGAGCGGTGCGCCCGCCCGCGGGGCGGTGCGCGGGAGCCGGCTGCGGCACAGGGAGTGTGCGGCGGCCGGCTCTTTTTTGAATCGATAATTTTGCTTGCAATCCGGGAACGCTTTTGCTATAATGACTTGCAGAAACGCGTGGCCGGGCGGCGTGCGGGCCGTGCGCGGAATCGACAGAGAGAACCGTATACGACGAATCGCAGAGATGAGGAGCCGTCGCCGATAAGCGGAGACAGAGAGCGGGGTCCCGGCTGAGAGCCCCGCGCCGCGAAGCGCGAACGGGTTCGCCTCGGAGCATTCCGGCTGAGCGGAGCGCGGGCGCATGCGCTGCCCGGGTCCGGTAAGCGGAACGTATCGCCGGCGTTAACGGCTGGAGTGACCGCGGATGCTTCCGCGGTAATGAGGGTGGTACCGCGAAACAAGACCTTCGTCCCTTGCCGGCGAAGGTCTTTTTGTTTTGATGCGCGCGGCGGAGGCGCCGCGGAATTTGAAGGAGGCAGTGATCGTGCGCGAGGAATTGAAACAGATCAGGGAGACCGCCATTGCGGCGCTGGAGGATGCAAAAAGCCTGGAATATCTCAACGAATTGCGGGTGCGCTTTCTGGGCAAGAAAGGGGAGCTGACCACCATCTTGAAAGGGATGGGAAAGCTGAGCGAGGAGGAGCGCCCGGTCATCGGACAGTACGCCAACGAGGTGCGCGACGAGATCAATCAGGTGCTGGATCGCAAGTTCGCGGAGCTGAAATCCACCATGCAGGAAGCGCGGCTCATCACGGAGACCGTCGATGTGACGCTGCCGGGGCTGCCGATGGGCGGAGGCACGAAACACCCCATCACCATGGTGATCGAGGAGGCCAAGCAGATCTTTCTGGGTCTGGGGTTTGAAGTCGCCGAGGGGCCGGAAATCGAGAGCGACTACTACAATTTTGAGGCCCTGAACCTGCCCAAGGATCACCCGGCCCGAGACATGCAGGAGACTTTTTACATCGGGCCGGAGATCGTGCTCCGCACGCAGACGTCGGGCGTGCAGGTGCACACCATGGAGGCCAAGCAGGGCGCGCTGCCGATCAAAGTCATCTGCCCCGGCAAGGTGTATCGCAAGGACGACGACGCCACCCACTCGCCGATGTTCCACCAGATCGAGGGCCTCATGGTGGACAAAAACATCCGCATGAGCGATCTGAACGGGATTCTGCTCTCCTTCTGCCAGGAGATGTTCGGCAAGGACACCAAGATCCGGCTGCGGCCGAGCTATTTTCCCTTTACAGAGCCCAGCGTGGAGGTAGATATTTCCTGCTGCATGTGCCACGGCGAGGGATGCAGGATGTGCTCCAACACCGGCTGGCTGGAAATTTTGGGCGCGGGGATGGTGCATCCCAATGTGCTGCGCTCCGGCGGCTATGACCCCGAGCAGGTGAGCGGTTTCGCCTTCGGGCTGGGGGTGGAGCGGATCGCGATGCTCAAATACGGGATCGGCGATCTGCGCACCATGTACGAGAATGATCTGCGCTTTTTGCAGCAATTTTAGAGGAGGGACGCATCATGCAGGTATCCTATAACTGGTTGAAGGAATATGTGGACATCGATCTGCCGCCCGCAGACCTGGCCGAGGTGATGACGCGCGCCGGCGTTGCGGTAGAGCATGTGATTCCCACCAACAAAGGCGTGGAGAACGTGGTGGCCGCGCTGGTCGTGGAGAAAGGGCCGCATCCGAACTCCGACCATCTGCATCTCTGTCAGGTGAGCACGGACGGGGTCAACCGGATCCAGGTCGTCTGCGGCGCGCCGAATGTGGCCGCCGGGCAGAAAGTGCCCTTCGCGCTGGTCGGGGCCAAACTGCCGGGCGGGATATGCATCGAGACGGCCAATCTGCGCGGCGTGGACTCCAACGGGATGATCTGCTCGGCCAAGGAACTGGGCATCGAGCCGGATCAGATTCCCCCTGAGCAGCGGGACGGAATTCTGGTGCTCCCGGAGGACACGGTGCTGGGCACGCCCATCACGGAAGTTCTGGGCTTGGAGGATTATATTCTGGAACTGGATCTGACGCCGAACCGCTCCGACTGCCTGAGCGTGCTCAATATTGCGCGGGAGATCGGCGCGCTCCTGCACAAGCCCGTGCACGTTCCGCAGCCGGTCTACACATCGGACGAGGCGGACGTCAACACGATGCTCACCGCGCAGATCGAGGCCCCGGATCTCTGCCACCGCTACGCGGGAAAGATGATCCGCGGGGTAAAAATCCAGCCCTCGCCGTTCTGGATGCAGCACCGCCTGCAGTGCGCTGGGATGCGGCCGATCAACAATATCGTCGATGTCACCAACTATGTGATGCTGGAGTACGGCCAGCCGCTGCACGCCTTTGACTATCACGAGCTGGCGGGGCACCGGATCGATGTGCGCCGCGCGCGGCCGGAGGAAGAGATCGTGACGCTGGACGGACAGAAGCGCAAGCTGAATGACGAGATGCTGCTCATCTGTGACGGCGCGCGCGCCGTCGCGGTGGCCGGCGTCATGGGCGGGGAGAACACGGAAGTGACCGACGCCACCACGGATGTTTTTATTGAGGCGGCCTATTTCCACCCGGTCTCGGTGCGCCGAACCTCCATGAAGCTGGGGCTGCACTCCGAGGCATCCATCCGCTTTGAAAAGAGCGTCAACATGGAGACGGTGCTCACCGCCGCGGAGCGCGCCGCGCAGCTGATGCAGCAGACGGGCGGGGGCACTGTGGTCGGCGGCGCGGTGGATGTCTATCCGACCAAGCACGCGCCGGCGCAGATCACGCTCCCGCTGGCGAAGGTCAACGCGCTCCTGGGGACGCAGATCCGCGACGCGGAGATCAAGGAAATTCTGGAGCGCCTCAACTTTCCCATCCTGCAGGATACCGGGAGCAGCATCACCGTCGAGGTGCCGGGGTACCGTCCGGACTGCTCCATCCCGGAGGATCTGGTGGAGGAAGTGGCGCGCATCTACGGCTATGACGAGATCCCGCAGACGCTGCCGGAAGGGCCGACCAGCCGCGGCAGCCTGACAGATGCGCAGAAACTGCGCGACCGCCTGGTGGACACGCTGGCGGGGCTGGGCCTGCACGAGGTGGTGACCTACAGTTTCATCAACAAGAACAACGATGACAAACTGGCCTACCCCGCGGGGGACATCCGGCGCAACAGCATTCCTCTGCTCAATCCGCTCTCGGAGGAGCAGGCGCACATGCGCACCAGCATTGTCCCGGGTCTTCTGAACACGATCCTGTTCAACCGCAACCGGCGCAATGAGGATGTGGCCATCTTTGAGATGGGCAAGATCTTCCTCCTGGACGGTCCGCTGACGCCGGAGACGCTCGCGCACGAAAAGTGGGCCCTGGGGATCGCGCTCAAGGGGAAAACGCCGTCCTGCTGGATCCGGGACGGGAGAGAGTACGACTTCTACTATCTGAAGGGCGTCGTGGAAGCGCTCCTGGCGGAGTTGAAGCTGCCGTCGGTCCGCTTTGAGACCTGCGGCGACAACAGTATCTATCATCCGGGCCGCGCGGCCAGGGTCTATGCGGGCGGCCGGCCGATCGGCGTGCTGGGTGAACTGCACCCCGCGGTGGCGGATCGCTACGGATTCGGCGACGAGCGGCTGTATCTGGCGGAACTGGATGTGGATCAGCTGATTGAGATCGGTACCGCCGCGGTGCAGGTGCGCGCGCTGCCCAAGTTCCCGCCCGCGACCCGCGATATGGCGGTGGTTGTCCCGGAGACGGTGGCCGCCTGCGATGTGGAGGAGGCAATCTGGCAGGCGGGCGCGGAACTGCTGCAGGGCGTGAAGATTTTCGATGTCTACCAGGGCGGACAGATTATGGCCGGACACAAGAGCATCGCCTTCGGCCTGATCTTCCAGGGGGATCACACGCTCACGGTGCAGGAGGTCAACGACGTGTACGACCATATTTTCAGCGTCCTGGAGCAGCGCTTCGACGCGTCCATGCGCAAGTAGACGAGAATTTTTTGCAGTGTATCAGGCACAAGGATCTTTCGCTGAGGAGGAATTTTTATGGCATTGGTGACGACGACGGAGATGTTTCAGAAGGCCTACGCGGGCGGGTATGCCGTGGGCGCGTTCAACGTGAACAACATGGAACTGGTGCAGGGCATCACAGAGGCGGCGGGCGAGCTGAACTCCCCGTTGATTCTGCAGGTGTCGGCCGGCGCGCGGAAGTACGCCAACCACACTTACCTGGTGAAACTGGTGGAGGCGGCGATCCTCGAGCAGAGCCACATCCCCATCGCGCTGCACCTGGATCACGGCGCGGACTTCGACATCTGCAAGGCCTGCGTCGACGGCGGCTTCACCTCCGTGATGATCGACGGCTCCAAGCACCCTTTTGAGGAGAACATCGCGCTCACCCGGCAGGTGGTGGAGTACGCCCACGCGCACGGCGTCGTGGTGGAGGGCGAGCTTGGGCAGCTCGCCGGCATTGAGGACGACGTCCGCGTCAGCGGCGAGGAGGCCAAGTATACGCAGCCGGACCAGGTGGAGGAGTTCGTCAGCCGCACCGGCGTGGATTCCCTGGCCATCGCGATCGGCACGAGCCACGGCGCGTTCAAGTTCAAACCCGGACAGAAACCGATGCTCCGCTTCGATATCCTGGAGGAGATCGAAAAGCGCCTGCCCGGGTTCCCCATCGTGCTCCACGGCGCGTCCAGCGTCTCCCGGGAGTATGTGCAGATCATCCAGGAGAACGGCGGAAACCTGGCCGATGCCATCGGCATCCCGGAGGACATGCTGCGCCGCGCCGCAAAGAGCGCCGTCTGCAAGATCAACATCGACTCCGACCTGCGCCTGGCCATGACGGCGGGCGTGCGCGAGGTGCTCTTCCGCAAGCCGGAGGTCTTTGACCCGCGCGAGTACTTAAAGGTCGGCCGCGCCTACGTCAAGGATGTGGTGGCGCACAAGATCCGCGACGTTCTGGGATCCGAGGGAAAGGCGCTCTAGCGCGGAAGCGCCCGGGATCCGCGGGCGGAGGACGGAAGCAGTCAGGAGGCAGAAGCATGAAACTATTTTTGGACACGGCCAATCAGGCCGAGGTAGAAGCCGCGGTGCGGATGGGCGTCATCAGCGGCGTGACGACCAACCCTTCCCTGGTCGCCAAGGAGACGGGAGATTATCTGGAGCGGGTGCGCTATTTCTGTGAGCTGGTGGGTGGGCCCGTCAGCGTGGAGGCGATGTCCGGCGATGCCGAGGGCATGCTGCGCGAGGCGCGGGAACTGGCGTCGATCCACGAGAACATCGTCATCAAGCTGCCCATCACCGCGGACAGTCTGGGCGTGATCCGGCAGCTGCGGGCGGAGGGCATCCGCACGAACGCCACGCTCTGCTTTTCGGCGAACCAGGCGATTCTGGCGGCGCGGGCGGGCGCGACCTACGTGAGCCCCTTCGTGGGGCGGCTGTGCGACATCGGCCAGGACGGAATGGCGCTCATCGAGGAGATCCGCACCATCTACGACAACTACGGCTATGAGACGGAGATCATCGTGGCCAGCGTGCGCAATCCGCGGCAGGTGACCGAGGCGGCGCTCCTGGGCGCGGACATTGCCACGGTGCCGTATGCCGTCCTGCAGCAGATGGTGCACCATCCGCAGACGGATCTGGGCATCTCCAAATTTGAGGCCGACTGGGCCAAGCGCAAGTGAAATCAACCATTCAGCAGGAGACGCCGGGCGTGGCTCCCGGCAGGGAATGCGATCGGAGGCAAAAGCAAATGGAGGAAGCGACAAAGCAAAAAGCGGGGAGGAAGGTTCTGCTGGACCGGAGCCTGGTGCTGGAATTCGTCCGTGTGACGGAGGCGGCGGCCGTCAACTGCGCGCACTGGATCGGCAAGGGCGAGAAGAACAAGGCCGACGGGGCCGCGGTGGAGGCAATGCGGCGGATGTTTGACACCATCCCCATCAGCGGCACCGTGGTCATCGGCGAGGGCGAGATGGACGAGGCCCCCATGCTCTACATCGGCGAGAAGGTCGGCAAGGGCGGCGTGGAGGTGGATATCGCCGTCGACCCGCTGGAGGGAACGAACCTCACGGCCAAGAATATGGGCGGGGCCATCGCCGTGATGGCCGTGGCGGAGCACGGCGGGCTCCTGCACGCGCCGGATATGTATATGGATAAAATCGCGGTCGGGCCCGGGGCCAAAGGGGCCATCGATATCACGCTGCCGCCGGAGGAGAATATGCGCAACGTGGCGCGGGCGCTGGGCAAGGATATCGACGACCTGAACGTCGTGCTTCTGGACCGGGAGCGCCACCAGTATATCGTGGACGCCGTCCGCAAGGTGGGCGCGCGCTGCAAATTCATCTCCGACGGCGACGTCTCGCCGGTGCTCGCCACGAGCTTCGGCAACGGGGACATCGACATGATGATGGGCAAAGGCGGCGCGCCGGAGGGCGTGATCGCGGCGGCGGCCATCAAGTGCATGGGCGGCGATATGCAGGGGCGGCTCGCGCCGGAGACGGAGGAGGAAGTGCGCCGCGTCCACGAGATGGGCATTGAGGATGTGGAGAAGGTGCTCTTCCTGGACGATCTGGTGAGCGGCGAAGACGTCTTCTTTGTGGCCACGGGGGTGACGCGGGGCGAGATCCTGAACGGGGTGCGTTTCCTGCCCGACTACGCCGTGACGCATTCGGTCGTCATGCGCCACGTCACCGGGACCATCCGCTTTATCGAGGCGTACCATGACTACGAGAACAAGCCCGGCTACATCAAGCTGCGCTGAGGAGCTGCCCGCCGGAGCGCGGCGGAGCGGCGCGGACAGCCGATCCAAGCGCGCCTGGGGCGGGCGGCGCGGGAGACATTTTTCAGCCGGCCGCCGAGGCCGGCGCAGACCAAACGTGCCTGGAAAAGGCCGCTGACAGAGGTGGGACGGCGTTGCAATACAGACAAGAGGAACTGGAAGCAAAAACCATGGTGGAGCTCTATCGAATCGCCCGCGAACTGGAGATCCCCTACTACTCCAAGCTGCACAAAGCGGAACTGATCTTTGAGATCGTGAAGACCGCGACCTTGAAGGAGCGCGAGGGACAGCTCTGGGCCAGCGGCATTCTGGACATCACGTCCGAGGGCTACGGCTTCCTGCGGCCGCTGGGCTATCTGCCGAGCTATGACGACATCTATGTCTCCCAGTCGCAGATCCGCAAATTCGATCTGCGCAGCGGCGACCGCGTGGACGGCTGGAGTCGCCGGCCCAAGGAGAACGAGCGCTACTTTGGCCTGCTGCGGGTGGAGAAGGTCAACGGGCAGGATCCCGCGGAGGCGGTGGAGCGCCTGCACTTCGACGGGCTGACGCCCATCTATCCGCGGGAGCGGCTGCGCCTGGAGACGGATACGGACGTCTATGCCATGCGCATGATCGACCTGGTGGCGCCGCTGGGCAAAGGACAGCGCGGCCTCATCGTCGCGCCGCCAAAGGCCGGCAAGACAGAGCTGATCAAGCAGGTGGCGAACAGCATCGCCCGGAATAATCCCGAGGAGGAGATCATCATCCTCCTGATCGACGAGCGGCCGGAGGAAGTGACGGACATCGAGCGCAGCGTGCGGGCGGAGGTGATCAGTTCCACCTTCGACGAGCCGCCGGAAAATCACGTGAAGGTGGCGGAGCTGACGCTGGAGCGCGCCAAGCGGGTGGTGGAGTCGAAAAAGGACGTCATCATCCTCCTGGACAGCATCACGCGCCTGGCGCGGGCCTACAATCTGGTGATGCCGCCAAGCGGGCGGCTGCTCTCCGGCGGGGTCGATCCCAGCGCGCTGCACAAGCCAAAGCGCTTCTTCGGCGCGGCCCGCAACGTGGAGGAGGGCGGCAGCCTGACGATCCTGGCCACGGCGCTGATCGAGACGGGCAGCCGCATGGACGAGGTCATCTTCGAGGAGTTCAAGGGCACCGGCAACATGGAACTGATCCTGGACCGCAAGCTGGCCGAGCGGCGCATCTATCCCGCGCTGGATATCAAGCGCTCCGGAACCCGCAAGGAGGAGCTCCTGCTCAGCGAGCGGGAACTGACGGTGGTCTGGCAGATGCGCAAGGCGTTCAGCAATCTGGACACGGCGGAGGCCACGGAGACCTTGCTGGACGGGATGAAGCGCAGCCGCGACAACGAGGAGCTCATCCGCAATTTCGGAAAGACCGTGCCGGGCAGAGGCCTCTGACGCGCGGACAGGGGGGACGGCGGAGAGAGACGGTGCTTGCGGAGCAAAATCGCGGAAAGGTGGAGAGAAAACATGAAGAGAAGCAAGAATCGGCAAGTCGGGAGACAGGGCGGCACGTGGAGATACCGCGCGGGCGTCCTGCTGCTGTGCCTCCTCTGCGGGCTGTCCTTCACGGCCTGCTCCGGCGGGCAGAGCGGCGAGGAGACTGCGGGGCAGAATCAGGAACAGCAGGCGCAGGAACAGCAGCAGACGCAGGAACAGCAGGCGGCGCCGGAGATCTCTACGCTGACCGGCGAGTTTCAGGGTCTGGCGGACGGACACAACGCCGAGGTGATCGTGGACGGCGAGCAGCAGATGTTCCAGTTCTTCGATGAGACGGTCGCCGCGCGCCTGGAGACGATGGAAGTGGGCACGAAAATCCAGTTTGACGCGGAGCGGGATTCCGAGACTGATCTGCTGACGATCGTGAAATTGTACGATGCGCCCGCCGAGGGCTGAGATTCGGGGCGGATCGGATATGCGAGAGGGGCTGTGAGAGCGATACGCTTTCTCACAGCCCCTCTTTACCGCGGCATCGGTCCGCGGGCCGGCATCGGGCATGCTCCCGCGCGAACGTCCGTGCCGGAGCGCCCGCAAGCGCCGTGCGCGCTGCCGCGGGGATATTGCGGCGCCGCGGCAGCGCGTCACTTCCGCTTGCGGGCGATGACGCCTTTCGCCGCCCGCGCGATCCGCTCCGGCGTCAGGCCGTACTTTTCCAGCAGCGCGTCGGGCTGCCCCGACTCGCCGAAACAGTCCATGACGCCTACCCGCGCCATCGGTAGCGGACAGTGCTCCGCCAGGGCCTCCGCCACGGCGCTGCCCAGGCCGCCGTAGATGCTGTGTTCCTCGCAGGTGACCACCGCGCCGGTCTTCTGCGCGGAAGAGAGGAGCAGTGCCGTGTCCAGCGGCTTGATCGTGCTGAGGTTGATCACGGCGGCGGAGATCCCCTCCGCGGCCAGGAGCGCCGCCGCCTCCAGCGCTTTGCCGACCATGAGGCCGGTGCCCACCAGGGTGACGTCCGCGCCGTCCCGCAGGAGGATGCCCCTGCCGATCGCAAAACGGTAGGTCTCGTCAAACAGCACCGGGACTTTGGGCCGCCCCAGACGGATATAGACCGGCCCCTCGTATTCGGCGGCGGCCAGCACGGCCTGCCGCGTCTCCACGCCGTCGGCGGGGACCAGAACCGTCATGTTCGGAATCGTGCGCATGAGCGCGATATCCTCCAGCATCTGATGCGAGCCGCCGTCCTCCCCCACGGTGAGGCCCGCGTGCGTGGCGGCGATTTTCACATTGAGCCGGGGATAGGCGATGGAATTGCGAATCTGGTCGTAGGCGCGGCCCACGGCGAAGACCGCGAAGCTGCTCGCGAACGGAATCTTTCCTGCCGCGGCGAAACCGGCAGCCGTGCCCAGCAGATTCTGTTCCGCGATCCCCAGGTTGAAAAAGCGCTCGGGGTAGGCCTTCTGGAAATCGCTCGTCTTGGTGGATTTTGACAGGTCGGCGTCCAGCACGACCACGTCGGGGTTGCGCGCACCCAACTCGACCAGGGCCTGGCCGTAGGCGTCCCGGGTTGCAATCTTGTTCATGGCTCCGTCCCTCCTCTAGTTCAGCTCGCGCAGCGCGGCGGCCACTTGTTCCGCGTCGGGGGCGCTGCCGTGCCAGCCCGCCTGGTTCTCCATGAAGGACACGCCCCTGCCCTTGACCGTCCTGGCGAGGATCAGACTGGGCCGGCCCCGCTCCGCCTTGGCGCGCCGGACGGCCCAGGCGATCTGCGCAAAGTCGTGCCCGTCGATCACGTAGACGTTCCAGCCGAAGGCGGCAAATTTGGCGTCGATCGGGTTGGGGGAGAGCACTTCGTCGATGCTGCCGTCGATCTGCAGACCGTTGTTGTCCACAAAGGCGATGAGATGATCCAGCTTGTAGTGCGCGGCCGACATCGCGGCTTCCCACACCTGGCCCTCCTCCAGTTCGCCGTCGCCCAGCAGGACGTAGGTATAGTTGTCGCGCCCGTCCAGCCGGGAGGCCAGCGCCAGCCCCGTGGCCGCGGAAAATCCCGTGCCCAGGGAGCCCGTGGAGAGTTCCACGCCCGGCACTTTTTTCATATCCGGGTGTCCCTGCAGGCGGGAATCCAGCTGGCGCAGGGTGTCCAGCTCCTCCGGCGGGAAGAAGCCGCGCCGCGCGAGCGCGGCGTACAGCACAGGGGCCGCGTGGCCCTTCGAGAGGACAAAGCGGTCGCGGTCCTCCCATTTCGGCGCGGCGGGATCGATGCGCATTTCCGCAAAGTAGAGGTAGGTCACGATCTCCACGGCGGAGAGCGATCCTCCCGGATGCCCCGACTTGGCGCGCCCGATCATACGGATGATGTCGCGCCGGATTTCCCTGGCCTGCGCCTTCAGCCTCTCCTCTATCTGCGGATCCCGTTCGAGCTCCGCCTTCTCCGGATGCCGCACAGAGCCGCAGGAAGCGTGCCGTTCTCCTTCGCGCGCAGCCTGCGCGCGCGCTGTATCTTCATTCACTGCAATATCCCCCTTATCTCCGCTCCGCGCGCCGGGACGCGCGGAGCGCTGCGAATCTTCCGGATTCATTATACCATAGCCCGATACGCTTGTTTAGGGTGAACGCAAAAAAATTTATCGCTATGGATTCGATAACGCAATTTTATCCCGGAAGAAAAGGCGGAAAAATAAAAGGATTGCAGAAGAGCGGGCGGTTACGTATAATGAGAAGAGACACGGAAAATTTAGGAAGTCCTCTCGGATCGAGGGATCCGATGGGACAGAAACGGCGGGTGAGAGCATGGCCTCCGGCACGACCTACGGGAGCAAAGCCGTCGCCAAGGTGGCGCTGCGCATGGCGCTGACCGAGACGCGGGAGGAAGAAGGACAGGAAAAGCGGAAGAACGCACAGCTGGGGATCCGCAGCGCGGCGGTGGATTTCGGCGGCGCGTATCTGGAGATCATCAACAAGATTGTGGAACACGCGATTGTGGCGGGCAAGCGCGAGGGCCTTATCGGGGACACGCACTCCGAGGAGGGCGCTGTCGCGGGGGCGGCGCGCGAGGCGCTCTCGCAGATCCAGAACAAGGCCATCGGCCTCAATGTGGGCGGCAAACTCGGCCTGGCTCGGTATCAGGATCATCTGAGCATCGCGGTGTTCCTGGGCGTGGGGCTGCTCCATCTGGACGAAGTGGCGGTAGGCCTGGCGCACCGGACCATCTCTTGAAAGAAATACCGCTGTGCGCGCCCGGAGAAAGAGCCGAGAACGGCGCGGAGGGAAGCGCACAGCGCGGACAGCGCAAGGAGGGTGCGAGTTGGAGGAACAAGGAAAGCAGGAAGCGCACCGGCCGGTACAGGTTGCCATCGACGGGCCGGCCGGCGCGGGAAAAAGTTCGGTCGCGAAGGCGCTGGCCGCGCGGCTGGGCTATGTGCATCTGGATACCGGCGCGATGTACCGGGCGGTGACGTGGCTGGCCTTAAAGCGCGGGGTCGCGTTCGACGACGAGGCCGCCATGCGCGAACTTCTGGACGGGCTGCGGCTGGAATTTCAGGGACAGAGGCTCTTCTGCAACGGCGAGGACGTGACAGAGGCCATCCGCGAGAATGCGATCTCGGCCAATGTGTCGGCGGTGGCCATGCTGCCCGAGGTGCGGCAGGCGCTGGTGGCGGAGCAGCGGCGCATCGCGGCGGGACGCGATGTGCTGATGGACGGGCGCGACATCGGCACCAAAGTGCTGCCGGACGCGCAGTACAAATTCTTTTTGACGGCCTCCCTGGAGGAGCGGGCGCGCCGCCGCTGCCTGGAACTGCGGGAGAAGGGCGTGGAGATCGGCCAGGAGGAGATGGAGCGGGAGATCGCCCTGCGGGACGAGAAAGATTCACACCGCGCCGTATCGCCCCTGGTGCAGGCGGAGGACGCCGAGCGGATCGACACGACCGATCTGACCTTCGACGAGGTTGTGGAAAAACTTTTTCACAAGATTCAAAAATAACTATTTCACTTCTCCCGTTTATTCGCTATAATAAAAGATAAGCACTTTTTTATATTTATCTCATAAGAAGGAGCTGATGGAGTGAATTTTCAGATAGCTCCCCATGCAGGCTTCTGTTTTGGTGTGAAAATGGCCATCCAAAAAGGAGAAGAGCTGGTGCAGGAAGGCTATGCCCCCATCGCCACGCTGGGTCCCCTGATTCATAACCCGCAGGAGGTTCAGCGGCTGGAGCGTCTGGGAATTTTTGCGCGGGCCGGCTTCGAGGAGGTGCGCGAGCGGACGGTTCTGATCCGCACGCACGGCGTCGCCCCCTCTGTCTACGAGGAAGCGGCCGCCCGCGGTCTCACGGTCTACGACTGCACCTGTCCTTTTGTCAATAAAGTGCAGCGGATCGCGCATGGACACAGTCAGAACGGATATCTTGTGCTGATCCTTGGAAACCGCGATCACCCGGAAGTTCAGGGAATTCTCGGCTGGGCCGGGGAGGGCGGCGTCGCTTTTCAGGACATCGCCGAGCTGGAGCAGCTGGATCTCCGGGGGCGCAAAGTCTGCCTGGTCGCGCAGACAACGGAGAATCTGGACCGCTTTGAGCAGGCGGTACAAACCTTGGAGCAGTGCGGGATCGGAGAGCTGGCAGTGTACAACACCATCTGTTCGGCAACACGGGAACGGCAGAGCGCCGCGTTGGCGTTGGCCAAGACGGTGGACTTGATGCTGGTGATTGGCGGCTCCAACAGTGCCAACACGCAAAAGCTGGCGGCACTGTGCAGGCAGCACTGCCGCACAGAACAGATCGAGTCGGCCGGCGAGATAGACAGGCGCTGGTTCGACGGGATCGAAAAAGTAGGGATTACGGCAGGCGCATCGACGCCTGACTGGATAATTAGGGAGGTCACTTTAACAATGGAAGAACAAATGACGATGGAGCAGGGTTTGGAGAACTACGGGATTCTGGGAGGTGTCGGCCGCAACGACATCGTGACGGGCACGGTCGTGAAGATCGACAACGATGAGATTCTGGTGGACATCGGCGGAAAATCCGAGGGGATCCTTCCTGTGCGCGAGCTGAGTTTCGCCAAGAACGTGGCGCCGGAGGACGTCGTCAAGGTCGGCGATGAGATCCGAGTGATGATCATCAAGGAGGAGAACAGCGAGGGCAACGTGCTGCTCTCCAAGCGGAGAGTCGACCAGGCCGACGCGATGGCCAAGCTGGAGGAGATCTACAACGAGGGCGGCACCGTGGAGGCGCCGGTCATCGACGTCGTCAAGGGCGGCGTGATCGTCGATGTCGGGGTCAGAGGCTTTGTGCCCGCGTCCCGTCTGGCGCTGCGCTATGTGGAGGATATCAAATCTTTCGTGGGACAGACGCTGAAGCTGAAGATCATCAAGTTTGAGCCGGAAGCCAGACGGATCGTGCTCTCCCACAGAGAGATTCTGGAGGAAGAGGAGAAGGCGCGCAAGGAAGCCCTGTGGAACGAGCTGGAAGTCGGACAGGTGCGGAAGGGCATTGTCAGGCGCCTGGCTTCGTTCGGCGCCTTTGTGGATCTGGGCGGCGTCGACGGGCTGCTCCATGTCTCCGAGATGGGCTGGGGCCGCGTGAAGAACCCCGGCGATGTGGTGAAGACCGGTCAGGAGATCGAGGTGTATGTGCTGGCGCTGGACCGCGAGAAGGGGAAGATCTCCCTCGGCTTAAAGCAGCTGCTGCCCAATCCGTGGGATACCGCCGCCGAGAAGTATGCGATCGGCAGCATTGTGGAAGGCACCGTTGTGCGCTTGGTGCCGTTCGGCGCGTTCGTGCAGCTGGAGGATGGTGTGGACGGCCTGGTGCACATCTCCCAGATCGCGTGGGAGCGCGTGGAAAAGGTTGAGGATGCGCTGCAGGTCGGGCAGAAGATCAAGGCCAAGGTGCTGGATCTGGATCTGGACAAGCAGAAGATCAGCCTGAGCATCAAACAGGCGACGGAGCGGGCGCCGAAAACCGCCGCGCCGGCGGCGGAACCGGAACCCGCGCCGGAGGATCAGATCCCCGTGGTTCAGGAAGAGATGAAGAGCACGATCGGCGATGTGTTCCCGATCGAGGAATAGAGTGCGGGAGCACGCGCGCAGAACGCCTGCGCGCGGCATCGCTACAGCGCGCGTAACGCCGTGCCGCTGGGACGAACCAATCGTCCCGGCGGCATTTTTGTTGCCCTGGCTTTGGCCGGAACCTGTCCTGAAAGCCGGCGGATACCGCGGTGCGCCGCCGGAACTGTTTCCCTCCCGCGGATTCGCGGGGTCGGGCGTTCGGCCGGGCCGTGCTCTTTTCAGCGATGAATACAGTATTTTTTTGCGGCGGCGCGCGGCGGGGATGCGCGCCGTCGGCGTGTGCCGCTGTGCCGCCAGGCGCCGCAGGGGCGCACAGAGGTGCATGAAAACGCGCATTTTAAGGGCCCCAGCGGCTTTCTTCCTTCGCGGCCGGAAGCGCTGCGCGCACCGGATGCGCCGGAAACGCGCGAAGGAGGATTCAAAATACAACCGCGCGGGTATGTATCAAATTAGTATTCATTATGAAAAGGGGCTTGCAATTTCCCCGGAGGTTTAGTATGATGTGTACATCTAAGAGACGAATGTCCACCTTGCGTGGACATTGTCTAATTTAAGGGGGGAAAGGGACATGTTAGAAACAGTTGTGGGCGTCATTGAAACGGTCAACGGGGCGATCAACAGTTTTGTCTGGGGACCTGTCATGCTGATTCTGCTGGTCGGAACCGGCGTTTACCTGACGGTGCGCGCGGGTTTCCCGCAGATCCTCAAGCTCGGCACGATCCTGAAAGCCACGGTGGGCAGCCTGTTCAAGCCGTCGTCCCACAAGAAGGATGCGTCCAGCATTTCGCCGTACCAGGCCGTGGCGACGGCGCTTGCCTCTACGGTCGGCACCGGCAACATCACCGGCGTGGCGACCGCCATCGTGGCCGGCGGTCCGGGCGCGGTGTTCTGGATGTGGGTGAGTGCGCTCTTCGGCACCATGACCAAGTTCGCGGAGGTCACGCTGGCCGTGAAATTCCGCCAGAAGAACGAGCGCGGGGAGTATGTCGGCGGTCCGATGTACTACATTGAGAAAGGGCTGCACATGAAATGGCTGGCGGTGATCTTCGCCATCTTCGCCACGCTGGCGTCCTTCGGCATCGGCAACATGACGCAGGCCAACTCCATCGCCGCCGCGCTGGATTCCACACTGGGCATCAGCCCATCCATCACAGGCATTGTGGTGATGGTGCTTGTCGCGGTGGTCATCCTGGGCGGAATCAAGCGCATCGCGCAGGTCACGGAGAAACTGGTGCCCATCATGGGCGTCATCTATGTGGTGCTGGGGCTTGTCGTCATCGTGATGAACATCGGGCAGCTCCCGGCGGCCTTTGCCACCATCATCCAGGGCGCGTTCGCTCCGCAGGCAGTCGGGGGCGGCATTCTGGGCTACACCGTGATGAACGCCATCCGCTACGGCTTCGCCCGCGGCGTATTCTCCAACGAGGCCGGCTTAGGCAGCGCGCCGATCGCCCATGCGGCCTCCAGCACGCAGGAGCCTGTCCGCCAGGGCATGTGGGGCGCGTTTGAAGTCATCTTCGATACCTTCATCATCTGCAGCATTACGGGCCTGGTGGTTGTCATGAGCGGATTGTGGGCCGATCCCAGCCTGGGGCTGGACGGCGCGGCGCTCTCTATCGCGGCGTTTTCCCAGCATGCCGGCGTGTTCGGCACGGTCGGGGTCACCATCGGCACGATTCTGTTCGCCCTCTCCACCCTGCTGGGCTGGAGCTACTACGGCGAAAAATCGATCGAGTACCTCTTCAAGGGCACCTCGCTGGTCGGCGGCGTCAAGCTGGCGTATAAGCTTGTCTTCATCGTGCTGGTCTATGTGGGTTCCGTCGGCGGTCTGCATTTGATCTGGGACATCGCCGACACCTTAAACGGTCTGATGGCCATCCCCAACCTGATCGCGCTGATTCTGCTGAGCGGTCTCGTCACGAAGATGGTGCGGGAGTATTTTGTCGATCTGAAGAACGGCAAGAAAGAACTGTAATATCGGCGCAATCCCTTTTTCTCCAAGATGGATCGGCTGCGCGGTTTTTGCGCCCGACGGCGGGCACGGTGGAACGTTTTTCTGCCGTGCCCGCTTTTTTTGGTGCGCCCGGCGGCGCGGAAGCGCAGACCAGGCGGAATGGTAAAAAATCCGCCCCGTACCAAGTGCCGCCCGGCAAAAAAGCTTGTCAAGACAGGCGGAAATGATTATAATAACCTTGCGGCAGAAAGACAGCAGGATTATTTTTTCTAGCAGGGGGGAGATTGTATGGATCCATTGTTGTTTGCGCGATGGCAGTTTGCAATCACCACGGTTTATCATTTTCTCTTTGTCCCGCTGACGCTGGGGCTCTCCATCTTTGTGGCGATCCTGCACACGCAGTATTACCGCACGGGGGATCTCAAATACCGGAAGATGACGAAATTCTGGGGCAAGCTGTTCCTGGTCAACTTTGCCCTGGGCGTGGCGACCGGCATCGTGCAGGAGTTCCAGTTCGGGATGAACTGGTCGGAATACTCCCGCTTTGTGGGGGATATCTTCGGTGCGCCGCTGGCGGTGGAGGCGCTGGCCGCCTTCTTTATCGAATCCACGTTCCTCGGCATCTGGATCTTCGGCTGGGATAAACTGCCCAAGGCGGTTCATCTCGCGTCCGCATGGCTGGTCGCTTTTGCCAGCAATCTGTCGGCGTTCTGGATCCTTCTGGCAAATTCCTTTATGCAGAATCCGCAGGGCTATGTGCTGAACGCCGGCCGCGCGGAGATGGTGGATTTCTTTGCCCTCCTGCGCAACCCCTATCTGTGGCACCAGTTCCCGCACGTCTTCGCGGCGGGGATCTGCACGGCGGGCTTTCTGGTGATGGGTGTCTGCGCCTGGCATCTGCTCAAAAAACACGAGACGGAGATCTTCGGCAAGTGCTTCCGCTACGCGGTCGTCTACGCGCTGGTCGGTGTGCTGGCCGTCTGCTGTGTGGGCCATCTGCAGGGCCAGTATCTGATGGATGTACAGCCGATGAAAATGGCCGCCGCCGAGGCGCACTGGGAGACGGAGGATCCGGCTTCCTTTGTGGCTGTGGCAGCCATCGATGAGGAAAATCAAAAAAACACCTTTTCGGTCGAAGTTCCCGGCATGCTGAGTTTTATGGCCTACAATTCCTTCCACGGCGAAGTCAAGGGCATCAAGGAACTGCAGGCCACCTATGAGGCGCAGTACGGACCGGGGAACTATGTGCCGCAGGTGACGCCGCTGTTCTGGAGTTTCCGCCTGATGGTGGGGGCCGGAGGCCTGATGGTGCTCCTGGCGCTCTTTGGCCTGATTCAGGACCGCCGCCGCAAGCTGCTGAATTCGCCGCGCTACCTGAAACTGCTGCTGCCCGCTATCGCGCTGCCCTACGTGGCCAACATCGCGGGCTGGCTGATCACGGAGATGGGGCGGCAGCCGTGGATCGTCTACGGTCTGCAGAAAACGGCGGAAGGCCTCTCTCTGGCAGTGCCCGGCTCCTACGTGCTGATCAGCATGATCGGCTTCACGCTGATCTATGGAATCCTGGCCGTGGTGGATGTGGTGCTCATGGTGCGCTTTGCCAGACAGTCGGCAGAGACAGCGGAGGAAGCGCCTGTCGCGAGTGAGGAGGGATCCCTGTGGACTTGAACATTCTCTGGTTTATTCTGGTCACGGTGCTGTTTATCGGATTCTTTTTCCTGGAGGGGTTTGACTACGGCGTGGGGATGCTGAATCCGCTGGTCGCGAAGACGGACCAGGAGCGGCGCATCGTTTTGAACACCATCGGCCCCTTCTGGGACGGCAACGAGGTGTGGCTCCTGACGGCGGGCGGCGCGGTGTTTGCCGCCTTCCCGAACTGGTATGCCACGATGTTCAGCGGCTTTTATCTGGCGCTCTTTCTCGTGCTCTTGACGCTCATCGTGCGCTGCGTGGGGATCGAGGTGCGCAGCAAACTGCCTGGGCAACGGTGGCGCAGCACATGGGATCTGCTGATCGCGGTCTGCGGCCTGCTCTCCGCGTTCCTCTGGGGGGTGGCGGTCTCCAACCTGATGACCGGCGTGCCCATCGACGCGCAGATGCAGTACACGGGAACCTTCTTCACGCTCTTGACACCCTTCACGCTCCTGGGCGGGCTCGTGTTTGTGCTGCTCTTCGCCTACCACGGGTCGCTGTTCCTGCAGCTGAAAGTCGGCTCCGACGCGGTGCTGGCGCGCGTCAAGGCGCTCTCCGGCAAACTGGGCATCGGAATGCTGGCGGCGGTCGTCCTCTGGGTGGCGGCGGCGCTGTTTGTCACGGATATCTACAGCGGCCCGCTGGCGCTGGTGCTGGTGGCGGTCGCGGCGGCGGCGCTGATCGCGTCCGTGCTTGTGCTGCGGACCGGCCGGAGCGGCGTGGCTTTCGCCGCGATGTTTGTGGCCATCCTGGCAGTGACGGCCAGCGTCTTTGCGGGCATGTTCCCCAACGTGATGATCTCGACCCTGAACCCCGCCTGGAGCCTGACCATCTACAACGCGTGCTCCAGCCCCTACACGCTGAAGGTGATGACGGTGGTGGCGCTGACGCTGGTGCCGGTCGTGCTGCTCTACCAGTCCTGGAACTACTATGTGTTCCGCAAGCGTGTGACGGAGAAGGATCTGGAATACTGATCCGGCAGGACGGGCCGCGGAGGTCCTCCGCGCGGAACCCGGCGGAGTTCGCAGTCCGCTGGAAAAAGCAATAGTTAAAGCGAAAGAAGCGCAGAATCTAAAAAGCATAGGCGAAAGCGGAACGGCGCGGGCCGGAGAGATCTCTCCGGCCCGCGCCGGTTATTTGCCCCCAAAAAAGCGCATAGCAAAACAAATTTGTATTGCATTTTCTTCTATTTCTACGCAGTATCTTCAGTTGCACACGCACATTCCTAGGCGCAGATCCCCAAAAGCTCACCTGATCATAGCATGCCACACGTCCGGATGCAAGAGGATGTTCCTTCTTTGGCAGGCGCAAACCTATTAGACCGCTGTCATACGCGGATGTATTTACGCTAGGCCTAACAGCTTTGCTGCATTATTGTAGAAGAAATCTTCTAAACGGGTTTCTGGGACGATGCCATTGTGTTCATAAGCCTGTTTCACGACCGTGGGCGGTGTTACGGGGTATGAAGATGCGAACAAAAACTTGTTGGGTGACCATTCAAATGCCGCAGCGTAATCGTGATACCCGACGCCGGTGAAGAGTTGCGTGTCTACAGCGAGATAGAGATTCTTCCGTTTCGTTGTCATCGCGCCAAATTCTCTTCCCCAAGGAGATCCGCCATGACCTAAGATCACCTTTAAATTCGGGAAAGCGGCCAATACTTGATCGACATAGAAGGGAATATTGTTATCGATATATGGCACGGTCATCATTGCCAATGTCAACAGCACAGGAATATGGTTTTCTTCCAGATAAGCATACACGGGAAAAAAGATCTCGTCATTGACCTGATAGGTTTTTCCGTTCACCGGGATACCGGGTTCAATCGTTACGCCTTTCCCATAACCCTTTCCGCTGAGGATATAGCGTTCCACAATGTGCTCCGTTTCCTCTACATTTGTGAGGTTTACATATGGAAACAGGTAGAATTTTCCCGGATACTGCATCGTTAGGGCCTCGAGCGCATCGTTGTCGGCGCCGTTCCTGGAAGCGATCACGGAGGCAACAATCTCCGCATTTTCACATTCTTTCAGATATTCCTCCATAGAATTGTGTTGATAGGATTTTGGGATTGGATCTTTGATGCCCATGTTTTGCAGGCTTTGGTACAGATCTCCGGGCCATTTTTCTGGGGAAAATAGCCCAAGGAAGGCATCGTACGGGGGCCTTACTCGAAAATCAATCGCTTTCATAATCCTTTCCTCCTCGCAGTTTGTCGTTTATAGCCAGTTGCGGCTAAAACGTATATTGTGGCATTCTCATCAATACGGTTTTGCATTCTTCCAGCACGGAATCCAGAATAACAGCCGCCGGTCGGATTTCTTTGATCAGTGGAGCAATCTGCCCGGCCATCACGGCCCCGTTCTCTATATCGCCATCCGCCATTGCTTTTTTCAGGGAATGCTCCGCTACCGGGCGCAGCATCTCCGCCGCCAGGCTCTGCACGTTTTCTGCTTCGATTCGCAAAAGTTCCTCCGAGAGGGTATTTTTGATCTGCCTGCACGGCTCTCCAGTGCAGCTCCCTGTAATTACAGACTGCATGTCCTGTGCATCCAGAACGGCTTGTTTCACATTCGGATGCACCGCAGTCTCTTCTGCGGCTAGAAATACGGTTCCCATCTCGATTGCCTCCGCGCCCAAAGCAATGGCCGCAGCCATCCCGCGGCCATCCGCAATCCCGCCGGAGGCCACCAGGGGAACCTTCAACACATCCGCCGCCTGCGGCACCAGAACCATCGTCGTTTCAAAGGAGACATGCCCGCCTCCTTCCCAGCCTTTTACAATGATCACGTCCGCGCCGGCCCGTTCCGCCGTGACGGCGTCTGCGATAAAGCTCGCTTTTACAAGAACCTTGCTGCCCAATGCGTGCCATTGCTCCGTGTAGGTTTTTGTCAAATCATAGTCGAGACCAGCTAAGGTATCCGCATATACGACATCCGGATGCACATCTCTTACGACCTGCGTGATTTTATCCAAAAACGCAACATCCGAGCTGATGATCACATTGATGCCAAAGGGCTTGTCAGTCAGTTTTTTTGTCTCTTGTATCTGAGATTCCACAAATTCCAGTGGCGCAAATCCCACGCCGAGCACACCTAGACCACCCGCATTGGAGACGGCTGCCACCAGCGGGGCGGTGGAGATCCATGCCATCGGTCCGCAAAGGATCGGTTTTTCGATTCCCAATGTTTCACACACACGATTTACCATCCTGTCTGCCTCCTTCTGTTTTTGCAATCCTTACAGGATTGGCTCAAGTTTTCCATTTTCAGAATTGTTCTTTGGTGGAGTCCGATTATTGCAGGCCAAGCGCCCGCTTTGCGTTGTTGCAGAATAAATTTTCCTTTATCTCCTCGGAGAGAGCATAAGCGTCATAACTCCGCTTGGTTTCTGCAATCGTAGCCAGAGGATAGGCAGAGGAGAAACAAATTCGCTCTGACAGCATATTTCTTACCGCGGTCACATAACCTTCATGCCCAGGGGTGTTTGGCGTCATGTATGTGTCAGGCGCCAGATAAATATTTCCGCGGCACAGCGCGACCTGACAAATTTCTGTTACAAACGGCCATCCGGCATGTCCGCAAATAATTGTCATCTTTGGATAGCGTGCTGCCACATGGTCCAATTCAACCGGATTATATAACCCCAAATCCGGCGCAAATAAGCCGCCCCACTGCAGATAAACGGGAATATTACCGGCTTCGCATTTTTCATAGATCGGTGCCAGAACAGGATTGTCTACATGCAACGGACCTTTCTTGCAGAACGGAAGTTCCATCACAATTCCGGCACAAGGGCCGTGGACGACGTAATGGTCTATATCTGTTAGGGCTTGCAAAATGCCCGTTGTGGGATCGATCCCTGCCATCACAACGAAACGGCCCGGATAATCTTTCAGCAATTCGATCGCGTCTTCATTGGTTACACCGTTTGATGTGCGTACTGGGACAACACCTATATCGACCCCCGCATCGTCCATTTCCTCTATGAGAAGATCCATCGATTTTTCAAAACAGGACGGAGGCATGTGTCCGCCATTTTTCAGCACCGTCGGAGAGATAAATTGTGGAGCCTGAAAAAAATCCATCTTGGTGATGCTTTTGTATGGCGGACGCAGCCGCATATCGATAACCATTGTAAAACCCTCCTTGGATTTAGATCTGATAAAAATTGCACATTAACATCATAAGATGCCGATGAGATGCCAGTACGGGACGATCACGACCATCATAAAAATTAGGTGGAGACCCATTCGAACGGAATTGTATTTGATGAAGTCTTTCATCGTGAACAGCCCAAGCGCGAAATACAGTAGATATGCAGTATTTTCATGCGGCATGAAGACGTTGGAGGTATTCATCATGATTGTAAAGATTGTCGCGACGGGGTTGACTCCAAGATCGACACCGATCTGCATCAATGGCACACCCAATGCAGTGCTGACGGCGACGGGAGTCAGCACAAAATTTGCTAATGTTGAAATCAGCCAAACGCCAAAGATGAATACGGTGCTTGATACGCCCTGCAGGATAGGACTGACTACTGCCGTGAGCAACGTCCCGACACCGATGGCGTTGCCGACGTTGCCGATCGTCAAGCAGGCCACAGTAAAAAACACCATCCCAAAATTGACTTTCTTCAAGGTTTCGGTATTCGCAAGATCAATTCCCGGTAAAAATACGGCCCATGCTAAGATGCTGAAGCCCCAGGCAGTATTCCAGCCCAGAAAACTGGAGGCGACTAGGTACGCAACCACCAAGACGGTCAGAACGGCGCCTTTTTTCTCCGGAAGCGAGATTGTGCCTAATTTTCCCAGTTCGTTCCGGAAATAGTCCAAGTTTACCTCCCGGATATCTTTTGGCTTGAAGAACACTTTGGTGATCAGCAGCATCCAAAGCAAATCAAACAGGAACCACGGAGCCGACACTTGTAGGTAGGAGAACCAAGTAATTGACAGGCTTGGATCGAACATGTTCAGGACGGAGCCGCCAACCCCCGCATTGATGGGATTGTATAGCCATGCGAATGGCGCGACTGCGCCGGTCATGCCCGCGAACACGACTCCGTTCGCTTCCCGTGATCCAATCTTATAACCCATTCCGCGGCAAATACCATAGAGGATTGTGGCGAACAGCGGGAACCCTGTCACAGAAGTCAAAAGAGAAATCAGCAGAGCGGCGAAATAGACAGCCCACAGCATTTTTGTGTAACTGCCGCTCATTTTTAAGATCAGCATATAGGCCAATCGATTCATGATGCCGGTCTTCTCCAAAGCAGCGATTAAAACCAGGGAGCCGGTAATGATCCAGGCAACATCGTTTGACCAGGCAGAGAATACCACGCTCGGTTCGGCGATGCCGGAGACGGAATAGCCCATAAACAGGACAATCGCGGCGACAAGGCTGTCGACCAGATCAAACACAACCAGCAGAATTGCAAAAACGGTGATCATGAAAAATATGCGCAATTGCTGTGTGTAAAGCTCCGACAGGGGAATCAGCATAATACAGAGCGGAAGTAAAATGCTGATGAACCATTTTACGGCCCTATTTTTGGATAATTCCATTCAGTATCACTCCTTCTTTATTGTTTTTGGAAATAGAATGTCTTTGAATCAGCGCCGATCTTTATACAAGCTATTGTCCAGAACCTAGTATAATTAAAAATTTTCTTTATGTATAATCCGAGAATCACGTGCTTGATTACGCAGTTTCTCTATAACGGTGACAGCCGGTTTTTATAGTACGCGTGTTTTTGCAGCCGTGATATAATTAGAAAACAAAAGGTCAAAGGAAGTGACTCCGATATGCAGTTAAAACATATCGAATACTTTGTGAAGACCAGCGAATATCAATCCTTCAACGAGGCAGCCAAACATCTATTTATCACTCAGCCGAGTCTCAGCGCCGCTATTGCCACGCTGGAGCGGGAATTAGGATATGCTTTGTTTAGCCGCAGTAAAAAGGGTATTGTGCTTACACCGGAAGGAGAAGAGATCTTGCCTGATGCCAAAAAAATGCTGGAGACCTATAAAAAATGGATTGGGTTGGCTAAGCAACCGGTCAGGATGGAAGGAAGTATTCATATTACCGCGCCTGGTGTGATATGCAGCACGATCGTGCTGGACATGCTCTTGACTGCCGCCGACCGGTATCCTGCATTGCGATTTACCATCAAAGATGATTCTCCGAATTTATCCGGCTTGACAGAATTAAGTCACACGTTATGCCTGGCCATGGACTTTTGTATGCCTTCCGAGATTGACTCTCTTCAAAAGAATGCCGTCGCCGCAAAATTTAACTTTGCGACGATAGCAAGCGCTTCCTCGCTGGTATTTCTGAATTCTGCGCATCCACTTGCCAAAGAAAAAGAACTGACTCTGGAGCAATTAGAGGACTTCGCGTTTGTCACCTATGAAAAATATACGAAGCTGCCTTATGCCAAATTCTATTCACGATTTTCACGAAACAAGATCAAAGAACTGCCAACGCGTGAAATGATGTTTGACTTCATCGCTAAGAATGCAAACTATGCCGGCATATTCTCCTCGATCTGCCTGTATACCTGCCAACCATATAAAGACGGGGCGATTTGTGTGAAAACGATCCAAGAGCATCCTATGCCGGTCAATGTAGTTCTGCTGTCGCCGATCAGTCAGGAGAAGAGTCCTCTACTGTCCGTCGTGCGGGATCTGTTGGAAGAATCCTGCCGAAAATTTGATCGGCTGCAAGTGTAAACGGGTTCTTGCACCAGCCACCATGTTGCTCGAGAAAAAACCCTGCATCGCCTTTTTCAAGGGAATGCAGGGTTTTTCTCATGTCGTGACAGTTTTGAATTGCCTGGGAGGATTCGGGAAGTCCAATGTGTTGTCTGTTGAAGGCGCGGAATTCACGGAAAAGCCGGACGGATGCGGGAACGGGGGAGACCGGGCGCTGTTTTGCAAGCGCTTTCCATGCCCGCGGGCGCTTCAAATTTTTGTAGTTACATCGCATTTTTTGATTCTTTTCACGTGCCTTCCCGCAATCTATACTGTTCGATAGACGGAACACCGTCGAATTATATATTTTGGGAGGGCATGAGGATGGAACACACAATGCTGCTTGTGGGCGCCGGCCCAGGGTTGGGGCTGTCAGTGGCGAAGAGATTCGGCGCGGAGGGATTTCAGATCGCGCTGGTCGCGCGGAATCCGACGAAGATGGAGTTCATGCTGAAGGCGCTGCGGGACGCCGGCGTGACCGCCGAGGGATTCCTGGCGGACTACCATGATTCGGAAGCATTGGACCGGGCCATGGACGATGCGATCGCGCGCTTCGACTTTATCGACACGGTGGAGATGGAGTTTATCGTCCGAAGCAAGAGCTCCGGCGGGATGCACGATTCTCTGGAGAGCCGAAAGCGGATGGCAAACGCGGGCGTCATCGATCTGGACAGCGCGGAGCTGATGAACTGGATCGAATCCGTGATGCAGCCGACCATCCAGATCGTCAACAAGATGCTGCCGCGGATGCAGGAGCACCGCCAGGATTCTGTCAGCGGCTTTCTCTGCCCGATGGGCTGGAGCGGCATCTGGCCGGGCGAGGGGGAGGCGTGCAACGAACTGCCCTATCACATCCTGCGCAAAATCACCCCCGCGATCGCGTTTGCGGCGCAGATCAAGTATCTGGAGTTTCTCAACGCCCAGATGTGCTTCGACAACATCTACGCCGTGGCCAACATGCTGGCGCTCTGGATCAAGCCCGGCACGCCGCACGATCCGGATCGGATCGCGGATCACATGTACCGCAACATCTACCTGCCCCGCCAGACGGATCCGCTCCTGCGCCGCAAGGTGATCGAGACGTTCCCGGAGGACATCAGGAAGCCGAGCGACCTGGTGCGCTACTGATGAGGACGCTTCGGGGAAATTCGCCGGACCGAGCCAGCGCTTTTGCGGACGGGCCCGGCCAATCGCCCGCACCGATGCGCACGCTGCGCCGGAGTGCTTTCGAACTGCATGCCGCAGACAAGAACATTTTCTCTATCATGAGGTGAGAGTATGAGTACAAGTGTGGACAAGAAAAAAATCCTGGCGTGGGCCGTTGCCCTGCTTGCCACGCTGATCGTTGCCTTGATCCCGACGGGGGAGCTCTACACGCCGATCATCCGGAACTTCTGCGCGATCACCGTGTTTTGCATCGCCGCGCTGGCCTTTGATCTTCTCGACATCTACATCGTCGGACTTGGGATGCCGCTGGCCTATGTGCTGCTCGGGGTCGCGGATTTTTCGACCGCATTTTCCGGCTGGGCCAACAGCACCACGCTGCTGCTGATCACCGCGATGCTTTTTGCGAACACACTGGACCGCATCGGCCTTTTGAAGCGCATGGGGCTGTCGCTGATTCTCAAACTGGGCGGCAGTTTTTCCAAGACGATGTGGGCCCTGCTGTTTACCGGTATTTTGATTACCTTTATCACCTTCTGCAACTGTCCGATCATTGTGATCGCCCTGGGCTATGCCGTCTACCGCTCCTTCGACTTAAAACCGACGGACCGGGAGGCGGTCGTCGTTCTGATGGTGGTCGCGCTGAGCGCCTGCACGGCGCAGATGTTCAGCTACAACGCGCTTCTGGTCAGCGTGCTGTCCGCCTCTGTGACTTCCGTGATCCCGGATTTTTCGCTTCCCTGGTACAAGATTTGCCTGAACAATCTGCCGTCCATCCTCTTCCTGGCAGGCTTTACCTGGATCCTGCTGAAGTGGGCCAAACGCGGCAAGAA
Source organism: uncultured Peptococcaceae bacterium (assembly GCA_964606855.1). Taxonomy (GTDB): domain Bacteria; phylum Bacillota; class Peptococcia; order Peptococcales; family Peptococcaceae; genus UBA7185. The sequence continues at coordinate 115,443 of CAZSHM010000001.1, forward strand.
CAGCCGGATCACAGATGTGGAGACAGCCAAATCGTACTGCGAACAGGAACACGCGGCGCTCGGCGCGGTATCGCCGGCCGAAAAGAAAGGCGCGGCCGTGCTCCTGCTTGTGATGCTCTACATGTTCACGCAGCCGCTTCACAAGCTGGACATCGCCTACGGCTTCTTTCTGGGCACGATTCTGCTGTTTCTGCCGGGGATCCGCGTGGCGAATGCGTCGGATCTTGCGCGCGTCCCCTGGAATCTCATGTTCCTGGTCTTTGCCTTCCTCGGGATCGGGGCCGTCGCCGGCGCCATCGGTTTTACGAATGTGATCTCCCAGTTTCTGACGCCGCTCATCTCGAAGGTGGGCATGACGGGGAGCGTGTATGTGACCTATTTCTTCGGCGTGGTGGCCAACCTGATCCTGTCCCCCTTCGCCATGTGCTCCATGCTGACGATCCCGATCGCGCAGTACTGCACGGATCTGGGATTCAACGTCCTCCCGCACATTCTGGCGCTGTACCAGGCCTGCGACACCGTGTTCCTGCCATATGAGTGGCCGGCGTATCTGCAGATTTTCTCCTTCGGCTTCGTCTCCATGAGCACGATGATCAAGGCGATGAGCGTGAAGGCGGTTTTTCAGATCCTGTTTATCTGTCTGCTGCTCATCCCGTTCTGGGGCTTGATCGGTCTGATCTGCTAGAACCGGAAACCGAACCGCGGCGCACAATCCAGACAAGGCTTTTCCCGGGCTGCCGCAGCGCCCGGAAAAAGCCTTGTCTTTGTTTCAAAGCGCTATTCTCTTTCGGGAGGAGGTTCGGGGAACGGCTCCCTGCGCAACAGGGAGTCCAGCATCGGATCCGACATAAAGGTCTCCTCGGGGAACCATTTCAAGATGAACCTGGCCTGTGTGCCGCCCATGGTCTCCACAAAATCAGTCCCGCATTCCGTCAGGGCGTAGCGCACGGAGACCGGATGTGTCGGCAGCACCGTGCGCGCCACCAATCCGTAGCGCTCCAGCTTTTTCAAGACAGTCGAAAGATTGGATGCCGAAATATACAGATCCGCCAAGAGTTCGTTGAACCCTTTTGCCCTGTGGTACAGGCAGTTTATGACCGTCGCCGTCCACTTGTCGCCGAACAGAACCTGATAGAACAGATTCGCCCTGCGCCCCTTCTCGTTTTTATAGAGATCCTGTACATTCTCCCCGGACATGCCGCACGCCCCCCTCTTTTGACACGATTCTAGCACGCGAAAAACCGCCGCGCAAGATCTTTTTGTGCGGGCGATGCTGCCTCCGGGAGGCAATTCTGCACGCGGGCCCCCTTCCGGGGGCTGTTTTTTTATGCCTTGTGGAGGATCGGGGAGGCGGCCTCCAGGGAATCAAAATAGCCAGAGAGCTCGCGGATGACGATCCGCTCCTGGGGTGTGGCGTCCGCCTCGGAGGGATAGAGCACATAGTAGTTCATGGGCATGGGAAAGGTTTGAATGGAGACGGCCCGGACGGCGCCGCTTTTCACGGCATCGGAATCGGATGTCGCAAGCCTGCTTGCCAGGGCGACGCTCAGATTCTGCGCCACCATATCCAGCACGAGCTCCGCTGTGCTGATCCCGTAGGCCTGTGTGCTGGGGAAGAACCGCAGGATGCCGCTGTACCCGAAATTTCCTTCCGAATCCGGATAGAACAGAAGCGGCAGGGTGCGCAGCTCCTCCGGGTAGAGGGACGCCCGCCGTGCGTACGGATGGTCTGCGCTGATGTGCAGGGCCAGTTCATCGCCCGAGTAGCAGAGAAACTCCTTGGATGGGTCCGCCTGGAACAGGTGCTTGAAGATTGCCAGTTCCGGATCGCTGAGGGAGCCGACAAAGAGGCGGGAGCTCGACTTGGAGAGCTGCAGGCGCAGCGCGTCGATCGTGAAGAGCGCCCGCTCTTCCAAGCGGATCGTGAGGGCGGGATGGATTTTTTTGAGGGAGAGGATCCGATCCAGGCCCAGAATGTGGGCAAAAATCGGGATGGCCGTGATCTGCACATGGCCCTTCACCATGCGCGTGCCGCTTGCCGAGTCAAACCATCGGTCCACAATCTCCAGGATCGTTTTGCAGTCGGCGAGGATTTCAGCGCCCCGGGGCGTGGGGACGACGCCCCGCGCCGTGCGCTTGAAGATCGGATATCCCAGCTCCTTTTCCAGGTTTTGCAGCGTGTAGGACAGTGTGGAGTGCGATAAAAAAAGGTTTTGCGCTGCCTGATTGATGGAGCGGCAGCGGTCGATTTCCAGCAGGTATCGAAAATCCTCGATCCGCATCGCAAACCCTCCCCGTGTACTTGGTGAGACTTATTCTAGCAGAGCGGGGCGGAAAAGTACAGCGCGAAAATCGGAAGAGCAGGTGTCGAAATCTTTGACAGCACAGTTTCCAAGTATCCGTTCTATGGGAGCAGAGCCCCTTGTGCTACAATCAGAGCAGAGGGGCAAAACAGAAAGGCAAGGCAAACAGGGAAGGGCGCCCCGGGAAGGCAAAAAAACCTGCGGCACAATGCCGCGCGGAGCAGAGAGGTGGTTTGTAGGTGCAAGCCTATCGGGAGAACTATCCGCATTTGTTCTCAAAATGGAACGTGGGAAAACAGACGCTGCGGAACCGGATTGTGGCCGCCCCCACACATCATGGTTTTGCGGCGGCGCCGGACGGCAGAATCAATCGCTGCGGCGTGGAAACTTACGGGGAGCGCGCGCTGGGCGGCGCGGCGGTCGTCACCATCGGGGAGGGAAAACTGGACGACCGGAACAGCGCGGGACACACGGGGCAGATTGACTGCTGTACAGAGGGGGCGATCACGCCGCTCCGGTGGTATGCGGAGTACGTGCACACGTGCGGAGGGCTGGCGTCCATCGAACTGAACCACGCCGGACAGTTTGCGCAGCCGCAGTTCAATCCGGGCGGGATCGGGCCCATGGGCGCGTCGGCGTGCGTGATGCCCAACGGACTGTACAGCAGGGAGATGACCGAGGAGGACATGGAAGAGGTGGCGGAGCATTATGCGCAGGCCTGCGGGATCGCCAAAGCGGCGGGGCTGGACATGGTCACGCTGCATCTCGGGCACGGCTGGCTGCTGGGCGGATTCCTGAGCCCGATGTTCAACCACAGAAGGGATCGCTACGGCGGCTCGCCGGAGAACCGCGTGCGGTTTCCCAGGATGGTTCTGGAGCGCGTGCGGCAGGCAGTCGGCCCGGACTTTCTGATTGAGATTCGGCTCAGCGGCGAGGAATGGACGCCGGACGGGCTGAAGATCGGGGACACCATCGAGATTGTCCGCCTTCTGGAGGACTGCGCAGACATGGTGCAGATCTCGAGCGGCACACGCCTCGATCCGGTCGCCCGCTGCATGATCGGGCCGGATCATTTTGTACCGCCGGGCCATAATGCGCCGCTCTCGGAAGCGCTGAAACGGGCGGGCACCAAGCTTCCGGTGGGCGTCGTGGGCAGCATATCCACGCCGCAGCTGGCGGAGGAGATTCTGGCGCGGGGACAGGCGGACTATGTAGTGCTGGCGCGGAGCCTGATCGCGGATCCGATGTGGCCGCAGAAGAGCCGGGAGGGGAGAGAGGCGGACATCCGCCCCTGCATCAAGTGCTCCCGCTGCGGGGATATGCATAAGAGTGTCTGTTCCGTGAATCCGCTCTTCGGGACGGCATCGATCCGAAAGGCCTTTCCCTCGCCGAGGCGGAGAAAACGGGTCGCCGTGGTCGGCGGCGGCGTTGCCGGGATGCAGGCCGCGATCACCGCGGCGGAGCGCGGGCATACATGCGTGCTCTATGAGCGGGAGGATCGGCTGGGCGGCCAATTATTCCATACAGAGTATGTCTGGTTCAAGCGCGAGATGCGCGCCTTCCGCGATTATCTGATCCGGCAGGTGGCGCAAGCCGGTGTGGAGGTGCATCTCCGCGCGGAGGCGACCCCGGCGCAGCTGACGGCAGCCGGCTTTGACAGCGTGATTGTGGCGGTCGGCGCCCAGGCTTTCCGTCCGCCGATTCCCGGGGCGGACCGCCGGAATGCCGTCACCGCCCCGGAGGTGTTCGGGCGCGAAGCGGAGCTCCCGGGAGAGGTGCTGATCGTCGGCGGCGGCATGGTCGGCTGTGAGCTGGCGCTCCATCTCTCCGCGCACGGAATCCGCAGCACCGTGATCGAGATGGGGCCGAAGCTCGCCCCGGATGCCGTTCCGCAGGAGCGGGAGCACACATTGTACCGCATGGAGCAGGATGGCAACATTTCCGTCTATACGGAGCTGCGCTGCACGGAGATCACGGCGGAGGGCATTGTCGCGCAGGATCCCGGCGGCGGATCGCGGGCGATGAAGGCGGAGCTGGTGATTTTCGCGGCGGGGATGCGGGCGCGGGAACGGCTCCGGGACAGCTTTGACGGCTGCGCGCCGGAGGTTGTGGCGGTCGGGGACTGCAAAGCGGCGGGGAACATTCACGATGCCGTTTCCACGGGATACAGCGCCGCGCTGCTGTTGTAGGCCGAAGCATGCGCGCCGCCGGATGGAGAGAGCATGGGAGGGATGGGGATGAAACCGATCTACAAGGAGAAGTATCCGCATTTGTTTGAGCCGCTGGTGCTCGGCAAGCACAAGGTGGAGGTGAAGAACCGCATTTTCACCGCGCCGATGGGCTGTCCGCTGGCGCAGGACGGCGACGGGCGGCTGAACGCGTACGGGGTGTTCTTTTATGGGCGCTTTGCGAAGGGCGGTTTCGGCATGGTCAACGCGAAATCCATCCTCCCGGCTGGCCCCACAAAGACCAGAACGCTCAATCTGGAGAACGAGAACGTGTTTATGGATGTCCATTTCCTGAACGAGTACGCGCACGCCTTCGGCGCGAAGACGGGCTGCGAGCTGTACCACCAGGGCTGCTGGGCCCCGCCGGAGGACGGCAGGCCGGTGATCAGCGCCAGCGCCATGACCATGCCAAACGGGGTTCGGGTGCGGGAGATGACCGAGGCGGACATGGAGGACGTGATCCGGATGTATGTCCGGGGCGCGACTTTGGTGAAGCGCGCCGGCTTTGACGCGCTGCTGCTGCACTACGGGCACGGCTGGCTGATGTCCAGCTTTCTCTCCCCGGCCTTCAATCACCGCAGCGATCAATACGGCGGCACGCCGGAGAACCGCGTGCGCTTCCCCCGGATGGTTCTGGAGCGGATCCGGGAGACGATCGGGGACGATCTGCTGATCGACGTGCGCCTGAGCGGCTCCGAGATGACGCCGGGCGGCATCGAGATCGAGGACACGATCGCCTACGTCAAGGCGATCGAGGATCTGGCGGACAGCGTGCACATCACCTGCGGCAACCGGAACAATCCCAAGAGCCGGCCGGATATGCACCCGAGCTGTTTTCTGCCCGCCGGGCACAACGCGGAGAACGCCTGGAAGGTGAAGCAGGCCGGTGTCCGGATTCCGGTGGGCGTCGTGGGCGGCATCAGCGATCCGGCGCTGGCGGAACAGATCCTGGCGGAGGGAAAGGCGGACTTCGTCCTGCTGGGGCGGCAGGCGACCATCGAGCCGGAATGGCCCGAAAAGGTGCGCCGCGGCCGGGAGGCGGACATCCGGCCCTGCATGCGCTGCAACTTCTGCATTGACACCGGGCGCAGAGGGAACCGCTCCGCGGCGATCACCTACGACGCGGAGGGCACGTTCAACCTGCAGTGCGCGGCGGATCCGACCTACGGGCAGGGATTTTACAAAAAATTTGTGCCGGACGCGGCGGAGGCGAGAACGGTCGTGGTGGTCGGCGGCGGATTCGCGGGGCTGGAAGCGGCCATGACGGCGGCGCAGCGCGGGCACCGGGTCACACTCCTGGAGAAAGGCGACTGCCTGGGCGGGGTGATGGCGCACACCGAGGACGTCTGGTTCAAGTACGATACCGGCCGGTTCCGCGCGTACCTGGTGCACCAGTGCGAGAAGGCGGGCGTGGAGATCCGCCTCCGCACGGAGGCGACGCGCGCCATGGTGGAGCGGATGGATCCGGACGCGGTGATCGTCGCGGTCGGAGCGGAACCGGTGCGCCCGGACATCCCCGGCGTGGACGGCGAACATGTGCTCACGGCGGAGGAGGCGCTGCACCACGCGGAGCGGGTCGGCCGCCGCGCGCTGATCCTCGGTGGCGGGCTTGTGGGCTGCGAGACGGCGATTGTGCTTGCCGAGAGCGGCAGGGAGGTCCATGTGATCGAGGCGGCGCAGGACATGCTGGGAAATGCGCAGTTCAGCCAGCGGATCCACACCATGGAATTCATGGAGCGGGCGGGCGCGACCTGGCAGACCCGGAGCAGATGCACCGAGATCCTTCCGGACGGCGCGCGGATATCCGACGCCGCGGGGGAGGAGACGTTCCTGGCCTGTGACACCGTCGTGCTGGCCGTCGGCCGCAGGCCGCTGGCGCGGCTCCGGGACAGTTTCCGCGACTGCGCCTTTGACGTGATCTGTGTGGGCGACTGCGTGAAGGCGGAGAATATCCCCCACGCGGTGCGCAGCGGATACGACGCCGGCCTGCGGATCTGACTCCGGGGCAGAGACCCCCAGCGGGCATAGGGGGGAGAAAAGAAGGAGGAGGTTGTATCATTATGGCAGAGAAAGCAAGCGGCCAGGGCTCGAACACGGCCTACATGGTCAATTCCGGGATCTGCGTCGCCATCATGCTGTGCTTCGGGTTTCTCCCGGCGCCGGAGCCGCTGACGCAGCTCGGGATGAAGGTCATCGGCATCTTCCTCGGCATGATCTACGGCTGGATCACGGTCGGCACGCACTGGCCCAGTTTGCTGGGCGTGCTGCTCCTGGGCCTGAGCGGCTACGATTCCGTCAACAATGTCCTGTTGAACACCTTCGGCAACAACACGGTCCTGATGCTGTTCTTCATCTGCATCATGACGGGCGTGCTGAACTCCGCGGGCCTGACGCGGTACTTTTGCCTGAAGGTGCTCCGCCTCAGGTGGGCGCAGGGGCATCCCTGGCGCATGACCTTCCTGGTGCTGATGTCCAACTACGTCTGCTCCGCGTTTTTGGCGCCGGCCGCGTCCCTGCTCTTGATCTGGTCCGTCCTGTACAGTCTGTTCGAGATGTGCGATTATAAACCGGGGGAAAAATGGCCGATGCTGATGATCGCCGGCACGGCGTTCACCGGCAATATTTCCGGGCAGATGTTCCCCTTCAAAAACCTGTGCGTCTCGGTGCTGGGGCAGTACGAGACCATCATGGGCGGGACAATCCGCGCCTCCGGATTCATTCTCTGGATGTTCATCTTTTCTATGGTCTGCACGCTGTTGTTTTTCCTGATTGTAAAATATCTGTTCCGCCCCGACGTGTCCAAGCTGGTGAACGCGAAGCTGGACGAGAAGGCGGCGCCGCTGAGCGGGTACCAGAAGTTCGTCCTGGCCGTGTTCGTATGCTACGTGATCGCGCTGCTGCTGCCGGATCTGCTGCCGAAAGCCTGGGCCGTCACAAAGCTCCTGAAGGACATCGGGAATACCGGCATCGCCCTGTGCGCGGTGATCGCGCTCCTGCTCGCCAAGTTCCGCGAGCGTGTGTCCCTCTCCAAGATGATCTTCGAGGGCGTCAACTGGGACATGCTCTTCCTGATCGCCTCCGCCATGATGGTCGCCAGTGTGTTCCGCAGCGAGGCGACGGGCATCGAGGCGTTCATCGTGCGGTACGTCACGCCGATCCTGGAGGGCCATTCCGGTCTGAGCCTGGTGATCCTCTGCATCCTGATCGTGACGGTCATGACGCAGTTCTGCAACAACGCCGCGACGGTCACGGTGATCACGCCGATCTTCCTTGTCGTGATGAGCGGGCTGGGCGACATCGGCGTCAACATGAAGGGGATCATGCTGATGACCATCGCCGCGGGCGCGATGGCAACCCTCGCGCCGTCGGGCGGCACGCATGCGGCGCTGCTCCACGGGAACCGCACCTGGATTCCCAAGGCGGCGGATCTCTATCTGCTCTGCGCGATCATGGTCGGCATCAACCTGCTCGTGATGTTCGCGGTGGGGATTCCGCTCTCCTATGTGATTCCGCTGTAGGCGGAGCGGACGCGCGGCGGTTTTTAGCGCACAGACAAGCGGAGCCCGAGAAGGGCTCCGCTTTTTTTGTCCGAACGAATCGACTGAACCCGCGCCGGCGGGTCAGCCCATCGCTTCCTCCTCGATTTCCTCCAGCGTCTTTCCGGCGGTGCTCTTCCCGAAGAGCAGCACGAGAATCGCGGGGATGAGGAACATCAGACTGTTGATCGCGTAGATGCCGCCGACATGCACCGCCGCGTACAGGATCGGGACGAGGGGCGTCACGAAAGCCGTCAGTCCTCTGGCGAAGCTCAGGATGATGCCGGAGACGTTGCTGCGCACCGCGGTGGGGAAGGATTCCGCGCAGTAGGTCCACAGCATGGTCATGGACGCCGCCACGCAGGTGCCGCGGACGAACATCACGATCGTGAACGGGATGTGGAGCTCGATCAGCTGCCCCGCCAGGAAATAGCCCAGGCCGGCGATCAGGCAGCAGCAGGCGATCGGGATGCGGCGCCCGCCCTTGTCGGAGATGACACTGGCCAGCAGATCGCCCAGCGGGTTGCCGAAGACGATCAGGAAGGAGACCATCAGAGCGGCCTGGTACTCCCAGCCGTGATCCATCTGATAGACGGTCGTCCAGTTCGCCAGGAAGAAGTTGCCGACGGTGATGCCCACCGCCAGCAGCGCGACGACGGAGGTGGTGCGGAGATAGCGGCGGTCAAACATGATCTTGAGCGCCTGGATCAGGGACAGGGACTTGGTCTTCTGCTGACTGCGCGCGATCTCGCTGCTGAGATCGCAGGGCTGGCCGGTGCACTCGCTGACGATGGCTTCCGCCTCGTGGACGCGGCCTTTGCTGACCAGCCATCTGGGCGACTCCTTCAGAAACTTCATGCCGAAGGGGATCAGCAGGATGCCGAGCGCGCCGACGAGGAAGACCCAGCGCCAGGTGTGGTTGCCCAGGGGCGCGACGATCGTCGCGAAGAGCGTCGTCAGCGGCAGGGCCGAGGAGCCGATGGCGATGGTCAGGGCCTGGTACTTGCCCCGCTTCTGCGAGGGGAGCATTTCCGAGATGTAGGTCATGGCCACCACCAGCATGCCGACCGCGCCGAAGCCGACCAGAAAGCGGAAGAAACAGAACGCGTAGATGTTCTTGGTAAAGATGTTGATGAACTGCGACACGGAGAAGATGGCGATGATCGCCAGCAGGCCGTTCTTTCTGCCGAACCGGTCGGCGATCCAGCCGGCGAAGATACCGCCGAAGCACATTCCCCAGAAGGACATGGAGCTGATGGTGGCCAGATGCGCCTGGTCGTAGCCCAGGTCGGCCATGATCGCGGGCGCGACGTAGGAGAACATTCCCATGTCCATCTGGTCAAAGAAGTAGGCGATCGTGGCGATGATCAGAAAATGCCAGTGCGTTTTCCCCAGTTTGGTCATGCTGTCAAAATAGGTCACGCCGGAGGTTGCATTGTCAGCCATTTCAATTCCTCCTCACACAAATACAATTCCAAATACAATCCTGCAAGCACAGTACGGCTGCGGCCGGGCGAAATCCGGCCGCAGGCTTGCTCAAACGGAATGCCGCATCGCGGTGGCGCCGCGCCGCGCGGATCTCGGCGCTCAAACGCGGCTGCCGGTGAAGGCCTGGTAGATCACGCCGCCCTCGACATCCTTCGGCGGCCGCACCTGGCAGTAGGCGCAGATGGTCGGCACAATGTCCACGACGCGCACGGTGCGTTTCAGGACATAGTTCCGGCGGACGCCGCCCCCCGCCATCGCGAACAGATTGCCCATGGAGTAGCCGTAGTACGCGCAGGTGCTCGGCTGGTTGCTGTGCACCTCGCTGTTGTAGCCGGGCACCATCTGGTAGAGAATATCCCCCACATGGTCCCCGCCCATGCCGACCAGCTCCATCTCCGACCGGGTGAGGCAGAAGGAGATGACGCGCTCGCCCGTCTGCGGGTGCTTGTAGTTGTACAGCGCGGTGATGACTTCCTGCACCACTTTGTCGTAGTCCTCCGGCTCGACAATCCCGTGCGGCTCGCGGCCTTTCAGGTTGATGTAGACGTAGCTGCTGCGCACGGCGACCGCCTTGGTCTTCGACCAGTCCACCGTCGGCGGGACGGTCGAGTTATCCAGCACCATGAAGCCCATCTCCGCCATGGGGCCGTTGTTGATCAGTTCCTCGCCGAAGCCCGGGTTGGGCAGGTTCGGGTTGTGCGGGATGGCGGCGTGGTCGGAGGTGATGAGCACCAGGGTATCCTCGTCCAGATACTTCATGGCGCGGCCGATGTACTTGTCCATGATCCGGTAAATCTGGTGCAGATTCTCCCGGTAGACCTGCCAGTTCTCATCCCAGCCCTCCACGGAGCGGCTCAGATACCAGTGGTTCATCAGGTCGATCGCGTGCAGGTGCGTGTAGTACAGGTCCCAATCCGGCTCCTTCTTGTCCAGGAGGTATTCCGTCACGCGCCACTGCCAGTCGTAGATTTCCGCGAACGTCTCCAGCACAATCTTCATGCCGACCGGATCGTAGGGATCGCAGTTGGCGAAGCACAGCAGCGGCCCGACTTCCCGCTGGATCTCCGGGCCGAGACTCTCCGGATAGTAGTGGCTGAAGTCGTCGAGATTCAGCACGTGGGAGAAGTAAAACTTGCCGGAGGAGCCGTCCGCGGCCAGTTCCATGCCGCGAATCTTGTAGCAGACGCGGGCCTCCTCGCCGTTCTCCAGGACAAACGTGTCGTAGATCCAGTCGCTCCAGGTATCCACCTTCGCGGACGCCTGCGCCTCGGTGTCCTTCTTGGACTTGTAGATCGAGATGGTGTCGTACACCCCGTCCGCGTTGGGGATCAGCACCGCGTAGCGGCGGACGAGCCCTCGGTTGATCGGGAAGGCGCAGACCTTCGCGCCTGCCGGGAGATTTGTCCAGCCCGCCTGCTCCGCGGAGCGGATCGGCGTCGTGATCTTGTCGGAGTGGCCGCCGTTCGCGATATCCCCGGCGCCCACGGCCACAGAGACGCTGGCGGGCATCTCCAGGGGCGCGTCCAGGAACAGGAGCTCGCCGCCCATCTGCCGCTCCGCGAAAGTGGGATCCGGACGGTAGAATTCATCCACCTGATCCCCGTAGACGACACAGTCGGCGGAGGAGCTGCTCAGGAAATGCGGGATCTCCTTCATCTGGAAGTCGCCCTCTTCCATGGTGACGATCTTCTGAAAGTCGCAGTAGGCGCGCAGGAACGGGATGGCGCCGGTGCCGTCGATGAAGATGTTGTTGGTGCCGGGGACCCTCGGCGGCCAGGCCTCCACATAGTTGACGGCGATCGCCTTTTTGCCCTCGTCCTCGAACGTCTCCCAGATCAGCTCGGATTCCACGCGCCGGGAGTCCCAGTTGCTCTCGAAGATGTCGAGCGGCTTTCCAAGGGTGTGGTTCATAAAGTCGGTGACCCCGTGCGCCTTGGGCCAGTTCCCGGTGGCCAGGCTTGCCCAGTTGGGCGGCGTGATGGAGGGGAGCGCGCCAATCATATCGAGCTTCTCCGTGGTCACGCCGCGCTCGATAAACGCTTTCAGATTGGGCATATCCCCGCTGTCCATCAGCCGCCGCACGACCATTGGATCGGCGCCGTCCAGGCCGATCATCATTGCACGTTTTTTACCCATTGCAATACCTCCCTCAAAAAAGGAACAAGAGAACAGAACCTTTCCACAGGCTTTATTATAAGCAGAAGCCGATACATTGCATAACATTATCTTATAGGAAAAAGCAGGGTGGTAGGACAACAAGTTGTTGTAACGCCGCGCCGCGCCAGGGTATAATGGAAAAAAGCCGTGTGCGGCGGAGGAGCGCGCGCTCTTGCGCGGGAATGCGCGGAGGAGGGTGCCTGCGGGGCATCCGCGCGCCGGGGAACCCGCGGAGACCGGTTGGGGGGGAGAGCAGATGCGGACGGAGCTCTTGGAGTATTTTGTGGCGGTCTGTGAAGCGGGGTCCATCCACAAGGCCAGCCGGCGGGTCATGATCTCCCAACAGGGGCTGAGCGGCGCCATCGACCGCCTGGAAAAAGAGCTGGGCACGATCCTGTTCCTGCGCTCCAAGAGCGGGGTGCAGCTCACGGAGGACGGGGAGATTCTGCTGAAGCACGCGCGGGATATACTGGCCTCCTGCGCGCAGCTGGAGCTCGCGCTCAGCCGCGGCAAGCTGCAGAAGAGCGGCCGCAAACAGGTGTATATGCTGTACAATCCGCTCTACTGCAACATCATGCCGGAGTTTCTGCAGGCGCTGTCCAGGGATCTGCCGGAGATCCTCTGCGCCCTGCACGAGAGTGAGAACGACAGGATTCCGGAACTGCTGGCGGCCTCCGGCGAGGACTGCAGCTTCGCGCTCATGTCCTGCTGCTACGGAAACGGCCGGCCCACGATTCTGGAGCGCCTGAGTGGGATGCAGATCCAGGTGCTGCTGGACGATGAGCTGGTCGCGTTCATGGGCAAGGGGCATCCGCTGGCGGCCAAGAAGATTCTCTCCGCCGAGGACATGGAGAGCACGCAGTATATCTTCTGCAATTCCGTGAGCGACGCCTATATCCGGGAGTGGGCGGGGCTGATGGGGAACCGGGAGCGGCAGATGCGGCTCAACGCGCAGAGCCGGGATCTGCTGCGCTACTACCTGGAGATGGACGACTGCGTGCTGGTTCTGCCGGTCAGGCTGGGGGCGACGTTCTTCGATATGAACGCGATCACTTTCCGGCCCATCGCCTACGCCGGCTCCCAGGAGACGCTCCTGGTCAGCCGGAAGAAGCGGGAGGCGTATTCCGTGGAGGAAAAAATCTTTTCGGAGTATTTTCAGACCTGGCTGAGGAACTTTATGGCGGGCTGAGCGGCGGGGCGCGCGCGTCCGGGGGGAAGACAACCGGGACGCGGACGATTTTCGGCGCGGCAAAAAGGGCGGGGCCTTTCGGGGGCTCCGCCCTTTTTGTTTTCGGGCCGGGGGGCGCGGTGCGGATTCAGAGGAAGTAGGAGCGGATGCAGTAGCGGACGATGTCGAGCACCGTCTCCTCGGCGGGGGACAGATCCTTCTTGTAGGCCACGTAGTGCAGAATCTTCGGCAGCTGGATGGACGCGTCGAACAGAACCGAAGTGATCAGATTGTTTTTGATGTAGAAGTCGTGCTGCGTGATTTTCCGCGGGAAAATCGCGACGGCGATGTTCTCCGCGACCGCCTGCAGGATCGTCTCGCGGCTGGAGAATTTGAGATGGGAGTGCTGCTTGAAGAGCGGCAGATAGACCGGCGGCGCCTCCTCCTCGCCGTAGCAGTAGTAGGCCAGCGGCAGCGACGCGCAGTCCGCGGGCGACACAAACGCCTTTTTGCTCAGGGGATTCTTGGAGGAGATCAGGACGCTCATGGAGTCCTCCAGCAGGGGCTCCACCTGATATTCGGCGGGAATGGTCCGGCAGACAGTACTCTGTTCGTCTTTTATACACGAATTGATAATCAGAGGAAAATCCTTATTGCTTAAGAACGATAAATCGTTTTTTACAGTATCTTCATAAATTTGCAGGTGAATCAGGGGGGCGTACACCTGCAGCTCGCGGATGACGAACTTTGAGATCAGCGTGGAGGCGGAGGGGAAGCAGAGGACCTTTACATCCCCGGCCACGCCCGCGGCGCGCGTGATCTCGCGGTTCCAGCCGTCCCAGTCGTCGTTGAGCTGCCGGATGAGCCGGACGGCGCCGGCGTAGACTTTCGCCCCCATATAGGTCGGCGCGACCCCCCGCGCGGTCCTGTGCAGCAGTTTTGTGTGCAGGTCCTCCTCCAGCCCGGCGATGGTCATGGAAAGCGTCGGCTGGGAGATATACAGTTTCTTTGCCGCGTCGTTGATGCTCCCGCAGTTGACGGTCTCCACAAAATACTCCAAGGATTTTAACCGCATCTCCACCCCTCCCGTCACAGTCGCTCCTGTTCCCTCTATTATCCGGTATTTTTGGGATAAAATCAAGAATCCGCGCGGGGCTATAGGAAAAACAGGCGTAAAAAAACATAATAGGGGACAGGGCTTATAGGCGGCAGATCCGGGGCGCTCCGGGCGTGATAAGCAGAATCCCGCGGCCGCTTCATTATTTTACAAAGAAGATATAAGCGAGTACACTGGTCTGTAGAACCCCGGCGGCGCCCGGAGCGGGGAGCGGCTCCGGGCGCCGCGGGCGGAAGGAGGACAGCGGATCGGGAAAGCGCTCCGCGCGGAGGAGAGAAGGAGGGATCGCGGATCAAAACGGGGGAGAAGGACGCAGCGGAATGGATCTGAATGGAGGAGTGTGAGCGAAAATGGGGAAACTCGCGTGGTCAAAGAATCGTCCTGTCTACTTTCTCCATGTTGCAATTGTCGTTTTCTTGATGTTCGGCTTCAAGTACATCCCCCCGATTGGGGGCATCACGGAAGTCGGCATGGGGGTCGTGGGCGTGTTCCTGGGCCTGCTCTGGGGCTGGACGTTCTGTGAACAGGCTTGGCCGAGCCTGCTCAGCCTGGTCGCCATGGGCTTCACGGGGTATATGACGGTGGGCGAGGCCCTGACGGGCGGGTTCGGCCACAGCAACGTCATTCTGGTTTTCTCCGTGTTGGTGCTTGTCTACATGATTGACAGTGCGGATATTACAAAAATTTTAGCGAACAAAGTGATTAACTTGAAAATCGGCCGGGGGCACCCCTGGATTCTGACCTTTTTGATCCTCTACGGGACATGGCTGATGAGTGCATTTGCAGGCGCGTTTGCGGCCATCGTCATCATGTACAATCTGTTCTTCAAGATCTGTGATATCTACGGGATCAAGAAAGGTTCCCGCTACGGAGCCTATATGATCGCGGGTATTACATTCGCAGTTATTATGTCCGGCGGGCAGGCCTTTCCGTGGAACGCCCCGGTGGTCATGTTTATGGGGGCCTACCAGGGTGTCAGCGGAAATGGATACGATTATCTGGATTACACAGTATATATGTGGATCATACAATTTATTATGATGTTGCTGTATGTTCTTGTCGGAAAATTTATCATCCGCCCGGATGTCTCGGCCATTGCCAAAGTGAACGAGTCCCTGGTGGAAGAGCAGGGGAAACTGGATAATTATCAAAAGATTATGATCGGCGTGTTTGTCGTCTTCTTGCTCTGCATGTTCTTGCCCAGTGTCTTGCCGAAGACGTGGGGACTCGTTATTTTCCTTAACACATTAGGCATGAGTGGCATTGCGATCTTGATGACGGTCATTTTGGTGATCTTAAACTTTGTCCGCGGCAGCAGCTTAAAGGAGACCATCACGCACGCGGTCAACTGGGATGTCATCTTTCTGGTCGCGTCCGTCATGGTCGTCGCCAACGCGCTGGGCAATGAAGCCACGGGCGTCAGCGACTTTCTGGTCAATCTTCTGACACCCATTTTTGGCGGGCGGAGCGTCCTCGTGTTCCTCATCCTGGTCACCCTGCTGCCGGCGCTGGTCACCGGGTTCTGCAACAACCTGGTGGTGGGCATGATCTTCATCCCCATCGCGTACAGCTTCAGCGTTACCATGGGCGTGAACCATTTGGCCCTGGCCATCATGCTTTGCAACTTGTGCTCCGTAGCCATGCTGTCTCCGGCGGGATGTGCATTCTCCGCCATGATGTATGGGCAAAAAGACTGGATTACGACCAAGCAAGGGTTTTTATACGGGCTCCTGGCGGTGCTCTGCGTCTGGGTGCCCACCTTTGTCACCATGCCGGCGGCGTTCTGGTGGTTTTCTTAATTTAAAGATATTGATTTCAAGGAAGTTGAAAAATTCTAAACTGAGGAGGAAGAAGAACCATGACATACATGCAACCTTACCAGGAACTCTATCCCCATCTGTTCAGTCCCATCCAGGTGGGAAGCAAGCTGTATAAAAACCGGATTATCATGGCGCCGCATGGCCGGACGCATTGTGTAGCTACGACTGAGCCGAGTGGAATGACAGAACTGACTTTAGATGGCGTCGAATACTACTCGTCTTTCGCGCGCGGCGGGGCGGCGGCGGTCAACCTCTGGGGCTGTCCGGTGGAGCGGCGCGGCGCCGGGCACGGGCCGATCTTTAATTTCTTCAAGGATTCCACCCTCTCCACCCTGAACATGTTCTCGGATTTCGTCCACAGCTACCGCGCGCTGGCCAGCATGGAGCTCTACCACTGCGGGCAGTATGCCCTGCCGGAGATCATGGGCATGAACCCCTACGGGCCGAGTGCCAAGATCACGCACAACGGGAACCGCTGCGAGGAGATGACGGAGGCCGACATGGAGCATGTGGCGGACGGGTTCGCGCAGGCGGCGCACATGCTGAAGCGGGCCGGCTTCGACGCGCTGCTGATCCACGGCGGGCACAGCTGGCTCCTGGCGCAGTTCCTGTCTCCGATCGAGAACCGGCGGACGGATCGGTACGGCGGCTCCCTGGAAAACCGCGCCCGCTTCCCGATGATGGTGCTGGACCGCATCCGGGACAGGGTCGGGGACAGCATGGTGATCGAGTACCGCATCAGCACGTCGGAGCTCACGCCGGGCGGCCTGACGCTGGAGGAATCCATCGAGTTCATCAAGATGATCGAGGACAAGATCGACATCGTCCAGTGCTCGGAGGGGCTGCGGCAGAACGCGTTCACGCGCGGGATCATGCATCCGTCCCACTTCATGCCGAACGGCTGCAACGCGTACCTGGCGGAGGCCGTCAAGAAGAGCGGCGTCAAATGCCTGGTGACGGCCATCGGCGCGATCAACGACCCGATGGTGGCGGAGGAGATTCTGGCCTCCGGGAAAGCGGATTTTGTGGCGATGGCGCGCAGTTTTATCGCGGATCCGAACTGGGCGGAGAAGGCGCGCGCCGGCCGGGCCGACGACATCGTGCCCTGCGTGAAATGCCTGCGCTGCCTGGACACGGGCGGCGGGCGGAAGTTTGTCGCCAACAAGGTGCTGGACGACTTCGAGAACTCGACCCGCCGCGCCGAGTGCACCGTGAATCCCACCGCGGGCCGGAGCCATGTGATGTGGCGGTATCCGCAGGCCGAGCGGAGCAAAAAAGTCGTCGTCGTCGGCGGCGGCCCCGCGGGAATGCAGGCGGCGATCGAGGCGGCGGACCGCGGGCACAGGGTCGCGCTGTTTGAGAAGACGGACCGGCTGGGCGGGCAGCTCTCCTACTCGGACGAGGTCGCCTTCAAGCAGGATATGAAGCGGTTCAAGGAGTATCTGGTCCGGCAGGTCGGAAAGCGCGGGATCACCGTGCATCTGAACACCGCCGTGGACGCGGACCGGGTGGCCCTGGAGCAGCCCGACGCGGTGATCGTCGCGATCGGCGCGGAGCCGGTCCGGCCCCCGATCGCGGGGGCGGAGCGCGGGAATGTGCGGACGGCGGTCGACTGCTACGGCCATGCCGCGGAGCTGGGTGAGCGCGTCGTCATCATCGGCGGCGGGTTCATCGGCTGCGAAACCGCGCTGTATCTGCAGCAGGCTGGGAAGAAAGTTTCGATTGTGGAGATGACGGACACCCTGATCCGGGACGGAATCCTGACGGAGCGGATGCACACGCTCTACTACCTGGATCACGCGTACGACAGGGCGACGGCCAGCCACAATCAGGCGCGGGAGTTGTCGGAGGAGGAGAGCGTGCACGTCTACCTGGAGCACGAGGTGGCGGAGATCACGGAGCAGGGCGTCCGGATCGTCGGCAAGGACGGCGGGGAGCAGTTTCTTCCGGCCGACGATGTGGTGCTCGCCGCCGGCATGAAGGCCAAGACGGCGGAAGCGGAGCAGTTTCAGGGAGTTGCGTTCGATGTGATCAACGTGGGAGACAGCGCGCAGGCCGGCACCCTGTACCACGCGATCACGACGGGGTTTGACGCGGCGCTCACGATCTGAGCGGCAGAGTAGGAAAGAGGAGAGACGAGGAGGGTCTGTGCGGCGGAGGCTTTGTGCCGCCGACAGGCCCTCCTCTTTTGCACGCCCGCCGGCCCGCTCCGCGCGCGGACGGATCGCTCCGGAGAAAAAATTTTCTTGACAAGCGCGCGCCCTCCATGGCAAAATAGGATTAAGTCTCAGTATCAATTTATGACAGACGGCGAGGAGGCCGTCAAGGAGGGGAGGCACTTGCCGGGCCGAAACACCAAGCAGCGCCGTCTTGTGCTGGACGCGGTCCGCGCGCGGACGGATCACCCCAGCGCCGACGACATCTATCTGGATGTGCGGCGGCAGGACAGCCGCGTCAGCCGCGGCACGGTCTACCGCAATCTGAACATCCTGGCGGAGGCGGGGGAGATCACCCACGTCAAGGTGCCCGCCGCGGACCGTTACGATCTGCGCCTGGACCGCCACTATCACCTGTTCTGCGTCTCCTGCGGCGCCGTGTGCGACGCGCCGATCCCGTACCGGGAGGCGTACGACCGGCGCGTGGAGGCGCAGACGGAGTTTCAGGTCGCGCGGCACCGGCTTATCTTTGAGGGGCTGTGCGGGAAATGCCGCGCGGCGGCCGGACAGGAACGGGAGAAACGGAGGTAAAGTATGGCGATTTACCAGTGCAGTGTATGCGGATTCCTCTACGATGAATCCAAGGAAGCGCGCCCTTTTGCGAGCCTGGAGTGCTGCCCGCTCTGCCGGCAGCCGGCGAGCGGATTCTTCCGCGTGGATGCGCCGGAGGCGCCCGCGGCGGAAAAACTCGAGACGGAAGAACCTGAGGGGAAAGGGCAGGAAGCCGCCTATGACGGGGATTTGTCCTACGCGCCGGAACTTTTGCGCCGCGACCCGGAGATCCGCGCGATGGCGGAGATCCAGGAGATGGCCGTGTGCGGCCGCAGCGTCAGCGCCGCCATGGGCACACAGCTGCCGCTGCCCAAGTGGGAGGACATTCTGCTCCTGGGGGCGCAGCTCGATCCGCCGCCGCGGGAGGCGAGCGACCCGGCGGAGACCCGGACGGTGATCGGCAGGCACGCCGGGCGGCCGATGGTGCTGGAGAGCCCCGTCTACATCTCCCACATGTCCTTCGGCGCCCTCTCCCGGGAGGCCAAGGTGGCGCTGGCCAAGGGCGCGGCGCTGGCGAAGACCGCCGTGTGCAGCGGGGAGGGCGGCATCCTGCCGGAGGAGCGGGCGGCCGCCTACAAATATATCTTCGAGTACATCCCCAACCGCTACAGCGTGACCGACGAGAACCTCCGCGCCGCAGACGCCGTCGAGATCAAGATCGGCCAGGGGACCAAGCCCGGCATGGGCGGGCATCTGCCCGGCGAGAAGGTGACGCCGGAGATCGCGGCGATCCGCGGCAGGCGGCCGGGGGAGGATGTGCAGAGCCCGAGCAAATTTGCGGAGCTTTGCTCCAAGGAGGATCTGCGGCGCATGGTGGAAGAACTGCGGGAGCGCTCCGGCGGCCGCCCCATCGGCATCAAGATCGCCGCGGGGCACATCGAGCGCGATCTGGCCTGCTGCGTCTACGCGCGGCCGGACTTCGTCACCGTCGACGGGCGCGGGGGCAGCACCGGCTCCAGCCCCTATTTTCTGCGGGAGGCGGCCTCGGTGCCCACGCTGTACGCGCTGCACCGCGCGCGGAGGTATCTGGACGCCGCGGGCGCGGACATCGCGCTGGTGATCACCGGCGGGCTGCGCGTCTCCGCGGATTTCGCCAAGGCGCTGGCCATGGGCGCGGACGCGGTCGCCGTGGCGACCGGCGCGCTGCTCGCGCTGGGCTGCCAGCAGTACCGCGTCTGCGGCAGCGGCAGGTGCCCGACGGGCATCGCCACACAGGATCCCGCGCTGCGGGCGCGGCTGGATGTGGAGGCGGGCGCGCGGCGCGTCGCGAACTATCTGAACGTCTCGCGCGCGGAGTTGGAGACGTTTGCGCGGGTGACGGGGCACAGATCCGTGCACGATCTCTCGCGGGCGGACCTCGTCACCACCAGCGAGGAGATCGCACGGTACACGGGCATCGCGCACGCCGCGGCGGCGCAGGGGGATGCCGATCCGAACTACAGCGACAAGGACAAGGAGGAGACGGGTATGGCAAAGGAGACAAAGTACGCCGGCACACAGACCGAGAAGAACCTGGAGGCCGCGTTCGCGGGGGAATCCCAGGCGCGGAACAAGTACACTTATTTTGCCTCGGTGGCGAAAAAGGAAGGCTATGAGCAGATGGCGGCGCTGTTCTTAAAGACGGCGGAAAACGAGAAGGAGCACGCCAAACTGTGGTGCAAGGAACTGCAGGGAATCGGGGACACGCGGGAGAACCTGCTGGCTGCCGCCGAGGGCGAGCGGTTCGAGTGGACGGATATGTATGAAAGGTTCGCCAGGACGGCGGAGGAGGAGGGCTTTGCGGAACTGGCGCAGAAGTTCCGCATGGTCGCGGCCATCGAAAAGCACCACGAGGAGCGCTACCGCGCCCTTCTGCACAACATCGAGACGGCGCAGGTCTTCGCCAAGAGCGAGGTCAAGGTGTGGGAGTGCCGCAACTGCGGGCATATCCTGGTGGGGACGGCCGCGCCGGAGGTGTGTCCGGTGTGCGCGCATCCGCAGAGCTATTTTGAGGTCAGCGCCGAGAATTACTGAGCGGGAAGGTTCGGGTCCGCCTCTGCGCGCCGGAAGAAAATCCGACACACCGCGCGTCGCCCTCGGCAGAGCGGCAAATGTGAAAGGCGGCCTCGCCCGGAAAGCCATCCGGTGCGGGGCCGCCTTTCGCGCGGCGCGCCGAGGCGCCGCGCGGAGTCAAACGTGTGTGTCAGACATTGAAGCGGAAGAGCATGATGTCGCCGTCCTGCACGACATAGTCCTTGCCCTCGATGCGGACCAGGCCCTTCTCCTTGGCTGCGGCGTAGGTGCCGCAGGCGCGCAGATCCTCGTAGGAGACCACTTCGGCGCGGATGAAGCCCCGCTCGAAGTCCGAGTGGATCTTGCCCGCCGCGCCCGGCGCCTTGGTGCCGGCGGTGATGGTCCAGGCGCGCACTTCCTTGGGGCCGGCGGTGAGGAAGCTGATGAGCCCGAGCAGCCGGTAGCTGGCGGCGATCAGGCGGTCGAGGCCGGACTGCTGCATGCCCAGGTCGGAGAGAAAGAGCAGCTTTTCCTCGTCGTCCAGCTCGGCGATTTCCTGCTCAATCTGCGCACAGACGACGAAGGTCTCGGAGCCTTCGGCCTCGGCGAAGTGCTGCACGCGGCGCACATGCTCGCTGCCGTTGCGAAGTTCGTCCTCCTTGACGTTGGCGGCATAGAGGACGGGCTTATAGGTGAGCAGGTTCATCTCGCGGAGCATCGCCGCCTCCTCCTCGCTCTCCGGCTCGAAGCTGCGCGCGACTTCCCCGCGCTCCAGATGCGCCTTGAGCCGCTCCAGGAGGTTTGCCTCGGCGATGAGGGCCTTGTCGCCGCTCTTCTGGCCCTTCTGCGCCTTGACGAGGCGCCGCTCCAGCACCTCCAGATCGGAGAAGATCAGTTCCAGGTTGATGGTCTCGATGTCGCGGATGGGGTCGACGGAGCCGTCGACATGGATGACGTTGCTGTCCTCAAAGCAGCGCACCACATGGACGATGGCGTCCACTTCGCGGATGTAGGAGAGGAACTGGTTGCCCAGCCCCTCGCCCTTGCTGGCGCCGCGCACCAGCCCGGCGATGTCCACAAACTCGACGACGGCGGGGATGATTTTTTCGGTATGGTAGAGATCCGCCAGCCAGGGCAGCCGCGCGTCCGGCACGGGCACCACCCCGACGTTGGGGTCGATGGTGCAGAAAGGATAGTTGGCCGCTTCGGCGCCCGCTCTGGTGAGCGCGTTGAACAGCGTGCTCTTGCCCACGTTCGGCAGCCCGACGATTCCCAGTTTCATAGATGCTCACGTCTCCTTTGCAGTCCGTATTGGAATCCCGCTCTTTCCGGCGCTGCCCGGGATACCGCGGCGTCCGCCGCGCCGGCGCGGATCCCCGGCGGATCCGGATTCCGCAAATCATTATAACAGACAAAAAAATAAAGCACAAGAATTTTTGCGAATTTGCCCGCCGCGCCGTCCGCTCCGGGGGCGAAAAAAGCGTGCGGCGCCGGGCCGGCAGGCGCGCCTTTGCTGGATCCGGCGCGCGGCAGAATCCGCGGGATTTTGCGCAAAAAGCTGTCCCTTTTTTCCGGAACGTGGTATAATAGGAGACAGCGGGGCGTTCGCCCGGCGGGACAATACTACTGAAGCGGTAAGGAGGAATTTTTATGCTGCAGGAAAATGTCGTTGCACTGCTCAACGATCAGCTGAACAAAGAATTTTATTCTGCGTACCTCTATCTGGAGTTCTCCAACTTCTTTGAGAGCAAAGGGCTGGACGGGTTTGCCAACTGGTACATGGTCCAGGCGAAGGAGGAACGCGACCACGCGCTGCTGTTCTACCAGTATCTGCACAACAACAACGGAACGGTCACGCTGGAAGCCATCGACAAGCCGGACTTCCACGCGGAGGAGCTCCTGGACGCGCTGCACGCGCATCTGAACCATGAGGTCTATGTGACGGGGCTCATCAACAATCTCTACGCCGCGGCGCGGGACGCGCACGACTTCCGCACCACGCAGTTCCTGCACTGGTTCATCAAGGAACAGGGAGAGGAAGAGAAGAACGCGCAGGAGCTCATCACCAAGATGGAACTCTTTGGCACGGAGCCAAAAGGCCTGTACATGCTGGACAACGAGCTGAAGGGCCGCGCCTACAGCGCGCCGTCCCTGGTGCTGTGACCGCTGCCGGGCGCGGAGCGGATCGCGCCGGCCGTGCTCGGAGGATATCCGCGCTGCGGAAAAATCCCGTCCGCGGACGGATCCTTCCGGAAAATCGATCCGGGAGGAGGCCGTTTGCGGGCGGGATTTTTGTGCCCGTGTGCGCCGAGCGCGGGCGCGGGCATCGACTAGAACAGCTGCAGCGCCTGCCAGCCGGTGAGCACGCCGGAGAGGAGCAGCACAAGGTACACAAAGCGCAGGAAGTTCGGGCCGTTGATGTGCCGGAAGATCTTTTCGCTGACCAGGTAGGCCAGAAAGACGGCGGGAATCAGCAGGACGGCGAAATGCAGGGTCTGGCCCTGGTAGGCGCCGCTCACCAGATACTGCGCGGCGATGAAGCTCGCGGAGGTGACGCCGATGGCGAACTGCGTGGCGCGGATCTCGTTTTTGTCGCGCAGCTTGAGCAGGATGTAGAGGTTAAAGACGGGGCCGCCGCAGGCGAAGGCGGCCTGCAGGATGCCGCCCAGAAAGGGAATCGCCAGGAGCAGCGGATTGTTGCGGATTCTGCTCGGGCGCGCCGCCGCACCGAGGCGCAGATCGCGCAGCCCTTTGGCGGCGACAAACAGCATCAGGCAGGCCAGGAGCAGTTTCATCCAGCCCTCGTGCAGCACGCCGGCCAGATGCACGCCGAGGATGCCGCCGCCGACCGCAAACGGGAGCATGCAGAGAAATACAGGGAGATTCACGCTGCGGTACTGCGTCAGCAGGCGCGGGATCCCGTTGCAGAGCACCGCGAGCACCAGCACCGGAACGACCAGTTTGAGGTCGAGAAACAGGGACAGGAACGGAAGCGCCAGGATATTGCTCCCGAAGCCTGCCAGACCGGAGACGATGCAGGCCAGGAACAGGATGAGAAGAAACAGAAGATCGTCGGTGGAAAACATGGGCACGCCTCCCGTCGCGCTGGATGGATCCCTATCCGCGGAGAATGTCCGGGAGACAGGATCTCGCGCCGTCTGATTTTGCAGGCAGGCCGCCGCGCGGGCGGCTGTACGCTCTATTGTACGCCACGGCGGGGTGTTTGTAAAGATGCGCCGGGACATTCCTCCTGCGGGCCGGGCGCGCGGGGAGGAAGGGCTGCGCGCGAAATTGCGGTTTTTGCATCCGGTGCGGGTTTGTGGTATACTGGAGGACAAGAAAGCCGGCCGCGGGGGATCGCGGCGGGAATACGGGACTTGCGGCGGCAGAGGGGAGCGGACGGATCGTGCGGATCATCGCGGGAGAGAATCGGGGACACAAACTGAAGAGCGTTCCGGGGGCGCGCACGCGCCCCACCGCGGACCGCGTCCGGGAAGCGGTCTTCAGTTCCCTGGAGCCGCTGCTCCCGGGCAGCCGCTTTCTGGACGTGTTCGGCGGGACCGGCGCCGTCGCGCTGGAGGCGCTGAGCCGCGGCGCGGCGTCGGCGACGATCCTGGAGCGGGATCGCGCGGCGCTCGCAGTGATCCGCGACAACATCGCGGCCTGCCGGCAGCAGCCGCGCTGCCGTCTCCTCGGCGGCGATTCCCTGGCGCTGCTGGAGCGGCTGCTGCGGCAGGGCGCGCAGTTTGACCTGGTCTATGTCGATCCGCCGTACCGGGAAGACCTCTACGCGGCGGTGCTGGAGCGCCTGGGCAGAGGACTCCTGGCCCCCGGCGGGATGATTTTGCTGGAATCCGCAAAAAATACTTCCCTTTCTATCCAAAATAGTATATTCTATATACATAAAGAAAAGTACTACGGCGGTACGCGCGTCAGCTACCTGAAACAGCGGGAGCCGGCGCCGTCCCCCATCCAATAGCTGTCTATTTTACAGGGCGATCAGTCCCATAAGGAGGAAGCAACGTGAGCATTTATAATTTGCTGGATCAGTTGGAGAGCACCATCGAGGGCAGCAAGCGGGCCTTCATGCAGAGCGACAAGATTGTCATCGACCCGGAGGAACTCTATCACCTGATCGACCAGATTCGCGCCAGTGTGCCGGATGAGATCAAGGATGCCCAGTGGGTCAAGAAAGAGGAGGAGCAGATCAAAAAGAAGGCGCAGGAGGACTATGAGCGCATCATCCAGGAGGCGCACGAGCGGGCGCAGGAGCTGACCTCCGAGACGGAAGTGTACCGCCTGGCGGAGGCGCGGGTGCGGGAGATGCTGGAGGAGGCCAATCAGGCGGCGCACGACATCACGCTGGGGGCCTTCAATTACGCCGACGACATCATGGAGAAGATTGAGAATCAGCTGCAGATCTACTACGATGTGGTGCAGGACGGAAAAGAGGAAATCCAGAAATCGCTGAACGCGCTGCGCGGCGAAGAATGACCGCTTTTCCCGGATTTCTCCGGCTTGCCTTTTCGCCGCGGATCAGGAAGAGCCGCCGACGCCCGGAACCCTGAACAGGGATCCGGGCGTTTTGTGTGTGCCGGACAAGAAGGAAGCTGACGGAACTTCCTGCGAGTGCGGGATACCATATATTGCGCGGCTGTCCCTATAGGCGTAAACGACACGGTTCCGCCGCTTTCTTTTTGCTGATGCGTTCTTCCTCCCTTGCGAGGAGCGCGGCGTCCGTGATTCCGAGTCTGTTTTCAAGCATGGTTCGGGGTTCCTTTCTGCCGCAAAGAAGAAGTTGGCGGCCGAAACGCTTGGACTTTGGATCCCGCGCGCTCCGGCCCCGGGACGGGTTTCGGCAGAGTCCGTCCTGTTCTTTCTGTAAACTTCCTTCTGTAAAGGGGTCGGTGCCGCTCCGAACCGGCTGCACGGACGGAGCGGCCTTTTTGCCCGGCGGATCCGGTGCCGCCGTCAGAGTTACACTTCACAGATATACTTCACATTCCTTGCGGACGGAGCAGGCTTTCTTGATCGTCCTGGCGGCAACGGAAGCCATGAACCCGTTCACCGTTCTCGCATTGCGCGGGCACTTTGCCACGCAGCGCATACAGGAGATGCACTTCGTTTTGTCGGACTTCTTCAGGTTGTTCTGATCGATCGCGCCGACCGGGCAGATTTCCGCGCACAATCCGCAATCCACGCAGGAAGCGTTTGCCTTCGGCACCAGCCCCACGCTCCCGGCTTTCTTGTACGGACGGTTGCCGGGAATGAAAAACGCCTTTTCCTCCTGCGGCTGCGCGAGTTTCAGAGCAATCTTCCGGCCGATCTCCTCTAAGTTCGCTTCATCCTGCGCGTCAGGACGGCCCGCCGCATACTGGTGCAGGATGGAATGCTGCGCGACTGCCGCGGCCGCCGCGACGACGCGGAAGCCGCATGCCTTTGCCAAATCCGCCAGCTCGACCAGACTGTCCTCATACGCCCGGTTCCCGTACACGCAGAGTACCACGCAGGGCATCCCACGCCCCTGTATGCTGCGCAGGCGCTCCGCGGCGACCGCGGGCACGCGCCCCCCGTAAGACGGCATCGCGATCACGGCGACGCCGGACGCGTCCGGCGCAAAAGCGTCCGCGTGGAACTTTCTGTCGGACAGGTCGTACGTCCGAACCACCTCGCCGAGCGATGCGCATAGAATCCCCGCGGCCTTTTCCGTTCCGCCCGTGGGGCTGAATACGACAAGTGTGCAGTCCATATCCATCCTTCCTCCTTCCATAGAATCCGGGACTTTTTGCGGCCCGGAGTTTCTGTCAAGACAATTCTCTGCGGATCGCCGCGATGCAGTCTGCCAGGGTTCTGTCGGAGAGCGAACGGGCAAACGCCTTTTCCATGTCCGCAAACATCTCTGTGAGCACGGGTTTGATATGCCGCCCGACAAGACACTGATCGGACGGGTTCTGATGAATGTCCAGAAGATGGATATCGTCTGACCCCGTCACCGCCTGATAGACTTGGAGCAGTGTCAGCCGCTCCGGGGGGACTCGCAGCGTATACCCGCTCATGCCCTTGTGCCCCTCGACAATCCCGGCGCTTTTCAGGAGCGCCAGCACTCTCCGGATATAGCTCGCGTTCGTCCCCACGCTTGCCGCGAGCTGATCGGAAGTGATGCACGAGCGCGATTCCGAGATCAAAATCAGGACATGGATTGCGGAAGAAAATCTGGTATCCATCAGCGCCCTGCCTCGTAGGTCATGATATACTCGGTTGCGTCCTCTGTCTCCAGGCCGGGATCTTCCGCGGCGAACCGCCCGTCGATCCCGTTTTCCTTCAGCGTCAGGTCAAAATGCGAGAGCGCAATGCCCATATCCATTTTCTGGATATCCCCGAGGGGATTGTTCGACATCGCTTTTGTCTTTTTTTCATAGAAATGCACCCTGTTCCCGCAGACTACGGCCCGCCAGGGCTGCTTGTTCCCGGCGGACGGCGCGAGACGCACCATCTCGAGCGCGTCCCGGAAGACTCCGGCGTCTTCGGGGCTTAAACCCTGCGCGAAAGAATCGGCGAAAAAGAGCGTGTCAAAGGGAAGGCGCGTGTCGGCGCCGATGCTCTTCCGCATCAGCTTTTCCCGGGCGGACGGCTTGTCCGCCGGGTATCCTATGGGGCTCGCGGCCGGCATGACCTCGTTCTCCCCGACCTCCATCGCCTTCTCAAACGTGCCGCGGCTGAGCGTCCCCGCGAGCAGGACAGTGCCGATGCCCAGCGACTTTGCGAACAGACAGAATTTTTCAAAACTGTATCCGCAGGCAAGTTCGGATTGGGGGACACGGCGGACCTTCGCGGCAACATATTCCTTTGCTCCGACAATCACGGGGCTGGAGAGATCGAATCTCTTTGCGTCGAGGATCCGGAACTCTACGGCGACCCCGAACGGGTTGCCGGAATTTCGGAGAAAGTCCTCCAGTTTCGCTCTGTCCTCGGCGCGCAGGGCGGTCTCGTCATAGGTTCGCACGCTCTTCCTCGCGCGGATGATGTCCTGTATCGAATGGTTCATGGAACTGCACCCCTCCCGTGTGTATAAGTATCTGATACAGGTACATTTTATCCGAAAACGGCCCGCTTGTCAATGGATCCCCCGCAAAATTGAGACTTGCAAAATTCGCCGAAATCGATCATACTATGTTGTAGCAGATTTGACAGAAAACGACATCGCGGCGCGGACGGCGATGCACAAAACAGGAGGGACGGACCTTGCAGGTACGCAACATTTACCGCGGCATCTTGCAGCATCCGCGGACCGTGGTGGTCTGCTTCGTGCTGGCGGCGCTTTTCTGCGCGTTTTTGGCGCCTCTGGTCTCCGTCAACTACAACATGATGGACTACCTGCCGGAGGACTCGCCCTCCACCGTCGCCCTGCGGGAGCTGGAGCGGGAATTCAGCCTGAGCATCCCCAACTGCCGCGTGATGGTGCGCGGCGTCTCGGTGCCGCAGGCGCTGGAGATGAAAGCGAAACTGGAGACGGTGGAGGGGGTCCGCAGCGTGACCTGGCTCGACGACTCCGTCTCTCTCGCGGAGCCGCTGGAGATGCTGCCGGAGAAAACGGTTCGGCAGTGGTACAAGGATGGGGCGGCGCTCTTCTCGCTCTCCGTCGAGAAGGGCGCGGAGCAGAGCGCCTACCACGACATCGAGGCGCTGGTGGGGGACGCGGGCCTCATCACCGGGAGCGTGGCCAACAGCGTCACCAGCCGGGAGACGGCGGGGCGCGAGGTGGCGTCCATTCTGGCGGTTGTGGTGCCCTTCTGCGCGGTGCTCCTGGCGCTGGTGTCGGCCTCCTGGCTGGAGCCGCTGCTCTTTCTCTCGACCATCGGGTTTGCCATCGTGCTCAACCTGGGCACGAACCTGATCTTTGGCGAGATCTCCTTCGTGACGCAGATCGCCGGCAGCGTGCTGCAGCTGGCGGTCTCGCTGGACTACTCGCTGTTCCTGCTGCACCGGTTTGAGGAGTGCCGGCACGAGATCGCGGATCCGCAGGAGGCGATGCTGGAGGCGCTCTGCCGCGCCACGCCCTCGATTCTGGCAAGCGGGCTCACCACCGTGATGGGGTTCGCCGCGCTGATGGCCATGCGGTTCGGCATCGGCGCGGATCTGGGGCGGGTGCTGGCCAAGGGGATTCTTTTCAGCCTTCTGGCGGTGCTCCTCCTCTTGCCGGTGCTGACGCTCCGCCTCATCCGCTGGGTGGATCGCTTCGCGCACCGGCCGCTGATCCCGCCGCTCTATCCGCTGGGGAAGGCGGCGCTCAAGATGCGGCGCGTCTCGGTGGTGCTCTTTCTCCTGGCGATCGTGCCCGCCTTCCTCGCGCAGAACAGCAACTCCTTCTTCTACGGTTCTTCCCGGCTCTTTGCCCCGGATACGCCGCAGGGGGAGAAGCAGGCCGCGGTCGAAGCGGTCTTCGGCGAGTCCAACACCTTCGTGCTCCTGCTGCCCAAGGGCGATATCGCCAAGGAGCGGGCGCTGAACGAGGATCTGAGGCGGATGCCGGAAGTGGCGAGCATCCTCTCCTACGCCGACACCGTGGGCGCCGAAATCCCGGAGGAGTATCTGGACGAGGACACCCTCTCCCAGCTGATGTCCGAGCACTACAGCTGCATGATCCTCACGGCGGAGGTCCCCGCGGAGGGCGAGGAGGCCTTCGACTTTGTGCGGCGGCTGGAGGCGCTGACCACGGAATACTATGCGGACGGCTGGCACCTGGCCGGGGACACCGCCAGCACGTTCGATCTGAAGGACACGGTGGAGTCGGATCTCCTGCGCGTCAACGTCCTGGTGATCGGGGCCGTCTTTCTCATCCTGGTGCTGACGCTGCGCACGCTGGCGCTGCCGCTCCTGCTGCTCCTGGTCATCGAGACCTCCGTCTGGCTGAATCTGGCGGTGCCCTATTTTACGGGTCAGACACTCTTCTTCATCGCCTATCTGATCATCACCTCCATCCAGCTGGGCGCCACGGTGGATTACGCCATCCTCATGGGCTCCCGGTATCAGGAGGAGCGGCGGAGCAAGCCCCGGGAGCAGGCGATCACGGATACGGTGGGCATCACCAGCGTCTCCATCATGACGCCGGCGGCCATCCTCTCGGTGGCGGGCTTCCTGATCGGCTCCTTCTGCACAAACGGGGCCATCGCGGAGCTTGGGGTTCTGCTGGGGCGCGGCGCGCTGATCTCCTGCCTGCTGGTACTCCTGGTGCTGCCCGCCTGCCTGTACGATCTGGATCGGTTCTTTATCAAGCCGCAGCCCCGTCCGTCCGGCGCGCCGGACGCGGCGGAGGAGCATCCTGCGGGGGCATTGCCAAATGAAAAAGGAGGGCTGCCGTCATGAACATCCATGCGAAACATTCGGCGAAACATTCGCGATTCCCGGGCCGTGCGGCCGGCGGGAGGGGACAGGCGCTGCTCCCCGCGGACGGCGCGGCGCATCGTCCGCGCGGACCGCGGCTTGCCGTCTGCGCGGCGCTGATCCTGGCGCTGGGCCTCCCGCTCACGGCGGGACCCGCCGCGGCGCGGGAGGCAAACACCCCCAAGGAGGAAGTCATCTATGCCAATCTGCGCGGCGACGGTAGCGTGGAGGGGGTCTATGTGGTCAACAGCTTCCTCCTGGACGAGGCGGGGCGCATCGTCGATTACGGCGATTACACGTCCCTGCGCAACCTGACTTCCTCGGAGACGCTGAACTTCACCGATCAGACGGTGACGGTGGACGCCGAGGCCGGGCGGCTCTACTACGAGGGCATTCTGCGGGAGAGCGCGCTGCCCTGGACCTTTGACATCCGCTACTGGCTGGACGGGCAGGAGATCTCGGCGGAGGAACTGGCCGGGCGCGACGGCCATCTGCAGATCGATCTCGCCGTCGGGCAGAATCCCGAGGGGGACGCGCGCTTTTTTGAGAACTACGCGCTGCAGGTGACGCTCGAGCTGGACGGCGACCTGGCCCGCAACGTGCAGGCGCAGGACGCCACGCTTGCCAACGTGGGCCGGAACAAGCAGGTGACCTTCACGGTGCTGCCCGGGCAGAGCGAGCGGCTCTCCGTCTCCGCCGATGTGACCGATTTTGCCATGGAGCAGATCTCCATCAACGGCGTGACGCTCTCCATGGCGATCGAGGTCCGCGCCGAGCAGTATCCGGATCTGCAGGAGGCGCTGCGCCGGATCGAGGACACGGCGGTCGACTTTGACGAGGGCACGCTGGCGCTCTACAACGGCATAGAGGAGATCCTGAACGGCGCGGGCGCGCTGCGGGAGAACGCGGAAGTCGCCGCCGAGGGCGCGGCGGACGCGCACGCGGGCGCGGAGGATCTGCGCGAGGGCGCGGGCGATCTGCGGCAGGGCGCGGAGGATCTGGACCGCGGCGCGCGGGATGCCGAGGCGGGCGCGGAGGATCTGCGCGAGGGCGCGGAGGAGACCGCCTCCGGCATGACGGAACTGGATCGCGGCGCGGAGGACTTGCTCGCGGGCGCGCAAGAGCTGGACGGCGGCATGGCCGACGCGCTGGACGGGGCGGCGCAGCTCTACGACGGCGCGCTGGAGGTGGAGGCGCAGATCGACGCGATCGAGGAGGAGGCGGCATCCCTGGAGGAGATGCTGCAGCAGCTGGAGGAACTGGAGGCGATGCAGGATCGCCTGCTGCCGCTTCTGGAGCTGATGGGCGCCACGACGGAGCAGCTGCAGTTCCTGCCGGAGAGCGCGGAGCAGCTGCGCGGCTTCTCCGCGCGCATGGAGGAGACCCTGCCCAGGCTGGAGGAGCTCTGCGCCGGGATCGGGGAGCTCTACGACGGGCTGATCGTGCTGCGGCAGGGGAGCGCGGAACTCCTGGAGGGGGTGGAGGCGCTGAAGGACGGCTCTGCCGAGCTGGAGCAGGGCACGATCGTGCTCTCGGACGGGGCCGCGTCCCTCTATGAAGGGATCGTCACCCTCTCCGACGGCAGCCGGGAGCTGCTCGCGGGTGCGGTGGATCTCTCCGACGGCACAGTGGAGCTGGCCGGCGGGCTGGCGGAGCTCTCCGACGGCACGGTGGAGCTGGCGGACGGCGCGATCGCCCTGGAGAACGGGATCGTCACCTACGAGGACGGCATCCTGAAGCTGGAGGGCGGTACGATTGCCTTCCGCGAGAGCACGGCCAATCTGGACGAGCGCATGCTGGACCGCCTGCAGAGCGCGCTGAACGGGCTCTTCGGCGACGGAAAGGCCGTCTCCTTCGTCTCGCCGGAGAATACCAACGTGGAGTCGGTTCAGTTCGTCCTCCGCACGCCGGCCATCGAGCTGCCGGAGCCGGAGGCGCCGGAGGCGCCGGAGGAGAACTTGAACTTCCTGCAGAAACTGCTGCGGCTCTTCGGCCTTGCTTAACGCGGTGGGAAACGCTTCTCCCGGGGGGCCTCCCGGAGGCGGAGCACGGCCAATCGCAGAATAGGAGGATGGTTCAAATGGAAAAGATTGTACAGACCGCCGGGCGGGCGCAGCTGGGCGCGTTCGCGCCGGAGTTCGCCCATTACAACGACGACGTGCTGTTCGGGGAAAACTGGAACAACACGGACATCGACATCAAGACGCGCTGCATCGTCACGGTGGTGGCGCTGATGGCCTCCGGCGTCACGGACGCCTCGCTGGTGCATCATCTGGAGAACGCCAAGGCGCACGGTGTCAGCAGGGCGGAGATCGCCGCCGTGGTGACGCACGCCGCCTTCTATGCCGGCTGGCCCAAGGGCTGGGCGGTGTTTCGCCTGGCGCAGGAGGTCTGGAAGGAGGAGACACCGGCGCCGACGGAGAAGGAGAAGTACCAGAACAGCATTTTCTTCCCCATCGGCGATCCGAACGACGCGTTCGCGCAGTATTTTGTCGGGCAGAGCTACCTTGCGCCGGTCTCCGGGGCGGCGTTCCCGATCTCGAATGTCACGTTTGAGCCGGGCTGCCGCAACAACTGGCATATTCACCATGCCAAGCGCGGCGGCGGGCAGATGCTGATCTGCGTCGGCGGCAGAGGCTGGTACCAGGCGTGGGGGCAGGATCCGGTGCCCATGACGCCCGGCACGGTGATCGAGATCCCGGAGGGCGTCAAACACTGGCACGGCGCCGCGCGGGACAGCTGGTTCTCGCATCTGGCGTTTGAGATTCCCGGGGAGGAAGCGTCCAACGAATGGCTGGAGCCGGTGGACGCGGCGGCGTACGCGGCGCTGCGGTGAGCGGCCCGGGACAGAGCGGCGGAGCGGATTTGGGATCCCGGCGCACGGGTTCTTTCCGGTGTGCGGCCGGGGGATCATACGAAAAACAGAGAGAGAAAGGCGAGCAGGCGCGGGAATCCGCTGCCGCGGAGGGGATCGGCCTCCGCGGCAGCGTTTCTTTTTTCCCTGCGGCGCAGCGCTCTGCCTGAATCACAAGAAAGCTTATGACATACATAATTATTTTTTATTGGAGTTTTGTGGAAGGCGGGCGGGAATTTCCAAAACCGAGGTATCCCGGATGCACAATTTTGTGATATAATGTGAAAAAATAGCAGCCGGGAGCAGGAATGGAAATTTTTGGAATTATAAAACCTTCAAAAAGTATAGGCTTTTGGGGAGGGCTTTTTTCGCAAATAAAAACGGCTATATAGAGCGGATGCTCCACATAGCCGGCATATTTAGTATTTTCGCACATCGTCGACAAGGTATACCTTTCTGAAGCTGTGTCCTTGTTTCCGAGATTCGGCATCGTGGTCGCAGGTTCAACTACTTGAGGAGGATCCCTATGGGCAGGAAACTACGAAGCAAACCGGGCAAACTGATCGCGCTGCTGCTGTGTGTGAGCATGATCGGGACGATGTTCACAGGCATGGAGTTCGCGTCCCCGGCTTATGCCGCCGGGGAGAGCGGCGGACCGACGGCGAAGACCGTGATAGATTCGCGTGTGGCCGACCCGGACACGATGGATACGTACGAGGACGCGCTGCTGAGCGACGAGGAGGGGTCGCGCTACGCCGGGCGCGTGTGGACGGACAAGACGGTGTTCGCGTACGGGGCGGACGCGGCGCAGAGCGGCGCCGAA
>CAZSHM010000001.1:149177-152516 GCA_964606855.1 uncultured Peptococcaceae bacterium
AATCAGACCATGACGGGTATGACGGCAGCGTCTCCTTCGATGCCGACTTTGCGCATGTGTTCTCCGCCCTCGCCAGCACGCAGAAGGTGAACGAGTATCCGCTCACGCCGATCGATCTGGTCATCGTCTTCGATATGAGCGCGAGCATGGGTCAGGACACCCGGTATGAGATTGACCATGGGGCCCCTAAGCTGACTGCGCATCTGAATACGGAACTGGAAAAAGAGGGCGCAAAAGAATACTCCGATCATTTTCCTGTGGGAGGCGTGCCTATGGAGGAGCGCATCCAGAATTCTCGGATACAGAAAACCCTGGATGCAATCAATCAGACGATCGACAGTCTCATGGAGCAGAACCCGCAGAACCGGGTGGCTGTCTGCGCATACGGCGCCAACGCCACCGTGCTTATGCCGCTGGCGCACTGGCAACATAAAGATGAAAATAAAGATATCCCGTATCTCGCGGTGGGCGGCATGGAAACCCTGTATCACCCGAGCGATTTACAGGCAAGAGACGGGCAATGGTACTGGATGAACAACCGGGATACCTGCTACACTGTAGCGGTCGATGCCGAAATGTGCACGGAAAATGTGAAGACTTCTACCAGGCAGAACAACAACTGGGTGCTGCACCGGAAGACCGTGAGCAACAATATCGACAGTGACAACGCGAAAGCCTACCCCGGAGCAGGGGCGCAAAACGCGGTAACCTTGTTTCTAAAGGCATTGATGTATCAAGAGGAAAACAACAAGATGTTTGACCCCAATACCGCGGAAAACTATCTATCGAGTAAACCAGCCCTCAGAGCGGCTATGGCGGGGACGCGGAGACTTTCTGCCGACGAGTATATCGGGTACTTCACGAACACGCAGGGCGGCATCTATCTCGCGTATAAACAGCTGGCCGATTCGCCCGACACTACTTACACAGATTACACAGAAACCATATATTCTGGAGATGCAACGGTGGCCCGCGTTCCCGCCGTCATTATCATGTCCGACGGCGGTGCCAACTTTGCGTTTAACCCGATGGGCACCGTCGCGTTGAAAAACGGGGCAATGTCAGGAGCGAAACCGAATCCAAACGATATTGGCAGCATAACGTATTACACCTATGCCGAATGGAAAAATGGAGATGGCACAACACCAGAAGGAGATACAAAATATGGCTTTGCTCAATTATCCGAAGATACCTACGTTTCAGACAATTATGGACACCTCGGGATTCTGGACAAATACTATCGATTATATTCGCCTACAGCTTCTAACGAAACAGGACAATACGGAAATCTTGGTGACGAGTGGTACAAGGTCTGGTTGCCTGGGGCGGAGCAGTTCGAAGATGTCGGCGAAGAAACGTCATTTACAGGAGTTCACTCTCTGTTCAATTTGGGGGCGGATGTCCATCAGGAGGGGACACTGACGGAACCGCCTGCATGGTATTATCAGGGTGTGCTGTACAGCAGCGACAACAATGTCATAGGGACACCCGGCACCGTATTGGAGGTGCTTCTCACCGCGTCCTATATGAGTTATGTCGCAGAGCAGCATTACCGCAACGGCTGGGAAGCAGGAGGGGTTGAGGGGGAAAGCCAGCTCAGCACCTATACCATGAGCGTGGATACCGAACATGTACCCCTATGGGGCAGAATGCGCCTTTATCCGACATTGGATCCAAAAGAGTATTCTCTAGAGTATCCTGACGAGGAATACCCTGACGAGAAAGACAAGATAACGAACTGGTCTAAGGATACGGAAAAATTTGGAACCGACGACGAGATAAAAACAGCGCTTGTCGCGGCGAACTCGAACTTGGAGCAGTTAAGCTTGACAACGCCGCGTGAACTGCTGTTTACGAGAGGAATTCACGGAGACATAGGACATAACCTTGGGCAAAGGGACATCAACAGCCTTGGGGAAGCCTGGAAGGCGTGGAAAGACGCGCCGGAGGGGGAAAACGCCACCGCTGTCATGCAGATAGGGAATCCCGTCACCCCCATTGAAATCGATATCCGAAAACTTCCTGAGGGTGGAGTCCAGTATCCTGCCGGCGGTGAAGATACGGTTACCGTCACAAACGAGAATGTCCTAGACAACATTGCGTACAATGACGCGTTTTTCGATGTCACCTCGAAGGAACTCAGCGATACCTTTGCGAATATTTCTGAACTGCTCGTCGGACAGGTTTTCGCGCCTGTCTCCGGCGCCAACGCCTCCGGGGCGAGCGCGTCTGTGACGTATCAGGATCCCATCGGGGACTACATGGAGATCAAGAACGGCGCGATCACAACGACTCAGCCAACGGACATGGCGCTGCTCTCCTTCGGCGAGATGCACAACCTGGTCCGCACGGGCGTGTACGACTACCAGTGGAACGATGCGTATATCAAGAAACATCGGCCCGGAGCAGAAGGGACGGAACCGATGCTGCTGGGCTGGTACAAGGGGGACGATCCGGCAACAGCAGACTATGCTGCAACACTCGAAGAGATAGAGGGAAAACCCTATAGCTCCCCCAAGGAGGCGTGGGCAGACGGATGGGTGTACCGGCTGAGCTTCCAGGAACTGTTCAACTATGTGCCGATTGTGGGCGTAGACAAAAAGGAAACAGGAGAGACGTTGACGCCGGCGGACGTGCCGGATCAGATGAAGAACACCGTCTACACCGTCTATCGCTTTGAGGATCAGGCAAAAGCAAATGAGCTGCGCATCAATCCGGTGTACGGGGAGAAGGTGCCGCAGGAGATTGAAGATGCCTGGGCGGAGGCATACGAGACGAACAAGGCGTATCCTGCCGAGAACACGATCTATGCCGGGACGCCCGGCGTCTACCGCTTGAACGACATCCGGGTGTGGGTGGAGTCGTACGGCGACTATGTGGACACGGAGGGGGCCATCACCCCGAACCCGTCCGCCTACGACGCGTCGCTCTACATGGACATCCCCTACGCGGCGATCCCGACCCAGATGGCGGAGATCACCCTCGGGCCGAACGGCGTGCTGTCCTACAAGACCAACTTAGCGGTAAAGAAGGATACCACGCCCATGCGGCTGTTCTACGCGGTCGGGCTGCAGGACAAGCTGATCCTCCGCGACGCGGACGGGAACCAGACCGGGGTGGACGTCAGCGCGCTCTCGGAGGAGTACATCCGCACCCACCGCGATCAGGACGACAAGATCTGGTTCCTCTCGAATTACTACAGCGAGACACCGTATGCATACACCGTGGAAGAGCCCTCTGTTGAGAACGAGGGCGGGGACAGCGAAACCGGCCGGGAGGCCCGCGCGGACGGCTCGGAGGGCGGCGGAACCGGCCAGGAGGACAATACGCCCGATTTCA
>CAZSHM010000002.1:0-99717 GCA_964606855.1 uncultured Peptococcaceae bacterium
GCGGGCGATGCCGTCCGGGCGGACGAACCAGGCGGCGCGGACGGGCGCACAAAAGCGCCCCGCCGGATGCATTGCTCCGGGAGGACGCTGAGGGGAGACCGACGCCATGCTCCGCAGACTTCCGCGATCTGCGGCGGGGCGCGCCGTCCGGCACACCCCTGCGGCGCTAGAGGATCTGCTGCTGATTGATCGTAAGGCGGAAGCGCAGATTCAGTTTCTCGGCTGCCTTGCGGCAGAGGATCATGCGCTCGAGGAAAATCTCAAAATAATCCATCACCGCGCACATCTGCGTGTCGATTTCGAGGCGGAGCTCGATGTGGCTGTCCTTGACCACCCGGAGTTCCGATCGCTTGACGGAGTAGTTCACCCGGTCGTGCATGTCGAACGTCGCGAAGTCCTGATTCCGCACACGGCTGGAACGCACGTCCGCCTTGTCGGAGAGAATCAGCGCCGCTGCCACAGGACTCACCGGAAAAGCCGACCCCTCGTCGTGATTGCCGATGGCGGAGATGATGGTGGCGATGTCCTCCGGATCGGCGCCCATGCGGTTCAGGATACTGTAGGCCAGGAGTGCGCCGCTCTGGGCGTGATCCTGACGGTTAACCATGTTGCCGATGTCGTGGAGATAGCCCGCGATGCGCGCCAACTCCGCATCCCGCGCCGAATATCCCAGCTGCTGCAGGATCTCGTAGGCCTGATTGGCCACCCTGTGCACATGGGCGAAACTGTGCTCCGTGTAGCCCATCACCCGCAGGGAATCATCGGCGCGCTCAATGTACGTGCGCACCTCCGCCGACCGATAAATATCTTCAAATGTGATTTTCATGATTCTATGTCCCTCCCGCGCAAAGGTCCGCCTCTTTTCGCCCGGGCCTGCGCATCCCGCGCAGCGCGTGTCAGCCTGTTTGTCTTTTCTTTCCCTGTACCATCTCTCAGAAAGGAGGCGAATCGATATGCCTGAACCAGACAACAAGGTGGTCCTCTACACGATGGATCATTGCCCCTACTGCCTACAGCTGAAATTATTCTTCCAGCGCCAGGGCATTCCCTTCACCGAGATCAACACGTCCGCCCACCCGGAAACATTAAAGTTCCTCCAGGACGAGACCAATTTTCTCACTCTTCCCCAAGTCTTTGTGGGTGACACATTCCTGGGCGGCTACGACAACATCATCGAACTGCACCGCAGCGGGAAATTTCAGCGCATTTTTGGGCTGGAGCCCCGCTGAGCGGCCTGCTCACGCGGCGGAGCCGGGCACACCGTAAGCAGCCAGCAGTGCGAAGGAGAGCAGCACCGCCACGAACACCATCCCCAGCAAAATTTTGAAGTTGGTGCCGGCGTTCTCTTTGTAATGCTTTTCTTTCGCGGCGCCCTCCAGCTTGGAAGATTCTTCGATCAGTCGGTCAATATGGCGCATATAGCAGTAATTTCCGAAAAATCCAAAGAAAAGACAGAGAAGCAGCTGTACCGCGACGCTCACGTAGGTAAACTCGTATGCCACGCTCAGATAGACGGCGCCAAAGTTCAGCAGCATGCCGACAACGCCCCAGCCGAGCATCTGGCGATAAAAGCACCAGAAGCTGCTGAAGAGGAACGCACAGAGATTGAAGCTGATCTTGCTGTTCTTTTGCCGCATGGCATCGAACTTCTTCATGTAATAGCGAAACTTGTCTCCCCCGCCGATAAATTTTTCGTACTCTTTTCTGCGCATCCTCGCGCTGATCTCCGCGGCCATGCGCCATCCCTCCCCTTCCACACAGCTCCTGCCCCGCCTGCCGTTCCCGCCGGCGGCCGATCGCATCTTGCACAGCACGCACTATCATGCCTTACTATAGCAGCGACCGCCACGTTCTTTCCGATGGTCACCCCCCGGCAGGAGCGTGTCGTTTCCGCCAATTCACACGCCATTTCCAATCATAAAAAAACACACACTGCTGTCGGTTTGACTATAAAATTATGTTTTCTTTTGGTAAGATACAAGGATGCTTAATAGACCAGCAGAAGTCAGAAGAAGGAGGGCAAGTGGAATATTTGGGTAGACGAAAACAAATAGCAGGGTGCTGATGAGAGAAGCAAGCAAGGCAAACTGTAGAATTGGGAGATATTGCTTCCTTCGGCTCTGTGCGTTTCTCTGTTTATCCCTCGACATTATACTTTCCAGCCCCCTTTTTGCCTTCCAACTCTGTCCGGCCCGGCTGTCCCGGCGAAGGCATTCTACCTCGGAAAGAGACGCCGCAAGATTATCCGTTTTTCTGCATTTCCCGGTACAGGCGCACGACCTCCTCCAGCGCGCTCTGCACCAATTTGGCGACGTTGTGCTCCCCCACCCCCACGAGGATGTTGTCACACTGGTTGAACGGCAGCAGCACGCGCTTGGCGCTGCTCTGCGCCACGGCCTTCGCCATCGCGGGTGTCACCTCGCCCAGCAGCGCGTCGGCGATGACGATGCCCACCGGCCCTACAATCACATCCGCGCGGCGGCTGTTGACCACGACGGCGTTCTCCCCCGTGGCGCCGCGATCCGCGCCCGCCTTGAGCATGGCCGAAGTGGCCGCGCTGTTGGTGCCCACCGCCGTCACCTGCACATCCGGCAGGGCCTGCTTGATCCCGATCACCAACTGCCGGCCCACGCCTCCGCCCTGTGCGTCGATCACCAAAATCTGCATCCGCACGGCCCCCTTTCTTCTCCGCAACCGCCTGTCTCAGATTTCCCGCGTCCCCGCGTCCTCCGTCCGCGCGGGGCCGTACTCCTTCCGATAGATCTGCGCCGCCAGCGATTTATCCGTGTAGAATTTTCCGACTTGGGTCGATGCAAACGCTTCCAGCTTGGACGGATCCTCGATCAACTCCCGCAGATAGTACTCCGCGAGACCTGTGTTGAACCGGCCCAGCCACTGCCGGCAGGTGCCGCAGCTGCAGCCGCATACGCAGTCGCTGCCCGTCTTTTTGGCGCAAAACACGTCTGTCACTTTTTTCAATCTGCTCATCCCCTCGTTTCTTCTCCCTCGCTCCCTGCGCCGCTCGGCACGCTGCCCCCCTCACAGCGTCTCCTGGTACGGCTCCAGAAGCTCCGTGATCTGCCGGTACAGCCGCATGGACAGATGCTCCATGCTGATGCGGTAGCGCCGCTTGCCGCCCACATAGAGGTAGAGACAATGGGAACCCTGGGCATACTGCACCTCGCCGAGAGAAAACGTCAGCCACTGCGGATAGAGAAAAATCTTGAGGCGCACGCCGCCCCTGCTCAGTGCAATGCGGTCCGGATACAGATTGTTCAGGTAGAAGGCTGCCAGAACCAGGAGGACGGACGGCAGCTGCCACACCGCAAGCGAGGGGAGCAAAAAACTGCACAGGAGCGGCACTCCCAGCAGCACCGTCATCTTGACAAGAAGGATGATGCGCTGGTTGACCAGATAGACGGCCTCCTGCGGAAAGGATCCGTCCGGCATAAGCAGTGCCTCCGCCTGATCCGGGTTTTGTTCCCGCGCCATCCCGCTCCCTCCTCTCCATCGCGGCCGCCGCGCTATTCCAGCGTGATGCGCCCGATCCTGCCCTGCCGGAAGTCCAGGAGAACCGCCCGGGCCGTCTTGTCACAGTCCAGCCGCCCGCCCTTCAGCAGATCGCCGCGGTTTCGGCCGATCTGCTCCAGCACCGCCAGAGGCCCATCCGCTGCCGGATCCGGCTCCGTGCCGCCGGCGGAGAGATGCAGACTGTATCGCGCCGCCAGTTCCGCCGGATAGTGCGTCTGCAGGTAGGCGAGCAGGTGCAGCGCGACCTCGCGCGCGTCGTACACGTCCTCGGGGATCGCGCCCGTCATCGCAAGACGATCCCCCACGGCCGGATCCTCAAATTTAGGCCAGAGAATGCCCGGCATGTCCAGGAGTTCCAGATCGGCGTCCAGCCGGACCCACTGCGCGCCGCGCGTCACTCCCGGCTTGTCCCCGGTTTGGGCTGCCTTCTTGCCCGCCAAGAGATTGATGAGGGTGCTCTTGCCCACGTTGGGAATGCCCACCACCATACAGCGCACCGTCTGCCCGCGGACACCCCGCCGCGCCAGGCGCTCCCGCTTCTGCCGCGTCAGGTCGAAAAGCGCCGCCTTGAGCCGGCCGATCAGCTGTTTTCGGCCCGCGGCGGCACAGAAGGCGAAGGCGCGGCAATCCGCCTGCGCCTGGAATGTCTCCACCCAATCGGCCGTCCGGCGCGGATCCGCCAGATCCTCCTTGTTGAGGAGAATCAGACGCGGTTTTCTGCCGCCCACCAGCTCGCCGAGCAACGGATTGCGGCTGCTCTCCGGCGCGCGGGCATCCACCATCTCGATCACCGCATCCACCAGTTTCAGCTGCTCCTGGATCAGTTTTTTCGTCTTTGCCATGTGGCCGGGAAACCACTGTACCGCCATCCGCTAAAACCTCGCATTCTCGGCATCCGCCGGCTCTCTGCCACCCCGCCCGCCGGATCCCCGGGCGTCCTGTCCCCCTGTGCGCCGCGCTCTCGCAGAATCCGACGCTTCCGCAAAGGTTCCGCTGCCGGCATCCGCCGCAGGCCCGCCGCTCCCGCGCGCCATCACACGCCGCAGGAACCTGCCGGTCTGACTGGCTTCGCAGGCGCAGATCACCTCAGGCGTGCCTGCCGCCACGATCTCTCCGCCCAGCACACCGCCGCCCGGGCCCATATCGACCACATAATCCGCATTCCGAATTACGTCCAGATCATGCTCGATGACGATCACGGTCGCGCCGTTCCCGATCAGGCGGGAAAATACCCGGAGCAGCGTCTCCACATCCAGCGGGTGCAGGCCGATGGTCGGCTCGTCAAAGACAAAAATCGTATCCGCCTGCCCGCGCCCCATCTCACTGGCGAGTTTCAGGCGCTGCGCCTCGCCGCCGGAAAGGCTGGGCGTCTCCTCGCCGAGCGTCAGATAGCCGAGGCCGAGCTCCTGCAGCACGCGCAGCCGCCGTGCGACGAGAGGCAGATCCGCACACGCGGCGAGCGCCTCGTCCACGCTCATAGCCATCAGCTCCGGGAGGGATTTCGCCGCGCCGCCCTGCTTCGGCTGCCGCCGGATGCGGTTCGCCGCTTTCGAATAGCGGGAACCGCCGCAGTCCGGACAGGGAATCTTCACATCCGGCAAGAACTGCACGTCCAGATCGATGGTGCCCGTGCCGTCGCAGGTTGGGCAGCGCAGACTCCCGGTGTTGTAGGAGAAATCTCCCGCCTTGCAGCCGTTCTGTTTTGCGTCCGGCGTCTTGGCGTACACCTTCCGCAGCTCGTCGTGCACATTCGCATAGGTCGCGACCGTGGAGCGCACATTGATCCCGATCGGCGTGGCGTCGATCAGCTTGATCTGCGCGATTCCTTCGGCGGAGATTTCCCGGATGTGCGCCGGCGGCTTGTCGCCCCGGACCGCCGCCTCCACGGCCGGAACCAGACTCTCCAGGATCAGCGTCGTTTTCCCCGAACCGGACACGCCGGTCACGGCGATCAGCCTGCCCTTGGGCAAATCCACCTCCAGCGGTTTCACTGTGTGGAGCGCCGCGGTGGAGAGATGGATGGTCCCGAGCGAGAACAGCTCCTCCGCCGGCACGCGCCGGCCGGCGCGGATGGTTCTTTCGCCCGAGAGAAAGCCGCCGATCTTGGAATTTGCATCGCGCGAAACCGTCTCCACCGTGCCCTGCGCGATAATCTCGCCGCCGCCGGCGCCGGCGCCCGGGCCGAGCTCAAGAATCCAGTCCGCCTGCGAAAGCACCTGCGTGTCATGATCGACCAGCACCACCGTGTTGCCGTCCGCGACCAGATCCCGCATCACGCCGGCCAGCCCCTCCAGATTCGCCGGATGCAGACCGATGGACGGCTCATCGAGCACATAGAGGACGCCGGTCGTGCGGTTGCGCACCGCGCGCGCCAGCTGCATCCTTTGTCGCTCCCCGGTGGAAAGCGTGGATGTGGCGCGGTCCAGTGTGAGATAGAAGAGCCCCAGTTCCGTCAGGCGTCTTGCGGCGCCGCGGAAGGATTCGCAGATCTGTTCCGCCATCGGGCGCATCTCCTCCGGGAGAGAGGCGGGTACGCCGTCCACCCACTCCGTCAGGTCGGCCAGCGTCATTTTGCAGGCGTCCGCGAGGGAGATCCCGCGCAGTCTCGGCGCCCGCGCCGCGTCGCTGAGGCGGGTTCCGCCGCAGTCCGGGCAGACTTCCTCGCGCAGAAATTTTTCCACGCGCTTCATGCCCTTCTCGTCTTTGACCTTGGCGAGGGCATTCTCCACCGTATATGTGGCGTTAAAGTAGGTAAAATCCATATCCCCGGCCGCGCCGCTCGTCTTGTTCTGATAGATAATGTTCTTCTTGACCGCCGGGCCGTGAAACACAATCTCCCGCTCCCGCTCCGTCAGATCCCGGAACGGCACATCGGTGCGCACCCCCATTTCGCGGGCGATGTCCTTCATCAAGGACCACATCAGCGTCTGCCAGGGCGCGACCGCGCCCTCGTCGATCGTGAGAGACGCATCCGGCACCAGTTTTGTCTCGTCCACCGTGCGGACGACGCCCGTGCCGTCACAGGTCTTGCAGGCGCCCCGGCTGTTAAAGGCGAGTTCCTCCGCGCTCGGCGCGAAGAAGGATTCCCCGCACACGGGACAGACCAGCGGAAGCCCCGCGGCCACATTCAGCGACGGCGCGACCGCGTGCCCGTTCGGGCAGCGGTGCGTGGCGAGGCGAGAAAACATCAGCCGCAGACTGTTCAGGAGTTCCGTCCCCGTGCCGAACGTGCTGCGGATGCCGGGCACGCCGGGCCGCTGGCGCAGCGCCAAAGCGGCCGGGACGTAGAGCACCTCGTCCACCTGCGCCTTCTCCGCCTGCGTCATTCTCCGGCG
Source organism: uncultured Peptococcaceae bacterium (assembly GCA_964606855.1). GTDB lineage: Bacteria > Bacillota > Peptococcia > Peptococcales > Peptococcaceae > UBA7185. Next base: position 6,867 of record CAZSHM010000002.1, read on the forward strand.
CGTGTATGTGGACAGGGATTCCAGATAGCGCCGCGACCCCTCCGCATACAGAATGCCCAGCGCCAGGGAAGATTTTCCGGAGCCGGAAACGCCGGCAATCCCCACAATTCGGTTCAGCGGAACATCGACGTCGATATTTTTCAGATTATGTACCCTTCCGCCCCGGATCCGTATGCTGTCCGGCCTTTTCGCCCGGTCCGCACTGTTCCCCCGTGTTTCCAGCTCCGCCGTCTTTGTCTCGTTTTTCATGATTCTCTGCTCCCGCATCCTTTTTCCCGCTGCTGCGCGGCCCGGCATCGTATCGCTCCGGTCGGCCCGCGCAAAGACGCAAACTGTCTGCGCGGCAAACCTATTATAGCAGGGATCCGCCCGGGACGCAAGCGCGCGATGAAGTTCGGCGCGAAATAGGCCTTGACAACCGCCCGCCACCCATGCTAGTATAAGTTGAAATGACGAGGAGTCTTTTCAAAGCAATTATTCTGGACCACTCCCCCCGGGAGTCGAGGCCATACGGACAGCCGGGTCCACTGCCGACCGGCGGCCATCGCGCTGCCTTATTGATTGCCTGCAATGAAAGGAAAATAAGTCGGTTCCTTCATAACCAATCTGCGCCCGCGCGCAACCTTGTGAAACGGTCAATAAGAGTAGTAAAAGTATGATTGCTATATAGACTCTGATCCTTCCGTCCCTGTCTGAATTTTCTGTACCCTTTCCCCGCTCGTCTTGTCTGCTTTTCTCATGCGCAGGCGCGCGGCGGAACAGTGCTTTCAGATATCCTACGCAAGCTGTGCCAGCGCGCGGCCTGCGTTTTTTTTGTTGTGGAGAAACCCGAAAGGGGGAAGTCCTGTGATCACGCAGCGAACGCGTCTCGATCAAACCCGCGCGCCCATCTATGAAGCGCTTGAAAAATTCCGCCAAATGCGCGTCGTGCCCTTCGACGTGCCGGGACACAAGCGCGGCCGCGGCAACCCGGAATTGACGGCCTTCCTGGGCGAAAAATGCGTGGGCGTCGACGTCAACAGCATGAAGCCGCTGGACAATCTCTGCCATCCCGTCTCGGTCATCCGCGAGGCGGAAGATCTTGCCGCCGACGCCTTCGGCGCGGCCCACGCCTTCCTGATGGTGGGCGGCACGACCAGCTCCGTGCAGAGCATGGTGCTCACCGCCTGCAAGCGCGGCGATGAGATCATCCTGCCGCGCAACGTCCACAAGAGTGTCATCAACGCCCTCGTGCTCTGCGGCGCGGTGCCGGTCTATGTCAATCCCGGGGTGGATCAGCGGCTCGGCATCTCGCTCGGAATGTGCCGCGATCAGGTGGCGCGCGCCATCGCGGAGCATCCCAACGCCGTGGCGGTGCTGGTCAACAACCCCACCTACTACGGCATCTGCAGCGATCTGCGCGCCATCGTGCGCATGGCCCACGAGGCCGGTATGCTCTGCCTGGTCGACGAAGCGCACGGCACGCACTTTTACTTCGGCGGCAATCTGCCGGTGCCGGCCATGGCTGTCGGCGCGGACATGGCCTGCGTGTCCATGCACAAAAGCGGCGGCAGTCTGACCCAGTCGAGCTTGCTCCTGACGGGCCCCGACGTCCACGCCGGCTACGTGCGCCAGATCATCAACCTGACCCAGACCACCTCCGCCAGCTACCTCCTGATGTCCAGTCTCGACATCAGCCGCCGCAATCTGGCTCTGCGCGGCCGCCAGGTCTTCCACCAGGTGGCCGACATGGCCGAATACGCGCGGCAGGAGATCAACGCCGTCGGCGGCTATTACGCGTTCGGGCGGGAGCTGCTCAACGGGGACTCCATCTTTGACTTTGACACGACCAAACTGAGCATCCACACCCTGGACATCGGCCTCGCGGGCATTGAGGTCTACGACCTGCTGCGCGATGAATACGACATTCAGATCGAGTTCGGCGATATCGGCAACATCCTGGCCTACCTCTCCATCGGAGACAGGCCGCAGGAGGTGGAGCGGCTGGTGAGCGCCCTGGCGGAGATCCGCCGCCGCTACCAGCGGGACAGCACCGGCCTTTTGAATCAGGAGTACATCGACCCGGAGGTGGTCGCAACCCCCCAGGAGGCCTTCTACGCGGAAAAGCGCAGCGTGCCGCTCGAGGAGAGCGTGGGCGCCGTCTGCAGCGAATTTGTCATGTGCTATCCGCCGGGCATTCCCATTCTGGCCCCCGGCGAGCGCATCACCGCCCAGATTTTGGAGCACATCCGCTACGCCAAAGAGAAGGGCTGCAGCATGACCGGACCCGAAGATCCGGAGCTGAAGCAGATCAACGTGCTCGCCTGAATCTCGCGAATGCTCGCCGTGCGCATCCCGGCGGCGCTTCGGCGCGCGCCCGTTTTGACGGTCCCCGCGGGTCTTCCGATACACGGAAAGGAGACGATCCAACTATGGAAATGTGGTTCAGTGAATTTCACACGCCGGATGTCAAGCACAGCATCCGTGTGAATCGGCATCTGTACTCCAAGCAGAGCGATTATCAGCGCATCGACATTTTCGAGACGCCGGAGTTCGGCCGGGTGCTCACGCTGAATGGCAGCGTCATGCTCACAGAGCGCGACGAGTTTATCTACGATGAAATGATCACCCACGTGCCCATGGCCGTACACCAGAACATCCGGGACATCCTGGTGATCGGCGCCGGGGACGGCGGCGTGGTGCGGGAACTGACCCGCTACGACCGCGTGGAACGCATCGATCTGGTGGAGATGGATCCCCAGGTGGTGGAGGCCTGCCGCACCTATCTGCCCAGCAACGCCTGCCGCATGGATGACCGCCGCGTGCACATCTATTTTGAGAACGCGCTCAAATTTATCCGCCGCTGTGAAGGTGCCTACGATCTGATCATCGTGGACTCCACCGACCCCTTCGGCCCCTCGGAAGGGCTCTTCACGCGCGAGTTCTACGGCAACTGCTACAACGCCCTGCGCGAGGACGGCATCATGGTCAACCAGCAGGGCAGCCCCTTCTACGCCGAGGACGCCGTCGCCATGCAGCGGAGCCACAAGCGCATCGTCAGCACGTTCCCCATCAGCCGCGTCTACCAGGCGCACATCCCCACCTACGCCGCGGGCTACTGGCTGTTCGGGTTCGCCAGCAAGCGCTACCATCCGATCGATGACCTGGACGCGGAAGCCTGGAAGAAGCTGAACCTGCACACGCGCTATTACACCACGCGGCTGCACGTGGGGGCCTTCTTCCTGCCCGCCTTCCTCGAGGAGATGCTGCAGGAGGTGGAGAGCCCGTGATCCCGCCCAACGTGGAGACTTTCATCGGCTGCGATGCCGACTACGCTTCGGCGCGGATCGTGCTCTTCGGCGCGCCCTTCGACTCCACCACGAGTTTTCGGCCCGGCGCGCGCTTCGGACCCGCCGCCATGCGCCACGAGAGTTTCGGACTGGAGACCTACAGCCCCTATCAGGACGCCGATCTGCTCGACCGCTCCATTCTGGATGCCGGTGACCTGGAACTCTGTTTCGGCAGCGCCGCGTCGGCCCTGGCGGAGATCGAAGCGCGCGCGGCGGAGATCTTGCGCGACGGCAAGCTGCCGCTGCTCCTGGGCGGAGAACATCTGGTGACGCTGGGCGCGGTGCGGGCGGTACTGGCGCGCTATCCGGCGCTGGAAGTCCTCCACTTCGACGCCCACGCCGACCTGCGGGACGACTACCTCGGCGCGCGTCTGAGCCACGCCTGTGTCATCCGCCGCGTCCATGACCTCCTGGGAGACGGGCGCATCCATCAGTTCTGCATCCGCAGCGGCGACCGGGAGGAATTCCGCTTCGCCCGGGACGGACACACGGCCCTGCACCCCTTCGGCTTCGAAGGCCTGGCGGAGACGGTGGCGCGGCTCCGGGAAGCAGACGCGCCGGTCTATCTGACGATCGACCTCGACTGCCTGGATCCGGCGATTCTGCCCGGCACCGGCACACCGGAAGCCGGGGGTGTCGGCTTTCCGCAGCTTCTGGAGGCCATCCGCTCCGCCTGCGGCGCGCGCGTCGTAGGCGCGGACGTCACGGAGCTGGCCCCCATGCTGGATCCGAGCGGCGCCTCCACGGCAACGGCCTGCAAAGTGCTGCGCGAACTGCTCCTGGCCCTCCGGGCATGATCAAGTTTTCTCCCCGGCACAGGATCCGCAGGCGCCCCCGTGCCCTTTTCCCGACGCATTCCGCATCGGAATCTATATTTTCAAAGGAGCGTGAAATCCATGAGCAAGGTTCTTGTCATCGGCTGCGGCGGCGTCGCCTCCGTCGCCATCCAGAAATGCTGCCAGGTGAGCGAGGTGTTCACGGAGCTGTGCATCGCCAGCCGCACCAAGAGCAAGTGCGACCGGCTGGCGGCAAAGATCGCCCCCCATACCGCCACCAAAATCACCACCGCCCAGGTGGACGCGGACAATCTCGCGCAGCTGACCGATCTGATCCGCACCTACAAGCCCGACCTGGTGATGCACATCGCCCTGCCCTATCAGGATCTGACCGTCATGGAGGCCTGTCTCGCCTGCGGCGTCCACTACATGGACACCGCCAACTACGAGCCGGAGAACACCGACGATCCCGCGTGGCGCGCCGTCTACGAAAAGCGCTGCCGCGAGAAGGGCTTTTCCGCCTATTTTGACTACAGCTGGCAGTGGGCCTACCGCGAACGGTTCGAGCAGGCGGGCCTCACCGCGCTCCTGGGCTGCGGCTTCGATCCCGGCGTCACGCAGGCCTACTGCGCCTACGCCAAAAAGCACGAGTTCGACAGCATCGAGACGATCGATATCCTGGACTGCAACGGGGGCGATCACGGCTATCCCTTCGCCACCAACTTCAACCCCGAGATCAATCTCCGGGAGGTCTCCGCGCCCGGCAGCTACTGGGAGGACGGCCGCTGGATCGAGATTCCCGCCATGAGCCTCAAGCGCGCGTACTGCTTTGACCAGGTGGGGGAGAAGGAGATGTATCTCCTGCACCACGAGGAGATCGAGTCCTTGGCGCAGAATATCCCAGAAGTGAAGCGCATCCGTTTCTTCATGACGTTCGGCCAGAGTTATCTGACCCACATGAAGTGCCTGGAGGATGTGGGAATGCTCTCCACGACGCCGATCCTGTTCGAGGGCCGCGAGATTGTGCCCATCCAGTTTCTCAGGGCGCTCCTGCCCGACCCGGCCAGTCTCGGCGCGCGCACGCACGGCAAGACCAACATCGGCTGCATCTTCACCGGCAAGAAGGACGGGCGGGACAAGGCCTACTACATCTACAACGTCTGCGACCACCAGGCCTGCTACCGCGAAGTGGGCAGCCAGGCCGTCAGCTACACCACCGGCGTCCCCGCCATGTGCGGCGCGCTGATGCTGCTCACGGGCGCGTGGCGCATGCCCGGCGTCCACACCGTGGAGGAGTTTGACCCCGACCCGTTCCTGGCGGCGCTGGACCGCTACGGACTCCCCCGGAGCGAAAAGCGGCAGCCGGAGCTGGTGGAGTGATGGCGGCGCGGCCCGCGGATTCCCGCCGCAGACGTCCCGCCGACATGCGCCCGCCCTTCCGGGCGCTGGGCAGCGCGCACCCGGCGGAGCTGTTCGGAGATCTCGACACACCCTGCTATATCCTGGATGAGGCGGCCCTGCTCCGGAACGGGGAGATTCTGGCCGGCGTGGCCGCGCGCACCGGCTGCAAGATTCTGCTCGCGCAGAAGGCCTTCTCCAACTATGATCTCTATCCGGCGCTTGCCCCCTATCTGGCGGGCACTGAGGCCAGCGGCCTCTACGAGGCGCGGCTCGGGTATGAGGAGATGCCGGGCCGGGAAGTTCACGTCTTCTGCGCCGCCTACGAGACAAAGCAGTTCGACGAACTCCTGCGGTTCGCGGATCACATCGTCTTCAACTCGCCGAGGCAGCTGGCGCGCTTCGGTCCCGCGGCCAAAGCCGCCGGCAAGAGCGTGGGGCTGCGCGTCAATCCCCAGTGCTCCACCCAGGAGGGCCATGCACTCTACGACCCCTGCGCGCCCGGCAGCCGCCTCGGCGTCACCCGCGCGCAGTGGGCGCGCGAGATGACGCCGGATCGGATCGCGCTCCTGGACGGACTGCACTTTCACACACTCTGCGAGCAGGACGCCGATGCCCTGGCGGTCACGCTGGAGGCGGTGGCGCGGGGCTTTGGCGATGTGCTGCCGCAGATGCGCTGGATCAACTTCGGCGGCGGACACCACATCACCCGCCCAGGCTACGACATCCCGCTGCTGGAGCGCTGCATCCGGCAGGCGCAGCAGGCGTGGCAGGTGGAGGTGTATCTGGAACCGGGAGAGGCCTGCGCGTTAAACGCCGGATTCCTCGCCGCCCGCGTGCTGGATGTCGTGGAAAACGACGGCGTCCGCACCGCGATCCTGGACGCCAGCGCCGCCTGCCATATGCCCGACGTGCTGGAGATGCCCTACCGTCCGCCGCTCTGCGGCGCGGGGGAGCCGGGGGAGCGCCCGCACACCGTCCGGCTGGCGGGCCCCACCTGTCTCGCGGGGGACGTCATCGGCGACTACAGTTTCGACGCGCCTCCCTCCGAGGGGGATCTCCTGCTGTTCGGCGACATGGCCATCTATACCACCTGCAAGAACAACACCTTTAACGGGATGCCGCTGCCTCCGATTCTCCTGCGGCGCACATCCGGCGAGATCGTGCCCCTGGCGCGCTTCGGCTATGCGGATTTCAAGCACCGCCTCGGCGGCGGAAACCTCGGCGCCGCGCGGACGCCTTCCGGCCTCTGACGCGCTGCGGCCGCAGGATCGCCGCTCCGCCGCCTCCCCGCCCGACGCTTCGGGACGGCGCGGGGGCACTGTGCTCCGCGCCGCCGGCGGCATCTCTCCCGCTTCCATGCAGTTCCCAAGAAAGAAAGGCGTGCGATATGCTGCTCGACTACCATCTGCACTCGCAATTTTCCTGCGACAGCCACACCGATATGGAATCCATCTGCCTGGCGGCGATCGGCGCCGGGCTGGAGGAGATCGCCTTCACCGACCACATGGATCTCACGTATCCGCAGCAGTATGAGAACCACTACATCCACGACCTGGAGCATTACCTGCGCGCGGTGCGGCAGCAGCAGACCCGCTTTGACGGACAGCTCACCATCCGCGCGGGTCTGGAGATCGGTCTGGAGCGCCACCGGCTGAAGGAATACGATGCCATCCTCTCGAGCTACCCGCTGGACTTCGTCATCGGCTCGGTGCACGAGCTGAACGGGCAGGCGGTGAGCCAGCGCGCCTTCTTCGCGGGCCGCAGCAAAAAGCAGTGCTACCGCCTCTACTACGAGGCGATCCTGGACTGCCTGCTGCAGTTCGACAACTTCGACGTGCTCGGCCATCTGGACTATTGCCGCCGCTACTGCCCCTATCCCTACGCGCCGGACGATCACCTGCTGTCCCTCGATCTGGTGACGGAGATCTTGGAGGAGCTGATCCGCCGCGGCAAGGGCATCGAGGTCAACACCTCAGGCTACCGCCACGTCTCCGCCATGTCCCTGCCGCACACCGACATCCTGCGCCACTACCGCCAGCTCGGCGGCAGGCGGATCACGATCGGCTCCGACAGCCACAGCGCCCGGTATGTGGGCTTTCGTGTGCCGGAGACGGTCTCCGTGCTGCGGACGCTGGGGTTCACAACCGTCTCCGTCTTCGGCCTCCGCCACGAACAGTCCGTCCCGCTGGGATGAGCAAGCGCCGTTCGCGTTGAACGCGGCCCCAACCCGTCTCTGAACAGATCCGCAAGGAAGCACGAAAAAAGGCGCTGCACGGGATATACTCCTGTGCAGCGCCTCCTGTCGTTTGCTCCTCTGCGTCAACGCTTTGTGCCCGCATATACATTTCCCCGGGAGCAGCGTACAGTGTGGTTGTTATAGGTATTCCAAGTGGGCGCATAATCCGCGTCGGCCTGTATCCCCCGCATATCCCCGCCGTTTCTCTCGCCGCGCGCGAACCTCTCTACCCTTCCATCAAGATAACCTCGCGCGATGCGCTCCTCAAGCGGCTTTCCGGCAAAACGGCGTGCCGATCCGCGCTCCGCAAATAGCCCTTACTGTGCGGATCAAACAGGGGTTTCCCGTTCTTGCCCTGGATTCCGGACAGCTTCCGGTGCTCACAGCTGTACGTCCTCCCCCGCGCCCAGCACGGTGATCTGCAGATTCTCCCGCCGGAACATCTCCCGCGCCAGCTGCCGCACCTCTTCCACCGTCACGGCGGCCAGCTTGGAGAGATTCTCCTCCGGCGTGATGACGCGGCCATAGCTCAGCAGGGAGCGGCCCAGCTTGTGCATGCGGCTGTTGACCGTCTCCAGCCCCATATAGATGCTCCCCTTCAGCTGATTGAACGCTCTCTCCAGATCCTCCTGAGAGATTCCTTCATCTGCCACCCGCTCCAGTTCCTCCAGAATCAGATCCACCACCCGCTGACAGTTCTCCGGCCGCGTGCCCGCCTCAATCACAAAGGCTCCCGTGTCCGCATACGCGCTCGTGTAGGAGTAGACGGAGTAGGCCAGCCCCTCCTCCTCGCGGATGCGCTTCACGAGCCGCGCGCTCATGCCGCCGCCCAGATACGTGTTGAGCAGGCTCAGCGGAAAAATGCGGTCGTCCTCGCGGTTCACGCCCGGCAGCGCCGCGCAGATCTGGCTCTGGGCAATGTCCTTGCGGTGGCAGCGGAGCCCCGCCCGCGGAGGCTCCGCCCGCATGAATCCGTTGACCTTCCCGCGCGGCAGGTCGCCCAGGGCGCCGCGAATCGCCTCCACCACCTGTGCGTGCGCAAGGTTCCCCACCGCCGATACCACCACGTTGCTCCCGGTGTAGTACTGCGCCATATACGCCTTTAAATCCTCGCGCGTAAAGGCTGCGATGCTCTCCTCGGTGCCCAGAATGGCCCGCCCCAGCGGATGATCCGGCCACAGCGCCTCCGCCAGAAGATCCTGCACCAGATCGTCCGGCGTGTCCTCGTACATCTTGATTTCCTCGATGATGACCTCGCGCTCCTTCGCGATCTCCGCATCGTCAAAGCGGCTGTGCAGGAACATGTCGGAGAGCACATCCACCGCCAGCGGAAAATCCTCCGTCAGCGTTTTGACATAGTAGCAGGTGTCCTCCTTGCTGGTGAACGCGTTCAGCTGGCCGCCGACCGCCTCCACTTCCTCGGAGATCTCCTCCGCGCTACGCCGGTCTGTCCCCTTGAAAAGCATATGCTCAATAAAATGCGTGATGCCCCACTGCCGCTCGTTCTCGTAGCGGGAGCCGACGCCCACCCAGATGCCCATGGCCGTAAACTGCACATGCCCCAGTGTCTCCGTCACGACGCGGATTCCGTTTTCCAGCGTCGTGATCTCATAATCCAAACTCTGCATATCCGACACTCCGATCTCTATGCTCGCTCCGCAGCCGTAGTCCGACTCTGCACCGCGCCCCTTGCCGAGGGGGGCTGTGCCCGCAGCGGGCGACACACGGGCAAGGCCGCACTAACCCCTGAACATCATAACCATTTGACTGAGGCCCATGCCGAGCGCCACCATCATGAAGACCATGCCGACCGTATTCATGCGCCGGGCCTTCTTCTCGGTCGATTCATACCGGGAACCACGCGTGACCAGGAACCCGCACAGGCCCAGAAGGATATAGCAGCCCAGCATCATCAGAGCGTACGCCCTCTGGCCGAACTGTGAGACGGGGACAAAACTCAGAGCCAGCGCCACGACCGCGATGACGATCGCCGCGACATAGAATTTCTGCCGCTTGGATTTCAGCTGCCGCTGCCGCTCTTCCTCGATCGCGCGCCGCTCTTTCTTGCTCAGCCTTCGCTCCGCGGATTTTCCGCCGCCGCTTTTTTCTTTCTCGGCGTTCTCTCGCTCGGCACTCTCTTTCGCGGCGTTCTTTTTCGCGGCTTTCTTGGCCCTGTCTTTTTGCGCCGCGGCCTTCCGCTCCGCTTTCCGCTTTGCCTCTGCTTCCGGATCGAGTTCTGTCTGCTTTGCCGGCTTTGCCGATTTCCCCTGCTTTTCCTGTGCGGCCGCTCTCCCGGATCCCGCCTTTGCGGCATCCTCCGATTCTTCCTGGCCCTGTGCGGCACGCTTCTGTTCAGCGCTCTCCGCTCCTTCCGGTGCCTGTGCGGGTTCCGCCGCCGCGGCGCCCTCCGACTCTTCCGGCGCCTGTCTGTCTTCCGCCTCCGCCGCAACCGGCGCTGCTTGCTCTCTGTTCTCCATCTGTGCTTCCATCCTCCATACATCGGCGGACGGCGTTCCGCGCCGCCGAGATAAATTTTTATTCTCGCCGCCAATCTGCGTCCGTATTGTCTAGTATACTCCATTTTTCCTCGGAAAGAAAGAGATTTCTTCTGGGCGAATCCTGCGAATGGGTGTATAATGGCGGTAGGCTTTTATCATTTCATCAGGAGGTATCGGAACATGCCTTACGCCATCCTTTACGACAGCCACAGCGGCAATACCGCTCATCTGGCCATGACCATGCGGCGCGCGCTCCCGCAGGAGGACTGTCTCTGCTTCTACTCCGCCATAGAAGCGCAAAAGCACCCGGAACGCTATGCGGACGCGGATCTGATCTTTTACGGATTCTGGACGGACCGTCTCTCCTGCCCGGAGACCTCGCAGAAGCTGCTGCCGCAGCTGCCCGCCACCAACATCGCGCTCTTCGGCACCGCCGCTTTCGGGGACGGGAAGGACTATTTTCAAAACATTCTCGACAACGCCGCCGCCTATCTGCCCGCCGGCGCCAAGCTCAGCGGCACCTTCTTCTGCACGGGCAAGATGCCCCGCACCACGCAGGAGCAGTACGAGAAATTGCTGGATGACCCGCAGAGGAAAGCGCAGGCCGAAGCGATGCTGCAGATGTACGACCGGGTCAAGGGACACCCGGACGAGGCGGATCTGGCCGCCGCCGAGAAGTTTGCGCTGGAGCAGTACCGGAAACTCGGCTGAATCCGTCTGCACGGCCGCATGAAAGCCGCAAAAAGAGACCGACCCCAACGGAATGCACGCGCCGCAGACTTTCTTTTCCTTCGTCTGCCCCCTGTGGTCCGTTTCAAAAGGATCGGTCTCTTTTTTTCGCCCGCTGCCTGCTCGCTCTGCAGTCGCATCTCTCTTACGGATTCCGCCTCCGGTGCGCGTCGCCGCGCTCCTCTTCCAGCGCGCGGCCGCGCAGCTGCCCGCAGGCCCCGTCGATATCCGCCCCTTTTTCCTCCCGCACGCCGGCCTTCAGTCCGGCTCGCCGCAGTGCCTGCACAAAAGCCTCCGCCTCTCTTTTTTCGGGGCGGCGAAACGGGGCGGCCCCCCGCACCGGGTTGAGCGGGATCACGTTCACATGGCAGTCCAGTCCCCGCAGCAGCTGCCGCAGCTCCCGGACATGCCGGGGACGGTCGTTCTCCCCCGCCATCAGCGCATACTCGAAGGTGATGCGCTTGCCCGTCCGCCGCTGATACGCACGGCAGGCATCCAGCAACTCCGCCAGCGGGTAGCGCCGGTTGACCGGCATCATCGCCGAGCGCTGCGCGTCGTTGGGCGCATGGAGCGATACCGCCAGCACAAACTCCGGCTTTTCCCCGGCGAGCGCCCGGATCTGCGGCGCGACGCCGCAGGTGGACACCGTGATGCGGCGCATGCTGATGCCCTGCCCCCGCGCGTCGTGCAGGAGATCGATCGCCCGCCGCACCTCTGTCCAGTTGCACAGCGGCTCGCCCATGCCCATAAAAACCACATTGCCCACGGGCAGGGACTCCCCTTCCGCCGCCAGCAGCCGGTTGACCTCGTACACCTGCCCGACGATCTCGCCCGCGGAGAGGTTGCGCGCCAGCCCGCGCTGCCCGGTTGCGCAGAATGTGCAGCCCATGGCGCAGCCCGCCTGGCTGGAGACGCACAGCGTGTCGCGCTGCTTGCTCCGGTCGCCGCGATAGCGCATCAGCACGCACTCGATCAACTGCCCGTCCCCCAGGCGAAAAAGGAATTTCTCCGTGCCGTCCCGGGAGATTTGCCGCTGCTCCAGCGAAAGCGCGCCCACCGTGCAGCGCGTCCGCAGCTTCTCCAAAAGCGCGCGCCCCAGATTGTGCATCTCCCCCAGTTCCGCCGCCTGTTTCCGGTGCACCCAGTCGAACAGCTGCTTTGCCCGAAACGCGGGTTCCTCCAGCTCCGCCAAAAGGCGCGTCATCTCCTCGAGATCCATGCCGCGCAGCATCGGTTTGCCGCCGGATCCCGTCCGCGGCGCGCACAGTTGCTCCTCCATGGTTTCCCACCTCCAAGGTTTCGCGTATCCCTATCTCCTTGCTCCGCATCGCGCGGCGGTTCCTCCTTGCGCCCTGCCCCCGCGTCCCTAGCTCCGGCGCAGCAGGCGCGCGATGAAGAATCCGTCCATATCGTCCGCGAAGGGCAGAAACTGCACCATGCCCGCCCCGCCCTTTTCCGGGCACCGGCAGCGCTCGGAGAGCAACGGATCCGGGGAAAATTCGCAGTGCCTTTCTAAAAAGCGCCGGACCTGCAGCTCGTTCTCCTCTGGCGTGATCGTGCAGGTGCTGTAGACCAGGACGCCGCCCGGCTTCACCAGCTGTGCCGCCTCCTCCAGAATCTGTGCCTGCACACGGCACAGGCCGTCGATGTCCGCCGCCGTCTTGGACCAGCGGGCGTCGGCCCGCCGCCCCAGCACGCCCAGCCCGGAGCAGGGGACATCGCAGAGCACCGCGTCGAAAGGCGTCTGCCAACGCTCCCGGAGCCTTGTGCCGTCCTGCAGGAACAGCTCCACGCACGTGACACCCAGGCGCGCGCAGGTTTCCCGCACCAGTTCCAGGCGGTGCGGATGGATGTCGCAGGCGCAGATGCGCCCCGTATTCTGCATCAGCTGCGCGAGATGCGTCGTCTTGCCGCCCGGCGCGCTGCAGACGTCCAGCACGCTGTCCCCGGGCGTAGGCGAAACCGCGCGCGCCGCCAGCATGGAACTCTCATCCTGCACGGTAAAAAGTCCCCGGCGGAAGGCGTCCAGTCCCCGCAGGTCTGTCGCCGCATCCAGGCGCAGCCCCTCGGGGGCGATACGGCTCTCCGCCGCGGAAAAACCCGCCTGCTCCAATTGCGCCCGGAGCGCGGCGCGGCTCGTCCGCAGCGTGTTGGTGCGGATCCAGAGAGGCGCGGGCGCATTGTACCAACGGCAGAGCGCCTCTGCCTGCTCCGGACCGTACGCGCGCAGGAAACGCTCGGTCATCCAGCGCGGAAAGGAATAGCGCGCCGCCAGATACTCCGCCGGCGACTGCGCCGGATCCGGCCAGCGGATCTGATCCTTGCCGCGCAGATAGGCGCGCAGCACGGCGTTGACAAACTTATCCGCGTGTCCGTGGCGCTTGGCCAGCTTCACCGCCTCGTCCACGGCGGCCGAAGGCGGAATTTTATCCAGCGCCGTCAGCTGATAGAGCGCGAGCCGAAGATTGTTGCGCGTCCAGGGGTCCATCTTCTCCGTCTTGACGGCGGCAAACTGATCCAGAATGTAGTCCAGGCGCCCCCGCTGCTTGACGGTGCCGTAGACGAGCTCCGTCGCCAGGGCGCGGTCGCGCGCGTCCGCCTCCCGGCACGAAAAAAGGGCTCTGTCCAGCGCCAGATTGGCGTAAGCCCCCTTCTCGTTGATCTCATATAGAACCTCCAGCGCCAACGCACGGCTATCCGCCTGTCTAGTCATCACTCCCTCCCATGAAACCGGAGAGCAGCAGCAGACGCAGGAGCTGCAGCATCGCCATCAGCGCGGCGGCCACATAGGTCAGGGCGGCGGCGCGCAGCACCTTGGACGTGCCCGCCAGTTCCTCGCTGTCCAGAATGGCCTCTCCCTCCAGCGTCGCCAGGGCGCGGGAGCTGGCGTTGTACTCCACCGGCAGCGTCACCAGCTGGAAGAAGACGATGGTGGCGAACAGCAGGATGCCCAGCCGCACCAGCGTGCTGGAGCCCATAAAGATGCCGAGGATAAAAAGCGGCCAGGAGAGATAGGAGCCGAACTGCGTAATCGGAATCACCGTGTTGCGCACATAGAGCGGCAGATACCCCTCATCGTGCTGCACCGCGTGCCCCACCTCGTGCGCCGCGACCCCCAGCGATGAGAGCGACGTGCTGTCGTAGACCTCTGCGGAGAGCCGCACCACGCGGCTGCGCGGATCGTAATGGTCGCTCAGATGTCCGCCGACGCGCTCGATGGGGATATCGTGCAGCCCGTTCTGATTCAGTATGTAGCGGGCCACGTCCGCGCCGGTCATGCCGGAGCGCGACGGCACCTGCGCATAGCGGTGATACGTGCTGTTGACCTTGTACTCCGCATACAGGGTGACCAGCACCGCCGGCAGCAAAATAAGCATCGTCGGATCCCAAAAATACATTGTATTACCTCCTTGTAAATCGCGGGCGCCGTCACGGCTCGAGGAGACTGCCGATGGCCCGACGCACCTGACACAGCTGCACCGCGGTGTTGTGGCAAGGCCCGTTCGGCCGCTCGTTGCACACGCCCACCACGGGGATATGCCGCGCGCTCAAATCCTTGATCCCGCCGGAGCGATCGCGCCCGCATGCGATGGCGACCGCGGCCCGGTCTCTGCGCGAGGGGCGGCGCGGCGCCGAAGAGAAGTCCCGGCACCGGGCAGCACAGCCCCGCCGCCATCGCCGGGAGAAAGAGCCTCGGCTGCCGCCGGGAAAGCCGCGAGAAAGAACCGCCGCACCGAGGCGGAAGCGCCGGTCATGAGAGACCGAATCAGCCCGAAGACCAGTCCGCTGAGCAGGAGAGACGCCCTGCCCAGCAAGGGGAAGGCGCGTCTCCGTCCTCTGTCCATGTCAGCCTCCCGCCTCGCCCAGCCGATCCCCCGGCGTGAGCCCCGCGCCGTTCAGAAATTCGCGCGCAGTCATGGACCGTTTGCCCGCGGGCTGCACCTCCAGAAGCGCCAGCCGGCCTTCCCCCGTCTGCACAAGGAGCGCCTCGCCGCAGGAGAGTACCGTGCCGGGCGCGCCGGCCGCGCCGCCGGCCGCCGGGCGGCCCCGCCACAGCTTGAGCCGCTGTCCGCGCCAGAGCGTATAGGCTCCGGGCGCGGGCGAGAGCGCCCGGAGCTGGCAGGCGATGGCCGCCGCCGGCCGGCTCCAGTCGACGATCTCGTCCGCTTTTTCAAGGCGCGGCGCGTAGGTCGCACCGCGCTCCTCCTGCCGCCGCGGTGCGATGGTGCCGTCCGCGAGCCCCGCCAGAGCCTGCACCAGGAGCGTCCCGCCCAGCCGCGCCAGTTTGCAGGACACCGTCCCGGAAGTGTCCTCCTCCGTGATCGGGATGGCCCGCTGCAGCAAAATATCTCCGGTATCCAGCCCGGCGTCCATCTGCATGATCGTCACACCGCTCTCGCGGCAGCCGTCCAGCACCGCCCGCTGGATGGGCGCAGCGCCGCGGTAGGCCGGCAGGAGAGACGCGTGCACGTTCACGCAGCCGTACCGCGGCAGGCGCAGCACCGCCTCGGGCAGGATGCGCCCGTAGGCCGCCACCGCGATCACATCCGGCGCGGCGGCGCGCAGGAGCTCCAGAAAGGCGGCATCGCGCACGCTCTCCGGCTGCTCCACGCGCAGGCCTAGCTCCAGGGCGCGCGTCTTCACGGCGGGCGGCGCCGTCTGCCTGCCTCGCCCCCGGGGACGATCCGGCTGTGTGATGACCAACGGCAGCGTGTGTCCCGCCTCCGCCAGCGCGTTCAGCGAGTCGACGGCAAACTCCGGCGTCCCCATAAAAACAATCCGCAAGCCGACCGCCTCCTACTCCCGCTCATACTCCACATTGGTAGCCTTATCGAGAAACAGAATGCCGTCCAGATGGTCGATCTCATGCTGCAGCGCCCGCGCCAGATAACCCTCCGCCTCGACCACAATCTCCTCGCCTTCGGGGTTGAGCGCCCGCACCTTCACATACTTGCTGCGCCGCACATCCCCAAAGACGCCGGGGCAGCTGAGGCAGCCCTCCGACCCCTCCTGCACACCGGAGCGCTCCAGAATTTCCGGGTTCACCAGCTGCAGCGGGCCCGGGCCGGTCTCGCCCACGTCCACCACCACCATGCGCTTCAGGATGCCTACCTGCGGCGCGGCCAAACCCACGCCGTTCGCGTCGTACATGGTCTCCAGCATATTGCGCAGGATTTTTCTGACATTGTCGTTGACCCGCGGCACCGGCTTGCAGGTTTTGCGCAAGATTTTATCCCCCTGTTGCACGATACTGTAAATAGCCATAATCCTACCTCCTGGAGTATACTATAGAACACTCAGCGGCTCTACATCAATAAGAATCCGCAAAGTTTTACTCTTTCTTGATAACTGCAGGAGCCTCTGCCCGCAGAGCGCCGCCTCCCGCAGGCGGTCCAGCGACGCGCCCTTGAGAAAGAGATGAAATCGAAAGCGCCGGCGCACCATGCGGACGGGGGCCTCCGCCGGTCCCAGGAGCACCAGATCCGGGTAGCGCGCCGCGATCTCCTTCGCCGCCTCCGTGAGCGCCTCCAGCAGGCCGTCGGGGCGGAAATCCGAGACCAGCACCCGCACCATGGCGCAGAAGGGCGGATATCCAAGCAGTCTGCGGGAGACGAGCTCCTTTTGGTAAAAGCGCTGATAATCGTGCGCCTGCGCGGCCACGATGCTGTAGTGCTCCGGATTGTACGTCTGCACCACGACACGGCCCGCTTTGTCGCCCCGCCCGGCACGGCCCGCCACCTGCGTCAGCAACTGGAACGTGCGCTCCGCCGCCGTGTGATCCGGAAGATTCAGCAGAAGATCGGCTGCCAGCACCCCGACCGTGGTCACGTTGGGAAAATCCAGCCCCTTGGCCACCATCTGCGTGCCGATGAGGATCTGCGTCTCGCCCCGGGCAACGCGCTCCAGGATCTGATCGTGCGCGTGCTTGTTCTGCGTGGTGTCCAGATCCATGCGCTCCGCCCGCGCATCCGGCCAGAGCCTGCCGACCTCCTCCTCCACCAGCTCCGTCCCGGAGCCCATGTAGCGGATAAAGCGGCTGCCGCAGCGCGGGCAGACCGCGGGCGCCGGCGCCACATAGTCGCAGTAGTGGCAGCGGGCCAGATGCTGTTCCTTGTGGTAGGTGAGGGCGATCGAGCACTTTTCGCAGTGCAGCGTGTAGCCGCACTCGCGGCAAACGATGGCGCTGGAAAATCCGCGCCGGTTCAAAAAGAGAATCACCTGCTCGCCGCGGTTCAGGCTGCCGCGCACGGCCTCCGCCAGCGCGGCGCTGAAGATGCCGCGATTGCCTCCCCGGAACTCCTGCGCCATGTCCACGATCTCCACGGCGGGCAGCGGCTGCTGTCTGGCCCGGTTCCGCAGTGTGAGCACGCCGCCCTCCTGCTCGAGCTGGTAATAGGTCTGCACCGAGGGTGTCGCGCTGCCCAGGAGCAGCACACCCCCGTTCTGCTGCATCCTGTGCCAGGCCACGTCGCGCGCGTGGTAGCGCGGATCCGGCTCCGACTGCTTGAAGGTCGTCTCGTGCTCCTCATCCAGGATGATGAGCCGCAGCCCCCGCACCGGCGCAAAGACCGCGCTGCGCACGCCCACCACCACGTGCGTCTCCCCGCGGCGCAGGCGCTGCCAGGCATCCAGGCGCTCCCCGTCGGACATATTGCTGTGCAGCACCTCCACCGGCTCCGCCAGCGCCGCGCGGAACCGGCCGATGAGCTGCGGCGTCAGGGAGATCTCCGGCACCAGCAGGATCGCGCCGCCGCCCTCGTCCAACACGGCACGGATGGAGCGGAGATAGACCTCCGTCTTGCCGCTGCCCGTCACGCCGTGCAGCAGGAGCCGCTTCGCGCGGCGCCGGGCGAGGGCAGAGGTGATGGCTTGGAGCGCCGCCTGCTGCTCTCCGTTGAGCGCGATGGTTTTTGCGTCGAAGAAGACGTCGCTCTCGGGAAAAAATCGCTCTCGGCGCGTCTGGCTGCGGCGGATGAGGCCCTTTTTCAGCAGCGCGCGCGCGAGCGCATCGTAGTTGGGCCAGTAGCCGCGCAGCGTCCCGGCATCGGCCGGCCCCATATAGGTGAGGTAGCGCAGGAGTTCCTGCTGCCGGTGCGCGCGGCCCAGTTTCTTCTGCGCGGCCTCCAGTTCCTCCGGCGTCACGGTGCTCTCGTAGCGATACTCCAGTCTGCCCTTGTTTTGCGGCGTGAGATCCGTCTCGAGTGCCACCAGCCCCGCCTGGACCAGCCGCTCCAGAAGTCTCTCGGCCTGCGGATGCGCTTTTATGAGGTCCGGCACCTGCACCTTCTTTTTGCGCCGGATCCACTCCGCCAGCTGCGCCGTATCCGCGTCCAGAAGCTGCAACTGCACCCGGCCCAGCTCGGAATCCCCGCTCCAGAGCGCCATCTGCCGCTCCCGGGTTCGGGCCAGCTTCGGCAGCATCTGCTCCAGGACAAAATAGCAGGGGCAGAGGTAGTAGTCGCTGACCCACACCGCCAGATCCACCAGTTCCCCGTCCAGGAGCCGCTCCCCCGCAGGGGCATCGGAGATATCCCGGCAATGCGCCTCCTCCACCCCCGGAGGCGGAGCCGCGTCGAGGGAGAGCACATAGCCCCGCACCGCCGTATCCCCGCGGCCCACCGGAACCAGCACCGGCGCGCCCACGCAGAGCACGCCGCGCAGCCGCTCCGGCACATGATAGGTCAGCCGGTCCGCGCCGTCGGCCAGTTTTCGCGCCACCGCCACCTGTGCAAACATCGTCCCCCTCCTCGGTTTCTCCGAACGGCGTCCTCCGGGAATCTGCTGTCTCCCGCGCGCAGATTGTGTCCGCAAGCCGCGCATGCACCGCCCGTCCGACAAAAAGGCAGGGACACTGCCGCATCCCTGCTCCTCTGGTTCTCTGCGCCCGCGTCTCTGCGGCGGACGCCTCTCACAGCCCCGCCGAACGGCGCAGCGCCTCCGTCTTATCCAGCCGCTCCCACGGCAGATCGAGGTCGGTGCGCCCGAAATGGCCGTAGGCCGCGGTCTGTCGGTAGATAGGGCGGCGCAGATCGAGATCTCGGATGATGGCCGCCGGCCGCAGATCAAAGTTTTCCCGCACCGCCTGCACCAGACGCGCATCGCTCACCTTTCCCGTCCCGAAGGTCTCCACCGCGACGGACAGCGGATGCGCCACGCCGATGGCGTAGGAGAGCTGTACCTCGCAGCGCGAGGCCAAGCCGGCCGCCACGATATTCTTCGCTATATAGCGCGCCGCATAGGAGCCGGAGCGATCCACCTTCGTGCAGTCCTTTCCGGAGAAGGCGCCGCCGCCGTGGCGGGCCATGCCGCCGTAGGTATCCACGATAATCTTGCGCCCCGTGAGGCCCGTATCGCCCTGGGGCCCGCCGATGACAAAACGCCCCGTCGGATTGATGAAATACTTCGTGTTCTCGTCCAGAAGCTCCGCCGGAATCACCGCCCGGACACAGCGCTCGATCATATCCCGGCGGATCTGCTCCAGCGCCACATCCCGCTTGTGCTGCGTGGAGACCACCACCGTGTCCACGCGCAGCGGCCTGTCGTCCTCGTACTCCACCGTCACCTGGGTCTTTCCGTCGGGCAGCAGATAGCCTAGCTCGCCCGACTTGCGCAGCGCCGCCAGTTTCCGCGCAAGGCCGTGCGCCAGATAGATCGGCAGCGGCATATAGCTCTCCGTCTCGTCGGTGGCATAGCCGAACATCATGCCCTGGTCGCCGGCGCCCAGCGCGTCGATCAGATCCATCTCGCCGTCCTTGGCCTCCAGCGCCTGATCCACCCCCATGGCAATATCCGGAGACTGTTCGTCGATGGAGGTCAGCACGGCGCTGGTCTTGTAGTCAATCCCGTAGGAGGCCTCGGTGTACCCGATCTCCCGGATGGTTTCCCGCACAATCTTGGGCATATCCACATAGCACTTGGTGCTGATCTCTCCGGCGATCAGCACCAGGCCCGTGGTCAAAAACGTCTCGCACGCCACCCGCGCCTCCGGATCCTTCTCTAAAATGGCATCCAGAATCGCGTCGGAAATCTGATCCGCCATCTTGTCCGGATGCCCCTCCGTCACCGATTCTGATGTAAATAGTCTTCGCATATTGCTCATGGCTCCTTCCGCAATAGGCTATGCTTATGGTTGGTTCCCGCCGTCCGCCGCGGCGCCGGCGCTGCCCCGCAGCTCCAGCACACGGTCCCAGAGCCGATCCGCCGCCGCCGTCTTGGAGAGCACCGGCAGCTCCACGCGGCCGCCGCCCGCGTCATAGAGGACAATGCGGTTCGTATCGCGGCCAAAGCCGCTGTGCTGCTCGCGCAGATCGTTGGCGGCGATGAGGTCCAGATTCTTGCGCCGCAGCTTCTCCAGCGCATGGGCCTCCACCTCGTCCGTCTCGGCGGCAAAACCCACCAGAAAACGGCCGCCCTTGTGCGCGCCCAGCCAGGCCAGGATGTCGGGATTGCGCGTCAGGGTGAGCTGGAGATCCGCGTCCGATTTTTTGATTTTCTGCGCAGCCGTCTCCCTGGGGCGGTAATCGGCCACCGCCGCCGCCTTGACCACCACATCCGCGCCCGCGAAGTGCGCCTGAACCGCGGCAAACATCTCCCGCGCCGACTCCACCGGCACCGGCGTCACGCCGGCGGGCACAGGCTCCCCGGACGGCCCGCTCACCAGCACGACCTCCGCGCCCCGGTCCGCCGCCGTCTTCGCCACAGCATAGCCCATCTTGCCGCTGCTGTAGTTGCTCAGATAGCGCACCGGATCAATGGCCTCGCGGGTCGGTCCCGCCGTGACCAGGACACGGAGCCCCGCCATATCCTGCGGGCGCAGGCGGTCCAAAACCGCCGCGATGCGCTCCGGTTCCGCCATTCTTCCCTTTCCGGAGCCGCCGCAGGCCAGATGCCCTTCCTCCGGCTCTACAAAACCGTAGCCGTATTGCCGCAGGAGCGCCATGTTGCGCTCCACCAGGGGATTGGCGTACATGGCATCGTTCATCGCCGGCGCAAAATAGACCGGCGCGCGCGTGGCCATCACACACACAGAGAGCAGATCGCCGGCCAGTCCGCCGGCGACCTTCCCGATGAAATCCGCCGTGGCCGGCGCAATGAGCACACAGTCCGCCCAGCGCGCCAGACCGATATGCGTCACCTGCCACTCCGGATTTTCCCGGCAGTCGAAAGGCTCCGTATACACCGGATTGCCCGAGAGCGTCTGCAGCGTCAGCGGTGTGATAAAGCGCTGCGCCGCCTCCGTCATCACGCAGCGCACCGCGTGTCCTTGTTTCCCAAGAAGACTTGCCAGTTCGGCAGCCTTATAGGCGGCAATGCCGCCGGTCACACCCAGCAATACGTTCATCTGCCGCTCCTTTGCCGCCGGCCGCCCGGCCGGCGCGCTTCACTTGATTCCATCGCTTGTCTGGTTGAAGATCATCTTGCCCTCGTGGAGTTCCTGCAGCGCCATCGTCACAGGCTTGTTGGCATCCCCGCTGTTGAGCGGGGGATCGCCCGCCACGATCTCCCGTGCCCGTTTGGCGGCCGCGCACACCAGCGAATACTTGTTGTCCGCCTTCTGCAGCAATTGGTCGATGGTCGGTTCTACCATCTCGATCCCTCCGTTTCCGATCCTGCACATCCGTTCTGAACCTGCCGTATCTTCCCGATTCGGGCGGGTTCCCCGCCCAAAACGTGTCTCTCCCGAGCAAGGTTTCCGCCCCGGCGTCCGCTTTCCCTGTTTCGCGCGGAAAAAATCTCCGGGATCCGATCCCGCGCATGCGCCGCGGGGAAAGTCCGTCACTCGGCCGGTCTCCCCCCGCGCCCGCAGCGGCAGTGCTCCGCGCGCAGAATGGCCTCGAGCTTCTCCGCGGCGCGCTCCACCACATCGTTGACCACAATGTAATCATACCTGTGGCGGCAAGCCATCTCCCGCTCCGCGCAGCCAAGGCGCTTCTCCACTTCTTCCGCGTCCTCCGTGCCCCGCCCGGTCAGGCGGCGGCGCAGTTCCTCCAGGGAGGGCGGCGCGAGAAAAACCAGCACCGCCTCGGGCGCGGCCTCCCGCACCTGGAAAGCGCCCTGCGTGTCGATCTCCAGGATACAGTCGCGTCCCGAGGCCAGCACGTCCTCCACATAGGCGCGCGGCGTCCCGTAGTAGTTGCCGTAGACTTCCGCCCACTCCAGAAATCCGTTCTGCTCCCGCAGAGCCTCAAAGTGCGCCCGGTCGAAAAAGAAATACTCGCGGCCGTCCACCTCGCCCTCCCGCGGGTGCCGCGTCGTGGCCGAGATAGAGTAGCGCACCCTGTCGTCCATGCGCTGCTGCAGCTGCCTGCAGACAGTGCCTTTGCCCGTGCCCGAGGGCCCGGAGACCACCAGGAGCACGCCCCGCTCCGCGGCTTTACACGCCGAATCCGTATCTCCCATATCGCTCATACCCTTTCTGCCTCTAACCACGCGCCGTCCCCGCGCTAGGGATCCAGACGCCCCACCAGGGTCTCCGGCTGCAGCGCCGAGAGCAGCAGCACGCCGTTCTCCGTCACAATCACCGAGCGCGTCTTGCGCCCCTGGGTGACGTCGATCACCGAACCGTCCTCCTTGCCCGCCTGCACCATGCGCTTGACCGGCGCGCTCTCCGGCGAGACGATAGCCACAATTTTCTCCAGCGCGACCATATTGTCAAATCCGACATTCATAAACCGATTCACCCTGCATCGCCCCGTCCCCGCGCTCACTCGATATTCTGAACCTGCTCGCGCACCTTCTCCAGCGCGCTCTTGAGCTCCACCACCAGCCGGCTGATCTCCAGATCGTTGGCTTTGGAGCCGATCGTGTTGACCTCGCGGTTCATCTCCTGCAGCAGAAAATCCAGCCGCCGGCCGATGCTGCCGGCCTGCGCCAGGATGGACCGGAACTGCCCGATATGGCTGGCCAGACGCACCAGTTCCTCATCGATGCAGCATTTCTCCGCCATGTAGGCCAGCTCCTGGGCCATCCGCTCCGGATCCAGCGGCGTCTGCGCCAAAAACTCGGCCACGCGCGCCTGCAGCCGCTCGCGGTAGTCCTTCAAAACCAGGGGGCTGCGCAGGCGCACCTGCTCCGCCAGCGCCGCGACCTCCTCCATCTTCTGGGCAAGATCCGCGCCGATGTGCGCGCCCTCGCGCTCCCGCATAGCCGAGAGCTCCTCCAGCGCCCGCCGCAATGCCTGTTCCAGCACGGGCCACAGAGTCTCCGCATCCGGTTCGGCGGCATCCGGCACGATCACGTCCGGCAAGGTCAGGAGCCGGTACGGGTCGGGCGTGTACGCCACGCCCAGCTCCGCCGCCAGATCCCGCAGCGCGGCGTCGTAGGCCAGGGCGCGCCCCCGCTCGATCCGCGGCGGTCTTGCCGCCTCCGCGCCCGGCCGGAGGCACACGAACACATCCACCTTGCCCCGCTCCAGATAAGTGCCGATCAGGCGTTTCATCCGGTCTTCCAGCGGCAGAAACATCCGCGGCTGTTTGATGGTGATGTCGCTGTAGCGGTGATTCACCGTCTTGATCTCCACTGTCAGCCCGACGGCGCCGTCCGCGCTCTCGCCCCGTCCATATCCTGTCATACTGCGCAACGAAAGATGCCTCCCGTCAAAAGTCTACCCCTATTTTACTCCAACGCGCGACAAAAGAAAAGAGCCTGCCGGAAAGTCTTTCCCCGCCGGATCGCGTCTCAGTCCTCCGGCAGGGTGGGAATCAGCTCCGGATCGGTAAAAATTTTTCCTGGGTTCAGGATCCCCTCGGGGTCCAGCGCCACCTTGACGGCGCGCTGCGCCAGATACCCGTCCCGGCCCAGTTCCTGCAGAAGGTAGGGCGCTTTCATGAAACCGATGCCGTGCTCGCCCGAGAGCGTGCCGCCCAGCGCAAGGGCTCTGGCGAACAGCTCCCCGATGGCCTCCTCCGCCCGCGCCATCTCCGCAGGATCCCGCTTGTCTGTCAGAATATTGGGGTGCAGGTTGCCGTCCCCCGCGTGGCCAAACACCACCATCTTGATCTGATAGCGCTCCGCCAGCTCCCCCACGGCGCGGATCATGTCGGGCACGCTGCCCGGCGGCACCGCCACATCCTCACCGATCTTCGTGGGACTGATTTTTCCGCAGGCGCCGGAGACGGACTTGCGCGCTTTCCAGAGAACGGCCCGCTCCGCCGCCGTCTCTGCCACGCGAATCTGCTCCGCGCCGTTCGCCCGGCAGAGCTCGAGCACCTTTTCCAGCTGCCCGTCCACTTCCCAGGTCTCGCCGTCCACCTCCAGGAGCAGAAGCGCCTCCTTCTCCGTGTCCAGCCCGATCTGCAGGAAATTCTCCACGGCCCAGATGGTTCGCTGATCCAGGATCTCAAGCGTGGTGGGCACAATGCCCGCCGTGATGATGGCGCTCACGGTGCGGGCGGCGGCGTCCAGCTGCGCGTACTGCGCCAAGGCTGTGCGGATGGCGGCGGGTTTCGGCAGGAGCCGCACCGTGATCTTTGTGAGGATGCACAGCGTCCCCTCCGAGCCGGTGAAGAGCATCGGGAGATCGAGCCCGCCGTCCAGCCCGTCCACCTTGTTTCCCACGGTGAGGATCTCCCCGTCCGGCAGGATCACCTCCAGCTCCAGCACATAATCCCGCGTGACGCCGTACTTGACGCCGCGCCCGCCGCCCGCGCATTCCGCCACATTGCCGCCCAGCGTGGACATGCCGCTGCTGGACGGATCCGGCGGATAGAAAAGCCCGCGCTTTTCCACCTCCGCGATCAGCGTGTCCGTGACGACGCCCGGCTCCGCCACCGCGTAGCGCTCCTGGACGTTGATCTCCAGAATGCGGCGGAAGGCCGTCATCTCCAGCAGGATGCCGCCCTCCAGGGCGACCGGGCCCCCCGAAAGGCTTGTGCCGGCGCCGCGCGCCGTGAGCGGGATGCCGTGCGCCGCAGCGATTTTGACTACCTGGGATGCCTCCTGCGCCGTGTGCGGCTTCACCAGCACTTCGGGCAGGTGATTCTGGAACGTGCTGTCAAAGGAGTAGACCATCCGTTTCTCCCGCTCCGTGTGGACATTCGGCGCGCCCACCGCCCGGCGCAGCTCCTCCAGGACCTCCTCCGTCACCCTGCTCCCGCACCGGTCCGTATCCGCCGCATCCGCTCGTCTCTGTGTGCTCACGGCCGCACCTCCTTCCGAAGGCCGAAACTTTCCGCCAGGAGTTCCACCACATGCCGCACTTCGACCTGGATGCCGTCCTGGGCCAGGCCGTCACGGATGTGCATGATGCAGGCGGGACAGCCCATGGCAACCACGTCCGCCCCGGTGGCGGCGATGCCGGCCGTCTTCCGCCGGTTGATCTCGCGGGAGAGCCCGTAATATTTCAGGTTGAACGACCCGCCCGAACCGCAGCAGGCGTCCGCGTTCTCCATTTCCACGTAGGTGCTCCCGGGCAGTGCCTGGAGCAGCTGCCGCGGCGCTTCGTGAATTTTTTGCCCGCGGTTCAGATGGCAGGCGTCGTGGTAGGTGACGCGGCAGGGGAGCGGCTGCATCCGGTCGCGGCGAAGCCCGATCTCCGCCAGGAGCTCGCTGATATCCCGCGCTTTTTTGCCCAGCGCAAGCGCGCGGCCGTAATCCGCGTGCCGCGGCCCGAGAATTCTGGCGAACTCCGTCTTCCACGCCAGCCCGCAGGAACTGCAGCCGGTGACGATATAGTCCGCATCGAGCGCGTCGAAGATCTCCAGGTTGTTGTGGATCATTGTCTCGGCGATCTCCGTCTCCCCAGACGTGAAGAGCGGCGTCCCGCAGCAGTGCTGCGCCGCGGGCGTGAGCACCGTGATGCCGTGCAGATTGAGCACTGCAATCAGATCCTCCCCGATCTCCGGATAGACATAGTTGAGCATGCAGCCTGTGAAGAAAGCCGCCCGTGCTCGCTCCTTCCCCTCAGCCCTGGACTCCTCCGGCACCAGCCGCTTCAGGTGGCGGCGCGGCAGGTCCGGCAGGATGCGCCGCTCGTTCAGCCCCGCCATCGGCAGCGGCACACGGGCCACCTGGCCGTGCCCATCGGGCGCGGGGCGAAAGATCAAGCGCTGGAACAGCGCCCCGCAGGATAAGCCGAAGTCGAAGAACCGGCGATGTTTCAAGGCGCGGAACACCGCCTTTTTCGGGAAGGACAGGCCCCGCTCTTGCACCAGCTCCTGGCGCATGTCGAGAAAAATCTGATACGTGTCGACGCCCGACGGGCAGTTGGCGGCACAGCCCTTGCACATGACGCAGCGGCTGAGCATGTCCGTAAATCCGTCGGTGAGCAGGATATCGCCCTCGAGAAAGCGCTCCACCAGATAGAGCTTCCCGCGCGCGGTGTAGGATTCATCGTCCAGCACCTGATGGATCGGGCAGAACTGCCGGCAGGTTCCGCAGCGGATACACTTGGAGAGCTCGCGCTCCCAGCGCTCGATCTTCTCCGGCGCAATGCCGTGCGCGCCGCCGTGTGTCTGCGCGGGTGCCTGCGGCGGCGCCTCGTCCGCGCGCCCGCCGTCAAGCACGATTGTGGGATCCTGTTTCGTCATTGTGCCGGAACACCGCCTTCCGTCATGGGATTCAGCCGGTTCTGCGGATCGAACCGCCGCTTGATTTCTCTCCAGAGCTCCGTTTGCCGAGCGGGCGCAAAACCGTACCGGTACTGATAGAACCAGTTTCCGCAGCCGCCCAGGGCCTCCGCGCAGCCGCAGAGCCTCTGATAGACCGCTCCGTCCGCCTGCTCGGGAATCAGCTGCAGGTTCCCCTCCAGGGGATGGTACCAAGCGCCGACCTTCTCCTCCGCAAGCGCCCGGAGCATCGTGCCGCATCGCCCCGCGGGCACCTTGAGCCCGTTGGCCCACACGGTTCGCCCGCGAAGCTCCTTCACCCGCCGCCACAGGAGATCCGCGTCCTCCGGCTGCGTCCAGTCTATCCCGAGCGGCGCGCTCCGCGCCTCCAGCAATTCCCGATCCCGCGCCACCCGCTCCGCGCTGCCCGTCAGGCCAAGCCACAGCGCCGGCGCGTCATACGCTCCGCAGGCGGCGCCGACAAAGAGGCACACCCACGGCGTCAGGCGCGCGTCGCGGAGCATCTGCACCAGATCCGGCAGCTGGCGCTCTTCGGCCGGCGCGCGCAGAACAACCCGCGACGCCTCCCGCGAGACGAGCTTCAGCGTGAACCGGAGCGGCACCGCCATCGTCTCTCGGCCGCTCAGATAGAACCGGCACATGTCGTAGCCGGTCACATTTTTCATCATCTTTCCGCCCGTTTTGAGCAGCGTCCCGTCGACCGTCACCGCTTCGAGCCCGAGCACCTGAAAGCGCGGCTGCTTGTAGCGCTGGCTGCTCAGGCAAAACATCTGCTCGGCGAAAAAGTCCCCCAGCTGCACTGTGCGCAGATCCTCCGTCATCGCCGCCACATGCAGCCCGGCTTCGGCCGCCGCGTCCTCCAGCTCGCCCAAGGTCACGGCGCGCTCCGCGGTGGCCGTCAGGTTGACCCGATCGATCTCCGCAATGCGGTTCCAGTTCTGCAGATCCAGGCGCAGCCCCTCCCGCTGCTGCCGCCTGGTCCAGACCGGCTGCCGCTGCGCCTCCGCTTGCCGCAGTAAACCGCACAGCTCCTCCATCCCGTAGGGTTTCTCGCTCCTCATCGTCCCATCTCCTGTACCGGGCGGTGCTCCGCCCGCGCGCCCCGCCTGTGCAAACCGCGCCATCCGCGGCCCGTCCTCCCTGTGCTCCGCGCGGAGGGACAACGCCGTCCGCGCTTTCTCTAACATCATAGCAAACTCCTCCGCAACTTTCAACAGTTTCCCGCGGACAGGCGGCGGGCAAGCGGCGCCGGATCCGACCCTCCCGCAGATTCCGGAGCCGAAAAAATCGACCTGCCCGCGCGCGGTGGGCGGAGCCCCACCGCCGTGCACGGACAAGTCGATTCTGGATTCTGCTTGTAGATTCTGTTCGCCTGCTCCGCGCTTTCCATCCGGCGGGGTTCGGCCGCCGCTTGCGCGGGGATGCGCCATGCGTCCCCGCTACCGCTGTGTCAGATATGCCACGATGCCGTCGCAGACAGCCTGCGCCTGCGTTTGAAGATACTTGTCGTCGCCCAGGAGCGCCTCCTCCTCGGCATTGCTCAAGAAGCCTGTCTCAATCAAGATGCAGGGCCGGTCATTCTGCCGCAGCACCGCATAGTTGGCGGTCATCACCTTCGAGTCGTTTCCCGTGGCGGCGGCCAGCGCGTTGCTCACTTTGGTGGCCAGTTCCTTGCGCACATAACTCTGTGCGTACAGATTGGCATTGCTCTCCGGCGCATAGTAGTAGACGCGGATTCCCCTGGGCGAAGTCGATTCGCTGGAGTTGGCGTGGATGCTGACGAACAGATCCGCCTCCGCACGGTTGGAAACCGCCGGCCGGTCGTAGAGACCGACATAGATGTCGCTCTCGCGCGTCATGATCACCTTGGCCCCCTGCGCCTGCAGGAGATCTCGCAGTTTCAGGCCCTCGCTCAGGCCCACCTGCGCATCGGTGACGCCCAGCACGCGTCCCACCGCGCCCGGATCGCTGCCGCCGTGTCCCGGATCCAGCACAATCACCTTGCCCGCCAGGCTCTGCACGCCGTTGGAATTGCGGCTGTACACCGTGATGACCAGATTGCTGCCATTCTCCTTGACCGTGCAGTATGCGCCCGCTTCCAGCGTCAGCACCGCCTGCAGCGTGCCGGAGCCGGACTTCTCCACGGCCAGATGCCGCAGCGGCCCGCCGCTGTACGCCTTGTCGATCTGCGCATTCTGCCCCAGATAGGCGTTCTGCAGCCGCACGGTCAGACTGTCGGCCGTCGCCCGCACGGTGCTGTAGGGATTGCCCTGGCCGTGCTTGATCGTGATCACTGTCTTATGGCTCTGCTCCTCCACAGAGCGCAGCTCCACCTGCGTCAGCTGCACCGAACTGGACGCGCTGCCGTCCGGCTTGTCTGTCAGCCAGCTGGCGATCCAGACCTTGCTGCCGTTGGCCAGCTTGATCTGATACCAGGCCTCTCCGCCGACGCGCTGCATGGCGAGCACGGTGTAGACGCCGCCCTTTTCAGCGGTGCCTGCTACCTTGGCATCCGTGCCCGGCTCTGTGCGCAGATTCACCCCGCTGTACAGAATGACAATCTCCTTGCCGACCACATCGTACTTCTCGTCCGAAGGTGGGCTGCCGCTCTGGCTGCTGCTTGAACTGTTGCCCGGAGTGCTGCTTGGACTGCCGCTCTGCGCCTCGACCAGCCATCCGGCAATCCAGGCCTTCGCCCCGGACCGGAGTTTCACCTGGTACCATGTCTCACCGCCCACCGCGGTCTCCGCCAGCACCGTGTAGGTGTCCCCCTTCACCGTCCGGCCGAGCACAGCGGAGCTGGTGCTCGCAGCGGAGCGCAGATTGACAGTGCTCCCCGTCACGACGATGGTTTTGCCCACCAGGCTGCCGCCGCTGTCCGCGGGCGGATTCGGATCCGCTTGATTCCCGGGATTCACCGCTCCCGATGCGTTTGCCTGCGTCTGCGCCTCCAGCTCCGTGTACCAGCTGGCAATCCAGACTTTCTCCCCGCCGGCGGCCGGCATCACCTGGTACCACACTTTTTCTCCCACCGTCTTGGTGCCGAGAACCAGAAAGCGATCCCCCCGCGATGCCTGTCCCCGCAATTCCGCATCGGTGCCCGCGTCGCTCCGCAGGTTGACGCTGCTGCCGGTCACCCGCGCGACACGGCCCACCGCGGGATCCTTTGTGTTGATGCCGCTGTCCCCGGAGGCGCGCTTGGGCGTCACCGTCAGGCCGCTTTTGGAATCAAAACTGTAGTCCCAGCCGAATTCATTGACGGCGAAGCGCCAGGTCAGCGGAAAATAGGTGATATCCCGGAACAGGAGCAGCGGATATTCCTCGGCGCTGTTGGTGATCTGCTTGCCGTTGACCGTGATCTTGCCGCTCGCCGTGGATGCGGTATAGCTTTGCGCGTTGGCGGCGGATGCCTTGTAGGCTGTGTAGCTGCTCTTATCCTGCGCGCTTCCCTTTCGGATCACCAGCCCGTCCTGCGCTGTCCAGCTGGATTCCAGCCCCAGAAGCCGCGTGTCCGCCCAGGTCATGGGCACATAGGTGATATCTTTGTAGACCAAGAGGGGATACTGGCTGTTGCTCTGCTCCATCGTCAAGCCGTTCAGGGTCACCGGAAAGGTCGGCAGCGTCACCGTCACGTCCGCCGCCGCGGCCGGCGACGCCGTGAGCAGCATCGCCAGAAACAGCGCGCAGAACATCCCCATCACTTTTTTCTTCATTGCTGTGCATCCTCTCCTCTGCCGCGCCCCGGCCGATGCGGCCCCGCTACTTCTGCTCCGCTGCCGGCCGCTCTCCGCCCGCGTCCCGCGCGCGCTCCTCCTGCGCGCTCTGCACCATGGCCCGCACCCGCAGGGGCAGGCCGAACAGGTTGATAAAGCCCTCCGCGTCGTGATGATCGTACAGTTCCCCGGTGGTGAAGGACGCAAGGCTCTCGCTGTACAGGCTGTACGGGGATGTGGTGCCCTGCTTGATGATGTTGCCCTTGTAGAGCTGCAGTTTCACCTCGCCGGTCATGTAGCGCTCGGTGACGCGGACAAAGGCCTGCAGCGCCTCCCGCAGCGGTGTGAACCACTTGCCCTCGTAAACTACGTCGGAAAACCGCGTGGCGACCACCTTTTTAAAGGCAAACGTATCGCGGTCGGTGATGAGTTCCTCCAGCTGCTTGTGCGCCTCCATCAGGATGGTGCCGCCGGGCGTCTCGTAGACGCCGCGGGACTTCATCCCCACGACGCGGTTCTCCACGATATCCACAATTCCGATTCCGTTCCTGCCGCCCATCTCGTTCAGTGCCATCAGAATCTCCGAGACCTTCATCCGCCGCCCGTTCAGCGCGACCGGAACGCCCTGCTCAAAGCTGAGCGACACATCCTCCGCCCGATCCGGGGCATCCTGCGGCGGAACACTGAGCACCAGGAGATGCGCATAGTTCGGCGCACAGGCCGGATCCTCCAGTTCCAGGCCTTCGTGGCTGATGTGCCAGATGTTGCGGTCTCGGCTGTAGCTGGAATCCGCAGAGAACGGCAGCCGGATCCCGTGCCGTTCGCAGTAGTCGATCTCATCCTGCCGGGACTGCATCTTCCATGTCTCGTTGCAGCGCCACGGCGCGATGATCTTCAAATCCGGCGCCAGGGCCTTGATGCCCAGTTCGAAGCGCACCTGATCGTTGCCCTTGCCGGTGGCGCCATGGCAGACAGCCACCGCGCCCTCTTTGCGGGCGACTTCCACCAGTTTTTTGGCGATCAGGGGGCGCGCCATAGAGGTGCCCAGCAGGTATTTGTTCTCATAGACGGCGCCGGCCTGCACGCAGGGTAGAATATAGTCCTCGCAGAATGTGTCCACGACATCCTCGATATAGAGTTTGCTGGCGCCGGAGTAGAGCGCCCGCTCCTCCAGCCCGTCCAGCTCCTCGCCCTGCCCCACGTTGACGCAGCAGCAGACGACGTCGTAATCATAGTTCTCCTTGAGCCAGGGAATGATGGTCGTGGTGTCCAGCCCGCCCGAGTAGGCCAGCACAACTTTTTCTTTTTCCGCCATATTGGATCTTCCTTTCCTCTGATTTCGCATCAAAATGCACTCGCATCGAAACTGCGGCGGGTTCTCCGGGAGATGCCGCCCTGCACCGCGGCAGGATCAGACAAAAGCCGCCAGAATCGCTTTGTGCGCGTGCAGCCGATTCTCCGCCTCATCGAAGACGACGGACTGCGGGCACTCCATCACCGCATCGGTGACTTCCCAGCCGCGGTAGGCCGGCAGGCAGTGCATGAAGATGGCGTCCGGCGCTGCCAGATCCAGCATCGCGCGATCTATCTGGTAGCCGGCAAACGCCTTGCGGCGCACCTCTTTCTCCGCCTCCTGCCCCATGCTGGCCCAGGTGTCCGTGTAGACGACATCGGCCCCGCGGAGCGCCTCGCGAGGATCGCGAATCACCCGCACGCTGCCGCCGCACGCCGCGGCGCTCTCCTGCGCCAGCGCAACGATCTGCGGATTGGGCGCGTACTCCGCCGGCGTGGCGACGGTCACATCCATGCCGGTCTTCGCGCAGCCGAGCATCAGGGAGTGTGCCATGTTGTTGCCGTCGCCCACATAGGTGAAGCGCAGCCCCCGCAGATGTCCCTTGTGCTCCTGCATTGTGATCAGGTCGGCGATCACCTGCGTGGGATGAAAATCGTCTGTGAGCCCGTTGATCACCGGGATGTCCGCATAGTTTGCCAGATCCTCCACCTCTTTGTGGCTGTAGGTGCGGATGAGAATGGCATCCAAATAGCGGGAGAGCACCCGCGCCGTGTCCTGGATGGGTTCTCCGCGGCCGATCTGCAGATCGTTGCTGCTCAGGAACAGCGCCTGCCCGCCCAGCTGATACATCCCAACCTCAAAGGAAACCCGCGTTCTGGTGGACGATTTCTGGAAAATCATGCCCAGCGTTTTTCCCGCCAGAATCGGCGTCGGAACGCCCGCTTTCAGCTTGCTTTTCAGGTCAAGCCCCAGCCGGACCATCTCCAGGATCTCCTCGCCGGTAAAATCTTTCAATGTCAGAAAATCTCTGCCTTTCAAACTCAAGGTCTTCACGCTCCTCATAGAATTTCCGCGCAACGGCACGGCGCCCGAAACGTTCCGTATTTCCCGCCATGTGCCCGTCAAGGATTGAGTAATTATACACTAAACAAAATATAAATTCAACCGGAAAATGCCTGCCGCAAGAGCAAAATCGGCTTTTTCCCCTGAATTTTCAAAGTGCGCGCAGCAGTCTGACTGTATTCGCCTGTATGCTGTTGCCGTTTCTTCGGAAATGGATCCGCAGGTTTTGCTCTTTCCTCCCGCTCTGCGGCTGAGCGGGCGTCCATCTTGCCCTGCGCTTGCCCTCTGAATAAAAAAAGCATTCTGACGGCGTCAAAATGCTTTGCCTGCGTGTAAAGCAGCTCATTTTTAGGCAAGAAAAATGCGGGCGAGAGGACTTGAACCTCCACGAGATCGCTCCCACTAGAACCTGAATCTAGCGCGTCTGCCAATTCCGCCACGCCCGCTTGTCACTCAAGACTTTTTCATGATAGCACGCCCGCGCGACTGTGTCAAGCACAATTTTGAAAAAATTATATTTTCAAATGTAAAATTGCCGGTCGCCATCGAGGTCCGGGCTTGCGCGCCGCAGGGAGGTGCCGCATCCGGTTCCTGACGCGAAGCTGCTTCCCCGTTCCCGGGAAAAAGGCGCGCATCGTACTCTGCACCATCCACCTCACCCGGGCCGCGGCGCCCGCCGGGGCATCCCCGGACAGACGCGCGCCCGGGCGGGTGCGCTCACTTCTTCTTGCCGCTCGTCTTTTTCTTTCCCTGGGTTTCCTTGCGCGCCTCTGCCTCTCTGCGCTCCTTGCCGTCCTTCGTCTTTTGCCTCGCCTGCTCCTCCTGCGCCTTGCGCTTCTTGTTGGCCTCGATGGCCGCGGCATTGCGCCTGCGATAGTCGCGCCAGTACATGACGACCGCCAAGACGACCGAGCCGAGCGTGGCGATGCGGTAGAACACAAAGAAACCCTCGCCCCAACGGTTGGCCCAGCCCTGGCTCAATCCCAGCACCAGAACCAGCGGCAGCAAAAACCACAGATGCCCCGTCGCCCTGGTCTGCACATAGCGCCATCCGAGAAAAGCGGCAAAGAATGCCACAATGATATAATCCAAATATGCCGGCATTGCGCTCCTCCTCCTGACGCCGCAACACACGCGCCCTGCCGCATGGCGCTGCGCATTACTTCTGTGAGATGGTGATGCTGCGTGTCGCATCCTCGTAGTCGACCGCAAGGCCCAGCCCCTCGGCCACCGCCCGCAGCGGCAGCATCGTCCGCCCGCCTAGAATCTGCGCCGGCGCATCTACCTGCACCGCTTCGCCGTTCACGTAGATCTGAGCACTCTGGACAGGCACCTCCACGATGTTGTCGTTGTAGACGATATAGGCGCGCTGCTCCGCGTCGCTCCAGTCCACCTTGCCGCCCAAGGCCTCTGCCACAAAGCGCACCGGCACCATCGTCCGGTCGCCGACAAGCTGCGGCGGGACATCCATCTCCATCGTCTCGCTGCCCTTCCGAAGCGTCGTGCTGCCGATGGTCAAACGCAGCGTCTGATCCACAAACTGCAGCTGCAGTTCGCCGCCAAAGCCGTCGTAGGCGGCACGAACCGTGCCCTTCACGGCATCTCCCAGCGTCCCGATAGTCAGTTTGCCGGTCTCATCGATCGTGCCGTCAAAGCCCTCGACACTCCAATCCAGCACCTGCGGACTGACCTCCTTGACCGTCCCGTCCTCGAGGGTCGCCTCGGCCTTCAGCTGATGGACACTGCCGTCCGCAAACTCGGTCGAATCGATGGAGATGCGCAGGGCCTGCAGGCTGTCGCCGCTCACCACCGTCACCGGCAGGCTGGCCGTCTGGCTGCCGTTCACCGCCGTGATCTCCGTGCTGCCCACCTGCTGCGCCGTAAATTGATTCCCGGAGATCCGGCCCAGGCCCTGCGCGTCGGTGAGCTCTATGACGCTCAGATCCGTCACCGGATTATAGTACTGGTCGTACGCCTTCAGCGTGTACTGGCCCGTCTCGCCCAGAAGGAGCGTCTTGGGGCCGTCGATGAAGATGCCGCGCACGGAGCCCGCAGGGGCGGTCGAGTATACACCTAACCCCTCCACCACTCTGCGTTCCGAGCCGTTGCTCTCCGGGTTGATGATGCGCGTCCGCGTCGTCTCCGCCAAAGGCCGCGCCACCATCGTGGTGGATCCGCCGCCGTCCAGGTTGACTGCCTTCCAGACGCCCAGTTTCGTCATCAGGAGCGAGAGATTGCCCAGCGTGATCCCCTTGCTGGCTTTCGTGCGTCCTTCCACCGCCACAATGTAGACGGTCTTGCCGTCCTTGGAGATGCCGGCGGCCGTCCGCGCGCGCACGCCGCCCAGCGCCGAGAGATCCTTGGTATACGGCACCGTCTGCCCTTGATCGACCAGGAGCGCGTGCCCACCGACCACCATCTGCCACGAATCCTCGGGCTTGTAGGTGTACTGGATGTCTACACTTTCGCCCACTTGAAAGTTTTCCGCAAGGTAGGTGGCCGCCTGTCCGTCCCCGTGCAGGAGATAGCAGCCCTCCGGCACGGCGCTGTCAAAGCCGCCCTCAAACGCCACATCCGTCACAACTCCGTCCTTGACGAGCACTTCCGCCGGAGTTCCCACATACTCGTCCATGCCGCGCTTGTTGCCGCCCCAGAGGTCGGTGTAGAGATGCAGCCGCCCCACATGGCTGTGCAGTCCCGTGGTCTCCTCCCAGTAGAAGGTTTTGTTGAGGCCGGAAAGGTTGCGTTTCTCCCCGTTGGCCGCCGTGACGCTGCCGCTGAAGGAGAACTGCTCGATCTTGGCGGTGCGGTCCTCGGTGATCCCCAGGCAGTAAACCCCGTTTAAGAAGGACTGCGAGGAAACCAGCTCGCCGTCGATCACTGTAGCGCCGATGGGCGCGCCCTCCGCCCGCATATTGTAGTAGTCGCCGTTCACCATGGCGATGGCGTCCGTGCGGTCCGCCATCGCGGAGACCGAAGCGCGCTGCGTGAATTTGCCCCCGCCCGGCACCACTTCCAGCTGCACATACGGA
The DNA here is from genome assembly GCA_964606855.1 of uncultured Peptococcaceae bacterium. GTDB lineage: Bacteria > Bacillota > Peptococcia > Peptococcales > Peptococcaceae > UBA7185. The sequence continues at coordinate 42,503 of CAZSHM010000002.1, forward strand.
TCGTTCAAATCCAGTTTCAGCACCGCCGCCTTCACATTGCCGTCGGAGATGTCCCAGGTGTACTGCTCGAGGGTCGCTCCGGAGGTGATGGGGGAGGAACTGGTCATGGTCAGTGTATTGGTTGCCGCCGCCGCCGGTGTCAGGCCGCTCAGCAGGAGCGCGCCGCAAAGCAGCAGGCTGATCAGTTTTTTCATGGATAGAATGCCTTCCTTTCTGCGACAATTTTTTGTTTCCATACCCTGCGGACAAACCGGGACGGCCCGCTCTGCCGCGGTGGTTTGGATCGATACCGTTTCTTATTCTAACAAATCGTGTTCCGCATTTCAACCGCTTTTCCCTCTATTTTTAGAAAATCAATGTGCGCAGCGCGGAAACAGCGCTCTTGGAAAAAAGCAAAAAATCGGCTCCGCGGAGGCCTCTCCGCAGAACCGATTTTGCGCCGCGTTCGCCGCGCGCCTACTCCACCGTCACACTCTTGGCCAGATTGCGCGGCTGATCGATATCACAGCCGCGGGCGCGGGCCGTGTAGTAGGAGAGCAGCTGCAGCGGGATCACCGCCAGCACCGGCGCGATGAAGTTGTGGATGCGAGGGATCCGGAAAACCTGATCCACGAATTTCCGCGTCTGCACATCCCCCTCGTTGACCACCGCCAGCACCCGCGCGCCGCGCGCTTTCACTTCTTTGATGTTGGATGCCGTTTTGTCGTAGGTCGCCTCCTGCACACAGATGGCGATGACCGGCGTCTCCGGCGTCACCAGCGCCAGCGTGCCGTGTTTCAGCTCGCCCGCGGCATAGGCCTCGGCATGGATGTAGGAGATCTCCTTCAGTTTCAGCGCGCCCTCCAGGGCAATGAACCAGTCCAGGCCGCGCCCGATAAAGAAGATGTCGCTGGCCGCCCGATAGTCCTCGGCCACCGCCTCAAGCGTGCGGAGCGCTTCGCCGGAGAGCAGCCGCTGCGCCTTCTCCGGCAGGCTCCGCAGCCCGTCCAGAATCGCGGCGCGCTCCTGCGCCCCGGCCGCGCCCTTCTGCTGCGCCAGATAGACCCCCAGCAGGTATTCCGCCACCAGCATCGTCGTATAGGCCTTGGTGGAGGCCACGGAGATCTCCGGCCCCGCCCAGATATAAATCACATAATCGGCCTCGCGGGCGATGCTGCTGCCCACCACGTTGGTGATAGCCAGCACTTTGGCGCCGTGCGCCTGCGACTCGCGCAGCGCGGCGACGGTGTCCGCCGTCTCCCCCGACTGGCTGATGACGATGACGAGCGTATGCGCGTCCAGCATCGGATCCCGGTAGCGGAACTCGGAAGCGATCTCCACCTCCACCGGGATGCGCACCAGTTTCTCGATCACGTACTTGCCCACTAGCCCCGCGTGATAGGCCGTGCCGCAGGCCACGATGTAGATCTTCTGCCAGCGCCCGATCTCCTCCGCGCTCAGGGAAAATTCCTCGAACCGGACCCGCCCGTCCTCCAGGCGTCCCGCCAGCGTGCGGCGGATGGCCTCCGGCTGCTCGAAAATCTCCTTCAGCATAAAGTGCGCGTAGCCGCCCTTCTCCGCCGCCTCCGCATCCCAGGCGATGGTGTGAACTTCCTTTTCTACGGGCCGCAGCGCGTGATCCTTGACCGTGACGCCGTCCTCCGTGAGCACGCAGAGTTCCCCGGCCTCGATATACATACAGCGGCGGGTGTAGGAGAGCAGTGCCGGCACGTCGGAGGCGACCAGCGCCTCGCCCTCTCCCAGTCCCAAAACCAGCGGACTGTCCTTGCGGCAGGCGATCAGTTTCCCCGGCGCATCGCTGCAGAGGATCGCCAGCGCGTAGGATCCCTCCAGGAGATCCAGCACTTTGACCACCGCGGACTCAAAATCGCCGTCGTAAAAATGCTGCAGCAGATGCGCGATCACCTCGGTATCGGTCTCCGAGGTGAAGGCCTCCCCCGCCAGATAGGTTTCCTTCAGGGACAAGTAGTTCTCCACAATGCCGTTGTGGACCACGGCAAAGCGGCCGTCGGGACTGGTGTGGGGATGGGCATTCTCGTCCGAGGGCCGGCCGTGCGTCGCCCAGCGCGTGTGCCCGATGCCCGCGTGGGCGCAGAACGCACGCCCCGCCAGGGCCTGCCGCAGATTGGAAAGTTTGCCCTCGCGCTTTTCCACTAGGAGATCGCCGTCCTCCAGCACCGCGATTCCGGCCGAATCATAGCCTCTGTACTCCAGTTTCTGCAGGCCGTCCAGCAGCACCTCCACTGCATTCCGCGGCCCGATGTATCCCACGATTCCGCACATATACGCTCCTCCTGTATCTCCGCTGCTCTCCATGCGCTGCCTGAGCCGGCGATCCGCTCGGCGCGGGCAAACCCCCGCGCGCATCTCAGTCATCCTTCTCATCCGCGCCCAGAATCTCCAGTTCCTCCGCCACCAAGGCCTCCGCCTGCTCCGCGTCCAGCGCTGGGAGATCCTGCTTCGGCAGATCCTCCAGACTGTCAAGGTTGAAATACTGCAGAAACTTGCGCGTCGTACCGTAGAGGACGGGCCGGCCCGGCGCGTCCTTGCGCCCCGTTTCGGCGATCAGCTCCTTGCTGAGCAGATTCTGAAAGATCTTGTCCGCCTTGACCCCGCGGATCAGTTCCACTTCGCCGCGCGTGATCGGCTGCCTGTAGGCGATGATGGCCAGCGTCTCCAGCGCCGCCATGGAGAGGGTGCTGATCTGCGGACGGTACAGCTTTTCCACATAGGGCAGGTACTCCTGCTTGACCGCCAGGATGTATCCGCCGCCCAGACGGAGGATGCCGATGCCCTTGGACGCGTCGCTGTAATCCTCCTCGAGCCACTCCAGCACGTCCTTCACGTCCGTCTCCTCGATCTCGGCCAGCGCAGCGATCTCCGCCGTCGTCAGCGGCTCGTCGGTGATAAAGAGCAGGCTCTCCACCGCTGCCCGGATTTTTTCTGCATACTGCACTCAGTCCACCTCGCTCCGCATCTCCCGCGGATAGATCCACAGCGGATCGAAATTGTTCTGCTGCCGGAAAGTCAGCTCGCCCAGGCGGCAGAGTTCCAGCAGCGCCAGAAACAGAGTGATGATCCTGCGCTTCGAGCTGCCGCGCGGAAAGAGTGCGGCAAAGGGCACGCCCCCGGTCCCCGCGGCGCGCAGGCGGCCGCGCACCTCCTCCATGCAGTCCTCGACCGAATAGGTCTCCCGCTCCAAGGCTATCGCACGCGGCGCTTCCGCGGCGGCATGCTCCATCACCTGGGCGAACGCCTCCCACAGCGCCTCCGGCGTCACATTTTCCAGCGGGTTGCCCGGCGCCAGGTCGCGCGTGAGGCGCTCCACATTCTGCGGCTTCAGCATATAGGCAGGCGCCTTCTGCTCCCGCGCCCGCAACATCTGCGCCGTCTCCTTATAGAACCGATACTCCACCAGCCGCCGCACCAGTTCGGCGCGCGGATCCGTCTCCGGCGCCTCCTCCGCCGCGCGCCGCGGCAGGAGCATGCGCGCCTTGATCTCCAGGAGCGTGGCCGCCGTCAGCAGAAATTCGCTGGCAATCTCCAGATCCATCTCCCGCGCCTCCTCCAGAAACGCCAGATACTGCGCCGTGATGTCGGCGATGGGGATATCGTAGATGTCCATCTTGTTTTTGTCGATCAGGTGCAGCAGCAGATCCAGCGGGCCGTCAAAGTTGTCCAGATGTACCTGATACGTCCTGCGCTCCGCCATCCCGCGCACCTCAAAAGATCAGCGACAGAACGGCGCTGTAGGCGTTGAGAACCAGGTTGGCCAGCGGGACCAGAATGATATCGGTGATGTTGAACAAGACCAGCAGCAGCAGGATGAGGAACCCGTAGCGCTCCATCACGTCCATGAAACGGTACGCCGTCCCCTTCGGCAGAAAGCCCGCGAGGATCTTGGAGCCGTCCAGCGGCGGAATGGGAATCAGATTGAACACCGCCAGATAGATGTTGAGCGTCACACAGTAGGTCAAAAACAGGGACAGGAAGGGAATCTGCGCGAAACCGCGGCCCGCCATATAGATGAAGTAGGCCACGAACGCCAGCACCAGATTCATGGCAGGACCCGCCGCCGACACCAGCATGATGCCTTTGACACGGTCGCCGCGAAAGTAATACGGGTTGATCGGCACCGGTTTGGCCCAGCCGAACCCCGCCACCAGCATCAGCAGTGCGCCGACGAGATCCAGGTGCGCCAGCGGGTTCAAGGTCAGGCGCCCCGCGTTCTTTGCCGTGGGATCGCCCAGCTTGTAGGCGACAAACCCGTGCGCCGTCTCGTGAAAGGTAATCGCAATCAGCATCGCCAGCACCGTGGCCAGCATACTGGTGATGGAATTTCCAAAAAACATCGATCGTCTCTCCTTCTGCGAGCCTCCTTGCCCGCTGTCTCTCTCCGCGCCGCTGTACCGCGCACGGCCCGTCCGCCCTCCTCAGGCTCGCCGTCGCGTGATGCCGCGCAGTAAGCCGCTGCTGCCCAGGCGGTCGGCACCCGCCTCGAGAAAACGGGCGGCGTCCTCCAGCGTGCGGATACCGCCCGCCGCCTTCACCTTGACCTGGGCGCCGACGTGCGCCCGCAGGTAGGCAACATCCTCCAGGGTTGCGCCGCCCCTGGCGAACCCGGTGCTGGTCTTGATATAGTCGGCGCCCGCCTCGGTGACGATCTCACAGAGCCGCTGCTTCTCCGGCTGCTCCAGGAAGCAGGTCTCCACGATCACTTTCAGCACGCGCCGGCCGCAGGCGCGCTTGAGCGCACAGATCTCGTGTGAAATGCGGTCGAAGCCGCCGTCCTTCACCTCGCAGAGGTTGAGCACCATGTCGATCTCATCGGCGCCCGCGGCCAGCGCCGCCTGGGTCTCCACCAGCTTCACCAGCGTCGTCTGGTACCCGTTTGGGAACCCCACCACGGTGCATACCGGCATGCGGTCGCCCAGATACGCCCGTGCGCGTGCTACATAGCAGGGCGGGATACACACGGACGCCGCGCCGCCGGCCAGCGCCTCCTCGCAGAGCAGGCGAATATCCTCCCAGCGCGCGGTCTGCCGAAGGTCCGTGTGATCGACGTGCCGGTAGATCTCCCGCGCATCCGCCGTGCTGCCCGCGCGCCCTTCCGTTTTCGCCGCAGGAACCGCCCTGTCCTCCGCCTCGCTCGCCATCTTTCACCGCTTCCTTTTATGCTTCCATGCTTTCGTCCTGCGCCTCCCGGCGAATCTCCCCGATCGTTTTATTCTACCACAAGAAGTTTCGCGTTTCAACCGTTTGTTGCGGCTCTGGAAGGGCTGAGCGTTTACGGGATTTGTCAAAATTTTCAAGTCGGAAAGAGCGGTTAAAACGGGCTCTGCCGGAAACACGCCTATAACCCGAAAAGCGCCGAAAAAGCACTCTGGAATCGCCGGCATCGTATCCGCACGCATCCGGAATATGGTCAAACCCGGCTGTTTCCGCCTGTCAGAGCGTCCCCGCAGACATATTTCAAAAGTCTAAAAAAGCGCTGATCAAACATTTGATTCAGCGCGCCAATGTGAGCTTGATTTTGTAAACTTGATTTTCTCCGCTTATCGTGAAGGGTTTCCCCACAAGGTCGTTCGTCTTCTGATCCATGCGCCGCCGGCTGTCCTTCCACTCGCCGATCTCCGCCGCAAAAACCTGCGGTTCCCTTTCGCGGCATCCCGCCCCGCCCTGCCGCGCGCCTCCGCGCGATCGGGCAGAAGCAGCGGATCAGACAAGGCGGACGCCGTCCACAAAGACCATGTGCGGCCGCCCCTGCAGTTCCAGCGGATGGCCGTCCCACACCACCAGGTCGGCATCCTTGCCGGGCGCAATGCTGCCCAGCCGCTGCTCCAGGCGCAGGATCCGCGCCGGCACAATCGTCAGCGCCCGCAGCGCGTCGCACTCTCGCATGCCCTCGCGCACGGCCAGCCCCGCACAGACGGGCAGATACTGGATCGGCGTGCAGGGGTGATCCGTGATGATCGCCACCTCCACGCCGGCTGCCGCAAGGAGCCCCGGTGTGCGGAAGGTGACATGCTCCATCTCTACTTTGGCCCGGTTGCTGAGGCTCGGCCCTACCGCCGCCGGCACCCCGGCCTCCCGCAGTTCCTCCGCGATCAGGTGCCCGTCGGTGCAGTGCTCGATCACCATATCCAGGTCGAATTCCTCCCGCAGGCGGAGCGCCGTCAGGATATCGTCGGCGCGGTGCGCGTGGGCGCGCACCGGGATCTCCTTCTTCAGCGCCTTGGCGATGTGCTCGCTGCGCAGGCTGAACTCGCGATCCTCCTCGCTCTTCTGCAGATACGCCCGCGCTTCGAAGAATCCCTGGCGGGCAATGGCCATGGTCGCCATGCGGGTGGAGGGGGCCTTCTCCTTCTCGCCGTAAACGCGCTTGGGATTCTCCCCGAAGGCCATCTTCAGGCCCGCCTCGCCGTCGATCAGCATCTGCCGGTAGGTTTTCCCCGCCGTCTTGAGCACCGCCGTCAGGCCGCCGAACACATTGGCGCTGCCCGGCGCCACCATCACCGTGGTCACGCCGGCGCGGACAGCGTCCCGGAAGGCGAGATCGCGGTATTGGATGGCATCCATCGCCCGCAGTTCCGCTGTGTTGGGCTCCGTCATCTCGTTGCAGTCATCGCCGATCGGCTGATAGATCTCCTCGTCGATCCCCATGTGCGTGTGCGCGTCGATCAGCCCAGGTGTCACCATGCGTCCCCCCAGATCGAAGATCTCTGCGCCGTCCGGGATTGCGACCGCCGCGCCCGCCGCGGCGATCTTGCCCCCGTCGAGGAGCACCGTGCCGCCGTGTACCACACCGCAGCCGTCAGCCCCCTCCATCGTATACAAAGTACCGTTTTTCAGTGCGATCATTTGTTTCTCTCCTCATCGATTTTCGCCGGATGCGCGCTCCCGCTGGTTCGCATCCGCCGCCTATTCTTCGCCGCGCCGCGTGTCCGCCCGGGCAGGAGCGCGCTTCGCCGGATTCTCCAGGAGGCGCAGCGCGATGCGGCCACGCCGCAGATCCACCTCCAGAACCTGCACGCGCACGACATCCCCCACCGACACGACCTCCAGGGGGTGCCTCACAATCTTGTCCCCGAGCTGCGAGATGTGGATCAGTCCCGCCTGTTTGACCCCGATATCCACGAAAGCGCCGAAGTCCACCACGTTGCGCACCGTTCCGGCCAGTTCCATGCCGGCCTCCACGCGCCCCACGGGCCGCGATACCTCCCCGGCAAGGCGCCGCTTCGCGCTGTTCACGCTCCGCTTCCGGCTTCCCGCTCCGCTCTGTCACGGTTGTCCTCCTCCCGCCCAAAGATCGGCCGCAGACCGAGGCTGATCTCCAGCGCCGAATTCACCTGCTCCATGATGCTCTTATCCAGCGTGCAGATGCGCTCCTTCAGGCGCTGCTTGTCGATCGTGCGCACCTGCTCCACCAGAATCACCGAATTTTTCAGCAATCCGTTCTCCCGCCCGGCCAGCGGCACATGGGTCGGCAGTTTGGTCTTGCTCATCTGCCCCGTGATTGCCGCCACAATCGTCGTGGGACTGTACTGATTCCCTATATCGTTCTGCAGAATGAGCACCGGGCGCATTCCACCCTGCTCAGAGCCGACAACCGGATCCAGTTCCGCAAAAAACACGTCGCCCCGTCGTATTTTCCCCATACTCGCACCTCAGATCTTTCTGCTCCCCGCACGCTCCTCCTGCTGCCGCCTCTGCTCCGCGCATCTGCTCAATCCACATAGAACCTGGGTACGCGCGGCGCCAGGCCGCACACGATCTCATGCTCAATCGTGCGCAGCATGCCCGCCATCTCCGTGACCGTGATGGAGACGCCCTGATCCTCCCCCAGAAGGATGACTTCGTCGCCCGCCCGCAGTTCCGGCACCTGAGAGGCGTCCACCATGAACTGATCCATGCACACTCTGCCGATCACCGGCAGTTTCTCACCGCGGCAGAGCACATAGCCGCGGTTGCTCAGCAGGCGGTTGTATCCGTCCGCATAGCCCACCGGAACCGTCGCCACCAGCGTGTCGCGCGTCAGCGCAAAGGTGCCGTTGTAGCCGATCAGCCTTCCTGCCGGCAGCCATTCCACCCGCGCGACGCGCGCCTTCCAGGTGAGTGCGGGCAGCAGATCGGCGCGATGGTGCATCTCCCGGGAGGGCTGAAAGCCATAGAGCATGATGCCGGGCCGCACCATGTCCAGATGGCCCTCAGGCAGGTCAATGATCCCGGAGGAAGCTGCCATGTGCCGCAGAGGGACGCGCACGCCGGTGCGCGCGGCCAGATCGTCATAGAAGCGCAGGAACAGATCCAGCTGTCCCCGCGCGAAGGTCTTGTCCGCCTCGTCCGCCTTCGAGAAATGGCTGAACAGTCCCTCCACCTCCAGCCCCGGCAGGGCGAGAATGCGCGCGGCGGCTTCCAGCCCCGCTTCGTCGGCCTGCAGCCCGATGCGGGACATGCCCGTGTCCAGCTTCAGATGCACCACCGCTTTTTTCCCCATCGCCAGAGCGGTGCTGCTCAGGCGTTCCGCCTCCTGCGCGTCAAAAATCGCCAGACGGATATCCTGCTCGATCGCGTCTCGGTAGCCCTCCTCCGGCGTCCAGCCGAGGATCAGGATCGGGCAGGTAAAGCCCGCCTGCCGCAGCTCGAGCGCCTCGCTGAGCATCGCAACCGCAAGATACTCCGCGCCCGCGGCCAAGCATGCCTTGCTCACCTCGACCGCGCCGTGCCCGTAGCCGTTCGCCTTGACCACCGCGCAGATTTTCACGTTCTCTCCAACCAGGTTCCGGACCGTCTCACAGTTATGCCGGAGTTTTGCCGGGCTGATTTCCACCCATGCCGGGCGATACGCGCCCATGTCGATCACCTCATTCCGTACTGTCCTCCAACCGTCTATGCCGCGCTAGGCCTGCCCGCGCAGCACTTCCGGGAGAACGTCGATGATATCGCCCGCCTTGCTGCTCACCTCGCCCACGCGTTTCGCCACGGCCTGCCCGGCCAGCCCGTGCAGGTAGACCGCGGCGCAGCACGCCTGCGCAGGCTCCATCCCCTGCGCCAGAAACGCGCCGAGAATCCCGGCGAGCACATCGCCGCTGCCGGCAGTCGAGAGCGCGGGACTGTCCGTCCCGTTCATGTAGAGCGTGCCGTCCGGGCACGCCACAATGCTGTTGGCGCCCTTGAGCACAAGCCAGACCTGCTTTTTCACCGCGAACTCCTGTGCCACCGCCAGGCGGTTGTTCTGGATGTACGCTGTCTCCAGCCCGCTCAGGCGCGCCATCTCTCCGGGATGCGGCGTCAGAATCACCGGGCCGCGTTCCGGCGCGGGCGTTTCCAGCCAGGCATCCGCATGCGCCAGGGCATCGGCGTCCACCACCACGGGGCACCGGCAGGCGGAGAGGATCGCCGCCACCACATCGCCCGCGGCGCTCCCGGCCCCCAGCCCGGGGCCGACCACCACGGCACGCTTCCCCTCTGTCAGTTCCCGGAGCGGCGCCACCGCCTCCGCCGAGAGAAAACCGCCGCCGGGCAGCGGCCGCACCATGGCTTCGGGCACATTGACCGCCACATGCATCTGCACCGCTTCCGGCACCGCGCAGGTCACCAGCCCCACGCCGGCGCGCAGCGCCGCGCGCGCCGTCAGCGTGATCGCGCCGCTCATCCCCATGGAGCCGCCCACCGCCAGCAGATGGCCGTAGGTGCCCTTGTGCCCCGCCCGGCTGCGGGGTGCACGGCAGGCCTCCAGAACCTCTCCGTCGATCAGGCGGCAGCCGCTGTCCATCCCCGCGTACAGCATATCGGGAATACCGATATCCTTCACCACAACCTCGCCACAGTATTTGAGGCCCTTGTTGAGCATCTGCCCCCGCTTGGGCTGCGCAAGTGTCACAGTATAATCGGCCTTCAGACAGTGGCCCCAGATTTCGCCGGTGTCCGAATCGAGCCCCGTCGGCATATCGATCGCCACCTTCACGCAGCTTCGGCGGTTTGCGATATCGAGGATCTCCGCGGTTCGTCCCGTGACTTCGCGGTGAATCCCGGTCCCCAGCAGACCGTCCAGGAAAATGTCGCTGTAGTTGACCGTCACCTTGAGGAGGTGCATGCTGTTCTCACTGTCCAGCCGGTAGAGTTTCACCGGCAGCTTGGAAAGAATGTCGAAGTTCAGCTGCGTGGAGGGCGAGAGCGCCCGCTCTGCGAGCAGGAACACCTTCACCGGCACGCCCAGCTGGTACAGATGCCGGGCCGCCACAAGGGCGTCCCCGCCGTTGTTGCCGGCGCCGGCCAGCACCACCACGCTCATCCGCCGCAGATCGGCAAAGCGCTCGCGCAGAAAGTCCACCACGGCACGCCCGGCATTCTCCATCAGGACAACCTCCGGAATCCCCAGATCCTGGATCGCTCTGCGGTCCGCCTGCCGCATCTGTTCTGCCGTCAACAAATACATCGATTACTCCCCCTCCAACACCGCGGTTGCCATGGCGTACAGTTCCGAATGGCTGAGACTGATATGCACCCGCTGCACCCTGCGCTCCGCGGCCAGCCGCTCCGCCGCGCCGTGGAGCAGCACGCGCGGCTGCCCGCCGGGGCCGCTCGCCACCTCGATCTCGGTCAGACCGATGGGGCCCAGCCCGGTTCCGAACGCTTTGCCCACCGCCTCCTTGGCCGCAAAGCGCGCCGCGTAGGACTGCCAGGGTCTGCTCTTCCGCCTGCAGTAAGCAATCTCGCCTTCCGTGAACACGCGCTCCAAAAAATGCGGATTCTGCTCGATCGCGCGCCGGATCCGCTGAATTTCGACCAGATCTGTCCCGACGCCCAGGATCATGACGCCCCTCCGCCGTTCATCACACGCTCCACCACGGCCGCGATCTCCTTGGCGAGCTGCTCGATCCGGCCTCGGTCGCGGCCTTCCACCATGACGCGCAGCAGATTCTCTGTGCCGGACGCGCGCACCAGCACGCGGCCCTCCTCGCCCAGCCGCTGCTCCGCGGCGCGGATGGCCTCCTGAATCTCGGATTTTTCCTCCCAGCCGCGTTTCTCCCGCACCCGCACGTTGAGCAGAACCTGCGGATACTGTTCCATCTCCCCCGCAAGCTCCGACAGAGGCCGTCTCCGCGCCTTCAAAATCTGCAGCAGCTTCACGCTGCTCAGAATGCCGTCGCCGGTGGTGTGATCCAGCCCGAACACGATGTGGCCAGACTGCTCGCCGCCCAGCACCGCCCCGCTCTCCGCCATCCCCTCGATGACATAGCGGTCACCGACCTTGGTCTCCAGCGTGCGGATGCCGTGCCCGGCCAGCGCGCGCCTGAGACCCATGTTGCTCATCACCGTGACCACGACCGTATCCTCGGCCAGAAGGCCCTGCTCCTGGAGCCAGGCGGCAAAGATCAGCAACAGCCGGTCTCCGTCCACGACCTGCCCCACTTCGTCCACCGCAAGCAGCCGGTCCGCATCGCCGTCGTAGGCCACGCCCACATCGGCGCCGTGCGCAAGCACCGCCCGCTGCAGCTGCTCCAGGTGCGTGGAGCCGCAGCCCGCGTTGATATTGATCCCGTCCGGCGCGCAGCAGATCGGCGTCACATCCGCGCCCAGCGCCTGCAGGAGCCGGGGCGCGATATTGCTGGCGGCGCCGTTGGCGCAGTCGACCACCACGCGCAGTCCGGACAGATCGCCGTCCACCTTGCTGTTGATAAAGCGGCTGTAGCGGGAGACTCCCGCCGCATAGGGGATCACCCGTCCGATCCCGTCTCCGGTGGGGCTTGGAACCTCCCGCATACCGTCCGCGATGACTTCCTCGATGGCCTGCTCCATCCGATCCGGCAGTTTGGTGCCCAGCGGGCTGAAAAACTTGATGCCGTTGTCCTGATACGGGTTGTGGGAGGCCGAGATCACCACGCCCGCCATACAGTTCAAGAGGCGCGTCAGCACGGCCACCGCCGGCGTCGGCACCACACCCGCCTGGTAGACATGCACGCCCGCGGAACAGAGTCCCGCCATCAGGCCGGCCTCCAGCATATCGCCGGAGGCACGCGTATCCTTGCCGATCACCACCGCCGGCTCCTTATCGGGCAGGCCGTCCCGAAGGAGCACATAAGCGCCGGCGCGCCCCAGTTCGTAGGCCAGCTGCGCCGTCAGCACGACGTTGGCCTCCCCCCGCACACCGTCTGTCCCGAATAACTTCAAAGCGATTCCTCCTCCATCCTGTTTTGCGTGGTTTTTCCCTGTCAAAAGCGCTGGAAGGCGCCTGATTTTCCGGATGTTTCCAAGACCCGGCCCACAAAATCACTGCGCGTCCGCATCCGGCACCTCCGGCTCCGCAGGCGCAGCGCCCCCTTCCGGCGCCGTTGGATTCCCAGTCTGCTCCGGCGCCGTGACACTCGCCTGCACTTGTCCCGGCGACACCGATTTCAGCGCCAGCGGTCCGGTGTACTCCACCTGTACCGTCAGCTGCTGCTGCCCCGCCGCGACGTTCCGGCAGTCCACATAGAGCGCGACCCCGCGCAGCGCATCCGCCGCCGCGAGCTGCGACGCGCTGCCGGTAAAGGTCGCCGAGGCGCTCTGCTGCCCGAGCGTCACCGTGTAGCCGTCCGGCACGTTCCGCAGCTCGATCTCCCCCTCATAGACCCGCTGGGAGCGGATCTCCTGGACATTCAGCCGCACCGTCACCTTGTCGTGGCTGCAGAGGACGCCGTCCGCCAGGAGCAGGGGCACCTCCATCTCCTGCGTCGCCGTCACGCCGCTCAGATCGATCGTCCGGATCGCGACATATGTGATGTCCGAAAGCGCCTGGCTCCGCCCCTCCACCGTCACCGTCTCCGGTGTGATCCGCACGCCCGCCAGCTCATAGCCCGCCGGCAGCTCCCCTGTGGTGCGCAGTTCCACCGGAACGGACTTCTGCACCACCTCATCGATGGTCAGGCGCGTCTCCGAGGGACGGTAGGTGAAGTGCTCCGCCAGATTCGGCGCAGTCACCTGGATCGGATAAGCCTTGGTGCCGATCTCCGCCTGGCTCAGATCCACCTTCGCGGAGAAATCCGTCCCGCGCAGCCCGGACAGGTCGGCCTCCTCGCCACGCACCGTGATGCGCACGGTAGACACACCGTTTTCTGCCGTATATCCCTCCGGCAGATTGACATACTGCACCGGCACATCCAGGTTCATGGACTGGATGCGCTCCGCATCCACATAGAACCACAGCATCAGTGCAAGAACCACCGCCAGGATCTTGGTGCCCCAATCGTTTTTTCGCGTTCCATCCGGCTTTTCCGCCATGCCGCTCCCTCCAGTTTTATACGCTCTGACCGCCAGTTTCACGCGGCTGCTCTCCGTGTGCACGCCTTTCCCGCAAAAGCCGCGTCAGGCGTTCAATCGATCCAAAAGCGCCTCCCGGACCTGTTCCGGCTGCATATTGTACTGCAGCTGCCCGCCCTCGGCGATGGAGATCGCCCCCGTCTCCTCGGAGACGATACATACGACGGCATCGCTCACCTCGGAGAGTCCGATGCCGGCGCGGTGCCGGGTGCCCAGCGCTTTATTGATCTGCCTGCTCTCCGAGAGGGGCAGATAACAGCTGGCCGCCACGATCACATCGTTCCGCAGGATGACCGCGCCGTCGTGCAGCGGCGTGTTGACGATAAAAATGTTGCCCAAGAGCTGCGAACTCAGGTGTCCGTCGATCTGGATGCCTGTGGCGGCATACTCGTTCAGCCCGACTTCCCGCTCGATGGCGATCAGCGCGCCGGTCCGCGTGCGGCTCGATTCCTCCAGGAAGGGCATCAGCTGGCTCACCACGTAGTGCGCCTGCCGGTCCACGCGCTTTTTCTTGCTGATGAAAGGCAGAAAGGAGAGGAAACTTCCGCTCCCCAGATGCTCCAGCGCACGCCGCAGTTCCGGCTGAAAGATGATGGGAATCGAGATCAGGAGGACGATGCTCAACTGGTCCAGAACCCAGCTCAAGGTGGAGAGCCCCAGCATATTGCTGCTGCTGATCACGCTCAGCACGAGCAGCAGCACAAAGCCCTTGATCAGCTGCACGGCCCGGGTGCCCCGCACCATCGTGATGAGTGTGTAGATCAAAATGGCGACGATCGCAATATCCAGAATGTTGATGGGATTCAACAGTTGCCTCAGTTCTGACATGGTTCCTCAGTCCCCCTGTGTGTCGTGTTTCCCCTTTCCGCGGAGCGGATGCCCTCTGATCCTCCCGGCTCGCCTTCCGCGGACGCGCCGCGCCTCTCCTGGAAAAGTTCCGGGATTATTTTTCTATTTTTCCTGCAAAATCCTCTTTTATTTCCCGTGGAGTTTGCTATAATTATCTCCAGTACAGTCTTCCGGAAAGATCCCTTTCGGACTGCCGCGCCGGGCCCCGCCGGCGGCGTCTGCGCTGCTTACCATTATAGCCTATTTTGCAGCCGGCAACAAACCTTTTTTCCGTTTGAAGAAAATTTATCTCCCAAATACCCTGTCTTTTTCACTCTGAACGCGATCGTGCAACTGTTCCGACACGTCTTTTCATTTTTGATCCGCAACCGCCAACCCCCGCCGGATTCTGCGAAAGGAGCAGAGGCGATGAAACAAAAGCGCATTCCCGTCTGGATTCCCTGGCTGACCCTGCTCTGTATGCTGATGGGGTTCTTTTTTGTCCAAGAGCAGCACACGCAGAGCAGTGCCGACGCCGCCGGCACTGACCCTAAAGGCGAGGTGCTGATCTCCCTCATCACAAATCTCGAGGATGAGACCGCCGCCATCGAGGAGGAGCTGGCCCTCGTCCGCCGGGAGACGGAAGAGATCGTCGGGCAGGCCACAACCGGCGAGTCGCAGCTGTCGGAGCTGCAGACGCAGCTGACGCAGCAGCAGATCCGCGCCGGCCTCACCGCGCTGGAAGGCCCGGGCGTCATCGTCACCGTGGATGACAACACCAGCGGGATGATCAACACGCCGAACGCCGATCCCAACCGCTTCGTGATCCACTACGAGAACCTGCTCTACCTGCTCAACGACCTGCGCAACGCGGGCGCGGAGGGCTTCAGCATCAACGGCCAGCGCATCGTCGTCTCCTCCGAGATCCGCTGCGTGGGCAATGTGATTCTCGTCAACACCACGCGGCTCGCGCCGCCCTTTGAGATCTCCGCCATCGGCGATCCCGAGGTGCTGTACGGAGCGGTACATGTGAGCACCACCTATCAGCAGCTCTCACAGGCCGGCTTTCCGGTCAGCTGCCGCGCTCTGGACGGCCGCGGCGACAAGGTGACGCTGCCCGCCTACAGCGGCAGTTTCTCTACCAAAAATCTGACGCCCGTCGTCACAGACGAAGAAGAGGAGGAGGCATAATCTCATGCTCTGGTTGATCCCCGTTCTGGGACTCTTAGCCGGCATTCTGCTGGGTTCCATCCTGTCGTTTGAGATTCCGCTGGTGATGGCCAAATATCTCTCCATCGCCGTTTTGGCGGCGCTGGATTCTGTCCTGGGCGGCATCCGCTGCATCTACGAGAACAGCTTCAACGGCGTGGTTCTGCTGACGGGCTTTCTCTCCAACGCGCTTGTGGCCGCCGTCCTGGCCTTCCTGGGCGATCAGCTCAGCGTGGATCTCTATATGGCGGCGGTGTTTGTCTTCGGCATCCGCATCTTCCAGAATCTGTCCACCATCCGCCACTATCTGGTCTCCAAGTTCATCAAGAAGTACAACCTGCACGGCGCCCAGCGCAAGAACGAGGCGTGAGCGCGGCAGCAAACCCGGACAAGGAGGGCGTCCCCCATGCGCAGACAGTTTCACATCCACGGCTGGCTCATCTACCTGACCGTCACCTTCGTGCTCTTGGGCATCCTGATCTCCACCCAGATCCAGACGCAGAACCGCCTGACCTCCGACCTCTCGCTGCAGTCCACCAGCGATCTGAGCATCATTCTGAAGAACCTGACCGACAAGCGCTGGCAGCTGACGAACGAGCTCGAGGAAGCGGTGGTGATCCGCGACACCTACCAGGACGACTACAAGGGCGACGCCGAACTGCTGGCCAGCTTTGCCTCGGAGCTGCAGCGGCTGCAGCTGATCACCGGCAGCAGCGCCGTGCACGGCCCGGGCATCCGCGTCGATGTGGACGGCGACATCCTCGCCGCCGATCTGATGATGCTCGTCAACGAACTCTGGAGCGCGGGCGCGGAGGCGGTGGCCGTCAACGACACCCGCGTCACGGACACCAGCGGGTTCGGCTATCTGGAGGAGCACGGCAGGACCTATCTCACCTGCGGCGGCGAAATCCTGCAGAAACCCATCCAGGTCCGGGCGATCGGCGACGGCGCCACGCTGGAAAAGAGCCTGACCATGCCCGGCGGCATCTCCGACAACCTGGGGCTCTACCAGATCTATCTGCGCATCCGCCTGGAGGAGGACATCCAGCTGAACGCCCTGCCGGACCCGCCGCAGCTGCGCTATGGCAAAGTCCCCGAAAAATAAGAGCGGCGCCGGAGCGGAGATTCCTCCGCGACGGCACCGCTCTTTGCCTTCTACCCCCGTTTTACGCGCGGCGCATCGTTTGCGCCCCGCACCAAAAAAGCGGCCGGCAGCGTTTCTTGCTGCCGGCCGCGCTGTCTACTCAAACAGCTCGCTCACAGAGTTGTCCATATGGATCCTTAGGATGGCCTCGCCGATGAGCGGCGCCACCGACAGCACCTTGATCTTGTCGCAGTGCTTCTCCCCCATGGGGATGGTGTTGGTGGTCACCAGTTCCTGGATAGGCGAATCCTGGATGCGCTGGATGGCCGGTCCGCTCAGCACCGCGTGGGTACAGCAGGCGTCGACGCACTTCGCGCCGTGCTCCATCAGTGCCTTGGCGCCGCCGGTGATCGTGCCGGCGGTGTCGATCATGTCGTCCACCAGGATCACTTCCTTATCCTTGATGTCCCCGATGATGTTCATCACCTCGGAGACGTTCGGCATCGGACGGCGCTTGTCGATGATGGCCAGCGGCACGCCGATCTGCTCCGCCAGATTTCTGGCGCGCGTCACGCCGCCCATATCCGGGGAGACGACCACCAGATTCTCCGCATTCTTGCGCTTGTAATATCCGGCTAGGATCGGCAGCCCAAACAAATTGTCCACCGGAATATCAAAGAACCCCTGAATCTGCGTGGCGTGCAGATCCATCGCCAGCACGCGGCGCGCGCCCGCCTTGGTGAGGAGGTTCGCCACCAGCTTCGCGGTGATGGGCTCACGCCCGCGGGATTTGCGGTCCTGCCTGGCATAGCCGTAGTAGGGCAGCACCGCGGTGATGCGCTTGGCCGAGGCCCGGCGCAGAGCATCGATCATGATCAGAAGTTCCATCAGATTGTCGTTGACCGGCGTGCAGGTGGGCTGGATGATGTAGGCGTCGCTGCCGCGCACACTCTCGTCGATGATGAGACTGATCTCGCCGTCGCTGAAATGTTTGACCTCGGCGGCCCCCAGTTTGACGCCCAGATAATCGGCGATCTCCTGCGCCAGTTCCGGATTAGCGTTGCCGGTGAACAGTTTCAGGTTTCGGTTTTCTTGCTTTATCGTGGTCATCTTCGCTACTCCTTTCCCTTCTCGCGGGGCATGCCGGAGGGCGGCGCGGACACGCAGGCCTCCGGGCTGAAAATCCTGCTGCCGCCCGGGGGCCGGGCCGATGCACAGGGACAGCGCCGCCGCTCCGCGCCCGGAATGCCTAGGCCTGCTCCGCGTGTTCTGCAAGCCATCTGGTTGCGCAGTGTGCCAGGTACGCCGCGCCGATCGGCAGCACATCCTCATTAAACTGCACTTTCGGGTTGTGCGCGGGGTACGCGCCGCGCGCGTCCAGATAGCCCGCGGAGAGATAGATCAGCGCGCTGGGGACTTGTTTCGCGATCAGAGCGAAGTCCTCCGAGGCGCTGGAAGCGATGCCGCTGTGCCCCATCGCGTTCGGAACCGGCAGTTCCTCCATGTAGCCGACTATCTCCCGGGTGAACGCGCCGTCGCAGACCAGCGTGGGCACACTGGTGGTGACCTTGACTTCCGCGGTGCCGCCGTACACGGCGGCGGTTGCCTCCGAGACCTCCTGCAGGCGGCGGATCAGTTTCTCCCGCGCCTCCTGCTTGTTCGTGCGCATCGTCCCTTTGAGGAGCGCGGTCTCCGGGATAATGTTCGCCGCCGCTCCGGCGGTGAACTGCCCCACCGTGAGCAGGCAGGCATCGCTCGGATCGCTCTCTCTGGCGATCAGCTCCTGCAGCGCGAGGTGAATGTGCACGCCGATGTTGATGGGATCCACGGACAGGTGCGGATACGCGCCGTGGCTGCCTTTTCCGCGGATATGGATTTCAAAGATGTCGACAGAGAACATCATCGTCCCGCTGTCGTTGTAGAGATACATCCCCACGGGAATCTGCCCCGGGCTGACATGGTAGGCAAGGGCGACATCCGGTTTCGGATCTTCCAAAATGCCGTGCTCGATCATATTCCGGCTCCCCTCGAAGATCTCCTCCGCGGGCTGGAACATGAACTTCACAGTTCCTTTCAGGGACGCCTCGTCCTCCTTGAGCAGCTTCGCGGCAGTCAGAAGCATCGCGGCGTGGAAGTCATGCCCGCAGGTGTGCGCACAATCTCCGGTCGGGCAGGCAAACGGCAGGCCGCTCTCCTCCGCCATCGGCAGCGCGTCCATGTCCGCGCGCAGCAGGATCACTCTTCCGCCGCTCCCCAGCGTGGCGGTGACGCCTTCCCCGCATTCCCGCGGGTCCAGCCCGTATTCGCGCAGCTTCCGCATCACGTATTGCTTAGCTTTCGGCATGTGCAGCCCCGCCTCCGCGTTGGTGTGCAGATAGCGGCGGTTTTCCTCCAGTTCCCCGCGCAGGGCCTGTGCCCGTTCAAAATAATTCATCGGTCTCTCCCTCTCTTTCTGGTTGACGCCGGATCAGAACCGGGTATACTTCTGCCTCTCATCCTTCCGGGCAAAGATCAGCACCAGCAAATCCAACACGGCCTGGACGATCAGGGAGATCCCGATAAACATCCACAGCGCCGCGGTGGAGACAAACGGATTGGCCAGGATCACAACGCCGCAAATCAGGGAGATCGCCGCGTTCAGCGCGTGGAAAAGCCACCTTCCGGTTTTCATCCGCAGGGCATCCGCAAACCACTGCACCTTATACAGGGCGCCGAGCAGGATGACGATCCCGCAGATCATCGTAAAGAACGGGAACGCCGCGATCAGCCAGGCGGGCCGGATGACAAAGATCCCGCCTACCAGGAGCATCACCAGTCCTTTCACCAGCTCTCCCTTGAGGGATGCCTCCACAGGGTCGTCACGGAAATAGTTGATGATGCTGATGACCCCGCCGACCAGAAGCACAATCCCCAGGGCGATGACGATCACGGAAGTGAAGCCGACCGGGTTGATCAAGAGCAGAACCCCGACCAGCGCCTCCAGCAGGCAGACAAGGATGACATTCAAATTGCGTTTTAAAAAATTCATGCGTGCACGCCTCCTTTGCAAAGTATCGCAACACCGCTATTTTAAAACAGAAACCCGGAAAAAGCAATAGGGAATCCGCCAGCCCGCTCCGGCCCGGCAGAGGCGTTCGCGGGGATCCCCTCTGTCCGAATACCCGGGAACTCACGGACTTTGCGGAACCGGCGTCGGGATTGTCTCAGCGGAAAGCCTTGCCGCCGTCCCAGAGATCGAAGGTCACGCTGTCCGCCACCGTCTCCAACAGGGTATCATAGACGACAATCCCGACGCCGCGCTGATCCACAAAGCATTCCCGCCGATCCAGCAGAATGGACGCGCGGTTCCCGTGCGCGTAGCTCTCGCTGACCAGCCGCACGCGCTGTCCGTCCAGGCGCGTTTCGTAGACGAGCGGCGCGTCCGCCAGGCGCTCCCAGAGCACCTCGCCCCGGTCGATCAGCGCCAGATAGCTGTAGGCGCCCTTCCCCGCCAGGTTCTCCGACAGGCCCAGGTTCTGCAGCTGCGCGGCCAGTTCCGGCGCGCGGTCCCCGCCGATCGTGTCCCGCACCGCCACAAACACCCGGTAATGCGGGTCGTCCAGGCGCGCCAGGTACGCCCCCCAATCGGACTCGCCGGAGAGCCGGTAGGCCGCCTGATCCTGCCGGTACACCTCCCAGTCCTCCTGCCAGGCGGCATACGCCGCCTCGCCGCGGTGATCCGGCAGATCGTACTGCTCCTGCAGCCAGCGGCCCAGATACCGGGACAGCTTGGCCGCGCCGGCATCGTTCAGATGGCTGTCGCTGTCCAGGAAGTCCGTGTCCGGGCGGATCCCCGCCTCCTCCATCCGCTCGTTGCAGTCCAAAAACGGAAGCCCCAGCTCTTCCGCCCAGCCGCGCACCAGATCGTGATAGTCTTCCCGCCACTCCGGGGAGGGCGTCTTGAAGAGCACCAGCGCCACGTCAGCCGCCGCGCAGGCATCCCGGATGCGGGTCAAAATCTCCTTCTGCTCCGCCATCACATCCGCCCGCAAAGCCGTATCCGCCTGATAGCTTCCGAAATCCGCCCGCGCCGTCTGATAGTGGGGCACGTACCCGTGAAAATGCGCCGTCCCGTACTGTCCGGCGCTGTTTTCCGGCTCGCCGAAGTCCGCGGGGCCCAGCTCCTTCCATCGATCATGGAACCGCAGCAGCGGAAACACATAGGAGAGCTCGGAGCCGTAGTCCTCGTCAAAGCCGAACCGTGCGGCCCGCTCCTTCGCCGCCCGCACGGTCCGCAGTTTCTCCGCCGAGAGCGGCAAGGGATCCAGCGCCTTGCGGTAATAGGGCTCCGGATCCCCGTAGCTGCAGATTTCCCGCGCGTCCAGGCAGATAACCCGCACCCCGTCCCGCCGCAGCGCCTCCGCGACATACAACTCGCTCACCAGGAGCTCCTGCAGCGGCGTGGAAAAATCATAGCCGGTAAACCCGTACTCCTGGAACATCACCAGCGGATTCACGCCGCAGTGCACATGGCTGGTGCCCACAAAAACTACTTCCGGCACGGTCTCCTCCCGGTAGAACTGCCGGACGCGGGCGTACATATCCGCATCCGCAGCCCCTTTGTCCTGCAGGATCCACTGCAGGGAGGCGAAGAGCAGGACGAAGAGCAGGACAAAGCAGAGGACCCCCAGCCATTTTTTCTTTTGCCGCATCGTCTTTCACCCCTCCCGCGCTCAAAACTGAAAATAGAGGAAGGCCGCGGCGCTGTAGCCCAGACCGTAGACACCGAAGAGCAGCAAGGAGAAGAGCAGCCCGTAGTAGATCAGCCAGCGGAAGGGCAGATTCTGCCGCGCCAGCCAGGTGCGCACACTGCCCCTGCTGTGGGCATAGTCCACGATCCACAGGAGAAGCAGCGCAGCGAGCACCACCGCCAGATCCTTGCCGTCGAGTCCCAGCGTCAGCAGCGTCCCGTCAAAGAGCGCCCACGGGTCAAACGCCGTCAGCATCTGCCCCAGAATCTGCACGGCCGCGCCGAGGTTCTCGGCGCGGAAGAAGACCCAGGAGAGATCCACCAGCACAAAGGTCAGCAGAATCCGGAACAGCTGGTAGGACGCGCAGTCCGTCCGGACGCGGAAGATCCGCAGAATCCGCTGTCTGAATGCCTTGGTGGCGTCTCCGATCACCTGGTACAGACCGTTCAGGGCGCCCCATGCCACAAAATGCCAGCTGGCGCCGTGCCATAGCCCGCTTGTCAGGAACACAAGCATCACATTGCAGTATTTCCGCGCGCGTCCCTTTCGGTTTCCGCCCAGGGGAATGTACAGATAGTCCCGGAACCAGCTGGTGAGCGAGATGTGCCAGCGGCGCCAGAAATCCGCGACCGAGGCGGCGAAGTACGGCTGCCGGAAATTCTCCATCAGGCGGAATCCCATCACCTGCGCCGCGCCGATGGCGATGTTGGAATAGCTGCCGAAGTCACAGTAGATCTGCAGCGCGAAAAAGACGGTGGCCGCCGCCAGCTCCACGCCGCCGTACTGCCGCCAGTTGCCGTAGACCTGGTCCACCAGAATCCCCAGGCGGTCGGCGATCACCAGCTTCATGAAAAAGCCCCAGAGCATGAGGAGCAGCCCGTCTTTCACGCGGTCAAAGTCGAACCTGTGCACCTCGCGGAACTGCGGCAGCAGATTTTTGGAGCGCTCGATCGGTCCGGCCACCAGCTGCGGGAAGAAGGAGACGAAGAGCGCATACCGGAGCAGGTTGTGCTCCGCGCCGATTTCTCCGCGGTAGACCTCCATGGTGTAGCTCAGGGCCTGGAAGGTATAGAAAGAGATTCCCACCGGCAGGAGCACGTCAAAGCCGGGCTGCAGCAGCCGCAGATGGAGCAGGGAGAGCAGCGCGTTTAGGTTGCTGACGGCGAAATCGAAATATTTGAAGAAGAACAGAATCGCCAGGTTGGAGACGAAGGAGAGCGCCACGCAGAGTTTTTTCCGGCGACCGCCTGCTCCGCCGGGCAGGCGGTTTGCCCGCTCGAGCGCCAGGCCGCTGACCCAGGTGATCAGGGTGGAGGCGGCGATCAGGAGGGCGTACTTGGGATTCCAGCACATATAGAAGTAGTAGCTGGCCACAAGCAGCCACACATGGCGCAGCCGATGCGGAATCGCAAAGTAGAGCAGCGTCACAATGGGAAAAAATATCAGAAATTGTATGGAGTGAAACAGCATGGAAAGCCCTTTCTCTCTCGCACTGCCCAGCCGGATATCTTCTGCGAAGCGCGGCGGACGGCCGCATATCCCGGAAACGGAATCTTCCGCGCGGAAGTGGGCGGCACGCGGTTGGATTAAAAAATGCAGGCCCGCCGGCGGGCGCGGCCGGGGGCGGCACCGTCGCACCTATCGTAGCATACGCCCGGACGCCTGTCAAGGAAGCGCGGGCGCGGCACAAAGACGGCCCCGGGAATGTCCCCGGGGCCGCGCCCGCGCAGCTTTCGGCTCCACCCCCGGGGCCGCATCCCGCCGCACAGCTTTTTTACAGTTCGAGTCCCAGCACTTTGGCCGCATTCTTCCACATGACCTTCTCCATGGTCTCCTCGTCGAAGCCGTAGGTCGTATACTTCTGCGCCGCTTCCAGATACGGCACGAAGGGGCAGGCGCTGGCGAAGAGCATCTGATCCTTGAGGATCGTCTTGGCGGCATCCAAAAAGTCACTGGCGCCCGGATATTCCTCATACTCGGAGATTTCCAGGAAAACGTTTCTGTTGCGGAACGTCACGCCGATCATCTCGTCGACAAACGGCCATGCGCCGTGGCTGACGATGATCTTCAGATCCGGGAAGTCCTTCGCCACGATGTCGATCTCGCTCGGATGCGTGTAGTCCATCACGGTGTCAGCCGTATATCTCGCGGGCCCCGCGGTGATGACGATGGGAATGTTCAGTTCGCAGCACTTTGCGTAGACCGGATACATTTTCGCGTCGCTGCACTTCAGCTGCGCATACATCGGATCCATGGCGGCGCCGTGGAAGTCGCCGCTCTTGACGGCGGCATCCAGATCGCGGATCGCCTGCATGCCCTTGTGGGGATCGATGCCGTAGTAGCCGAGGAAAATCTCCGGGCAGGCCTGCACGAACTGGCGAATCTCCGGGTTGTTCGGCTTGTAGCCGTATGTCGTCTCTGCGTCGCGGCCCACGATCACGGCTTTGATCACCTGATGCGCCTTCAGATCCTCGATGATCTCCGGCATCGTCCGCGCTCTGCTGTAGAATTCATCGATGTCCACGCCGTTGGCGATCAGACCGGCGCGGAAGATGGGGCTCTCCGCGATACCGCCGATGATGCTCTTCGTGTTGGGGCGGTAGCGAAAATCGATGATCGGTCCCAGCGCGGTGCCGTTGCCGGGGACGGTGGTTTTATTGGCGAGTTTTTCGGCTCTGTTTCTCTCCAGCGCTTTCTCTCTCAGTTCTTCCTGAAGTTTCAATAAGTCCATTTGCGCTCTCTCCTTAAACAAGATTTTCTCTGCGTCCGAGCAATGTTTCTGAACGATCTCTATCCCCGGATTCTATCCCGCCGCGGCCGAAACACAGACCGCCCGCGCCGCGCTACAGGAGCGCGTCGAACAGCTGCGGGGCCGGTCTCGGGACAATGCTGGTGCTCACCAGGAGCTCCGCGTCCTCCTTGGCTGCCTTCACCGCCGCGCGCACCGCAGCCACGTCGCCCGTCATGGTGACGTAGCCCTTGCCGCCGATGGCATAGCCGATGCGCACCTCGATCAGCGTCACGTCAGCCGCTTTGACAGCCACATCGGCGGCGGTGATGGCGCTGGCGATGGAGTAAAACTCCATCACGCCGATGGCGTCCCGCTGCGTGACCGGATTGGTCATAGAAATGGCAGGAATCACCTGCTCATGGATATTGGGGATCAACAGCGTGTCGATCACGTAAGGTCCGCCGATCTTCGAACCCTCTGTCATGGAGGCCCTCACATCGGCCGTGTCGCCGCCGATGATGATGATATATTTTCCCGGACATACGGTGGACGCGCGCACCAGATCCACCTGGGCGGCTTTCACCATGAAATCGCAGGTCTCAATGCCGCGGGCAATACTGGATAACTCGATCATGCCTAGTGCAGTTCCCATAGCATTATACCTCCTCTCCGCTGATACGAGCGCCGTTCTCGTCGATGGCTGTGATCACGCCGTCCATGCTGACATGGATATTGGCGGAAAGTCCTTCCGCGGCTGCGGCCAGGATCTCGCCCTTCTTCACGCGCTCTCCCGCCTGCCGGGCCGGCACCGCGGGTTTTCCGATGTGTTGGCGGAAAGGCACATAGACGCTTTCCGGATTCAGTTCCAGGCACGTATGCGCGTGGCGCCCGTCGTACCCGGCCAGATCCAGCCGCGCGATCAGCCGCGCGGTGGGAATGCGCCGGTTGTCGATGTCTTCCCGCGCCACGGGCTCCAGATTGCGCGGCACCTGGATGCCTTTCTCCCGCAGCCGCGTCTTGATGTAGCCGTTCACCTTCCGCGGGGACAGCCCCATAGGGCAGGCGAACATCTCGCACACGCCGCAGTCGCAGCAGTTCATGGCATCCCCGAAGGAGCGGAGGTACTCGTCGGGATCTTCGATCTGATCCTCGCGCCAGATGTTCCGCATCACCAGATGCGGGCGCATTTGGTGCCCGATCATATAGCGGGGGCACATCTCCGTGCACATCCGGCACTGGATGCACGCGCTCCGCGCCTGCCGCTTGATGGTCGCCAGCGGCAGCTGCGCCCGGTGAAACAGATAGTGTTCCCTGGGCAGCACGAGAAGGTTGCCGGTCGTCTTGGTGACCACCGCGGCATCGATGTCCCGATCCTCCACGGCAATCTTCCCCATCATCGGTCCGCCCAGGATGACACCGTAGTCACGGATTGTGGGCCGCGCCGCCTCGATGCACGCGCGAACCCC
This sequence comes from uncultured Peptococcaceae bacterium, assembly GCA_964606855.1. Taxonomy (GTDB): domain Bacteria; phylum Bacillota; class Peptococcia; order Peptococcales; family Peptococcaceae; genus UBA7185. Next base: position 67,853 of record CAZSHM010000002.1, read on the forward strand.
GGTGCCGATCGGCACCTTGAGCATGATGGGCTCCTGGACTTCCCCCACGACGGAGAGGAATTTGTCGGTCACCGGCATGTCGTGCAGCGCGCCGTAGAGGTTCAGCATGGTGCCCACGTTGTCCACCACGGCGCCCACATCCAGCGGCAGGCCCCGTTCCGGCACACTCCTGCCGGTCACCATCTGAACCATCGTCTGCTCGTCGCCGGCCGGGTAGAAGGTCGGCATCTCAAAGATCTCCACATCCGCGCCCGCGCGCTCGATCGCCGCCCGGAGGGAAGCGATCTCGGCCGCATACTTGCCTTTGAGGGCGATCACCTTGTGGCTGGCACCGATGTGCGCCGCCGTCGCCTGCACGGCCTCGATAATCGGATCGGCATAGGTGCGGCACAGGTACTTGTCCGTCTCGATCAACGGTTCGCACTCGGCGGCGTTGACGATGAAGTATTCTGCCTTCGCGGAGAGTTTCACGTGGGTGGGAAATCCCGCGCCGCCCGCGCCGACGATGCCCGCACTTTTTACTGTATCGATAAAATTCAAGGTCATACACCACACTTTTCTAAAGAAAGTTTATGGGCTTCTTGCCTGCTTTTGCTCTTGTTCCGTCCCGCATCTCTGTATCCGGCGCGCCGGCTTCAGATCAGGGACGGGTCAAACTCCTTGTCATCCACAATGCCCACCACGGTGGCATCCACAGAGGCCTGCGCATCGCCCGTGGCGATCCGCGCCGTGCTGCCCTGCACGATGATCACGGTCTCCCCCACGCCCGCGCCGATCCGGTCGGCCGCGACGATGGGTTCCTCCTTCGGCGCATCATCCTGCAGAATATCGAGCGGCTGCACGATGAGCAGTTTCATCCCCGTCAGGGTGGGTTCCTTTCTGGTGGCCCAAATGTTGCCGATCACCTTTGCGATCCGCATGGAATCTCCTCCTCCGTCCTGCTACGGCCGAACCAGCTCGATCCGGTATTTCTTCGCATATTCCCGCGCCAGATCGGTGACGATGGCTTTTCCGTCCAGCAGGATGCGCGAAGCGCCTTCTCTGTGCGCGTCTGCCACGCTGCGCTCGCTCACCAGATGCGCCGGCAGGGCGATCGTCCTTCCGCTCCCCGCCCGGCATGCGGCGGCAGTCTCACTGCCTGTCAGAATGTCCTCGATCTGATCCGGGCAGCAGATCCGCACGCCCGACTGCTCCAGAAGGCCCAACTGCGCCCGGAACATCTTGTAGTACGGCTTGGCGGCCGTCTGGCGGTAGTTGTACAATTCGATCTGATCCTGCAGGAGATAGATGGGTTTCCCCAGGAGCAAGGCTTCGCTGACCAGCCTGGTGTAGGGTGTGTCGCAGATGCCGCTCGCAATCTTCGCCAGCGACTCGTTCGTCAGATCGTGGAGCACCACGGCCTCACATCCGGCCAGATCGACCCGGTAGCCGCACTTCTGAGCGCACTGGATGCGGTATTTTTCTTTGACCCTGGCGCTCTCCAGCAGGGTGAAACGGCAGGGCGGCAGGTCAGAATCCTGTGTCAGTCCGATAAGAAACGGTTTCTGCGCATCCTGATCCGCGCTGCAGAAGCCGCCCGCCTCGCTGCAGCCCTCTGTCTTTGCAGGCCCTTCCGCCTGCTTTTGGGTCGCATCCGCGCTTTGCAGCGCCTCCAGTACCCGGTTCGCCAGCAACTCTGCCAATTGATCCAGGTCCACGTGATCTCCCCCTTTGCCGGCAATCCGCCGGCGAAACTTTCCAAAAACACATACGGTCTTGTTCTGGAAGGAATGGTCGATTTCCCTTGCGGGTCTCGTCTGCCGATCTGCCCCGCAGACAAGCTGCGCCCGCACCGCTTTCCCGCGGCGCGCTCACGCCGGCTTGCAGTTCATGGCGATTCCCGCCGGCGTCACCAGGAAGGGATCCTCCGGTTTCACCGTGCGGATGCCCGTCACCTGCTCAAAGACCTCCTCGATCCCCGTCAGGCAGCAGGTGCCGCCGCAGAGATAGATGGTGTCCACCCGCGCGGGGTCGACATAGCGGCGAACGATGGTGGCCATTTTTTCCAGGACGGGTTTCACCACAGGAAAAATCTCTCGGTGCCGCGCATAGTCCTGCTTGATGCGCTCGGCTTCCTCGAAGGAAATCTTGTAGTTCCCCGCCAGAACCAGCGAGAGGTGCGTGCCGCCCGTCGGCTCATCCTCGATCTGCGTGACGACGCCGTGCTCCAGGATCGCAAGGCCCGTCGTCCCGCCGCCGATGTCGACGACCACACCGTCCTCGATCTGATAGACCGAGTTGGCCGCCGTCGGCTCGTCCAGAATGTTGGTCACCGTCATGCCCGCGCCCTCCGCGATATACTGATGCGTGCGAACACTGTCCTCCGTGCCCGCCGGCATCGCGATCGCGCAGTGCGTCAGTTCTCTTCCCAATCTCTGCTCCAGCCTGGCTTTCAAATCCCGCACGATCTCCAGCGCGCCGACATAGTCGACGACCACGCCGTCCTTCAGCACGCTGGCCGCCCGTTTCTCGCAGGCGAGAGGATGATTCTCCCCGTCCAGCGCCACCAGTACGATGTAGGCGGTGCCCAGATCCAGCCCCACCTTCAGCACATCATCCGCCGGCGGAAACGTCGTCGTCTCCGACTGCGCCACCCGCTTCATATAGGCGTTCACACGCTGCAGATCCATCATCTTCTCCAAACTCCTTCGCTTCTCTGCTATCTGTCGCGCAACGGCCGCCTGACTGCGCTCCGCCGCGAATTTTCTCTCGCCGACCGCTCACCGGAGAATCCTGCCCAGAGCCAGTTTCCCGAGATCCGTCGCGTTGCCTTCATCCGTGTCGATGTGCATCCGGCAGCGGTATGTTGCGCCGACGCGGATGATGACATCCTTGAACACGACGGGCCGCGCGCCGCCGATCTCCACGCTGACGTGCTGTCCGTCGTGCACGCCCATGCGGCCGGCGTCCTCCGGGCTCATATGGATGTGGCAGTGCGCCACGATCACGCCCTGGGGAATCGTCACACTGCCCTTCGGTCCCACAAGCGTGATGGAGCCGGAGCCGGCCAGATCGCCGGATTCCCGAAGCGGTGCCTGCACGCCCAGGCCTCTGGCGTCGCTCTTGGAGAGCTCCACCTGCGTTTCCCTGCGCAGCGGCCCCAGCACGGACACGTTCTCTTTTTTGCTCTTCGGTCCCACCAGCGTGACGCGCTGCTCCGACAGGAACTGTCCCGGCTGCGACAATTCCCGCTTCGGCGTGAGTGCCGCGCCGGGCCCGAACAGCGTTTCCAGATCCTTTTGGCACAGATGGACGTGGCGGGCGGATACTTCCACCTGCACATACTCCTTCGAGATGGCCTCGGCGACCTTCTGCACCAGCAAATCGGTCATGCTTGTCTCACTCATTTTGTATATTCACCTGCCAAATGCTTCAACATCATCACCCGCAGTGCGCCGGAAAGATTGTTCAGCGCCTCCAGGATATCCGTTCTGTTGTAGTGATTTCCCTCGCGCATCGCCGTGACCGCCGCCGACTCCACTTCCCGCGTGCGGACATAGAGCTGGTTCAGCCTTGCGTAGACGAGATCGCCGTCCGCCAAGCGGCACCGCCCCTGCTCCTTCAGCCGCTTTTTCAGATCCTCCCGCAGCGCGGCGGGCGAAAACCCCAGCACGGTGTCCGCCGTCAGCGGCTGGTTGAGGCTGTGCCCGCGCAGCACGTCGCGCAGAAGCGCCAGCGCCGCCTGCAGATCCTGCAGGAGTCCCGCCGCGCCGTCCTCGGACAGCTGCGCCAGGAGCAGCAGCATATCCGCCTCCAGGCTCTCGGCCTTTCCACGGAACAGAATCTGCGGATGGTCCTTCGCCACCAGCACATTGTCGTAGAGCACGGTCATGGGAACCGGCTTCTCAAAATAACAGGCTCCGCTCTCGTAATCCACGTAGCTTGCCTCGCTCTTTGCCTCGATTTCGGATGGAGCGGGTGCGGCGGCCGCCGGCTGTATCACGTCTGTCTGCTGCGGCTCGCTGGAAATCTTGATCTGGCGTCCCATCAGGTATTCACGGGCAGCGGGCGAAAGGATATACCCCGGCGGCACATAGTACCGTTCGGGCTGTTCGCTGCGGGGGATCTCCGCTCGCACCTTCGCCTCCGTAATGACCTTCAAGCGCTACACCCCCTCATTGGGTCTGTCTTCTCACGATTCTCTGCCGGGATGTGCTCCCGCGCAGACTATTTCCGTCCGGGCAGGATGAATTCCACTTCATCGTGCGGCCTCGGAATCACGTGCACGGTCAGCAGACCGCCGAGCCGCTCCGCGGCCGCGGCGCCGGCATCCACGGACGCCTTGACGGCGCCGACATCCCCGCGCACCATGACGCAGATCAGACCGCCGCCCACCTGTACCTTCCCGGCCAGGGTCACATTGGCCGCCTTGACCATCGCATCGGCGGCTTCGATGGAGGGCACGAGGCCCTTCGTTTCAACCATGCCTAAGGCTTGTTTCACTGCCATTGTCTCTACACTCCTTCAGCGTTTTGCCCCCGGACGGCACAGCGCCCGGCGCAAAGCCCTATCTGAATCGTTCCGCCGCTTGCCCCGGCGCGGTGCAGTCCGTGCCGGGGACAGGCATCCGACTACTTTCTGCTCTTGGGCAGGATGAATTCCACTTCGTCGTGCGGCCTCGGGATCACGTGCACCGTCAGCAGTCCGCCGAGCCGCTCCGCGGCCGCGGCGCCGGCATCCACCGATGCCTTGACAGCGCCGACATCCCCGCGCACCATGACGCAGATCAAGCCGCCGCCCACCTGTACTTTGCCGGCAAGCGTCACGTTGGCCGCTTTCACCATCGCATCCGCCGCCTCGATCGAGGGAACCAGCCCTTTTGTTTCAACCATGCCTAATGCCTGCGTAACAGCCATCTATATACACTCCTTCTCATGCATCTCTTCTCGGAAAGAACCGCGCCGTCGCAGGACGCTCCCGCGGTTTCTCCTGTGCTCCGGGTACACGCGCGCCGCCTGTTCTCGCGGCCGCGCCTCAATCCAAGGTCGGCAGAATATCCTCCACTTCCTCGTGTGGTCTCGGGATCACGTGCACAAAGAGCAGTTCGCCTACGCGCTCCGCCGCCGCGGCGCCGGCGTCCACGGCAGCCTTGACGGCGCCGACATCCCCGCGCACCATAACGGATACCAGCCCGGCACCGATGTGCTCTTTCCCGATCAGCGTCACGTTGGCCGCTTTCACCATCGCATCGGCAGCCTCGATCGCCGCCACAACACCTTTTGTCTCGATCATGCCCAAAGCCTGTGTAGCCATAATACAAACTCCTCCTTACTGGGTTGAAAAAATGAATTGCCAGACAATTCTGGCTCTAACAGCAGAGACCGCATCCTGTCATGCGCTCTGTAATTTTTCGATGATCTTGCGCACCAGCTCGTCCATCTGACTGTCGCTCAGGGAGGCGGCGGACGGCGCGGACGGCGCTGCGGCAGGCGCGGAAGCGGAATTGCCGCGCATCACGCAGATGCCGCTGGAGCAATCCGGCAGTGCCGCCCGGATATCCTCGATCTCCAGCATCCCCATGGCCACGTACCGCAGATTCAGGAGCTGCATGGGCCCGACATTCTCCGATGTCGCGGAGCCGCCGACGGCGCCGCAGCCCAGCGTCAGAGACGGCATCAGCGCGGTGGTCGCGCCGATTCCGCCCAGTGTGCTCGGCGTGTTGACGCAGACGCGGGAGACCGGCACGCGCTTTGCGAAATATTCCACCATATTCTGGTCGTTGGTGTGCATGGAGAAGGTGTGGCCTTTGCCCTCGTAGCTGAGAATCATGCAGACCTTCTCACAGACATCCTTGTAATCTTTTCCGGTATAGAAACCGAGGATCGGCGCAAGCTTCTCGTTGGAGTACGGATGGCCGCGGCCGACCCCATCCTCCTTGGCGACCAGCACCCGGGCGTTCTTGGGCACGTTCAGTCCCGCCAGCTCGGCGATCACCTGGACGCTCTTGCCGACGATCGCCGGGTTCATGGTGCCGTTCGCGCGCAGGATGAATTTGCCCAGCTGCGCGCTCTCCGCATCGCTCAGGAAATACGCGCCCTGGCGCTCCATCTCCGCCTGCACAGCCGGCTTGTAATCCTCCACGCAGATGATGGACTGCTCGGAGGCGCAGATGGTGCCGTTGTCGAAGGTTTTGGAATCCATGATCCGCTTCACGGCCAGCGGCAGATCCGCGCTCTTGTCGATGAAGGCCGGTCCGTTGCCGGGGCCTACGCCGATCGCGGGATTGCCGGAGGAATACGCGGCGTGCACCATGGAGGAGCCGCCCGTCGCCAGGATCATGGCCGTGTCCGGATGCCGCATCAGGGTCTCCGTGGCCTGCCGTGTCGGGATGCTGATGCAGGAGACCAGATTCTCATTCCCGCCCATCTCGGCGATCGCCTGGCGGATGACTTTGACCGACTCCTGGATGCAGCGCAGCGCGGACGGATGCGGGGAGAAGACGATGGCGTTGCCGGCCTTGATGGCGATCTCCGCCTTGAAAAACACCGTGGAAGTCGGGTTGGTGGAGGGGATGATCCCCGCCACAACGCCCAGCGGGACCGCGATGGTGACCAGGCCTTTGCTCTCGTCCCGGTCGATCACGCCGATGGTCTTCATGTCCTTGATGGCGTTGTATACATTATAGCTGCCGAATACGTTCTTGACGACCTTGTCCGAGACGATGCCGAAGCCCGTGTCCTCGTTGGCCATGACCGCCAGCCGCGCCGCGTTGCGAACGCCGGCGTCCGCGATGGACTTCACGATGCGGTCCACCTCTTCCTGACTCTTGGTGGCCAGCTCTGCCTGCGCTTCTTTGGCGGCGGCTACCAGGTCACGCACCTCCTGCATGGACAAAAGGTCTTTGTCGAAAAGTTGCATAAGTGATCACTCCTGTGTTAAGAATTTACGAATCGCCGCGATCAAGTCTTCTTTCTTGCCGAACCGGATCTCTTTGCGGCTCATACTGGTGATGTTCAGATCCCGGGCGATCGTGCGCAGTTCCTTCACCGTCAGGGTCTCCAGATGCTCCTGGGTCAATGTTTCCGCGCCCGGCGCGGCGGCTCCCTCCGGCGCAGGCTTCTGCGCTTCCTGCCGCAGCGCGGCAGATGCCTCCTGCCGTTTCTCCTCCGCGGCAGGTGCTTCTCCCGCAGCCTGCTCGGAGACTGTCTCAACGGCTGCCGCTGTTTCCACAGCGGCCTGCCCGGATGCTGTCTCCGCAGCATGCTCGGATTCCGCTTCCTCCGCAGACGCAAGATCGGGCTCCTGCTCGGGATCCGGCGCCGGAGGCGCGGGAGCAGGCGGTGTGAGCATCTCATTCACTTCCTCGTGCGGGCGCGGGATCACATGCACATACAGCACCTCGCCGACCGCTCCCGCAGCGGCAGCCGCCGCATCCATAGCGGCCTGCACCGCGGCGACCTCGCCCGTCACCGTCAGAGAGACGATGCCCCTGTCGATCTTGCTGATCTGCTGGAAGGATACTTCCGCAGCCTTGAGCGCCGCGTCGAGTGCCACCACGGCGGGACAGTAACCCAGCAGTTCAATCAAACCTAACGCTTTCATAGTTCACCTCCGTCGGACATTTTTTGAAAATTGAAAACCTTAGCCGATTCCAATTTGTCTCCGACCCTGCACCACCTCCCACAAAGCGGTTTCCCTATCCAAACGGAGAAATCCGCGCGGGATTTCCGCGCGCGTCCCTCCGAGACAAAGCGCTGCAACACAATTTTTCTCCGCCGCCCGCCCGACGGGCTCCCAAAAGTCTCCGCTCTCCGTGAGCCTTTGTGTCCCGCAAAACGCGCAAAACCGCTCCGGACGGCGCTGCCGCTCACACGCGCGGCGGATACCCCAGATACTCCATCAGATCGTCGATCCCCGTCCCGGCGACGCTGCTGGTCACAAACAGCCGGCGCGCCCCCGCCATCTCCAGGTATTTCTTTGCCGTCCGGATCTGTTTTTCTGTGGCGATATCGCTCTTGGTCACCACGCCGATGGCCGGTTTCGGGAACATGGACGCGTAAGCCGGCCAGAACATGCTGCCGTTCTCGGTCGCGTCCTGCACCAGGACGATCACATCCGCGTCGGCGGCGGTGGTGGTCAGCGCGCCGCGGAAAATACGGCTCTCCAGATATTCCCCGGGGGTGTCGATCATCGTCTGATTGACGATCTGCACTGTCTGGGTCTTGTGATAGTGGAGATCCTCCTTCGAGATTGCCTGGCACAGCGTCGTCTTGCCCGCCGTGGAACGGCCGATGAGGATGATGCGTTTGGGCCTCTCCGGTTCGCCGGCGGAGTCCGTCGCGGATGCCTCGGTTTTTGGATCTTCTGCCATGATGCGCCTCAACTCCTGGTCAGTTCCGTTCTGGTAAAGCCCATCTGGTCGCAGAGCACATGCATGACTTCCGCCATGGACGCCTCCACCGCCGCCACCTCGCCGGTGATAACCAGACTGCCGTTGAAGCGGTCCACCAGCCCGAGATCCACCTCGGCGGCCTTGGACGCCACATCGGCGGCGATCATCGAGGCCTCGCTGGGCGTGATGGTGAAAATCCCGATGGCGCCCTCGGCGTCCACCAGTCCGAGTTTCATGTACAGGGACGGCACCGGATTAGGAATCAGATGCGCCAGCGTCACCTGCTTGCCGGGCACAAATTCTTGAATAATGCGCTGTTTTTTCTCCATAGATGGATCACCTGCTCCTGTTTCTCGGCGCGACCGGCCGATGCCCCGCGCTCTGCCCCGCCGGAGCACGGACGTGCATCCGCCTCCCCGTGCGGTCCCGCGCGCCGGACGCCTGCCCTGAGCACGGAAAACGCTTCCCGCACTTTTTCGAAGTGAGAGCACGCTCACATACGCCGTGTGCGTGGGCTGCCGCCTCTCCCAATGCGGAGGGTCGTCTCTGTCCCGCTTGTCTGTCTCCGCTCCGCATCCGTGCCCGCTCTCCAAACACAGCGCCGCGTACGGGAAAATTCCCGGAAGGAAGGCGGAGCTGCTGCTCGCGGGACAAACGTTTCTTACCGTAAAGTTTCTTATCGTAAAAATGCCGATTCGATATAAATCTATTATATTTTATATATTCCTTCTGAGCAAGCATTTTCACGCTTCTTCCTTTGTCACTTCTGGTTGTATCGGTGTCTGATTTTCAACTTTTATGCGCCGGAAAGCACGCTCCCCTTCGCGCGGCGGCGCCGCCTTCCGGCCAATCCGCAAAAAAGGATCGGCACGGCCGTCCCGTACCGATCCTTCCGCAGCGGATTCCCGCGCGCATCTGTGCCTGCGGCATCTTGCCCCGCCCGCAAAAACCGAAAAGATGCCGCGGGCTTGCTCCGGAAACAACCGCGCGGACCCCTCCCGCGATGTCGCGCGGGAAAGCGTCTGCAGATTGCATTCTCGAAAGATATATGCTATAATCCACCCTGCAAGCCGCTCCGGCCCGGGATTCAGAGATAGTCGTTGAACACCTGGATAAACGCCCGGGTCATCGCCATCTGGTTGCGGTCGCTCTCCTTGTTGACCGCGGCATAGATCATGAACACCGCCTGCTTGTCCTTCACCGGAATATGCACCAGCGTGGGGAACACATTGCGCTCCAGATAGGGCGGAAAACTGTACATGATGGCCAGATCATTGCGCAGGAGCTCCTCGCAGAGTTTATAGTTGTTGGTGGAGAGCGCCACTTTCGTGTGTCCCAGTTTCTGGAACGCATGGACACCGCCGGTGCCGCCCACTTCGTAGACCACGAAAGGATACTGCGCCACGGTGCTGACGGAGACGGACTTGTGGTCGGCCAGCGGATGCCCCGCCGAAACCGCCACATAGATGGGGTACTGCTTGAGCGGGATCATGTCGACCACATCCGGAATGTTCTCAAAAAATTCCGTGATCAGGGGCGAGACACAGAGCAGCCCAAGTTCCTTGCGCTCCACACAGCGCTCGATGATACCGTCCCGGTAGCGGTCCGCGGTAAAGAGATTGATCTCCGGATAGTGCGCGATGAATTCCTTGTAGGCGACCGGCAGCACGGAGATGCTCAGCATCGGTGAGAGATTCACATTGAGATTGCCGTGCAGCGTGCTGTCCGTGTTCCTGCTGGAATCCAGCTCGCGCCGCAGTTTTTCCATGCGGCTCGTGACATCCTGCGCCGCGCTCAGCACTTTTTCGCCGTCGGGCGTCAGCCGGATTCCCTTCTTGGTGCGGTCGAGCAGGTGGCAGTTCATCTCGTTCTCCATGCTCTTCAGGGATTTGTTCAGGCTTTGTTGTGTGACATGCAGCTTTTTAGACGCAGAGTTGATCGATCCGGATTTCGCCACTTCCACCAAAGCCGCCAGCTGGTCAATCCGCATTGCGCCACCCCCCTTTCCCATGTGTGTTTCCGCACGCGCGCCGCGCTCCGCCGGGCGCGCGCGGGTGAACGATTGCGCGGCTGCCGCCGCGGGAGTGCTCACACAGCAGCTCTAAAAGTCAGTATAGCACTTACATCTTTTAAATACAAGGGCCTGTCTGTTAAAAAAAAGATTCACAAGGGAGCTGTCCGCATGATCCAGATCGCCGTTTTTCTCGCCGTCACGCTTCTCGCCACGGCCATCCACACTTCCACCAGTTTCGGTTTCGGCATTATCACCATCATGGTGTTTCCGCTCCTGATGCCCTCCTACGCCTGCGCCACCGTCTGCGTGACCGTGCTCACCCTGGCTTTCACCGCCATCAACGCCTTCCGCATGCGCCGCGAGATCGTCTGGTCATGGATCGTGCCCACCTTTGTCAGCTACTTCATCGCGAGTTTCTTCGCGGTTCAGCTGCTCAACCTTGTGGACGACGGCTTCATAAAAAAGATTCTCGGCGCGGTGCTGATCCTGCTCAGCCTCTACTTTATCTTCTTTCAGAAGCGGATCCGCATCCGCCCCACCAAGCGCAACGGCTTCATCGCGGGTGCTCTCTCGGGCACACTGGAGAGCCTGTTCTGCGTGGGCGGACCGCCCATCGTGCTCTACCTGCTCACCGTCAGCAACGATGTGCGCCGCTACACGGCCAGTGTCCAGGCCTGGTTTGCCGTCACCGAGACATTCCTGCTCCTCGTCCGCTGCATGAACGGACTGGTGACGCCCGCCGCGATTCAGTATTCCGCTATCGGCCTCCTGGCCATCCCGCCCGGCATCTATCTTGGCAGCAAGCTGCTCAACCACATGAACCCGCAGCGGCTGAAAAACATTGTCTACAGCATCATGCTGATCTACGGCGCCATTCTGCTCTTCCGCTGAGCGCGCGTGGGAAGGCCGCCCGCCCGGTGTGCGCACGCGGGGCCGGCAGCGCCCCGGCTCAGAAAGCGTCCGGATCCCCCTCGCGCCGCCAAACCGCATATCCGTCCTCCTGGGTGATCTTGCTCAGCATCTCGTAGACATCCTCCACGGCCTCCTCCCGCGTGCGGTAACAGTCCCCCATGCTGATGTGATAGAGATCCATCCAGTCGTTGACGCAGGCCTTCGTCAGAAAGGTCCAGCGCCCGTCCTCGCCCTGTCCCAGATACCAGTACTCCTCCTGCCATTTCGGCCGAAACATTGCCCATTCCTCCCCGCATTCGTGTGATGCTGCTCACGCCTGCTCACGCCCGGTGCGGATGGCGTAGAGCAGGATGCCCGCCGCCACCGCCACGTTTAACGACTCCGCCTGCCGGTAGAGAGGGATCTTGACCCGGATGTCGCCCTCGGGAATCTGCTGCGGGCCGCCCGCCTCGTTGCTCACCACCAGCGCGGTTTTGTCCGGAAAACGTATCTGATGATAGAGCCTTTCGGCGCGCACGTCCGCCACCACCAGCTGAAAACCCCAGCGGCGCAGTTCCTGCTGCATGGCTTCCGCGTCCGGAATCCCGTACACGGGCATCCGGAACACCGCGCCCATGGTGGCGCGCAGCGCCTTGTCGTTGTACAGATCCACCGTGCCCTTGAGGCAGAGCACCGCGTCGGTGTCCGAGGCGAGCGCCGTCCGCACCAGCGTGCCCAGATTGCCCGGATCCCGCACACCGTCCAGAATCAAAAGCTGCCGCATCCCGGACACCGCCTGCCAGTCCCAGTCAGGTTGTGACGCGACGGCGGCCACGCCCTGGCTGTGTACGGTTGGCAGCGCCTGCTCCAGAAGCCCCCGCCGCAGCAAAAAGCAAGGTGTGCTCCCGTCCAGCGGCAGCTGCGACAAGAGTTCGCGCCGCGCCTCATCCACCAACACGGCGCGGGCCGCCCCGGCCGTCAGCGCCTCCGAGACGAAGCGCACCCCCTCCGCCACAAATTCCCGGTAGATCTGCCGGTACTTTTTTTGGCTCAGCGCCCTGCAGCGCCGGATCCACGGATTCTGCGGCGACGCGATCACGGGCGGCGCCGCGCCCTTCCCGTCCGTCTCGTTTCTCATGCCAAGTCCTCCTTCGCCTGCTCCACCAGACACGCCCGCGCATTGCGCGACGGCTCCTCCAGCACCAGATCCAGGAGCCGCGCAAGTTCCCGCCCCACCGCCTCTCCGCGATAACCCAGCTCCGTCAGATCTCGCCCGGAGACGGCCAGCTGACGCAGAGAACAGCAGTCGCCGCGCGCCTCGATCTCCGCCGCAAGGCGCTCCATCTCGTCGAAGGGCGTGCAGGGCAGCGCCGCCATCGCCTCGCTGTGCGCCCGCACATCGGCGCGCTTGACGGCCAGCAGATCCCGCAGCCCGTCAAAGCCAAGCGCCGACGCCGCGCGCCGCAGCGAGACGGGATCCGCCTCCAGCCGCACGCCATGCCAGGCGATCAGCCTCCGCACCCGCGCGATGGTCTTCTTGTCATAGCGCAGCCGCTCCAGGATGGCGGCCGCCAGTGCCGCGCCCGTCTCTCCGTGCCCGTCAAAATGATCGACGCCGTCCGCGTCCTCGCGCCAGACAAAGGGTTTTCCGATATCGTGCAGCAGCATCGTCAGCCGCAGGGCGCGCTCCGGCGGCGCGTAGGCGACCGACAGAACCGTGTGCGTGAAGACATCATACTGGTGGCTGCCGCCCCGCTGCGCAAACTGCCAGGTGTGGCAAATCTCCGGCAGGAAATAGGGAAAACAGTCCAGCTCCGCCAAAAGCGTCAGCCCGCGGGCCGCGTCCGCGCTGAGCAGGATCTTGTCCAGTTCGGTCTGGATGCGCTCCCGGGCGATCAGACGCAGGAGGCTGCTGTGGCGCCGGATGGCGTCCCGCGTCCCGCGCTCCAGCGCAAAGCCCAGCACACAGGCAAAGCGCACCGCCCGCAGCATTCGCAGGCCATCCTCCCGGTAGCGGCTGTCCGCGTCGCCGACCGCGCGGACGATCCCGTCCCGCAGATCCTCCAGGCCGTGAAAATAGTCCACCACGCCCTCATCGGGATGGTATGCCAGGGCGTTGATGGTGAAATCGCGGCGGCTCAAGTCCTCCCGCAGACTTCCCGTGAAGAACACCTCGCTGGGGTGTCGGTGATCCGCATAGGGGCCGTCCACACGGTAAGTCGTCACCTCCACGGGCAATTCTCCCAGGAGCACCGTCACCGTGCCGTGCTGCAGCCCCGTGAGGATCACCCGTTCCCGGCGGAAGATCTCCTGCACCTCCCAGGGTTTCGCCTCGGTACAGATGTCCCAGTCCTGCGGCGTTCGCCCGAGCAGGCTGTCCCGCACACACCCGCCCACCAGATACGCCCGCAGTCCGCGCGCCGCCAGACGGCTCAATATTTCCTGGCACTGCCAGGGGATCTCGATCTTCATAACAGTCTCTCCGTTCCCGCGTCCCTCGCGCGAGCGGCGCCTTTCGCGCGCGCCCCGTCTTCTTCTCCTATCATACCACGACCGCACCGCCCTTTTCAATCCTTCTTGCCGGCGGCTTTCCGCGCCCGCTGCCCGCCCGCAAGCCCCCGCCGGAAAGCGGCGGCCCGCGCGGCACAGAACGCAAAAAGAGGCTGTTCCGCGGCGGACGTGCGTCCGCCGCGGAACAGCCTCTTCCTCTCCTCGAGCCTCTCTCTCCTCTATCCCGCCACGCAGTTCCAACAAGGAATCCCTTTGCTTCCCCTCTCCCGGAGCGGGTTCTCTCCCCTCCCTGAGCGGGGTTCCCGCTGCGCGGGCATGCCGCGGCGCCGCAAACGCTATCCCGAAACGGCAAACTGCCGCAGCAGCCCCTCCCACAGGATCCCGCGCATCAAAAGCGCCAGCTCCCGCAGCGAAAAGTCGTCCGGATGACTGACCCACCGCCCGACCAGCGCCGTGACAACGGCAAAATAGCACTCCACCAGATAGCCGATCCTGCGCTCGTCCGCCAGGGGCAGTTTTCCCTGAATCTGCGACATAACTTGTTCCTTGATTCCGGCAAGATCGGCGTGGTACGGCTCCTGAAACAGCACCTCGATATACGGCTTCCAATCCGCGTAGAAGTTCTCCACCGCGGCGACAAAGCGCGCTTCGTCCGCCACCTGCCGCAGCACCTCCAGCGCCTGCGGCGCGATCCGCGCCAGCACATCGGCCCGGAGCGCGTCATAGAGCGCATACACATCCGAAAAGTACCGGTAAAATGTCGTGCGGTTTCTGCCGGCGAGGGCGGTGATCTCCCGCACGGTGATCCTGCTCACCGGTTTCTCCCGCATCAGCTCCAGCAGGGCGTCGAGAAACGCCTGCCGGGTGGCGCCTGTGACTTCCGGCTGTTTGTGCATACCGCGCGCCTCCTCCCGCATCGCAAGTCGTACAGGTAAACTCCGCCCGTCTCCGGTCCCGCCGCGCCTTCCCCGGGCAGACAGGCAAGGCCCGCTCGCAGCCTGTCACCCGTCGGGATGCAGCCGCCGCTGAAGTTTCTGCACCAGAAGGAAGGGCCCCCTGGCCGGCTGTGGCGCGTCGACGTCGACGCCGATCCGCTCCATCTTCTCCCGCACATGAAAGCGCTCCAGCTCCTCCCGCGAAAAGACCCACTTCGTCTTGCGCGTGGGGAACAGAACATAGGTCATAATGCCGACGAACACACCTCCGCAGAGGATCGCCAGCGGAACGCCGATCAGCCAGTCCATGCCGTGCAGCAGATGATTCTGCAGCGCGTACCAGAAGAAATAGACGCTGATCGGCAAGTGCAGGAAAACCACCGCGCCCAAACCCGGGCTGTAATACGTTTTCATCGTCCGTGTCATGACCACGCCGTGCATCACCAACTGCCCGAAATTGAACAGCATCGGCACCAGCACGAGCCACATCGTCTGCGGAAACAACGCCGGCAGGCCGTAGAGAAACACGCCGACAAACACATTGGTGAACATAGCGGAAAAGGGATTCAGCGGATAGCGATCCGGAAGATCGCTTCTCTGCAGTGCACAGTTCATCACCATCGGCCCCCCGCCCGGCCAGCCGTACTCCTCAAACTGGTGCACCAGAAGCGCCATCAGGTTCAGCACCACCAGGCGCTGCACCACCTCCATGGCCCCCCAGTTCAGAATCAGCACCACGGCCAGAATAGGGATAAAAATCAGATTGACGCTGTACCAGTGCCTGACATACCATTTCATACGATTCGCCTCCCGACGTATCACACAGCCTGCAACATACATCCTGCTTTCAGGATAGCATGCCGCACACGTGCGGATCAAGCGTCAATTAGGAGACAAGTGTCGCACGATCTGCACCGCGCGCCGGAACCGCAAAAGAGGACAGGCCGCCCCGCGCGCGGCGGAGATTCCTCCCCCCCGCAGGCGCGGAACAGCCTGCCCGCACAAGGCCCCGTCCCTGTGCCGGAACCTTCTCCCGCTCATCCCAGGCGCCGGATGAAGCGCTCCATGCGCTTCAGCGCCTCCCGGATATTCTCCACCGAGGCGGCGTAGCTGCAGCGCACGAAACCTTCGCCGCTGGCGCCAAAGGCGTTGCCCGGCACCACGGCGACCTTCTCCTCCTGCAGCAGCCGTTCGCAGAATTCCTCGCTGGAAAGCCCCGTGGACTGAATCGAGGGGAACACATAGAACGCGCCGCGCGGCTCAAAGCAGGAGAGCCCGATATCCCGAAGTCCCTGCACGATCAGCTTTCTGCGCGCATCGTAGGACGCCACCATCCGCTGCACCTCCGCCTCGCCGTGGCGCAATCCCTCCAACGCGCCGTACTGCCCCATGGTGGGCGCGCTCATGATGCCGTACTGGTGCACCTTCGTCATGGCGGCGATGACCTCCCGCGGGCCGCACGCGTAGCCGATGCGCCACCCGGTCATGGCAAACGCCTTGGAGAAACCGTTCAGCACCAGGGAGCGCTCCTTCATGCCGGGCAGAGAGGCGAAGGAAAAATGCTTTTCGCCGCCGTAGACCAGCTCGCTGTAGATCTCGTCGCAGATGACGAACAGATCATGCTCGCGCACGAGATCGGCGAGCGCCTCATAATCCGCCCTGCGCATGATGCCTCCGGTAGGGTTGTTGGGATACGGCAGGAGCAGAACCTTGGATTTGTCCGTGATTTTCTTCTCCAGTTCCTCCGCAGTCAGACGGAACTCATCCTTCTCATAGGTGGCCAGGCTCACCGGTGTGCCGCCCGCCAGCGTCGTCAGCGGCCCGTAGCAGACAAAGGACGGATCCGGAATCAGAACCTCGTCGCCGCGCTCCACCAGCGTGCGCAGGGCCAGGTCGATGGCCTCGCTCGCGCCGACCGTGATCAGCGTCTCCTGATCGGCCGCATAGTGGAGATCGTACTTCTGCAGATACTTGCAGATCTCCTCCCGCAACTCGATGAGACCGGCGTTGGATGTGTAGGACGTCTTACCCTGGTGGAGGGACTCGATGGCGGCATCCATCATCACGTCCGGCGTGACAAAGTCCGGTTCGCCGATGCTGAGGGAAATGCAGTCCTGCATGGTGGCCGCCAGGTCAAAAAATCTGCGGATGCCAGACGGCGGCAGATCGACAACCTCCTGTTTGACATAACTTGACATAGTTGGGATCTCCTTTCGTTGCGATGTAGGGGTGCACGGAACCCGCCGGCTGTCCCCGCATGCCGCAGGGCGGACCGGAGGCTGCCGCGCGGGATATGCGGCGGCAGCCGGCAAGGTTCCCTTCTGCTTATCAGTATACAGGATGCCGGACGGCTTGTCTATGCCAAAACCGGAAAATTGCCGCTCTCCCCGGAAAACGATTCCCCCGCGCACAAAACGGGCGGAGAGAACAGCCGCACTGTGCTGTCTCTCCGCCCGCCATTCCTGTTTCAGATTGCGCCCCGCGGCCGTCACTCCTCGTCAAAGAGATCCTCCACGGCCTCTTTCATCTTGCCGAAGAAGCTCCTGCCCCGCTTCGCGTCATCCCCTTTTTCTTCCCTTTTTCTGTCATCCGCCTTCTTCTCGCCGGCGCGGTTCTGCTCCTCCGCCTTGAAGGTCGCGCCCAGTTTCTGCAGCAGATCGCGCTGCTCACTGGTCAGATTGCGCGGCGTCACCACTTTGATGGTGACGTACTGGTCGCCCTTTCCGTATCCCTTGAGATTCTTGATTCCCTTGCCCTTCATGCGGAACTTGGCACCGTTCTGCACACCGGCAGGGATGGTCAGCGTGACATAACCCTCCAGCGTCTGCACCTGGATGTCCGCGCCCAGCGCCGCCTGCGCGATGTTGACCTCCTGTTCCATGTAGATGTCATCCTCATTGCGCTCAAACACGGGATGACTCCGCACATTGATATAGATATAGAGGTCGCCGTTCGGCCCGCCCTGCTCGCCCGGATCGCCCTCGCCGCTCATGCGCAGGCGGGATCCCACATCCACACCCGCCGGTACCTTGATCTCAATCTTCTTGTTGATGCGCTTGCGCCCCTTGCCGTTGCATTCCGGGCAGGGATCTTTGATGATGGTGCCCTTGCCACCGCAGTCCGGACAGACGCGCGACGTCTGCACCTGGCCCAGAGGCGTCCGCTGCATCGTGTAGATCTGTCCGGTGCCGTTGCAGCGCGTGCAGGTGGTCGGCCCGCTGCCGGGACGCGCGCCCGTGCCGTGGCAAGTGCCGCAGTTTTCCCACTTCGGCAGCGTGACAGTCTTCGTCGTGCCGAAAACAGCCTCTTCAAAATCGATCGTCAGGTCATAGCGCAGATCGGCGCCTTTGCGCGGCCCCCTCTGCCGGTCATAGCCGCTCGTGCCGCCCGTTCCGCCGAAAAACATATCGAAGATATCGTTGACGTTGCCGAAGTCCCCGCCGCCGAAGCCGCCGAAACCGCCGAAGCCACCGGGCCCGCCGCTTCCGCCGAAGCCGCCGGCAGGCCCGTCGGGGCCGAAACGGTCATACTGCTCCCGCTTGCTCGGGTCGGAGAGGGTCTCGTACGCCTCGTTCACTTCCTTGAACTTCTCCTCGGCTTCTTTGTCGCCGGGATTGACGTCCGGATGATATTTTCTGGCCAGTTTTCGGTACGCTTTCTTCAATTCGTCGTCGCTGGCGTTTTTATCCACGCCCAGCACTTCATAATAATCGCGTTTCGCCACTGCTGGTCCTCCTTCTCACTTCCGCGCAGAAGAGCGCAACCGGCCGAGCGGCCCGTCGCGCTCTCCCGAACGGCTTGTTTACCCCTGCGCTGTGGAACCAGCTTATACCTCTTTGTACTCCGCGTCGTAGACGCCGTCCTCATGCGGTGCGGAGGCGTCCGCGCCGCCCTGCTGCTGTTGCTGCTGCGCCTGCTGCGCGGCCTGCGCGGCGGCATACATCTTCTCTGTCATCTTGTACAGCACATCCTGCAGAGCCTCCGTCTTGGCCTTGATCTCGGCGGTGTCGTTGCCCTCCAGCGCTTTCTTCAGCGCGTCCTTGGCCTGGTTGATGCTCTCTACATCGCCGGGATCCGCCTTGTCGCCCATATCCTTCAGGGTCTTCTCCACCTGGAAGACCATGGCGTCGGCACTGTTGCGGATATCGACCTCTTCCTTGCGCTTCCGGTCCGCCTCGGCGTTCAGTTCGGCATCCTTGACCATTCTGTTGATCTCGGCGTCGGACAATCCGCTGTTGGACTTGATGGTGATCCGCTGCTCCTTGCCGGTGCCCAGATCCTTCGCCGACACATTGACAATGCCGTTGGCGTCGATATCGAACTTGACTTCGATCTGCGGTACCCCGCGCGGCGCCGGCGGGATATCCATCAGCGTGAAGCGGCCCAGTGTCTTATTGTACTGCGCCATCTCGCGCTCGCCCTGCAGCACGTGGATGTCCGTGGACGTCTGGTTGTCGGCGGCGGTAGTGAAAATCTGTTGCCGCGATACCGGAATGGTGGTGTTGCGCTCTACGATCTTAGTGAACACACCGCCCAGGGTCTCGATGCCCAGAGACAGCGGCGTCACATCCAGGAGCACGACATCCTTGACCTCGCCCTTCAGGACACCGCCCTGGATGGCCGCGCCGATCGCGACGCACTCATCGGGGTTGATCCCCTTGAACGGCTCTTTGCCCAGCAGCCCCTTGATGGCATCCTGCACAGCGGGAATCCGGCTGGAGCCGCCCACCAGGATGACTTTCTGGATGTCATTCGCGGTCAGGCCGGCATCCTTCAGCGCCTGGCGGGTCGGGCCCATGGTCTTCTCCACCAGATCGGCGGTCATCTCGTTGAACTTGGCGCGCGTCAGTGTCAGATCCAGGTGCTGCGGCGTATTTTCAAACATGGTGATGAACGGCAGATTGATGTTCGTCGAGGTCACGTTGGACAGTTCGATCTTGGCTTTTTCCGCCGCTTCCTTTAAGCGCTGCATGGCCGTGCGGTCGCTGGAAAGGTCAATGCCGGTCTGCTTCTTGAACTCCACCAGCATCCAGTCGATGATCTTTTCGTCGAAGTCGTCTCCGCCCAGCCGGTTGTTGCCGCTGGTGGCTTTCACCTCAAAGATGCCGTCGCCCAGTTCCAGGATGGAGACATCGAAAGTACCGCCGCCCAGGTCGAACACCAGGACGGTCTGCTCCTCGCCCTTATCCATCCCGTAGGCCAGGGATGCCGCCGTCGGCTCGTTGATGATGCGCAGCACATTGAGGCCCGCGATTTTGCCCGCGTCCTTGGTGGCCTGGCGCTGGCTGTCGGTGAAGTAGGCCGGCACCGTGATGACCGCCTCGGAAACCGTCTCGCCCAGGTAGCTTTCCGCATCGGCCTTCAGTTTCTGCAGGATCATCGCGGAGATCTCCTGCGGGGTGTAGGTGGTGCCCATCAGCGTGACTTTGTAGTCCGTGCCCATATGCCGTTTGATCGATGTGACCGTGTTCTCCGCGTTGGTGATCGCCTGGCGCTTTGCCACCTGGCCCACCAGGCGCTCGCCGCTCTTGGAGATCCCCACGACGGACGGTGTGGTGCGATTGCCCTCGCTGTTGGGGATGACGACCGGCTCGCCGCCTTCCATCACCGCGACGCAAGAGTTTGTGGTGCCCAAGTCAATACCGATTACTTTTCCCATTTGAACATTCCTCCAATTTCATTTTTAGATTTCGTGGATGTTTCCCTGTGCTCTATCTCTATTTCCGGATTTTTCAAAATTTTATGCCCGCGGGGCGTTTCCCGCGGCAGAGCACCTCGTCTGCCGGACTACTTGGAGACTTTTACCATGGAGGGGCGAAGCACCCGCTCGTTCAGCTGATACCCGGCCCGCACTTCCTCCACCACGGTGTCCTCCGGCACGCTGTCGTCCTCCACCTGCAGGATAGCCTCGTGCACCCGCGGATCAAACGGCTGTCCAACCGCCTCAATCTTGCGCATGCCCGCCTTCTCCAGCACTTCCAGGAACTGGCGATAGATCATCTCTACCCCCTTGAGCATGTTCTGCACTTCCTTGCTCTCCCCCGAATGCTTTAGGGCCAGCTGAAAATTGTCCAGCACCGGCAGCAGCTGTTCAATCAGCTTTGCGTTGCTGTACTTGACGAGATCGTCCTTCTCCTGCGCCGTGCGGCGCTTGTAGTTCTCAAAGTCCGCCGCCGTCCGCAGGAATCTCTGGTTCAGATCCGCAAGCTCCGCCTCCAGCTGCGCGGCTTTCTGCTCCGGCGGCACTTCTTCCGCCGCATCCTCCGCCTCGGCATCCTCCGGCTCGGCATCCTCCGGCTCCAAAACTTCCGGTTCCGGATTTTCCGGCGCCGAACCCTTCGGATCCAAAACCTCCGCATCGGCCGCTTCCGCTCCCGATGGCTGTGCGTCCACGGATTTTTTCTCCTCCCTGGACTTTTTGTCTTCTTTCGCCATACGCAAGTCACGCTCCTTTGTGCTTGGACTGTCTGTCCGCTGTTCCGTTTGCCGTATCGGTTCTCTCCCTGTCCTCTATCGTATTCTTTCAGATTCTATCAGATTTCATTCGATTCATGCGGTTCGGATCGGATCCTGTCGGTTTTCCCGGAGCCTCCGCACGTCCGCCCAACCGCTCACGCGCCCTGCTCCGGCCGGTATTCCTTTCGCTTCACGATGACGTGGATGCGCAGGATGGCCTCCGCCACCTCGCCTGCCGTCCGCAGGCCGTGCAGTTTCACATAGAGGGGATCCACAATCCCGGCGATGTAGAGATCGCTGACCTTGCCGCTGTCGCAGTCGATGGCCAGATGATGATTCTTCTGCAGCGCCTGCGCGCGGTGCACATCGCCCAGTTTCTCCAGCGGGTTGAATCCCGCGTTGGCCACAATCTGCAGAAACGGCTTCTCCAGCGCCGCGATGACACAGTCCGCGCCAAAGGACGCCATGCCCGGGAGCGCGCTCTTGCGCTGCTCCAGCGCGCTGGCCACCGCCAGTTCCGCCGCGCCGCCGCCGGTCACCAGCCCGCTCTGCAGCGCCAGCTGGACGCTGGAGGCGGCATCCTTGGCGATGCGCTCCCTCTCGCCCACCACCTCGCCGGTGGCGGCACCCAGAAGGATGGTCGCCGTGGCTTTGCCCGCGCCGCCCCGCACCTTGGTGCAGCCGTGCTTCTCGTCGCCCGTGATCTGCTCCGCCGTGCCGAACTGGCCGCGCAATGCCTCCGCGGATTTGTGCAGCGCGCTGCGCTTGAGCGGCTGTGCCCCCACGTGCTCCGCCAGCGCTGTCAGCTCCCGGCGGGGCAGGCGAGAGATCACCAGGACGCCGGCATCCGCCAGGAGCTCCGCCGCCGTCTCATCGACGCCCTGACCCACAAACACCGCCTGCGCGCCGGCCTCGATGATGCGCGCCACGCCGGAGCGGAACTCCTCCTGCAGGGCGAGGTAGCGCTGGAAGCCGCTCTCCGTGGCCAGCGCCCCGGAGTCCAATTCCTCCGGCTCCAGCGCGTCGTCCAGCACCATCACGGCGATCGTGCCGGAAAGTTCCAGCGGCATCTGCTTGCTGAGCCGTTCCCGGCTCAGCAGGACGCCGTTCCAGACCTCGCTCTCCGCGCCCTCCACAGCCCGTACCTGCCTGGAAAAGTGAAAACTCTCCTCCAGCAATTTCTCCCGGCCGATGAGATAGGCGCCGTCCATAATCAGGCGGGCGATCTCCGCATTCTCGCGGCCCGCCACGTAGGCGATGTTGTACAGCTGGCCCGTGTCCAGACTTCCCACCTGCACCGACTCCGCCTCCATCAGGCGGCAGGCCTCCTCTACACCGAAGCGCAGCCCCGTCAGCACCTGAGCCACCGGAACGCCCCGGCTCACCTGCTCCAGTCCCCGCACCACCATCTCGCCGGCCATCAGCGCCGCCGTGGTGGTGCCGTCGCCCGCCTCCTCCTCCTGCGCGTTGACGGCGTGGATCAGCATGCGCGCAACCGGGTGTGTGACCTCCATCTGGTTGAGGATCGTCACGCCGTCGTTTGTGATGACAACGCCGCCGAAGGGATCGACCAGCATCGTGTCCAGCCCCTTGGGGCCGATGGTGCTCTCCACTGCGGACATGACCGCCCGCACGGCGTTCGCGTTGTTCTCCAACAGATCAAACTTTGTCTCCTGCGGTTCGCTCACCGGCACCCTCCGTTCCAGTCTTTTTCCGATTTCTCCGACCGCGCTCCCGGCGCGCCGCGCGTTTCTGTCCTGACGGAATGCGGCGCTACGTCTTCTCGCGGTAGGTCTCTTCCAGCGTCTTGGCCATCGCGTCCAGCATGGCCACCGCCGTGGCGTAGTCCATGCGGGTCGGGCCGATCAGCCCGACTTTGCCCACCGTCTCGCCGTCCAGCTTGTAGTTCGCCACAATGACGCTGCAGTCCTTCGCGACGTCCAGGCCCGTCTCCGCGCCGATCTTCACCGTGATGCCGCTCTCGCCGTCGTTCTCCATCAGCTGCGTCACCACTTCCTCCTGCTCCAGGGACTGCAGCAGGCTTTTGACGCGGTCGACATCCTTGAACTCCGGCTGGGACAGCATGTTGAGCCCGCCTCCCATGTAGATCTGCGGATCCTTCTTTTCAATGTTGAGGATGGACGACAACATCTCCAAGGCGCGATCCACGACCTGCCGCTGCCTCGTGAGTTTCTGGAAGATGTTCTCCAGGATACTGCGCTGCCAGTCATCGACCTTGAGCCCGCGCAGATTCTGGTTGAGCATCATCGACACCAGTTCCAAATCCTCCTTGGTCATGGTCTCCGGAATTTCCAGGAAGCGGTTCTCGATCTTTTCGTCCTCCGTGATGATGACCATCAGCGCTTTTCCCGGCTCCACCAGGAGCAGCTGCAAAAGTTCCAGCGCGGCATTCTGCCTTCCCTCCACGATGGCCACCGTGGTACAGTTGGTGATATCCGCCAGCTGCTGCATCGCAGTCTGCAGCACATCGCCCACCTGCTGCCGCTTGTCGCGGATGGCCTGCCGGATGAGCTGCCTGGCCTCCTCCTGGATGTCGCTCTGGGACATCAGGTAGTCCACATAGTAGCGGTAGCCGGCATCGGATGGAATCCGCCCCGATGATGTGTGCGGCTGTTCGATCAGCCCCATCTCCTCCAGATCGGCCATCTCGTTGCGGATGGTGGCAGAGCTGACGCCGAGGTCGTATTTTTTGGATATGGTCCTGGAGCCGACCGGTTCGGCCGTCTCGATATAGTCCAACACCACGGCCTCCAGAATTTTTTGCTTCCGGCTGTCCATTTCCATAGGTTCCACCTCTTTTATTCTGGCATTTGCCCGACCTGTCGTATAACAGAATACGCTCTTTCCTCTCGTTGTGTTGTGTCGGTTGTTAGCACTCTATCGAGTCGAGTGCTAACAATATTAATATAGTACGGCAGGGGCAGAAAGTCAATCCTTTTTTTTAAAAAAATCAAATTTTTTCACCTCTCTCCCCAAACCGGGCGCGCGAGCGAGGAAAAATGCCGCGGCACGCGGCCGGATTTCCGGTGTTTTCGCCAAACTAGTTCGCATCAAGCCCCGGGCGCGGCCAAAAAAAACGCCGCCGCGGCAAAAACCGCGACGGCGCCGGCATCCGGAGATGCCCCACCTGATTGCTCTTGCAAGATCCGCCCTGTCCCGCCGATTCCGCCCGCCCATGCCGGATCAGCGCGCCGCCTGCAGCAGAGAGACCGCCCGCTCCAGCTGCAGATCCGTCTCCGCGCCCTCCGGCAGTTCTACCAGAACGTCCGGGCGGATGCCCACGCCGTGGATATCGTTGCGCAGCGGCGTCAGATACTTGGCCTCCGTAATCTTCATGGCGGTGCCGTCCCCGTAGAGATAAACCCCCTGCACAAGCCCTTTGCCGAAGGTCTGCGTGCCCACCAGCGTGGCCACACCGCTCTCCTGCAGCGCGGCCGCGAGGATCTCCGCGGCGCTGGCCGTGTTGCCGTTGACCAGCACCGCCAGCGGCACCTTGATCTGCGCCTCAGTGGCGCTCTTCGTCTCCGTCTCGCCGTCCGCCGACACCACATGGACGATGGGCCCCTCCGGCACAAAGACACGCGCCACGTCCACCGCCGCGTTCACCTCGCCGCCGCCGTTGTCGCGCAGATCGAGGATCATTCCCGTGAAGCCGTCCTCCACCAGCGTGTTCACCTGCTCGGCAAACTCCTCCGCCGTGCGCATGGAAAACTCGTAGATGCGCACATAGGCGATCTCCGGATCCTCTGCCAACCGCTCCGCGTGCACCGTCTGGATGCTGCCCAGCTTAAAGCGCGTGACGGTGAACGTCCGCTCCGCGCCGTCCCGCTCCACGGTGACCTCAACCGCGGTGTCGGCCAGCCCGCGCATCCGCGCCACAGCTTCATCCAACGTCATCCCGTCGGTGCGCACCCCGTCGATGGCGCGGAGGATATCCCCCGCCCGGATGCCCGCCTGTTCCGCCGGGCTGTCCGCAATCGGCGAGAGGATCACCAGCCGCCCCTCGTCATCCTCGGCGGTGTAGACACCGATGCCGTAAACGTCGCCGCTCACCTCCGTCATGAACCCGGACAGCGCTTCCGCATCGATATAGGATGTGTAGCGGTCTCCCAGACTGTCCAGCATTCCCCGGACGGCGCCGTCGGTCAGTTTTCCGGCGTCGGTCTCGCCCAGAAATTTATCGTCAATCAAGTACAGCGTCCGCGCGATCTTCTGGACCTGGTCGAAGTTGCACGCCAAAAACACGCCCACCCCCAGCGTCACCAGACAGCAGAACACCAGCACGACATCCCGCAGCACTTTCCAAACCTGTCTCATCTTGTTCTCCTCCCGCGCCGGATGCCCTTCCCGCAGCCATCCGCCGGCTCAGACGCGCAGATACTTCCGCATGGCGATGTTGCTGCCCAGAGCGCCCAGGAGCATGCCGCCGCCCAAGAGGATCAGCATGATCGTCCACAGCAGCTTGGAATCATCCAGAAGATCGACAAAGCTGATGTGCAGCACCATGTAGTCCAGAACTGCGTGGTAGCCGAAGTAGAGCAGCGCGTCCGCGATCAGCGCCCCGATCACGCCGATGATGAGCCCTTCCAGGAAGAAGGGGATGCGCACGTAGAAGTCCGTGGCGCCGACATATTTCATGATGCTGATCTCCTCGCCGCGCGCCGCCACCGTCAGGCGGATGGTGCTGTTGACCAGAAAGAGCGCGATCAAGAGCATCGCCGCCACCACCACCACGCACACCAATTCCAGTGTGCTGCTGAGCGCGATCATGTTCTCCACCACGTCCTGTCCGTAGCGCACCAGCTCGATCTGCGGGAACCGTTCCGCATCCTCCAGATAGGCCACGGCACCGGCAATCTGCTCCATCTGCTCTACCTTGATGTGGTATACATCGGGCAGCGGGTTGACGCCCCCCGTGGCCTCGGCCAGCTGCGTCTCGTCAAAGCGCTGTCCGATTTGTTCCAGCGCCTCCTCCTTGGGCACAAAGGTCGCCTGCTGGAAGCCCGGTATCTCGTGGAAGGACGGCTCCAGCGCCAGGGCATCCTCGCGGCTCAGGTCATCCTGCAGAAAGACCGCGATCTCCAGTTCGTCCTCCATATCGTTGGTGATATGCTCGCTGTTGGCCGCCAGGAGCGCTGTCGCGCCCAGCACCGTCAGCATGATGGCCACGGTCACCACCGAGATCAGCACCATGCCCTTGTGCCGCCACAGCGACCGCATCGTGTCTCGAAATCCGTACTGCAGATATCTAATGAACTTCAACGTGATACCCTCCCCGCTTGTCATCCCGCACCAGCTCGCCGCCCACCAGTTCCAGCACTCGGTGGCTGGCCCGGTTGACGATGCCGCTGTCGTGGGTTGCCATGACGACGGTGGTGCCGCCGATGTTGATATCGTTCAGGATGTCCATGATGCCCCGCGCCGTCTCTGGGTCGAGATTGCCCGTGGGCTCGTCGGCGATGACGATCTGCGGGTTGTTCACGATGGCCCGCGCGATGGCCACGCGCTGCTGTTCGCCGCCGGAGAGTTCCAGGGGGAAGTGTGTCTTGCGGTCCTCCAGTCCCACCAGCCGCAGCGCATAGTCCACTTTGCGCGTCACTTCCCGCCGGCTGGCGCCCAGGACTTCCACCGCGAAGGCCACGTTCTCGTAGGCGGTGCGATCGTCCAGCAGGCGGTAATTCTGAAAGATAAAGCCGATATTGCGCCGATAGTGGGGGATCGCCCGCGCCTTGAGACGGGTGATGCTGTGCCCGTTGACCAGAATGTTCCCGTCGCTGGGCAGAATCTCCCGGATCAGAAGTTTGGTGAAGGTGGATTTACCGGCGCCGCTGGCCCCCACCAGAAAGACAAACTCCCCCTCCTCTATCTTTACGTCGATGTCCCGCAGGCCGACCGTCCCGTTCGGAAACACCTTGGATACATTGATAAACTGGATCATCGTCATCGTCCAACACCACTCCCGCGCCCCCGTGTCCGGGTTGTTCTCTCTCGCCGCCTGCCCATCCTATTGTATAGTATAGCAAAAAATTGTGTGCGTTAAGTAAATTTTTGAGTGAATTCTTTGACTGAATTTTTTTGAGCTAATTTTTTCGTGTCAATTTTTTTCGCCAGCCGCGCCGGCCCGCGCGGCCTCCTGCGCCGCGTTCTGCGCTGCCCAGCCCGCCTTGAAATGCGCCAGCGTCTCCGCCGTCTCGTCGAGCCAATAGGGGCGCGCCGGAACCTCGCCCGGCACGGCCCAGTCACAGGCGTTCCACCAGATGGCGACCTTGATGGCGGGGTATTGATCCATTCCTCGGAACATGTCGTCGATCCAAGCCGCCTTGTCCCCGCCGATGCTGCTGCAGGCGAACTCCGTGATCAGAAGCGGCTGGCTGCACATGGCCAGACTCTTCTGATACAGCGGCGCATAGATGGCATCAAAGCTGCTCCAGGTTTCCCCCGCGTAGTAGGTGCCCGTGTTGTAGCCCGTGAGTCCGACGAGATCCACATAGGCGTTGCCCGGATAGTAGAGCTCCATGGCGTTCCAGGTGAAGTCCGGGAAAGAGCGCCCGTTTGGGTTCCACACCCAGAGCACATTGTCGGCCCCGGCCGCGGCGAAAATGTCGTGCAGGTACCGATAGCACTGTTTGTAGATCTCCGTGTCCTTGCCGGTGTGGTAGGCGGAGTAGATGCACCAGTCGCCGTTCATCTCGTTGCCGAAACGCAGGAGCACCGGATGTTCAAAGGCGGCCACCGCCTGCGCGAAATGTTTCAGATAGGCGTCCTGCTCCCCGTTTAAAATATCATACATGGCGTTGTCCTGCTTGTAGTCACCGGTCTGCAGCGTCAGTTCCACGATGTAGCCCTGGCTGTAGGCCCGCTCCAGCCCTTGGATCACCGTCTCGATGGAGGTGGAGCCGAAGAGGTGGTGATAGTAGAGCAAAAATTTGAAGCGCTGCCCCAGCTGCTCCTCCAGCTTCAGCACGTTCGTGAGATTCCCCGGCGCCGTCGGCTCGAAGATCCCCCATGTGAGGGGCGCGTCCCCGGAAAAATACTGGCGCTGAAGCACGCGCGTCTCCAGATTGTGCCGCGCCAGCCGCGCCTCCTGCTCCTCCGCCGTCTCGCGGAAGCTCACCTGCGTCAGCGCCTCTGTCGGCTCGATGAACCGCAGGCTGCGCAGCATGCCCATGTAGGCCGCGTCCCGGGAGATATCCCGCGTCGATTTGATAAAGACACTGTAAGCCAGATTGGCAGTCTTGCGGAAATCGGCGGTGTAGTAGTAGTTTTTGTCGTTGGGCACCTGTTTTAAGGGCGCGCGGTGCCAGCGCGTGATCTGCACCGTGTACCCGTTGATCTTCTGAGAGACCGTGGAGTAGCCTTGGTGATCCGCCGTGTTCTTGGCCACGCCGCCGTTGGAATAGTTGACATAGCTCGCATAGCTGGCGCCGTCCAGCGGCTGCCGGTAGATCTCCACTCGGCACTCGTCATTGGAAAATACCGTGCAGAGCGGACGCAGACTCTCATCCACCTGCAAGGTATCCGGATAATCGACACGATAGCCCATCATCGGCTCCGTGTACCGGATCGTTCCTGCAAATGCCGTCCCGCTCTCCAGGCACAGCACGCCCAGAAGGACAGCTCCAAAGAGCGCAGCCCGCCAAAAGCCGCGCCGAGTGCATCTTTCCGCCATGTTTCTGTCCAAGTTCATAGAACCGCCCCTTCTCTCCTGCCCGCGGTGCGCACGCCGTCAGCCGTCCACCCGATAATAGTCGTCCAAGCGGTCCTTGCCTCCGAAGAGATTGTTGTACTGCACAATGCGGTAACCGTCGATCCACGGCGTCTCCTCCGTCGTCTCGCCGAAATGGTGCTGCATGCCGGCCGGATCCGTGTAGCCCAGCGCGTTGATCATCGGCACATGCGTGTAGAGATCGCGCAGATACACCTGAAAGGGGGAGAGCTCCACCCCCGCCGTCTCCAGCGCCAGCGTGGACAGGTAGTTGATACTGATGTTGTCGTAGTAGGCCTCCTCGATGTCGTAGTTGGCCCAGATAAAGAAAGGCACCTTATAGCGGCGCTGCACTTCCTCCAGCGTCAAATTTTCTATGGATTTTCCCAGCAGCTTCTCCGTGAAAGCCTGCTCCACACTCGGCTGGTGATCGCCGAAGAAGACGATCAGCGTCGGCTCCTCCACCTGTTCAAAATAGCCGATCAACGCTTCCAGCGCAGCGTCGGACGCCTGCATAACGGACAGATACTCCTCCGTCTCCGGATAGCTCTCCCCCGGCGCATTATCCGCCAGGGATACCCAGCGGGGAATATCCACGGTGTTCAGCCGGTAGCCGCCGTGATTCTGAATGGTCACATTGAAGAGGAAGAGTTTCTCATCCCCCTTCTCCTCAAAGAGCCGGATCACTTCCTGGTAATCACTCTGATCCGTCACATAAGCTTCGCGCATATAGGTCGGATCCTCCATGTCCGCCTCGGTCAGGAAAGCCTCAAATCCCAGGTGCGGATAGACCTGGTCGCGGTTCCAGCTGTCGGGCAGACCGGGGTGGAACGCCACCGCGCGATAGCCCTGCGCCGTCAGGGTGCTCGCCATGCTGTCCAGATCGTCGCGGATATACTGCTGGTAGGCCATCACGCCCGCCGGCAGGAAAGCCGTGGTCAGCCCCGTGAGGAATTCAAACTCGGTGTTGCAGGTTCCGCCGCCCAGCACGCTCACCGAAGCGTAGCCGCGGATCGTGTTCTCCTCCAGGGACTGATAGAAAGCCATGTAGGGGAATGTGACGGAAAAATCGCCCAGGATTGACAGATCGGCATAGGACTCGTTCATGATGGCGATGATGTTCGGCAGTTCCGCCACGCCTTGCCGGTCTGTCCCCTTCGCGCCGCTCCGGATCTCACCGCCCGCGGCCGGCCGGTTTTGCCCTCCGAAGCCCTCGCCCGGGCCATCTCCCTCCGGCTGCTGCGATGCCAGGAGGATGCGCTCCGCCTCCTGCGCAGAGTAGCCCGGCGGTTTTTCCGGCATCAGATACTTGAACTCCATGGCCAGCGACAGCGCCGTACCGTTGTCCTGGTAGCCCTGGAGCATATTCCAGAAATTCATGCTGATCCCGCTCTCCTGCCAGGTGCCCTCCTTATAAAAGGAACTTCCCGCCACGCCCAGGGCCAGCAGCAGCACGAGCGAGTAGAGCACGCAGTTCCAGGTTCTGCGCCGCCGGTGAAACTGCGCCAGCATCGCCAGGCAGGTGGCCATGAACAGCACGCTGCCGTCCAGAAGCAGCGGCCAGTCGGGCGCGATCACATAGTTGTTGATCACATCCATCGCCGTGCCCAGGGAGAAGATATCCGTCAACTGCAGCGGATTGCCGCGGAAGAGCAGCACAAAGTGATTGATCGTGCCGACCGCGAAACAGAAGAACGAGCCCAGAGCCACGCTCAGACGGAACTGATTCGTCAGGGCAAAGATCAGGAGATAGACCACCTGGCACCAGAAATAATTGAGCCAGAAAATCTGCTCCGAAAGGGCTCCCGCATCCTGCCCCGCCAGATCCTCCACGATGTAGACCGCCAGATACGGCAGCGCCAGAAAGGAGAGGAGAATCCAAAGTCCGTTTAGAAACCGGGGTGCTTCCACCCGCATCGTCAGGCAGTAGCAGCCTGCCAGCAGGAGCGCCAGGACGAGCGAGAGCCGCGCCTCTGAAAGATGGCCCGCCACCATAAAAAGATTCAGATTGGCCGCCAGAAAGATCAAGAGGCCTGCAAACAAAAGTCCCGCACCCAGAAGGCGCCGCTTCGTCACCGTCAGATTCACGAAAACGTCCCCCTATCCACGATCATACCCTGCAGAGATGGCCGCCAGGCGGATGAAGCAGTGGGCAACGCCCTCTCGCAATGTCGTAACTGGTTTTAGTATACAAAACCGCTGCGCGCTTTGCAAGCAAAAATCTCACGCTTCCCTCCGCAATTCCGACAGGCGCTGGATCTGTAAAAAAATGCCACCGTCCTGATCCATCCGGACGGTGGCATGTGTTCCTGCTCTATGCTGTCGTTATGCGCCTGTTGTCTGTGTTTCTGTGGGCTCTCCCACGGTTTCTGCTGTGGTTTCTTCTGCCGTTATTTCCGGAGAGAGCGGATCCATGTCCGCTTCCGTCGCCGCCGCGGCATCCAGAAGCGCAAAGTATTCCTTCAGCACCGCGCTCTGGATCATCTCCCTGGCTGCAGAGGAAATCGGATGCGCTACATCTTTATATTCCCCGGTAGGCATCCGTTTGCTGGGCATGGCAACGAACAATCCCTTGTCCCCCTCCACGACTTTGATGTCATGTACCACAAAAGCGTTGTCAAACGTGACGGACACGATGGCTTTCATGCGTCCTTCGGTATTTACCTTCCTGATCCTGATATCTGTCACGATCATCTTTTTCACCGTCCTTTGTCAGAGTATCTCTCCTGCCGAAAGAAAACAGGAGAAAGACAACGCCTAGCTATGAAACTCATTCTTTCGCACATATCATAACGCTTTTTTCGGCAATGTGCAAGAAAATTTAGAAAAAAAATATCATCCTATCTATTTTTTTTTGCGTTAACCATCGGGTTTTCCCCTCTTTTGGGAAGGGTAGAAGCGCAATCCCCCGCAGTTTGACACCTAAAACGAGAAAAAAGTCCCTTAAACCTTTTGGTTGAG
>CAZSHM010000003.1:0-5607 GCA_964606855.1 uncultured Peptococcaceae bacterium
AAAACAATCAAAAGGTATAGATTTTTGAGGACGGGCGAAAAGCACAAAAAAAGCGGTTATCTAGAGCATACACTCTAAATAACCGCTAGATTTAGTATGAAAAAATCCTGTCAAAAACCTATAGGTTTTTGACAGGATTTTTTGCCAACGCACTTCATTTTAGCACAACTTTATTATATTGAAAACCCCTTTTTATGATTTTTTCATTCCGTGCACATCAGCTTTCTTTATAGATCCCGTATTGTCCGCCGCGCTGTTTCCCCCTGGGCGCCCGCCCTCAGGCGGATTCGTCCTCCGACCGTCTCGTGCCGTCCTCCGGAAAAGTCCGCCGGAGCGCCCGCTCCACAGGGACGACGCTCGCCACGAGCGCCGCCGCCTGCAGCAGGCACAGCGTGAGACACAGCGCGGAAACCGTCTGCTCCGCGCTGTGCCAGAACGGCAGATGGACGGCGGCGGAGAGCAAGAGCATTCCCCAGCCGAGCTTCCACCACAGCCGGCCGCAGAACGTCTGGGCAAACATCCAGGTATCCGGACTCCGCATGGACCGCGCCGTGCGATAGCCGTACACCCCATTGATCTCCGCCGGCGGATGCTTCCAAAGGAGCCAGCCGAAGAGCACGGTCACCAGCGGAATCAAGAGATCGATCACAAGCGCCGTCCCGATGTACATCCGACGTTCCTCCTCTCCACCATCCCGGAAACCGCCCTCTGGCTCACTTTTTCAACTCCACCACGGTAACGCCGTCCCCGCCCTCGTGAAAATCGGCGAAATAGTACTTTGCGACATGCGGATGGTGCCGCAGCTGTTCGCGCACGGCACTGCGAAGCGCCCCGGTTCCCTTTCCGTGGATGATGCGGACGGAGGAAAGGCTGCTCAGATACGCGTCGTCCAAGTATTTGTCCACCTTCTCCAGGGCTTCCTCCACCGGCAGACCGCGCAGATCCAATTCGCTCCGAATCTCCTCCGCCTTTCCGAGAGAGATCTGGTGCACCGACGTCTGTCCCGTCTCCCTGCGCCGCGCCGACCGCTGCAGTTCCTCCAGCTTGACCGTCACCTTGATCGCGCCAATCTGCACCTGCAGGCTGCCGTTTTTGTCCGGCTGGGTGAGCACGGTCCCGTACTGCGAGAAGCGCGGCACATAGACCTCTTGCCCCGGCGCGACCTTGCTCAGTTTGCCCGTGAACACCTGCGGGCCCTTTTGCACCTGCGCAGCCAGGGCATCCTCCTTCGCCTGCAGCTGCTTGCGCTTTTCCTGCGCGGCGGCCTGCGATTTTGCATCCGTGAGTTGCATCTGCCGCAGTTCGCGCAGCACCGTCTCGCTCTCCTCGCGCGCTGCGCGGACGATCCCCAGCGCTTCCTCCCGCGCCTGTTTCCGGATCTTTTCGGCGGAAGCGGCCACCGCCGCCCGTTCTTCCTCCAGCTTTTTCTTCTCCGCCTCGATCTCCGCGAGCATCGCCTCGGATGCCTGTCTGTTCCGCTCCGCAAGCGCGTTGCTCGTCTCCAGGGAGGTGATCAGCTCCGACACATCCTGCTCCTCCCGGGACAAGAGCCCGCGCGCCTGCTCGATGATGCTCTCGCGCAGTCCGAGTCTTCCGGCAATCTCGAAGGCGTTGCTCTTTCCCGGCACGCCCAGAAGCAGGCGGTAGGTGGGGCGCAGGGTCTCCACGTCGAACTCGACACAGGCGTTCTGCACCCGCGGCGCGTTGAAAGCGTAGGCTTTGAGTTCGCTGTAATGCGTTGTCGCAAGGATCTTGCTCCCGCCGCGCAGGAGCTCGTCCAGGATCGAGATGGCGAGCGCCGCCCCCTCGGAGGGATCCGTGCCTGCGCCGAGCTCATCCAAAAGCACAAGGGAGGAATCATCCGCCTGATCGAGAATGCGCACGATGTTCGTCATGTGGGAGGAGAAGGTGCTCAGAGATTGTTCAATGCTCTGCTCATCGCCGATGTCGGCGTAGACGCCGTGAAAGACGCCCAGCACGCTGCCCGGCTCGGCCGGAAGATGCAAGCCCGACTGGCTCATGAGCACAAACAGCCCGACGGTTTTCAATGTGACCGTCTTCCCGCCGGTGTTTGGCCCGGTGAGGATGACGGCGTCAAAGTCCTCGCCCAGCGTGATGTCGAGCGGCACCACCTTCTCCGCCGCAATCAACGGATGCCGTCCGCGCAGGATGTGCAATGCGGGTCTGGAGGTCAGCTGCGGCTCCGCGCCGTCCATGCGCGCACTGAGCCGCGCCTTCGCGAAGAGAAAGTCAATCCGTCCCAGCACGCGCAGGTTCTCCTCCAGATCCCGGCTGTGGGGCGCAATTCGCCCTCCCAGTTCCAGAAGGATGCGGTTCACCTCATCGCGTTCGGCACTGGTGGCCTTGCGCAGCTCGTTGTTCAGCTCCACCACGGCCATCGGCTCGACGAAGAGCGTCGCGCCGCTCGCGGACTGATCATGGACAATCCCCGGGATTTGGCTGCGGTACTCCTGCTTCACCGGCACGACGTAGCGGTCGTCGCGGATCGTGACCAGCGCGTCCTGCAGATATTTTTGGCTGCTCTCAGAGCGCACGATCTGCTCCAGTTTCTCCCGCACGCGGTTTTTCAGCGCGCCGATCTTCCGGCGCAGCGCGAGTAGCTCCCGGGACGCCGTATCGCGCACCGTTGCGTCCGGCGCGACCACTTGATCGATCTCCCGCTCCAGCTGCGGCAGGAGCGTCAGCTCCGCGGCGAGCTGCTCCAAGCGAGGCACCGCATAGCTTTTTTTGCGCGCAAGAAAAAACTGTGAGAGTCTCCGGCAGGCCTGCAGAAGGTCCGCAAGCTGCAGCAGTTCCGCGGGTTCCAGCATCCCGCCCACCTGCGCCTTGCGAATCTGCAGGGAGAGATCCGCGATCCCGCCCAGCGGAACGCCGGGCTCCAGCCGCCGCACGAGCACCGCCTCTGTGGTCTCCGCCTGCCAGGCGGCGATCTCGCCGAGATCCGTGCTCGGTTCGAGTTCTTCCGCAAGCTGCCGTCCCAGGCTGGATGTGCACTCTTCCGCCAGCATTGCGCGGATTGTATCGTATTCTAATTTTCGCAGCGTCAGAGCATTCATAGGACACCTCTGAAATACTGTCCGTAGGTCGTTCCCTCCGGCGAGAGCCGCTTCAGGCGCGCCGATGTGACCGGATCGGCGACAAACCTGCCCGTCTGTCCGTAGGCATCGAGCGCCGCCCGGTAGACGGCGGTCACTGCGCCGACCCACTCCGCCGGCCGCTCCCTCGCCTCGATGCGCAGCACGTCCACGCCAGTCTCCAGGCATGCGTCCAGACGGTCGTACAGATCCAGCGTGCGGCTGTTGAAAAGATGCATGCGGCAGTGTTCGTCCATATAGAGCGGAAAGCGCACCTCCTTGCGGTCCTTCAGGTAATATTGCCCTTTTTGGCAGGGCATCGAGCAGCGCTCCGCGGAGGTGCGGCCGCCGAGCACCGCCCCTACCACACAGTGCTCGGAGAGCATCAGCGGGAGATTGCCGTGTACCAGTATCTCCAAGGGCAGGTTGCCCAGATAGGAGAACGCCGCGATCTGTTCCAGACTCAGCTCCGGCGAGAGCACCGCGCGGCCGATCTCCAGCTCCGACAGATACTGCAGCGCGAGATCGTTCCAGAGATTGAGCGGATAGTCGGCCACGATGCTGACCCAGCCGGCCTGCCGTGCCAGGGCGAGCAGGCCGAGACTGCCCGCCGCCACGCCGTCAAAGCCCGCGTCCCTAGCGGCCTCCATCCTCGAGCACAGAAGGGGAAGTTCCTGCTCCGCCGCGATGGGGCCCGCCGTCCAGCAGATGGATGCGCCCCGCGCGTGACAGTCCTCCGCCAGCGCCCGGTAGGATGCCGTGTCGACGCGCGCTCCGCCGCGGAGCGGCGTGCTCTGCAGGTAGACGATGTCCGCGCCGTTCTCCGCCGCCGCCCGAACCGCCGCCGCAGTGCCCACCGTCACCGCGAGGCGCTGCTTTAAACCGTAGTCCGAAACCTGCGGCGGGATCCGGTCCAAAAGCTCCCCGGCGCGCTCCAGATAAACCTCGTACGCCTCCGCCGGCGCCTGCCGCTCCGCAGCCAGCTGCGCCCGGAGCCCCTCCAGCACCGTGCGTCGCAGACGGTTCAGTTCGCTCGCGGGCGCGATGACGCCCTCGTCCAGATCCACCGCGACCTCGCCCAGGGCAAACTCCGTGCCGCCCAGCCGATCCAGCTGGCTGCGCACGCGCGCGGCCGTGCTCGGCTGCGTCCGCGCCGCCTCCACCACATACGTGCTCTCCGCCTGCTCCACATGCCCGTCCTCGTCCCAGGCTGTGAGGGACAGCGGCGCGCCCAGCCGCAGCACCGCCGCGAAATGCACCGTCCGCTTCGCGGGCTCCGACGGACGGCTGTAACTGGCCGCCGCGCGCTGCAGCAGATGCAGATCGGAGGTGCGGTAGATCTCGCGGACGCCCCGCACGTCGCCGCGCAGCGCGATCCACGCCAGATCCCCCGCGCGTGCCGTCTCCACTGCCTTTCCGTCTACGCGCAGCGCCGAAATCGTCCCGGCAAGCTCCTCCCCCGCCGCGTTCCGCGCAAGATACCCGTCCCCCGCGGAGAGCGGCGTCAGCAGGCGCGCCCACACGCCTCCGGGCCGCGTCCCGGTGACGCGCGCCGCGAGCACGCCTCCGTTGTCCGGCCGCGCGTGGCGCATCAGTTCCGCGCCCGGATTTCCGAAGGTGTAGCCGGTCGTGAAATCCCGGTTAAAAATCTGCAGGATCTCGCGCGCCGCCTCCCGGCGATCCGGCCGCGCCGCCCCGTAACAGGCGTCGATCGCCTGCCGGTAGTGGTGCACCACCGTGGCCACATACTCCGGCCGTTTCATGCGCCCCTCGATCTTGAGGGCGGTCACCCCCGCCCCGATCAGCTCCGGAAGATGCTCCAAGAGGTTGAGATCCCGTGTGCTCAGGAGATACGGCCCGTCCGCGCTGGGGCAGACGCGCCCCGCGCCGTCCGTCAACTGATAGCGAAGGCGGCAGGGCTGCGCGCAGAGGCCGCGGTTGCCGCTGCGCCCGCCCAGCATGCTGCTGAAAAGGCACTGCCCGGAATAGCACAGGCAGAGCGCGCCATGGGCGAACACCTCCAGCTCTATGCCGGAGGCGGCGCGGATGGCGCGCACGGTCTCCAGCGGCGTCTCCCGCGCCAGCACTACGCGGGAAAACCCCGTCTCCTCCAGAAACTGCACGCCCGGCAGATTCTGCACGGACATCTGCGTGCTCGCGTGAAACGCCATCTGCGGCAG
This sequence comes from uncultured Peptococcaceae bacterium, assembly GCA_964606855.1. Taxonomy (GTDB): domain Bacteria; phylum Bacillota; class Peptococcia; order Peptococcales; family Peptococcaceae; genus UBA7185. Next base: position 5,276 of record CAZSHM010000003.1, read on the forward strand.
CGCCGTCCGCAGCAGCTGAAACACGCCCAGATCCTGCACGATCAGCGCGTCCACCTCCGCCTCCGCCAGCCGGTAGGCGTATTCGGCCAGCGCGCCGATCTCGTCGTTGCGCACCAGCGTGTTGACCGCCGCGTGCACCTTGCAGCCGTGCGCGTGCGCGTACCGCACCGCCTCCGCCATCGCATCCGGCGCGAAGTTTTCCGCCTTCTGCCGGGCACTGAAGCGCGTTCCGCCGAGATAGACGGCGTCGGCCCCGTTCTCCACTGCCGCCCGCAGAGCATCCATACTGCCCGCCGGGGCCAGTAGCTCTATCTTGTTCATCGTTTCCTTCC
>CAZSHM010000003.1:5707-81799 GCA_964606855.1 uncultured Peptococcaceae bacterium
GCGCCCGCTCCGGCCGTTACGGATATCATACCACATCCCCGCAAAGCTGCGCTAGTCCAAGTTTTGCGCTTTGTCCGGAAATCGGCCCGCTAGCGGCGCCAAGCGATTTCAAATTCACCCCGCATTTCTCTTGTCTCGCTCCGGGTTCTGGGGTATAATAGGACAGATGAACTTTCCGTCGCCCCTCCGCGGAAAGGTGCGCGCGCCGCCGGAGGAGAGCCTTTTTACCGAACAGAGGAGATGGTTCCGATGCCGCTGGAACTTGTTCGCAATGACATTACAAAGATGCGCGTGGACGCCATCGTCAACGCCGCGAATCGGACGCTCCTGGGCGGCGGCGGGGTGGACGGCGCTATCCACCGCGCCGCGGGGCCGGAGCTGCTCGCCGAGTGCCGGACGCTAGGCGGCTGTGAGACCGGCCAGGCGAAAATCACCGGCGCCTACCGTCTGCCCTGCAGGTATGTGATCCACACCGTGGGCCCTGTCTGGCACGGCGGCGATCAGGGGGAGCGCGAGGCGCTGATCTCCTGCTACCGCAGTTCCCTGGCGCTCGCCGAGGCAAACGGCTGCCGGACGGTAGCCTTCCCGCTGATCTCCTCCGGCATCTACGGCTACCCGAAGGACAAGGCGCTGCAGGTTGCCATCGACACGATCAGCGCCTTTCTCTTCGAGCACGAGATGACCGTCTACATCGTGGTCTTCGACAAAAGTGCCTATCAGATCAGCGAAAAGCTCTTCCGGGACATTGCCGCCTACATCGACGACCACTATGTCGAAGCGCACACGGACAGCCGCAGAGAGCGGCTGCGCAGGCAGCCTGAGGAGGGGAAGCTGCGCAGCGCCTTTATCGGAACCGTGCCGGTGAAAAGCGAACAGCGCTCCCTCCAGGATGTGCCGGCCCCTTCCACCCTGGATGAGGCCCTCCGCACGATCGACGAGAGCTTCTCGGAGATGCTGCTGCGAAAGATCGACGAGCGCGGCCTGACGGACGCGCAATGTTATAAGAAGGCGAACATCGACCGGAAGCTGTTCTCCAAAATCCGAAACGATAAGCACTACAAACCGAGCAAGCCGACCGTCCTGGCGTTCGCAATCGCGCTGGAACTGTCCCTGGATGAGACGAAGGAGATGCTGATGAAGGCGGGCTTCGCCCTCTCCCACAGCAACAAGTTCGATATCATCGTGGAGTTTTTCATCCGCAGCGGAAACTACAACATCTTCGAGATCAACGAGGCGCTGTTCGCCTTCGACCAGAGCCTCCTGGGCGCGTAAAAAAACAAAATTTGTCGCCTGCCGGGCGACCAAACGGCGCGCCAGTCCCTCTATACTGTAGTTGTTGGAAAAAACAGGACAACTGCACAGTACAATGGAGGGATTGCAGATGAGAAAGAATTTGACAGAAATCGTATTTATCCTGGACCGGAGCGGTTCCATGAGCGGGCTGGAGGCCGACACGATCGGCGGCTTTAACGCTATGATCGAAAAGCAGAAGCGGACGGACGGCGAGGCGTTGATCTCCACGATCCTCTTCGACGATTCGAGCGAGGTGCTGCACGATCGGGTGGATGTCCGGAATATCCCCCCGCTCACCGAGAAGGATTACTGCGTCCGCGGCTGCACCGCACTTTGCGACGCCCTGGGCGGAGCGATTCACCACATTGGAAACGTCCATAAATATGCGCGGGCGGAGGACGTGCCGGAGCACACCCTGTTCGTCATCACCACGGACGGAATGGAAAACGCCAGCAGGCGCTACTCCAGCGACAGAGTCAAGCAGATGATCGAGCGCCAGAAAGCAAAGTACGGATGGGAATTTCTCTTCCTCGGAGCGAATATCGACGCGGTGGAGACTGCCAGAAACTTCGGAATCTCTGAAGATCGCGCCGTGAACTACCACAGCGACAGCAAGGGGACACAGCTCAACTACAAAGTCCTGGACGAAGCCATCACCCGCGTACGCACGGTCGGGTTCATCGATCGGTCCTGGAAGGAGAAAATCGATCAAGATTACAAAGAGAGAGAGGATGAGAGATAAGCATGCTCGGAGCAATCATCGGGGACATCGTCGGCTCCCGCTTTGAATGGAACAACCACCGGAGCAAGACATTCGCGCTCTTCACCGCGGACTGCGCGCCGACGGATGATTCCATCATGACGCTGGCGGTCGCGAAGGCACTGCTCTCCTGCGCGGGGGAGTACAGCCGCCTCGGCGAGGCAGCGGTCTACTGGATGCGCAAGATCGGACAGTCCTACCCCGCCTGCGGATATGGCTCCCGCTTCTACGCGTGGATGTATTCCGACGATCCCAAACCGTACAACAGCTACGGAAACGGCGCGGCAATGCGCGTCAGCCCCTGCGCATTTGTCGCCGGGAGTCTGGAGGAGGCGAAAGCGCTCTCCCGTGCGGTCACCGAGGTGACGCACAATCACCCGGAGGGGATCAAGGGCGCGGAGGCCACCACGGTCGCCATCTATCTCGCCAAGACCGGCAGGCGCCAGGAGGAAATCCGCTCGGAGATCCGAAAGGAGTATTATCCGCTGGATTTCTCGCTGGACGAGATCCGCGGCACCTACCGGTTCAACGAGAGCTGCCAGGAAACCGTGCCGCAGGCCATCGAGGCGTTTCTGGAGGCCAAGGATTTTGAGGACGCCATCCGCAACGCCATCTCTATCGGCGGCGACAGCGATACGCTGGCCGCGATCACAGGCGGCATCGCCGAGGCCTATTTCGGCATCCCCGATGAGATCCGGGAAGCGGCGGAACGCTATCTCAACCCGGAACTGCTGGCGATTCTGCGGGAATTTGAAAACTGAATCTCTGCTCTCAGAAACAAGGCGGGCGCTCCATGGAGCGCCCGCTGCCATGCTCTGTCAAACCTGCCGGGCGGGATCCGCGCTTCCGCCCGGCGGGTGCGCAGGACGCAGAGTTGTTGCTCCCCTGGCAGTGCAAGGTGCCCGCGTCTCAGAGCGCGGATTCCGTCTCCAGCATTTCGGCGCCCTGCCGCAGATACTCTGTGATGGGGAGATGCTGCGGGCAGGCGCTCTCACACTGCCTGCAGCCGATGCAGTCCGAGGCGCGGCGCCCCTCCGGCGCGGCTTTCTCGTAGGCGCTCCTGGCTTCCGCCATCTGCCCGTTCCCCAGCTGTTTGTTCATCGCCGCGAAAATCTCCGGGATCGGGATCTGCTGCGGGCACCCCTCGGTGCAGTAATGGCAGGAGGTGCAGGGGATGGCGGAGGAGTTGCCCAGGATCCTCTGGGCCTGCCGGATGATCTCCTGCTCCTCCTCGTTCAGCGGCTGAAAGTGCTTCATGTAGGAGAGATTGTCCTCCATCTGCGCAAGATTGGACATGCCGGAGAGGACCGTGAGGATGCCGTCCAGCGAGGCGACAAACCGGATCGCCCAGGAAGCATAGGACATATCCGGGTGGTAAGCCTCAAACAGCTTTTTGACGGCATCCGGCGGATTCGCCAGCGTCCCGCCCTTGACGGGCTCCATCACCGTGACGGACTTTCCGTGCTTCCGCGCCGTCTCATAATTCGCCCGGGAGGAGACGGACGGGTTCTCCCAGTCGGCATAGTTGATCTGGAGCTGGACGAAATCCACCTCCGGATGCTCCGTCAGAAGCTGATCCAAAAGTTCCGGCCCCGCATGGTAGGAGAAGCCGAAATGCCGGATGAGCCCCTTCGCTTTCTGTTCCTGTACAAACTCCCAGAGATGAAATTTTTCATATTTTTTATAGTTGTTCTCCATGATCGAGTGGAGAAGATAGTAGTCAAAATAGCCGGCCCCGGTGCGTTTCAGGCTGGTATAAAACTGATTTTTGGCCGTCTTCTCTGTGGGCGCCATGAGAAACGCATTGATTTTGGTGCAGAGTGTGTAGGCTTCTCTCGGATAACGATCCACCAGCGCTTTTTTGATCGCGGCTTCCGAGCCGAGGTAAACGTATGCCGTATCAAAGTAAGTAAACCCGGCCTCCAGAAACAGATCCACCATCTTCTTCAGTTGCTCCACGTCGATGCCCAGCCCCTTCTTCGGCAGACGCATCAGCCCGAATCCGAGCTTGGGGACATCCTTTCCAAAGTACTCCGACATCGCGATACCACCTTTCCGCGAAAGCTGCCGACGCGCGGGGAAAGCACATGCCTCCCGCTATCTGCCTCTCGCCCTGTTTTTTCCTGTTTTTTGGGGGGATCCCGAGGCTCCCGCAATGCAGGCCGCCCCTTCCCGGCGAAAGAATCCGGATGCTTCGCCGCACACAGCACCCGCGCAGAGCGCCCGGCGCGCCACAAGACGGGACTGCGCGCCGAATGCGTCCTCCCGCCCTTTCACGCACTCCTGCCTGATCACTGGACAAGCCGTTTTCCGAGCTCGTACGCACGCTGCAGATCGACCGGGAACTGTTTCTCGCGGTGCGCCGCCTTCCGGGCCGCATCGAACCTCCCCGCATAGTACTTGGAGTAATCCGAAAACTGGTAGGTGTCGCAGGCATAAAGCGTCTCGCAGCTGCCGAACATTCCGCCGATCATCTTTGCGGTCGCCCCAAATACGGCGCCGTACCCTTCCCGAAGCCCCTCCTCGGGCATGTTCATGGTCAAAATCAGCCCGCATTTCTTTTTGATCGGCAACAGCAAGTCGCGGCTCCCGTCCTCCTCATAGTGCATCGCGGGGAACAGCATGCGGTGGATCACCGAAACAGCTTCCCCCGTCATGTTGCCATAGTAGACCGGGGAACCGATGAGCACCGCATTGGCCTCGTGGATCTCTTCCAGCACAGGGCGCAGATCGTCGCGGACGGCGCAGATGCCGTTTGTACGGTTGCCGCGCAGTTTGCAGGCAAAGCAGCTCCTGCAGTCTGAATAGTGCAGGTCGTAGAGATGCAATAGTTCCGTCTCCGCCCCGGCCTCTTTCGCGCCGCGCTCCGCCTCCAGCAGCAACTTGTGCGTGTTCCAGCCCTTGCGCGGACTTCCGTTCAGTAGAATCACCTTCATCTTTCTCAACTCCTTTTCTCCGCTCCCCTGCCGCGTCTCCTCCGGGCAGCTCTGCTCCGGCGGCCGGGAAAACGGTTCTTTCGGCGGGACCCTGCTTCCGCAGCGGATCGACCCCGCCCGCTCCGCTGCATTCGGGATTGATTCTAGTATACCACGTTTCCCGCGCCCTGCGCAAATATCTCTGGCTGTGCCAGGCAAAATTCTCCTCTCTCGCCTGTTTCTGGGTTCGCCCCGGATTCGGGTCGGAAGCACAATTTGTGTCAAACATTGGCAAACCCCGTGGAGTTGTGCTATACTGAATTTGGTTCCCTGCAGCAGGGTGCCCGGACCGGCATGCCCTGCCGCCGGCTGTTTTGCGCGTGAGGAGGGATCTGCTTTGCTTGTCGGAATACAAGAGGAAATACTGCATATGCACGCTCTGGGGCTTCTGGAGACGCTCTTGGAGGATAAGACCACCCGTGGAAACATTCTCTGGGCCTCGGACGCCTACCGCGCGCTGGGAGACGCCTACAGACGGGATCGGGAGATGCGGCCGGAACAGATCACCGGCGCGCACTCCGGCGTGATCAAGAGCCGGGCGCGGAGGGAGCTGGAACAGCAATCCGCGCGAAGCACTCGGCGCGCCGATGCCTGCACCCCGCTCCGGGTCTGCGCCAAGATGATCGACGAAGCGGACACGGCCTGGTTCGGCGAGGCGGATCTGTTCCGGCGGAACGGAGAGCCGACCCCGCGCGTGGTCTTCCCTTTGGGCCAGCGCTGGGAGTCCTATGTCGATGCCCGGTGGATGGAGATCACCTGCGGCGAGGCGCCCTACCTCGTCAGCCGTTACGACGCGGTGAGCGGCGAGGCAATCCCCCCGGAGCGCCGGATTGGTATCCTCGACCGCAAGCTGCGCGCGGTGAACGAGAACACCGCTTCGGAGGCGGAATGGCTCCGCTGGGCGATGCGGGCCCTGCAGGCGACCTACGGCTACGAGCTGCAGGGGGACAATCTGCTGATCGCGCGGCTGAATCTGCTGATGACCTTCGAGGAGTACCTGTCCGCCCGCTGGCGGCGAAAGCCGACTCCGCGCGAGTACCGCGCGGCCGCCAACATCATCGCCTGGAATCTCTGGCAGATGGACGGTCTCACGGGGATGCCCCCCTACGCCCGCGCGGCGGAATCATACCGGCAGCTATCCTTCGCGGATCTCCTGGGAGCGGAAGCGGCGGAGCCAAGCACCCTTCCGCCCTGCAAAATCTACAACTGGCGCGGCGACCGCGGCATCGCCTTTTCAGACTTGCCTGTGGGCGAAAGGCACGCGATGAAATTTGATTTTATAATCGGAACTCCGCCGCTCCAAGAGGAATCCCCGGATGCGCGCGGCGATGCCGCCGCGATCTATCCTTCTTTTGCGGATGCCGCATACGCGCTCGCCGATAAGGTCTTGCTGATCACGCCCGCACAAGTTCTTTCCCGTGCCGGATATTCTCCGGGAGAACGGAGCGAAACCATGTCCCGCGACGCGCATCTGAAAGTCCTTTTTTATGAGCCCGATTCCGCAAAGCTCTTCCCCGGGATCGATTTAGAAGGCGGTGTCGCCATCACCTTGCACGACAAAGATAAAGCGTCCGGAGCAGGCAATTAAGCCTGCTCCGCAACCGGAAGCGCGTCGCATATCCCGGGGACGACGCCGCGGCTTTTTTCAGGTTTTTTGCAAAATGCGCTTGACAAATCGGCCGTTATCCCGTATGATACAAAAAAAGCAAAGCGGATGAAACCGATGCGTAAGAGGAGTACCGGCAGAGCCTGTTGGCTCAGAGAGCCGCGGATGGTGCGAGTGCGGCGCGACAGACTGCCGGGAATGGGCTTACAAGGGCGGCCCGAACGGAGCGTTTCCCGCTCCCGGTAGGCGTCGACGGGAACTCTGCCCGTTACAAAGAGAGCATACATGGCGGTGTATGGAATGAGTGGGCCGCAAGGCGAATCTGGGTGGTACCGCAGGTGCAATCGAGCACTTGTCCCTCGAGGGACAGGTGCTGTTTTTTTATCCGCCCCGCGCCGCTACCCCCCCCGCTCGGCCCGCCTTCCCCTGCCCCGCGGGCGGCAGCGAAACGAAGTTTGCTTCCGATTTTGTCTCCGGATTTTTTCCGAATTTTGCTTCCAAGGAGGTCTTTCCCATGGAAAATTACAGTCTGCTGATGCCCAACTACTCCATCGGCACGGACATCTACCGCTTCATCCCCCGGTTCTGCGCCCCTTACGGCAAAAAAGTGATCGCCATCGGCGGCCACAAAGCCACCGCGGCGGCAAGGCCAGAGATCGAGGCGGCCGTTCGCGGCAGCAGCCTTGAGATTCTCGGCTTTCTCTGGCACGGCGGCGAAGCTTCCTATGAGAACATCGCCCGCCTGCAGGCAGATCCGCTGGTGCAGGAAGCGGACATGATCTTCGCCATCGGCGGCGGCAAAGCGCTGGATGTCGGCAAAGGGCTGGGTGCGAAGACGGGGAAACCGGTGTTCACCTTTCCCACCATCGCCTCCACCTGCGCGGCGGTGACCTCTGTGGCGATTCTCTACCGCCCGGACGGCACCTTCCTGGAACCGTTCTTTTTCCTGCAGCCGCCGCTGCACGCCTTCATTCACACGGGCATCATCGCCGCCGCGCCCAGCCAGTATCTGTGGGCGGGCTTGGGCGACACCTGCTCGAAATATTACGAGACGACCGTCTCCGCCCGCGGCGACCGGCTGGAGCATTTCACGGCCCTGGGCGTGCAGCTGAGCCGCCAGTGCGTGGAACCGCTCCTGCTCTACGGCGCGGAGGCCATGGCGGAAAACAAGGCCGGCCGGGCGGGCCGCGCACTGGAGGAAGTGGTGCTGGCGGTCATCGTCACCACCGGGCTGGTCTCGATCTTCGTCACACGGGATCACACGCCCAACTACAACAGCGGCTTGGCACACGCCATCTTTTACGCCATGACGCGCCTGCCGCACTTTGAGGAGACGCATCTCCACGGCGAGGTGGTGGGTTTCGCCGTGCTGCCGCTCCTGCTTTACGACGGACAGGACGCGGAATTCGAGCGGATCTACCGTTTCAACCGCTCTGTGGGGCTCCCCGTCTCCCTGGAGGAGATCCGGATCTCGGCGGAGGAGATGGAGGGGCTCTACAGCGTCGTCCCCACGATGAAGGACGTGCAGCATTATCCCTACCCCATCACACCGGATAAGCTGGCAGATGTATTCGAGCGGCTGGATCGCTATCACAAGGCGCATCTGTAAGCCGGGCGCGCCGCCGGGAGCGGCACACTGTCCACCGGGAACTCCGCGCGGCACGCGCCGCCGGTTCCAATAGCGTTGCATCAAAAAAAATACTTTGATTTGGAGGGGTTTCAAAATGAAACAGACAAAAAAAGGACTCAAAAAGCTGCTGGCACTCGCCCTGGCGGGCGCCATGCTGTTCGGCCTCACGGCCTGCGGCGGCTCCCAGGACAATGCGGAGCAGGGCGGCCAGGCAAACGGCGAAAAGCTGCAGATCGGCGTGATCCAGATGATCGACAACGGCGCCTTCGAGGATATGCGCGAGGGGTTCCTGCAGGAACTGCAGGATAAGGGCTACGGGGACGACCAGGTGGAGATCCTCTACCGCAACGCGCAGGGCGACGCCACAAACCTGAACACCATCTGCCAGGAAATGGTCGATAGCGGCGTCGATCTCGTGGCGACCATCGCCACGCCCGCCACGCAGGCCATGGTCGCCATGGAGAGCGACATCCCGGTCGTCTTTATCTCTGTCAGCGATCCCGTGAGCGCCGGCGTTCTCACCGATATGGAGCATCCGGATAAGAACGCGACCGGCACCTCCAATGCCATCCCCATCAGCGAAATTTTCGGTCTTTCCGAGCAGCTGACGCCGGGTGTGCAGACCTACGGCATTCTCTACTGCACGAGCGAGGTCAACTCCGTGAGCACGGCGGAACAGGCCAAGGCGTATCTGGATGAGAACGGGCTGCACTATGTGGAGAAAGTTGTCACGAACTCCTCCGAAGTGCAGCAGGCGGCGCAGTCCCTGGTCGGCAGCGTGGACGCGCTCTTCATCCCCAACGACAGCGTGGTGCAGGCTGCAATGCCGCTGGTCTCTGAGGTGGCCCGCGACGCGAAGATTCCCGTCTATGGCAGCTCCGCGGTCATGGTGAACTCCGGCGCACTCGCCACCGTCGCCATCACGGACACCCAGATCGGCGCCATCTCCGCTGACATGGCGATCCAGTACCTGGAAGGCACGGCCATCGCCGACATCCCGGCGCAGGTTGTCCCCGCCGACGCCATCCTCGTCAACCAGACAACCGCCGATGTCCTGGCGCTCGACCTGGACACCGCTCTGTCCGGCGTGGGGGATACCTACACCGTGACGGTGGTGGAGGACAGCGCCGAGTAATCGGCGCGCAGCGCGGCATGTGCAAATCTCCGTGCTTTCCGGGGATCCGCAAGGGGCTGCTGTGAGGATCCGCCGCAGCGCATCCCGATACAGGGACTTTCCTTCCGCGCGTCCGGGCACAGAGCCCGGCGCGCGGAAGATTTTTGCCCGAGCGGGATTCCGCGCCGCGCGTGCGGCCGCACTTCCGCGCCGCCCAAAAGCGCTGTCCTTCGAGCCATGCGGCACCGCGGCGGTTCTTCGGCGCGCTCTGCCGATGTGTTTTCCGGCCCTCTTCCGACCGCGTCTTCCCGTACCTCTTCCTGATTCGCTTTTGCACAGTCTCACGCCCTCATTCTCAGAGCGTTCTTCCGTATGTTTCGCAAAGGAGTTTTTGCAATGGTTCTACTGCTCGGTTCTCTCCAGCTGGGTCTCATCTATGGAATGCTGGCGCTGGGCGTCTACATCACCTTCCGCATCATGAACGTGCCCGACCTGACCGCCGAGGGCAGCTTTACGCTGGGGCTGGCGCTGTCCGCGGTATGCACCATCGCGGGGCATCCGCTCCTGGGCCTTCTCGCGGCGCTCCTGGCCGGGGCGGCGGCGGGCTGCGTCACCGGCATCCTGCACACAAAACTGCACATCCACCCCATCCTCTCCGGCATCCTCACCATGAGCGGCCTCTACTCGGTCAATCTCATGGCCATGGGCAACAGTTCTAATCTGTCCCTCATCAATGCCAACACCATCTTCAAGATGGCGGGCGACCTGCTGCCGTTCCTGGACAAGGATCTGGTGAAACTTCTGGTGGCGCTGTGCTTCTCCGCCCTCGTCCTGATTCTGCTCATCCTGTTCTTCAAGACACACGTGGGGCTCTGCATCCGCGCCACGGGCGACAACGAGGACATGGTGCGCGCCTCCTCGATCCATGTGGATCACACCAAAATTCTGGCGCTGGCCGTGAGCAACGCGATCATCGGGTTCTCCGGCGGGCTCATCGCCCAGTACCAGAGTTTCGCCGACATCAACTCCGGCGTGGGAATCCTGGTGGTGGGGCTGGCCTCGGTCATCATCGGCGAGGTGCTTCTGGGGCGGCACGCGCTCCCCGGCACAATGCTGGCGGTCGTGGCGGGCTCCATCATCTACCGCTTCATCATCGCACTGGTGACGCGCTACACCTTCCTGCCGGCCTACACGCTGAAACTGATCTCCGCCTGCATCGTGGCGCTGGCACTCTCTCTGCCCGCGCTGCGGGCGTACCTGAACTTGCGGAGCGCGCGAAAGGAGGCGCGGAACCATGCTGCAACTGAAAGCGATCTCTAAAACCTTCTCCCCCGGCACACTGAACGAGCACAAGGCGCTGCGGAAGATTGATCTGACGCTGGAGGACGGCGAGTTCGTCACCCTGGTAGGCTCCAACGGCGCGGGCAAATCCACCCTCTTCAACATCATCTGCGGCAACTTCTATCCCGACGAGGGATCCGTCCTGATCGACGGCCGAGACATCACCTGGATGCCGGAGCACAAGCGCGCCGCCTTCATCGGCCGCGTCTTCCAGGATCCCATGCGCGGCACCGCGCCCAACCTGACGATCGAGGAGAATCTGGCGCTGGCCTACTCCCGCAGCAAACACGGGCCGTTCCACTTTGCCATCAACAAGAAGGACAGCGCGTTTTTCCGAGAGTCCCTGGCGCAGTACAATATGGGCCTGGAAGACCGGATGCGCACCAAGGTGGGGCTTTTATCGGGCGGGCAGCGGCAGGTGGTCACACTCCTGATGTGCACGCTCGTGCCGCCAAAGCTGCTCCTGCTCGACGAGCACACCGCCGCCCTAGATCCTGCCACCTCGGAAAAAATCATGGAGGTCACGCGGGAGATCGTCCGCGCCAACCATTTGACCACGATGATGATCACGCACAATCTGACCGCTGCCCTCAAGACGGGCAGCCGCACCATCATGATGGACGACGGACAGCTGATTCTCGATGTCAGCGGCAGGGAGCGGGAGGCGATGTCGCTGAACGACCTCCTGGCGCTCTACAGCAGCAGAAGCAACAAGACGTTCGACAACGACCGCATGCTGCTCACCTGAAGCGCCTCTTCTCGCCCCGTCCGGATGCGCGGCGCGGGACAGTGCAGCCGCAGGGGGTTCCTGCGTTTCAGAAGCCTCTTTCAAATAACGGCGCGGGGTTTCGGAAGTCGAACCCTGCGCCGTCTATTCTACCTTTCTATTCTGCCTTCCTCTGCGATCGCTGCTCTGTGCCCTCCGGATGCCGCGCCGGCGGCAGGCTGCCTCCTCCGCGCCTATTCCAGCGACAGTTCCAGCGCCTCCCACTGTTCGTACCACTGTGCTATGCGCTCCTCCAGCGCCCTGTACTCCGCAACCAGCTGCCGGCTCCGCTGTTCATCCTGATAGGTCGCACCGTCCGCCAGGAGGTCCGACAGTTCCGCGCTGCGCCGCTCCCCCTCCTGGATCTGCTCTTCCAGGGCGGCGATCTCCTGGCGCACCTTGGACTTATTGCGCTCCGGCTTGGCTTTCTCCCTGGTTTTCGGCCCGTTTTTCGCGGCGGCCCGGGCCGCCGCCTCCTCCTCCCGCTCGCGCGCGGCGCGCTCCAGCTCGTTCCGCTTCTGCCGATATTCGGTGTAGTTGCCGAGATATGCGGAGAATTTCCGATCCTCCAAGAGCAGAATGCGGTTGCAGACCGCGTCCAGGAGATAGCGGTCGTGGGAGACCAGAACCACCGTTCCGGAGAACTCCGCCAGGAAGCGCTCGACGATCTCGCGGGATCGGATATCCAGATGGTTGGTCGGCTCGTCCATGAGCAGCAGATTCGGGGCGTCGAGCAGAATGCGCAGAAGCGCGACCCTGGCCTTCTCCCCGCCGCTCAGCTCGCCGATGCGCTTCTCCACATCCTCACCGAAGAACAGCATCTCCGCCAAGAGACTGCGCGCCTCGTGCAGGGTCACGTCGTAGTTGCGGACAATCTCATCGATCACCTTCTTGGAGGGATCCAGCTGCCGGTGTTCCTGATCGTAGTAGGCGGGCCGCACGCGCGACCCGAAGCGTATGCTCCCGGACACAGGCTGCAGCTGCCCCATGAGGAGCTTCAGCAGCGTGGATTTGCCCACGCCGTTGCCGCCGATCAGCCCGATCTTATCGCCCTTGTAGACGGTGGCTGTCAGCCCTTCGAACAGGGGCTTGTCCGGATAGGCCATGGCCAGATCGCGGATCTCCAGCACCACATCCCCGGAATCCGCCACATCCTCCATCCGCAGCTGCAGGGACTTCTCGGTGCCCACGGCATCCAGGCGTTCCACGCGCGCCAGCTGTTTTTCACGGCCGCGGGCCTGCTTGGACTTCACGCCCGCCTTGTACCTGCGGATGTACGCCTCCGTGCGGGCGATCTCCGCCTGCTGCTTTTCATAGGCGCGCGTCTGTGCCAGCTCCTGCTCCGCCTTCAGCACCAGATAGCGGCTGTAGTTCCCGTTGTAGCTCTTCATGGTGTGGTGGGAGAGTTCCAGCGTGCGCGTCGTCACCTGATCGAGAAAATAGCGGTCGTGGGAGATCACCAGCACCGCGCCCCGGTAATTCCGCAGATAGGTCTCCAGCCATTCCAGCGCTGCCAGATCCAGATGGTTCGTGGGCTCGTCCAGGAGCAGGAGATCGGGTTCGCGCACCAGCAATCTCGCCAGGGAAGCCCGCGTTTTCTCGCCTCCGCTGAAGTTCGCGATCTCCCGGCCCAGGTCGGCGTCCGTAAAGCCCAGCCCCTTGGCGATGCCCTTGGCGCGGCTCTCGCAGCTGAATCCGCCCAGATCCTCATAGCGGTGCGTCAGCCGGCTGTACTCCTCCAGAAGCTGTTCCAGGGCCTCGCCCTCCAGCCCGCCCATCTCCTGCTCCAGCTGCCGCAGCTGATCCCGCATGGCAAAAAGGTCGGCGAACATCTCCAGCACCGCGTCCAGAAGCGTGAACCCCGGCGCGAAATTGGGGATCTGTTCCAGATACCCGATGCTGTGCCGCGCGGAGATGGACAGTTGCCCGGCGTCAAAGGACTCCTCCCCCGTGATGCAGCGGAAGAGCGTGGTCTTGCCCGCGCCGTTCGGCCCCACCAGACCGACTTTCTCTCCCTCCTGCACCGCGATCTCCACCCGGTCAAAGATCAGATCCGTGATATAGGATTTCCGCAAATTTTTCCCTTGCAAAATCAGCAAGCGCGCTCACCTACCCGTTCTGCCCGCGCAGCCTTCCGCGCGGGACGCTGCGCTCTTTTGCCGTTTTTCTTCCGCCGCGCCCGGTTTCGCAGCGCGCCCGGCCTCGTGCCTTTCTCTCCGACCCGTGCCTTTCTCTCCAATTTGAAATCGCCGCGCAGCCGGCGGCTGCCGGCTAAAACAGCTGCAGCTGATCCGTCTCGGGCAAATCCTCCAGCACGCCGTGCCGCTCCAATGTCTCCAGGATGGCCTTCCCGACTTTGCCGCGCTGCGCCAGATCCTCCACCGAGGTAAACATCCGCTCCCCGCGCGCCTCCACGATCGCGCAAGCCACGGACTGCCCCAGACCCGGCAGCGCCGTGAAGGGCGGGATCAGGCAGTCGCCCGACACGCGGAAGCGGTCCGCGTCGGACTCCCGCAGGCTGACGCGGGCGCAGCGGAATCCGCGCTGGTACATCTCCAGCGCCAGCTCCAGCACCACCTGCGCCTTCTTGTCCTTTTCGGAGGCATCGCTTCCCAGAGCCCTGAGATTCTTCAGCTGCGCCTCGATCTCCTCCAGCCCCCGGCTGATGCGCGTGGCGTCGAAGTCCTCCGCGCGCACCGTGAAGACGGCGGCGTAAAAGGCCAGCGGATGGTAGACTTTAAACCACGCGATGCGGAACGCCATCATCACATAGGCCACCGCATGGGCCTTGGGAAAGAGATACTTCACTTTTTTGCAGGAATCGATGTACCAGTCCGGCACCTGCATCTCCCGCATGTAGCGCTCCTCCTCCGGGTGCAGTCCGCGCCCCTTGCGCACACGCTCCATGATCTTAAACGCGCGGCTCGCATCCAGCCCCTTTTGAATCAGATAGAGCATGATATCGTCGCGGCAGCCGATGACCTCGGAGATGCCCGCCGTGCCGCTCAGGATCAGATCCTGCGCGTTTCCCACCCAGACGCCCGTCCCGTGGGAAAACCCACTGATGCGCACCAGATCGGAGAACTGCTTCGGCTTGACATCCACCAGCATCTGGCGCGTAAACTTGGTGCCGAACTCCGGGATCCCGTAGGTTCCCACCTCGGTGCCGATCTGCTCCGGCGTGACCCCCAGCGCGTCGGTGCCGGAAAAGATCGACATCGTGCGCTGCTCATCCAGCGGGATATCCTGGTATTTGCAGCCGGTCATATCCTCCAGCATGCGGATGATCGTGGGATTATCATGCCCCAGGATATCCAGTTTCACCAGGCGGTCGTGGATCTGTTCGTAGGTGAAGTGCGTGGTCACGGTGCCCTTCGTGGTATCGTCGGCCGGGATCTGCAACGGCGTAAAATCGTGGACATCCGTGCCCTTGGGGATCACCATCAGGCCGCCGGGATGCTGTCCCGTCGTGCGGCAGACGCCGGTGAAGCCCAGCGCCAGCCGCTCGATCTCCGCCTGCCGCCTGTGCAGATTGCGCTCCTCCAGATAGTGGACGACATAGCCTTGGGCCGTCTTCTCCGCGAAGGTCTGAAACGTCCCGGCGCGGAAGACATTGTCCTTGCCGAAGAGCTCCTCCGTGTAGGCGTGCGCGCGCGCCTGGTAGACCCCGGAAAAGTTCAGGTCGATATCGGGCACTTTGTCGCCCTTAAAGCCGAGAAAGGTCTCAAACGGGATATTGTGCCCGTCCTTCACCATCGGGGTGCCGCATCGCGCACAGATCCGATCCGGCATATCCGCGCCGTCGCTGTACGTGCCGTCGTCCACAAAGATCGTGTGGTAGCAGTGCGGGCAGCGATAGTGCGGCGGCAGGGAGTTGACCTCGGTGATGCCCGTCATGTGGGCCACAAAGGAAGAGCCGACCGAGCCGCGGGAGCCGACCAGGTAGCCGTCGTCGTTGGATTTCTTCACCAGTTTGTGCGCGATGAGATAGAGCACCGCGAAGCCGTTGCCGATGATCGAGTGCAGCTCCTTGTCAATGCGCCGCTGCACCAGATCCGGCAGATCCGGCCCATAGAGGGCGTGCGCGCCCCGGTAGGTCAGCGCGCGGATCTCCTCCTCCGCGCCGACGATCTCCGGCGAATGCAGCCCGTCCGGCACCGGCTTCAGCTTTTCGAAGTCGGCGATGATCTTTTTTGGATTCTCGATCACGATCTCCCGCGCCGCCTCCGGCGGAAAATAATCGAACTCCGCCAGCATCTCCTCCGTGCTTCGGTAATAGAGCGCCGCCTGCTGATCGGCGTCCTCGTACTTTTTCCCCGCCATCAGAATGGCCCGGTAGATCTTGTCCTCCCGGTTGGCAAAATGCACGTCTCCCGTGGCCACCACGGGTTTGCCCAGCTCCTGCCCCAGCGCGTAGAGGTCCAGATTGAGCTGTTTCAGCTCCTCCGGCGAGGAGAAGGTCCCTTCGCGCAGCAGAAACGCGTTGTTGCAGAGGGGCTGCACCTCCAGATAGTCGTAGAATGCGGCGGCGCGCACCATCGTCTCGTGGTCCTTTCCGCTCCGGATATAGGCCTGCACCACTTCCCCCGCCTCACAGGCACTGCCGATGACCAGATTCTCCCGCACCGCCGCCAGCAGTCGCTTGGGGATGCGCGGCCGCCGGTAGAAAAAGTTGAGATTGGACTCGGTCACCAGCTGGTAGAGCGCCTTGAGCCCGGCCTTGTTCCGGGCTAGGATGATGCAGTGGTACGTGCGCTGCGCCTCCTTGGGGAGATTGTCGTCGAAGAGATATCCCTCCAGCCCGTAGATGATTTTGACGCCGTACGCCTCGCCGGCCTGGTAGGCTTCGGGGAAGGCGCGCACCACGCCGTGATCCGTGACGGCGATGGCCTCATGCCCCATCTCCGCAGCCAGCCGCACCAGATCGGCCACATCACAGAGCGCGTCGTTCGCGCTCATGTTGGTGTGCAGATGCAGCTCCACCCGCTTGTCGGGGGCGGTGTCCGTCCGTCGCGGGAGTTCCGCCGGGAGGATATCGCTCGCGAGCAGCGTCAGTTCCCTGGCATAGCTGTCCTCCCGCGTGCTGCCCCGCACCCGCAGTGCCCTGGCCTCCTGCAGGCGCTCCCGGAGCGGAGCGATCTCCCCCGGAGGGCGGATCACCTTGCAGGTGATGGAGTCCCGCTCGTCGGTCAGCTTAAAGGTCAGCAGTTGTTTCCCGTTCCGCAGGTCCCGCACATCGACGCCAAAGCAGCGCCCCTCGATGACGACGGCCTTCTCCTCCTCCTGCAGCGATTCGATCGCGCGCGGCGCTTCCTTGATGCGCCTGCCGAGCAGAATTTCCCTCTCCCTCTCCTTCTCGGTGCGCCCGGTGCCGGATGCGCCGCCGGAAGAGGGACGAGCGGGCGCAGAGGTCTCCGCGGCGGGCAGCGCGGGAGATTCCGGCTCTCTGCGCAGCGCGTCCAGATCCGGCCGCAGCGAGGGATCACAGCGGAGCTCCACCGTCATCTTCCGCTGCAGGATCTCCTCCAGGAGGGCGCCGGCCTCCAGCGGAAACCGCATCTGCCGCAAGAAGCGCACCCCCGCGGGCTGGCCGATGTAGATCGCCAGCCGATCGTCCGCGAGTTCCCACCAGCTCCGGTAGAGCCATCCGCCGATCGCCGGATGCCGCTGCTCCAGCATGGCAAGAAACAGCGGGAAATGTTCCGACAGAAAAGCCTCCGCCGGCAGCGGCTCCGCCGGCTGCACCAGCAGCAGCACCCCTTCGGCCTGCGGCATATTCCGCGAAAAAAAGTCCCTGCACTGCGCGTAGAGCTCCGGATCCGGCAACTGCCGGCAGGCGAGCAGGATCTCACAGAGATGCCGCGTCTCGGAGACCGTGATCTTGCGGATGCTGGCCGTCTCCAGAAACGCCCGCACCTGCGGATCGGGCTGTGCAATCATCGCTCTGTAGTCCAACTCCACAATCTCTCACTCCTCTCCGGATCCTGCGCTGCCTTCCGTTTTCCCCGATTCCGCCGGCGGACGTTCAGGAGAAGATCTCCTCCGCGACCTTCTCCACGACCGCATCCAGCGGCACCAGCTCACTGGAGGCGGACGCGCGCGGCTTGTACTCGATCAGGCGCTCCTCCACGGCCTTTTTTCCCACCGTCAGCCGCAGGGGGCAGCCGATGAGATCCGCGTCTTTGAACTTGACGCCCGGCCGCTCGTTGCGGTCATCCAAGAGCACCTCGACGCCGCGCCGCCGCAGCGCCCGGTACAGCTCCTCCGCCAGCGCCATCTGCCCGGGATCCCTGGCGGAAACCGGCACCAGCGACACATGGTACGGCGCGATGCTCTTGGGCCAGAGGATGCCGTCCTCGTCGTGGTACTGCTCCACCACGGCGGCCATGGTGCGGCTGACGCCGATGCCGTAGCAGCCCATGTGGATGACCTGGGACTTTCCGTTCTCATCCAGATAGTTGGCGCCCATCTTCGCGCTGTACTTGGTGCCCAGCTTGAAGATCTGCCCCACTTCGATGCCGCGCGCGCTGGAGAGCGCATGTCCGCACTTGGGGCAGGCCTCCCCCTCCCGCAGCATGCGCAAATCAAAGTAGCCGTCCACCTGGAAGTCGCGGCCTGGGTTGACGTGGATATAGTGATAGCTCTCCTCGTTGGCGCCGCAGACCAGGTTGCGCATCTGCTCCACCGCGAGATCCGCGTAGATTTTCACCCCCCGGAGCCCTACCGGTCCCAGGGAGCCGAACCCGCACCCGAGGAGGCGCACCACGTCCGCCTCCTCGGCCATCTCCAGCGACAGGCAAGGGTGCACCCGCTGCACCTTGACCTCGTTGACTTCGTGGTCGCCGCGCGCCAGCACGCAGATCAGCTCGTCATCGGCCCGGAAGAACAAAGTCTTGATGCATTTCTCCGCCGGCACACGGAGATAGTTTCCGACCGCCTCGATCGTCTTGGAATCCGGCGTGTACACCTTCTCCAGTTCCAGCGGCGCTTCCGCCGTGCCCTCCTCCGGAGGCGGGCACGGCGCGATCTCGAGATTGGCGGCATATCCGCACGCATCGCAGTAGACGATCGTGTTCTCCCCGATGTCCGCCAGGGCGGTGAACTCGTGGGTCTGGCTGTCGCCGATCGCGCCGCCGTCCGCCTCGATAGGGCGATATTTCAGCCCGCAGCGGTCAAAGATGTTGCTGTAGGCGCGGTACATATCCTGGTAGCAAGCCTCCAGCCCCTCGGCGTCGCGGTCGAAGGAGTACATATCTTTCATGATGAACTCGCGCCCGCGGATCAGTCCGAACCGGGGGCGCTTTTCATCGCGGTACTTGTTCTGGATCTGATAGAGGCGCAGCGGCAGCTGGCGGTAGGAATTCACCTCGCCGCGCACCAGGTCAGTGACGATCTCCTCGTGCGTGGGACCCAGGCAGAACTGGCGCTCGTGGCGGTCGGTGACCTTGAACATCTCCTCGCCGTAGGCGTTCCAGCGCCCCGTCTCCAGCCACAGCTCGGCCGGCTGCAGAATCGGCATCAAGAGCTCCTGGCAGCCGGCGGCGTCCATCTCCTCGCGCACGATGGCCTCGATCTTGTCCAGCACCCGCTTGCCCAAGGGCAGATAGTGGTACAGGCCCGCGGCGTTCTTGCGGATGAAGCCCGCGCGCACCAAAAGCTGCTGGCTCACGGTATCGGCCTCCGCCGGCGTGTCCCGCAGCGTCGTGATAAAAGCTTTGCTCATTCTCATACGATTTGCTCTCTCCCTCGTAGTATTTTCCGGGCGGCCACCGGACGCGCCGCGCCGGAAGGAGTCCGCGCCGGTTCCGCACCGGCAGGTTCACGCATCGAGCAGCGCCTCCAGCTCCTCGCGGAAGGCATCCAGGAGCGACGCCTCCGGCACCCTGCGCACGATCTCCCCTCTGCGGAAGAGGATTCCCTCCCCTTTGCCGCCGGCGATGCCCAGGTCAGCTTCCCGCGCCTCTCCCGGCCCGTTCACCGCACAGCCCATCACCGCCAGCTTCAGCGGCCGCCGCGGCCGGTCCGCCGTCAGCTCGTCCACCAGCTGCTCCACCTGTTCCACCAGGCGCTCCAGCGGGATCTGTGTGCGGCCGCAGGTGGGGCAGGAGATGATCTCCACCCCTCCGGGGCAGAGCCCCAGCGCCTGAAGGATCTGCCGCGCCACCGGGATCTCCTGCAGCGGATCCCCGGTCAGGGATACGCGGATCGTATCCCCGATGCCCTCCGCCAGGAGCGTGCCGATGCCCACCGCCGATTTCACGACCCCGTAGTGCGCGCTGCCCGCCTCCGTCACACCCAGGTGGAGCGGATAGGGGACGCGCGGCGCGATCTGCCGGTACGCGTCCAGCATCAGCGGCACGTCCGAAGCCTTGAGGGAGATCTTGATCTGCGAAAAATCCAGCTCCTCCAGCAGCCGCACATGGCGCAGCGCGCTCTCCACCATGGCCTCCGCCGTGGGATGCCGGTATCGCTGCAGCAGATCCTTCTCCAGAGAGCCGGCGTTGACGCCGATGCGGATGGGCACCCCCAGCCCCTTGGCCTTGGCCACAACCTCCCGCACATTCCGCGCGCCGCCGATGTTGCCCGGGTTGATGCGCAGCGCCGCGATGCCGTGATCCATGGCCAGCAGCGCCAGCCGGTGATTGAAGTGGATGTCGGCGATCACGGGGAGCGGGCTGGCGGCACAGATCTCCCGCAGCGCCAGCGCGGCCTCCTCGTCGGGCACCGCCACCCGCACCAGCTGACAGCCCGCCCGGGCCAGCCGCCGGATCTGGTCCAAGGTCGCCGCCGCGTTCCGGGTATCCGTGTTGGTCATGGACTGGATACTGACCGGAAAGTCGGATCCCACGCCCACGGAGCCGATCTGAAAATTTGTCGTCTTTCTCCTCTGCACAGAGCGCAACCTCCCCCGCAAGTCTATTCTCTGCCTGCCGCACACGCACACAGATCCGATGCGTGCTCCCGCTGCCGCATCCACAAGGCGGCGGTGCATATCAGGGCGAAAAGAGCCGCACGATGTCCTTGTAAGTGACCAGCACGATCAGGAGCATCAGCAGGGAGAACCCGATCAGGTTGGCGTAGCCCTCCTTCTGCGGATCGATCGGTCTGCCCCGCACGCCCTCGATCAGAAGGAAGATCAGCTTGCTGCCGTCCAGAGAGGGAATCGGCAGCAGATTGATGACCGCCAGATTCAGCGAGAGCACCGCCGCCAGATTGAACACATAGATCCAGCCGGCCTTGGTCGACTCGTCGATGATCCGCACGATCCCCACCGGACCGGTCAGGCCCTGCTCGTCGTCGAAAAGATCGATTTTTCCGGTGAACAGGTCCCCCAGCACATCCACCATGGTCACCGTCATCTCCCAGGTGGTCTGGGCGCCCAGAACCAGGCTCCGGATCGGGCCGACCGCCTGGCGCGTTGCCGTGGCCGCGTAGATACCCAGGATGCTCTTGCCGCCGTCCTCGCTCGCCACCGGCGTCACCTGCACCGTGAACCGGCTGCCGTCGCGCTCCGCCGTCACCGCCAGCGGCTCCTCCTGAGAGGCATCGCCGACCAGGAGGGTCAGATCTTCCCAGGTGGATACGCTCTGCCCGTTGATGGCCACGATGCGGTCGCCCGCCGCAAGCCCAGCCGCCTCGGCGGGGCCGCCCTCCATCACCGCGGAGAGCGTCGTGTCGGGATTCTCGATGGGCACAGCCAGCCCCAGCACCAGGTACATCCCGGCAAAGATGAGGATCGCCGTCAGCACATTCATGAACGAGCCGGCGCTGGCAAAGATCATCCGCTGCCACACCGGGCGGTTCTGATAGCGCCGCTCCTCCGGCACCTCGACCGCGTCCGCGCCGCTGTGCGCCTCCTCCTCGACATCCTCCCCCAGAACGCGCACATACCCGCCCACCGGCAAGAGCCGCAGGGAGTAGCGCGTCTCGCCCCAGCGCCTGGAGCAGATCTGCGGCCCCATCCCGATGCTGAACTCTTCAACATACATGCCGGAGAGCTTTGCAGAGAGAAAATGGCCGAACTCATGCACCGTCACCAAGAGCGCGAAGATCAAAATCGCTACGATCGCAGTCAGCATATTTCACACTCCTCACCAGCCCGAAGGCCGGATATACTGAAAATCCGCTTGACGTCCGCATCTGCCGGAGGCGCGCCCGCGCGGCGCCGCCCCGGCAGGCCTTATGCCGTCTGTGCCAGCAGCGCGGCCGCCTCGCGCCGTGCCCACTGATCGATCTCCATCAGATGGGCAAAGCTCTCCACCTCCACCGGCGTGTGCCGCGCAAGAACCGCCTCCACCAGCGCCGGAATCTGCAGGAATCCCGCCCTGCCCTGCAGAAAAGCGGCGACCGCCACCTCGTTGGCGCCGTTTAAGACCGCGGGCATGGACTTCCCCGCGCGCCCGGCCCGGTAAGCCAGCCGCAGCGCGGGAAATTTTTCAAGATCCGGCGGGTAGAACTCCAGCCCCGCCAGCCGCGTAAAGTCCAGCTTCGGAAAGGGACTGCTCTGGCGCGCGGGCCAGGTCAGCGCATACTGGATCGGAATGCGCATATCCGCCGGGCCAAGCTGCGCCAGCACGGAGCCGTCGCCGTACTGCACCATGGAATGGATCACGCTCTGCGGGTGCACCAGCACCTGAATGTGGTCGTAGTCCACGCCGAAGAGCCAGTTGGCCTCGATGACCTCCAGGCCCTTGTTCATCATGGTCGCGGAGTCGACGGTGACCTTGGGCCCCATGGACCAGTTGGGATGCCGCAGTGCCTGCGCCGGAGTCACCCGGCGCAGGGCTTCTCTGTCCCAGGTGCGGAACGGTCCGCCCGATGCCGTCAGCAGAATCTTGTCCAGGCAGCGGCTCTCCGGCTCGATGCACTGAAAGATGGCGGAGTGCTCGCTGTCCACGGGCAGAATACGCGCGCCGCCCTTCTGCTGCGCACGCCGCACCAGGCTTCCTCCCGCCACGAGCGTCTCCTTGTTGGCCAGTGCCAGATCCATGCCGAGCTCCAGCGCCCGGAGCGTCGGCTCGATGCCCGCGGCGCCGCTCATGGCGCCCACCGCCATGTCCGCCGGAAACTCCTCCAGCGCCCGCAGCACGCCCTCCGTGCCGCTGCGCACCGTCAGGGCGGGATCCGTGTTTTCCGCCGCAAATTTTTCGCAGGCGCCCGCGTCCGTCAGCACCACGCAGCGCGGATGATAGCGCCGCGCCTGCTCCAGGAGGCGAGGCCAGTTGCTGTGCGCCGCCAAGAGCACAATCTCGAACTGTCCCGGGCAGGCGTCCACCACCTGCAGCGTCTGTGTGCCGATGGATCCGGTCGAGCCCAGAATCGCCAAGCGTTTCAATCCACCTTACTCCTCTCCGTCCGCGGGAACGGCGGCGCGCCGCATCCGCGCGCCCCTCCGCAGCCATCCTTGCAGTAGAACCATACAACAGCAGAAGCGGATCAATTCCCTCCGAAGCGCAAGAAGAACATCCCCAGATCCGTCGCGAGGAACTCCGGGGAGACCAGAAACGATGCCAAGAGCATACCGTAGTAGAGCACCGGCGCCGCGAGCATAATGCTGTCGAACCGGTCCAGCACGCCGCCGTGCCCCGGGATCAGCTTTCCGGAGTCCTTGACACCGTACTGCCGCTTGATCAGACTCTCAATCAGATCGCCGATCTGTCCCACCACCGAGATCGCAATCCCCAGAAACACCACCGCGAGCGGCGAGAGCATCTTAAAAAAGAGGTTCAGGACGGCCAGAAGCGCGACGCCCGTCAGCACGCCGCCGATCGCGCCTTCCACCGTCTTCTTGGGACTGACGCGCGGACAGAGTTTATGCCGCCCCAGAAAACGGCCCACGAAATAGGCGCCGGAATCGCTGCCCCAGATGGCCACAAAGAGATAGAGCACCAGCAGGCGCCCGTGTTCCATCTCCGCAAAAGCGATCAGGTGCGCGAACGTCCAGCCGATGTAGATCAGCGCCAGCAGATTGATGGCGACATCCTCCACGGTAAAGTGCGGGTAGCGCAGGATCGCGACCACAAACACGAGGCAGAAGGTGAACAGAATCGCGATAGAGGCCCACGCGCGCCAGCCCAGATAACTGCCGAGCAGCATGAGCCATACGCCCAGAAGGACCGGAATCAGCAGGAACTGCTGCCGCACGCCGGCCATTCGGGCAAATTCCCAGAGCCCGATCGTCGCGAGAACCGCCACCATCAGGGCAAACGGCGCGCCGCCCAGAAAAATGAAAAACAGCAGGATCGGCAGACCCACGATTGCACTCATAATCCGAACCGCCATCACGCATTTCCCCCTTTTTCCTCTACTCCGCCGTAACGGCGATCCCGGTTCTGATAGTCCCAGATGGCCTCCCAGAGATCCTCCTTGCTGAAATCCGGCCAGAGCACATCGGTCACCCAGATCTCGCTGTACGCGATCTGCCACAGCAGGAAATTGCTGACCCGCAGTTCCCCGGAGGAGCGGATCAGCAGATCGGGATCCGGCTGCCCGCCGGTGTAGAGGTAGCCGGCGAAACGCGCCTCGTCGATCTCCTCCGGCGCGAGCGCGCCCCGCTGCACATCCGCGCAGACGGCCCGGACCGCCCGCACGATCTCCTGCCGCCCGCCGTAATTCAGGGCGACATTGAGGATCAGGCGGTTGTTCTCCCGCGTGCGCGCCTCCGCATAGCGGATCTTCTCGCAGGCGCCGCCGCGCAGGGCGCTGATCTCCCCGATCGGCACCACCCGCACGCCCTTCTCCTGCAGATAATCCAGTTCCTGATCGATGAACTCGATCATCAGATCCATCAGCGCCTGCACCTCGTCGGCCGGGCGCTTCCAGTTCTCCGTGGAGAATGCGTAGACCGTCAGGTACTGGACGTCCAGCTCATCCAGGGCGATGAGCAGCCGTTTCAGCGCCTGCACGCCGACGCGGTGTCCGGCGGTGCGCGCCAGACCCCGCTTTTGAGCCCAGCGCCCGTTGCCGTCCATGATCACCGCGATATGTTTCGGCATCGGTCTCTGCCGCAATTGTTCCAATGTCACTTTCATAGGATACTCCCCCCGGCCGCGGCATGCGGCCGCACGTTTTCTGCTCTGCGACTTCCGCCTGCGCCTCCCTGCGCCGCGCCCTCCAGATGGGCGCGCGCCCCCGGCCTTTGCAGTCATTTCATTTTACCATTCCCCGCGCCTTTTTTCAATGCATTTATGCGCGCGATCCTCTGCCCTACCACATTGCAACGCGTGTGAGCCTGAATGGCTCCATCTGTGTGGCGATCCCCGCCCCGCTCAGCGGCCGCGGACATCCAAATCCGGCTGCAGATCGCCGCCGGCAAAGTTCCGCGCCGCTTCGATTTCTCTCTTGTCAGGCGCGCCTCGATCCTGTATAGTAAGAGCGAGGCAGGCGCCCCGCGCGCCCCGCCCCGACAGATCCGAGGCGCCGGATGCGTCCGCCGCCGGCACAGAAAGGAGCAATCCCATGTCTGAGAAAACAACTTCCTCTCCCGCCAAGCCGCCCGTCTCCGCCGAGATCCTCTGCATCGGCACGGAGCTGCTGCTCGGCGAGATTGTCAACACCAACGCCACCTATCTCTCGCGCCGGCTGGCACGGCTGGGCATCCGCGTCTACCACCACAGCGCGGTGGGCGACAACCCCGAACGCCTGGCCCGGGCGCTCGACGTCGCGCTCTCGCGCAGCGATCTGGTCCTCACCACGGGCGGGCTGGGCCCCACCTGCGACGACCTCAGCAAGGAAGTCATCGCCGCGCACTTCGGCCGCGCGCTCGTCCTCCATCCGCCGTCGCTGGAGCGGCTGGAGGCCTTCTTCGCCGACCGCGGCACGGCATGGACCGAGAACAACAAGAAACAGGCCTACCAGCCGGAAGGCGCCGTCATCTTCCCAAATCCGAGCGGCACCGCGCCCGGCGCGGCGATCGAGCAGGACGGCAAAACCGTCATTCTCCTGCCCGGCCCGCCGCGCGAGTTGACCCTGATGTTCGAGACGGAGGTCGAACCGTACCTGCGCCGGTTTGCCGGCCCCGGCATCGTCTCCAGGGAGCTGCGCCTGTTCGGCATCGGCGAATCCGCGGTGGAGACGCTGCTGCGCCCGCTGATGACCACACAGACCAACCCCACCCTGGCACCCTACGCCCAGGAAGGCGAGGTGATGCTGCGCCTGACCGCCAGCGCGCCCAGCGAAGCGGAGGCCTATGCCAGGATGGAACCGCTGGAGCGGGAGATCGAACGCCTGGTGGGGCCGTACATCTACGGCGTGGACGTGCCCGACCTGCAGACGGCTCTGGTGCGCTATCTCCTGGAGCACCGGATCCGCGTGGCGGCGGCGGAGAGCTGCACCGGAGGGCTCATCTCCAAGTGCATCACCGACGTGCCCGGTTCCTCCGAGATCTATCCCGGCGGCGTCTGCTCCTACTCCAACGAGCGGAAGATGCAGTGGCTGGGCGTCTCCCCCGAGACGCTGGCCGCCCACGGCGCCGTCTCCGCCGAGACGGCTCTGGAGATGGCGCATGGGATCCGCCGCGCCACCGGCGCCGATCTGGGCGTCAGCACGACCGGCGTGGCCGGCCCCGGCGGCGGCACCGCGGAGAAACCGGTAGGCCTGGTCTATGTGGCCGTGGCCGGAGAAACCCTGCAGAAGGTGGACGAACTGCACATCCGCTACGGCGCGCAGACCAGCCGCGACTTGATCCGGAACCGCGCCGCCAAGCACGCGCTGCACCTGCTGCTCACCGCGGCGAAGACCCTGGCCGGAGAGGGGCCGCAGACGCCGCAATGAGCGGCGGACGCGCAAAAAGAGGGCGCCGCGGGATCCCGGATCGGCCCTGCAGCGCCCTCTCTTCCTCTATTTCTTCTCCCTTATTTCTTCTCCCTCAGACACAGCTCCGGGTCAAAACGCTTCCTCCAGGATCTGATAGATCGGCGCGCCCTCACACTGCGCGGGCAGTCTGACCCCGGCTAAGACGCAGCAGGTCGGCGCCAGATCGACCTGACGGATCCAGCGGTCCGTCTCCTCGCCCTTCTTGATCCCCGGCCCGGCGGCGATGAAAATCGGGGAGGACGATGTGTAGCCGGCGCCATAGGTCGTAGACAGGCTGTCCGTGTGGTCATAGTTGTATCCCTCTGCGACCCAGACGCAGATATCGCCCGCGGTCGGCCCGCCGTAGCCGAGCAGAATCGCGTCCTTGTTGCGCAGCGCTAGGGCGACCACGCGTTTCCCGGTATCCGGATGCTTGTATCCGTACAGGTCGGTGATGATCTGCTCCTCCAGCTCGTACTGATCCTCGGGATCCACGATTCCGTGCGCCTCCCGGCCTTTCAGGTTGATGAAGATATCGTTGCCCATGGATTGGATCGCCCGGGTCTTGCTCCAGTCGATCTTCCGAATTCTGTTCCCGTTCTCATCTCTCTGCAGCACCGTGTATCCCAGTTCCTCCATCAGACCCACATTCACGCCGCACATATCCCCGATGGCCGGCGGAATGTGGTACGGCGCGACCTGCGCATGGTCGGACGTGATCAGGATCGTCCAGCCCTCGTCCAGATAATGGAGCAGCGCGCCGACATAGCGGTCGACCTGCTGATAGAGGCGCAGCATCCACGCGGCATACACGGATTCCTCGTGCTGGTTGAAGCCGATATCGTGCATATGGCGGATGAATGTGTGCTCCACAAAGTCCACGGAGTGCAGATGGCTGAAGATTGCCTCGATCCCTTCACTCTCGATCATGTAGTCGATCGTCTTGATATACCAGTCGACCACATTGTCCCACACTTCGATCATGGCCTCCTGGGAATCCGCATCCTGCGTGTAGATCTGGGACTGCGGCGGGAACGGACCCACGTTCTCGAACAATTCTTTGGCCAGACGCTTCGGATGCAGCACGCCGTCGTAATCGATGTCCATGGCCGCGGAGAGATACAGTTTCAGCTCACTGCCGTCCTCCTTCAGGCTCATCAGCTTATAGTGCCGGGTCGCGCGGTAGGTCTTGTCGTCCGAGATCACGTCGTCCAGAATGTTGTAGACCATTTTCCCGACCTTGCAGGTCGCCATCGGCACCGTGTCTTTCTTGGACTTGTAGACCTGCACCGTGTCATACACGCCGTCCTTGTTCTTCAGGATCAGGCCCAGGCGGCGAATCAGGCCGCCGCAGATCAGGATGGTGAACTCCTTCGCGCCCTCCGGAGCGGCCGCCCAGCCCTTCGCGGGTTTGATCGGAGAGATCGCGTTGTTCAGGTTCTGGTTGAAGTCGCCCGCGCGGGTGCCGAAGCCCTCCGCATCGTTCATGACAAGATTGATCGTGTCCACGTTGTTCTCTTCGATCATCTTCTTCATTTCTTCGTTGTTGTACAGGTTCAGCATCTGCTGCATGCCGACGGCGGTGTCCGTCGCGCGGAGTGTCTCCTCAGGAAGTTTGGTGATCACGCAGGGCGCGACCGCGTCCGCGACTTTCTTCGCGACAAAGGTCGGTGCCTCGAATTTTTCACTCGCGCCCACGAACAGCTCCGTATCCACCTGCATGGCGGCCGAACCGACCGATCCGGGCGCGGAGCCGTCGATCACGAACAGTTCCTCGCGGTCGCTGGTCGGCGGCCAGGCTCCGCCCGGCCAGTGGAAGACCAGGGTTTTCTTGCCCGCCTCGACAAAGCAGTTCCACATGGGTTCCGCTTTTACCAGACGGGAGTCTACATTGTAAGAACTCTGGTTGATCTTCCCCGGAACCGTCCGGCTGAACTGGGTGATGCCGTGCGTGCACGGGTTCGCCCCGGTGGCCAGCGTGGTCCACTGCGGCGGCGTGACCGTCGGCTGGGAGCCCAGCATGACCAGATCATGCCGCTGGCAGCCGCGCTCAATCAATGTCTTGAAATTCGGCAGCAGCCCCTCATCCACATACTTTCTGGTCAGGCGCGGATCCAAGCCGTCCACGCCCAGAACCATAATCTTCTCTGTAGAAGCTTTTCTCTCCATAAAACTCGCTCCTCTCCTCAATGGATCTTGTAAGGGAAACGGATATAGAAACGGATGTCTACGCCAGCAGGTAGTAGGGGATCAGCACAGCCATCAGCAGCAGAACCCCGTAGACCATCAGCGCGGGCGTCCATTTATAGCACGTCACCGGTTTCAGTGATTCGCTGGAGTGCAGCAGGGCGCCCGGCAGGGAAGCCGCCGGCGTGAGATACGCGACAAACACGCTGGAAAGGGAGATGATGACCGCGGCCGCCGTGATGTTGACATCGAACCCGTTGTTGTACATCGCGCAGACCAAGTTGATCATGACAAAGCACACTGCGATGTTGTTCCCGATGTTTGTCAGAAGGATGGTGACCAGTGCCAGCACAAACATGAAGAAGATTCCGCCGTTGTTGAACAGCGGCATCAGCAATCCTGCCAGCCAGCTGCTGATGCCCGTCTCCTCGCTGGTCAGAACCGTCGAGATCAAGAGGGCGATCGCGATCAGCATCAGCATATCCCACTGGAAGTCCGCTGCCGCTTTCTTCATGTCCAGAACCGGCTGCCCGTCCACCCGCCACGCGATCACAAACAGCCACAGAATCACCATCAGGCCCAGCACGCCCATCTGTACGTTGAGCCAGCCCAGAGCCTGGAACAGGTTGCCGAACATGCTGACCAGAACCACCAGGACGACGAAGATCACGACGGACCACACCGCGATCTTCTGCCGCAGATTCATCTTGGACTCCTGGGAAACCGGGAAGGTGGCCGCCACATCAACCGTCGCCAGTTTGTCGAATTTGCAGCCGCAAAGTTTCATCAGGAGCGGGTAGGTGAGCATCGCCACGGCGATCAAAAGAAGCATCAGGCCCATATACGCGTTGTAGGAGATCGGAACCTGCGTGAGCTGCATCATCGTGCCGGCCGTCATCAGGCTCCATCCCATAAAGGGAAAGATGCTCATCCCCATCTGCCCGGCCATCAGACAGCCCGCCAGGAAGAAATAATTGAATTTGTCGCCTTTCTCATAGCCGCACTTCAGCAGCATGCTGTTCATCAGCGGCAGCAGGGCAAAGTACAGGAACCAGACAATTCCCACGACATTGCCGACGATAAAAATCAGGAAGAAAATCTCTAACATCATGACCGGGCTCTTTCGGATCAGCTTGCTGCTGAGCAGTTTCGCGATGATGTAATCCCCCGCGCCGGACTGCTGCACCGCCATGAAGGCCAGCACGCCGACGAGCATCATCAGCACCGTGCTGTTGCTGAACATCGCGACAAACACATCCTGGCAGCTGCCGTACCCGGTCGTCGCCAGCGCCACCGCCCCAAACAAGCTGGGAATCAGGAGTCCGATGAACGTCCAGCCGTAAACCAACCCGACAAAGACACCCGCCACAGCCATCCCGTACTCTGTCACACTCCCAGGAGGCGGCAGCAGACGGAACCCGAACGTCAGCAGAACCATCACGGTAAAATGGATCGCGTACTTGCTGACGCTTTTCTTTTTTACTTCCGACATCGTAAATATCCCCTCTCTCTAGGAATCCCCGCGCATCTGTTTTCAGAACACCCTTCCGCCCGGCACAAGGGCGGCCAGAAACCTGGCGCTGAAGCGTTCCCCCCGCTTTGTACCCGCATTTCTTCCGCATACGGATCATGATTGGAAAAATTCCGACCTGCTCGGCCTGCCGGGCTTATGGATTGCCGCTTTTCCCCCCCCATGGACCTCCCTCCTCGTATCCTCCATTTCAGCTGCTCTAGTGCATTTCTCGATCCGCATGCGCCGGCAGAGCCTTCACCTCCTCAGAGCCGCGCGGAATGCATGCAGGGCAGAACATTCCAGAGATACCCGTGATAGCGGAAACTGCGGACGGCTTTCTCCTTTCCTGTCGCCTCCAGCTCCTGCAGCCACGCCGCATACTTCTCCCGCGGCACGGCGGGCGGCAGGCGTTTCATCGCCTGCACAATCTCCAGGAACGGTTCGTTGTAGTAGCGCTCCAGCAGCTCCTGAAACTGCCGGCGTCCGGTATCCAGATCCCCGTAGGTGCCGGCGTAGTAGTCCTGCCGGAGGATCGGCGTGACGACCTTCCCCTCCGCGATCGCCTGGTTCCGCTGCTCGATGGTTTTCGTCTCAAAGGCGTTCCGCTTGTAGGAGATCGCCCCGTTCTGCACATAGGCGAACCCGCTGTAACTGCGCTTGTAATAATTGTATTCCAGGATATCCTCCTCCATCTTTCGGTACTCGTCCGCCAGCCAGTTCATCCAGTAGGCATAACCCTCCCGGGTCAGATGCTTCATGGTCAGCGCGTCCAGTGCCAGGCCCCGCAGGATCTCGAGCGCCACCCGGTCAAAGGTGTTCTCGGCCTCGTTCTTGGCCCGGAGCAGGATGGGCATCGCTTTGTCATCGGCCGGATAAGCGGAGAGATCCTCCATGGCGGAAAAGTAGCACTTCGGGTAGTCCTCCCGCAGGGTGTAGGCCGTCTGGCGCTTGAACTTCTGCCGGATTTCGTCCCGGGCGCCCGCCAGGACATTGCACCGCATCACAAAATATCTGGGCGGGGTCGGATAGACGCTGCGCAGGATGCAGTTCGCGATGAATTTGTTCATGGAGCGCTCCGTGCTGCTGATATAGTACTTGATCTTCCCGGACTCGATGAACGCGCTCCCGTAGCAGGCGAACTCCTCCTCCATAAACCCGCTGTTGATCAGTTCCTTCGACTGCGCGGCCGCGATCGCGTCGTGGTCCAGATCCTGGGTCAGCATATCATGCTCCGCTTCCAACATTGCCACGGTTCTCACCTCCCAGTGTTCTGTCCGCGCTCAGTAGCTCGCCGTGGAAGCCGGGGAGGCGGCGGGCCAGATGCAGGCGCCGCTCACGCAAATCGTCTGCCCGCTGATAAACGCGGCGGCATCGCTTGCCAGGAAAATAAAGACATGGATCAGTTCATCCGGATGACACATAAATCTTCCCATCGGCGCAAATTTTGCCGCCAGGTTCGAGGCCTCCGCCATCTGTTCCGCCATGGCCGCGTCCATCCGCACATTCGGGTTGGACATCGGCACCGGATTGCCGTCAAAGTCCACGGTCTGGATCCCCGCCGGAGCCACCGCGTTGACGCGGATCTTTTTCGGGCCGAGTTCCCTGGCCATGCCCAGCGTCAGCCCCTCCACGGCAAATTTCGACGCCGTGTAGCCGATATTTCGCATCGCGCCGTCCACACCGGCCATGGAGCTGGTGTTGAGGATGGCGCCGCCGCCCTGTTCGGCGATCACTCTGGAAAGAACCTTGCTGGCCATGAACGTCCCCGTCACATTCACATCGAACACGGTTTGAAAGAGTTCCTTCGGATATTCGTCGAATGTCTTCGCCGGGTACAGTCCCGCGTTGTTCACCAGGATATCGATCCCGCCCCAGTCCGCGCAGATCTCCTCCGCCATGGCCTCCAGCTCCTCCTCGCTGCTCAGGTTCGGGCGAAAGCCTTTCACCTGATAGGCGGGATCCAGCGCCCGCAATTTTTCTACCGCCTCCGCGTATGTCTCCTGCGGAGCGCAGCAGATCGCCACGTTCGCGCCGCACTCCAGGAATCTCCTGGCCATCAGCAGGCCCAGTCCGCGGTTGGCCCCCGTGATGACGGCACGCTTTCCCTTCAAAATTTCTCCGAAATACCGATGCATCCTACACGCCTCCTGTGCTTCCGATTTGTATTGCCGCAGACTCCTCCGTCCGGGACAGGCCCTTCTTCCGGGAAAGTTTCGCATCGTAGAGCTCCACGATCAGGCCGGTGTCCTTCCGCAGATCCATGTAACAGTAGAATCCGTTCTCGGCCGATCCGCCCTCCACCAGCGTCTCCGCGCCCAGCGCCCGCATCCGCTCCCGCATGCCCGCGTAATCGTTCACGCCGAGACAGATGTGCTGTATGCCCGGGCCATGCTGATCGAAGAACTCCTTCTGGGAATTGACGTCCCCTCCCGTGTGCTGGATAAATTCAAACTCCACGCCCGCGACTTGTACCATGGCCAGCCGCATATAAGCCGTGACCAGCCGTCCCCGGAACTTGACGGGCGCATTCTGTTCCGACAGATCGACATACCGGATCCCGGCAGGATCGATCGCGCACATGGCGCAGAGTGTCTCCGCCGCTCTCCGCGCGTCGGCCACCACAATGCCGATCTGAAAAAACTTCTCCACCTTGACTTCGCCCAATGTACGTCCTCCCTCGCGCGCTACAAGATTTGTTTGATGTTCGACGTGACCTGCAGATCCACATAGAAGTGATCCTCGGTCTGCACGACACGCACCGGATAATTTAGAAAATCGCTCATGGACGCGTCGGTAAAGAGATCCTGCGATCTGCCCTTCGCATAGATTGTCCCGTTCCGCAACAGCAGGCATTTGTCAAACAGCTGCAGAATCTCCTCCGTATAGTGCGTGACGTAGATCACCGTCATCTCCGGGTTTTCCGCCAGCGCCCGAACCGTGGCGAGCATATATTCTCTGGCAAACACATCCAGGCCGGTCCCCGGCTCGTCCAGAATCAGCATCTCCGGGTTGCTGATCAAGGCCCGCGCGATCAAAACATTCTGCCGCTCTCCCTTGGACAGCAGATCGAACGTGCGGTGCATTTTGGCTTCCAGCCCCAATTCCGCCAGAAGCTGATTCGCGCGCCGGATGTCCGCGTTGCGAACCTTCCAGCGGTTGTTCCCCAATTTTCCGCTGATTCCGGAAAGCACGATGTTCAGAACGCTCTCCCGCTGGTAATACCGGTCAAAGAAGGAACTGCTGATCCATCCCACTTTCTTGCGCTTTTCCAGGATATTCTCCTCGGTGTAGGGGCTGCCGAAGACCTCCACAGAGCCTCCCGAAAACCCGCGGAACCCCGCAATGATGCTCAGGAGCGTCGTTTTCCCCGATCCGTTCAGGCCGAAAACGACCCAGTGCTCCCCCTTTTGCACGGACCAGTCGATATTGCTCAGCAGCGCGTGGTTTCCGGCCAGGCAGGTCAGATCGCGCAATCTCACTACTTCTGCCATGTTCCCGCCCCCTCAGTCCAGCGTCTCATCTTCCAGCATCAGGGCTTCCCCCAAAAGTTCCGTCTTCAGATCCAGAGAGGTCGTAAAACCGTCCTCGCGCAGGAGGCCGAGATTCCGGCAGCCCCAATCGATGATCTCGCTCACCTTGGCGATATTCATCTCTCTTTTGCGGATATTGTTGTCCAGATCCTTGTAGTAATCAAAACGCAGCTCGTCTACAAAATACTCTGCCACCTCGTAAATCTCCGGTTCCACCCCGTATTCGATGCGCTTGCAGTGGTCACAATAGATTTCCAGCTTGGAGATATCGTAACTGCTGTAGGTCAGTTTGCGCAGTTCCAGCGTCCCGCCGCAATAACTGCAGCGGCATCTCCGCACCCGCTTTCTCAGGCGCTCCTCCTCCTGTTTCTCCGCAGTCTCGTCCATTCTGAAATTCAGCCACCGATCCTTCGCGGCATCCACAAAAATCCCTTCTTTCTCGCTCGCCCTTCTGCGACAATTTCTCCTCTGCTTATCGCAATTATAAATCCGCCTTTTGCAAGTTGTTTCGCCCGAGTTCTTTATAATCCACGCGCTTTCTAGTAAAAAATACCTACTACAAAAAAACAGCACGGGAAACGTGCTGTTTGGGCGGCCGCTGCGCCGGGAGATTCGCGCGGGCCGCAGAAGTGCCGTTCGTGCGGGAATCCTGCTGTGCACAGTCCGGCGCCCGGCAGGCGGAGCGGAAAAAAGCGCAAAAAAATAGCCCGATCCGCAGGATACTACGGATCGGGCGTTCAAATTCCGGTCTGGTTCAGATGCCGCAGCCGGAACCGCAGCTGCCGCAATTTCCGCTGCAGCCCGAATTCCCGCCGTTGATGGCCGCGCTGAGGATCATGTTGACCGAGCGCAGGATTTGCTCAAAGGCCTGGTTCGCCTGCAGGAAGGCGCTGATGTTGGCGTTCGCGTTCATCTTCTCCTCCAGGGCTTCCACATGCTGCTTCTCCTCCTCGGAGAGATCCTCGAAATCCAGTCCTTTGCTCATGGCGTCGCTCTGGATTTCCTGGTACTCCTCCACGATGACGCGCGCGTCGTTGTCCATCATCATCCGCATCTCGGCGTCGCGCAGCGCCGCCAGCTCCGCGGAGCCGGCGATGGCATCCGCCAGTTCTTTCGCCTTTGCTAAAATATCCACAATCGCACCTCCATAAAATCTGCGCACAGCGGCCTTGGCGGCACCGCGCGGGAGTCCGCCGCACCCCCGAAAAGGCGCGCCCGCCGCTAGTCTGCCAGTTCGCCCTTGAGCACCCAGGTCTGCGCCTCGGCGACGCGGACCGGAAGGATTTTTCCCGCCAGCGCGGGATCCCCCGCGAAGAGCACGGTCTTGTTGGTGGTGGTGCGGCCCTGCAGCATCGCCGCGTCGGTTTTGCTCCCGCCCTCCACCAGCACATCCACGGTGCGGCCCACAAGGGTGTCGTTGATCTCGCGGCTGATCTCCGACTGGAGCGTATTCAGCCGCTGCAGACGCTCCTTTTTCTCCTCCGGGGAAACCGGATCCTCCATGCGGGCGGCCGGCGTGCCGCTGCGCTTGGAATAGAGGAAGGTAAAGGCGGTGTCAAAGCGCACACGCCGCACCAGATCGAGTGTCTCCTGAAAGTCCTCCTCCGTCTCGCCGGGAAAACCGACGATGAGGTCGGTGGTGATGGCGGCCCCGGGCAGCGCGCGGCGGATCCGCTCCACCAGGCGCAGATACGTCTCCTTGCTGTAGCGGCGGTTCATCCGCTGCAGGATGCGGCTGCTGCCCGACTGCACTGGAAGGTGCACGTGATCGCACACCTTCCGGCTGTCTGCGATGGTCCGCACCAGCTCGTCCGTGAAATCCTTGGGGTGGGAAGTCATAAAGCGGATGCGGCGCAGACCCTCGATGCCGTCCAGCTCGCGCAGGAGCCCGGCAAAGCTGGTGCCGTCCGCCAGGTCCGTCCCGTAGCTGTTGACATTCTGCCCCAGGAGTGTCACTTCCACCACACCGTCCGCCACCAGGCGCCGCACTTCCGCCGCGATGTCCGCCTGCCGGCGGCTCCGCTCCCGTCCCCGCACATACGGCACGACGCAGTAGGTGCAGAAATTGTTGCAGCCGTAGATGATGTTGACCAGCGCCTGA
Source organism: uncultured Peptococcaceae bacterium (assembly GCA_964606855.1). Classification (GTDB taxonomy): domain Bacteria; phylum Bacillota; class Peptococcia; order Peptococcales; family Peptococcaceae; genus UBA7185. The sequence continues at coordinate 41,317 of CAZSHM010000003.1, forward strand.
TAGGGGTGCGCGCGCCGGACAGGCAGACCCTCCTGCACGGGCTCCTCTTGCGGCCAGATTTCCACCTGCCGCTCCGCGCCCCGGTAGAGCGCGAGGAGATAGCGCGGCAGCTGCTGCAGATTGTGCGTGCCGAAGATGAGATCCACATGCGGCGCGGACGCGCGGACCAGATCGGCTTCGTTCTGCTGCTGCATCATGCAGCCGCAGACCCCGATGATGCAGTCGGGCCGCTTCTGCTTCAGGGCGCGCAGTTCGCCCAGATGGCTCAGGACCTTGCTCTCCGCTTTTTCGCGGATACAGCAGGTGTTAAAGAGCAGGAGATCGGCATCTTCCTCGCGCGCGGCGGGCACAAAGCCCATCTGCTGCAAAAGGCCGGCCAGAACCTCCGAATCGTGCTCATTCATCTGGCAGCCGAACGTGCGGATGCAGTAGGCGCGGTCGCGCCCGTGCAGCGCTCGGTACTGCAGGTTCAGCCGCAGGACATCGTCTGCAAAGCAGCGCGCATCCTGCTGCCGCGCATCGCGCGCCGCCTGCTCCTCCGCCCTCATTCCATCACCTTCGCCTGTCCGCGCTGCGCCGCCACCGCGGCAAAAGCGTCCCGGGCGGCGGCGATGGTCGCCTCGATGTCCGCGTCGCTGTGCGCCGTGGAGACGAACCAGCACTCAAACTGCGATGGCGGCAGATAGACGCCCGCCTGCAGCATCGCCTGAAAGAAACTTTTAAACTGCGCCGTATCGGCGCGCATGGCCTGCGCGTAGCCCTCCACCGGCCCCTCGGTAAAGAAGACCGTGAGCAGCGACGCGCACTGGTGGACGGTGACCGCGACGCCCGCCTCGCGCGCGGCATCCCTCAATCCCTGCGCCAGCGCGGCGGCCTTGGCCTCCACCGCCTCGTAGACGCCGGGCTTGGCCAATTCCCGCAGCGCGGCAATGCCGGCAGCCATGGCCAAGGGGTTTCCGGAGAGCGTTCCCGCCTGATAGACCGGCCCGGAGGGCGCCACCAGCTCCATGATCTCCCGCCGTCCGCCGTACGCGCCGACCGGCAGCCCGCCGCCGATAATCTTTCCCAGGCAAGTGAGGTCGGGCAGTACGCCGTAGACCTGCTGCGCGCCGCCGTAGGAGGCACGGAACCCGCTGATCACCTCGTCGAAAATCAGCAGCGCGCCGTAACGCCGGGTGATCTCCCGCAGTCCCTCCAGGAAGCCTTCCCTGGGAAGCACCAGCCCCATGTTGCCCGGCACAGGTTCCACGATGACGGCGGCGATCTCTTCCGGATACCGCGCAAAGAGCCGCTCCACGCTCTCCAGATCGTTGTACTCGGCCACCAGGGTCTCCGAGGCGATGGATTCCGGCACGCCGGGGCTGGAGGGAACTCCGAACGTCAGCGCGCCGGAGCCCGCCTGGATCAGCAGATGGTCGGCGTGCCCGTGGTAGCAGCCGGCGAATTTCACCAGCTTGTCGCGGCCCGTATAGCCGCGGGCCAGACGGATCGCGCTCATGGTCGCCTCTGTGCCGGAATTCACCATCCGCACCATCTCGATGGAGGGCACCGCCTCCGTGATGCGGCGCGCGATCTCCACCTCCGCCTCCGTGGGCGCGCCGAAAGTGCTGCCCTTTTCCAGCGCCGCCCGGATCGCCGCCGTGACGGCGGGCGGCCGGTGCCCCAGAAGCAGCGGTCCCCAGGAACAGACGTAGTCGAGGAGACGGTTTCCGTCCACATCATAGAGGTACGCGCCCTCCCCCCGCTCGATGAAGACAGGGAAATCGCCCACCGCCCGGAAGGCGCGCACCGGGCTGTTGACGCCGCCTGGAATCAGCCGCACGGCCTCCCGGTAGAGCGCCTGTGATTTTTCAAACTGCATCCCTCACTCCCCCTCTCGGCACGATGCGGCCGGATATGTCTCCTCCCGCAGCCAGCGGGCCACGTCGATGGCGTGGTAAGTCACGATCAGATCCGCGCCGGCCCGCACAAAGCCGGTCATCAGCTCCATCACAATCTTTTTCTCGTCGATCCAGCCGTTCTGCGCCGCCGCCTTCACCATGGCGTACTCGCCGCTGACATTGTAGGCCACGATGGGCTGCTCGAACGTCTCCCTCGCCCGGGCGAGGATGTCCAGATAGGCGAGCGCGGGCTTGATGATGATATAGTCCGCGCCCTCCTCCACATCGAGCCGCGTCTCCGCCATGGCCTGGCGCGCGCTGCAGGCGGGATCCATCTGATAGGTTTTTCGGTCGCCGAACTGCGGCGCGGAGCCCGCCGCCTCGCGGAAGGGGCCGTAGAAGGCCGAGGCGTACTTGGCCGAGTAGGCCATCACCGCGACATCCGGGAAGCCGGCCGCATCGAGGGCCGTGCGCAAGGCGCCCACGCGGCCGTCCATCATATCCGACGGCGCGATGATATCCGCGCCCGCTCTCGCCTGGCTCACCGCCGTCTTTGCCAAGAGTTCGAGCGTGGGATCGTTCAGCACCCGCCCCGCGTCGTCCACGATGCCGCAGTGCCCGTGGCTCGTATACTCGCAGAGACAGCAGTCCGCGAGGATCACCAGATCCGGATAGGCGCTCCGCACCAGGGCGATCGCCCGCTGCACGATGCCGTCCTCCGCGTAGGCCTGGCTGCCCACGGGATCCTTCTTTTCCGGCACGCCGAAGAGGATGATGCTGCAGATGCCCGCGGAGACCGCCCGATCCACCTCCTCCAGCAGATGATCCAGCGAGTACTGGCAGATGCCCGGCATAGAGTCTACGGGACGGAGAATGTCCTCTCCCTCCGCCACGAAGATGGGATAGATCAGCTGCTCGGCGTGGACACGGTACTCCCGCACCATCCGGCGGATGTTCTCGCTCCGCCGGTAGCGGCGCATCCTTGTGGTTGGAAACATGATTCAGCCCCTCTTTTCAGAAAAGTTCTCCCGGTTCTGCACCGGGAACGCCCTGCGATCTCGCCAAGGTTCTGTCCTTGCTCGAAGATTGCATCCGTGCGCCAGGCGGACGCGCAGCAAAGTGCGCCTCGATGGCGTCAACCAGACCGTCGATCGTATAGCGCTCGGCGACGATATCCACCGGCAGACCGTTCGCGCGCGCGGTCTCCGCCGTCACCGGACCGATACAGGCCACCGTCACGCCGGACAGGCACGTGCGGTCCTCGCCCAGGAGGCGCAGAAAATTGGTCACCGTGGAGGAGCTGGTGAACGTCACCACATGGATCTCTCCGGCGCGCAGCTTCTCCAAAAGCAGCCCGGTATCCGTCTCGTCGGCCGGCAGCGTGCGGTAGGCGATCACTTCGTCCACCCGCGCGCCCATCGCCCGGAGGCTTTCCGCCAGAACCGGCCTCGCCAGATCGGCGCGCGGCAGGAGCACGCGCTCCCCCGCGCGGACACGCCCGCCGAGCGCCTCCGCGACGGCCTCCGCGCGGAATACCTCCGGCATCACATCCACCAGGAGGCCGCGCTCCTCCAGCGACTGGGCCGTCCTGGGCCCGATGGCGCACAGGCGCGCCCGCCCCAGGGTGCGCACATCCAGCCGCTGCGCCCGCATGCTGCGGAAGAAGGCGTCCACACCGTTGGCGCTGGTGAACAGGATCCAGTCATAGCGGCCCGCTTCGGCCACCGCCCGGTCCAGCGCGGCGGTATCCTCCGGCTCGGCGATGCGGATGACCGGGTACTCCCAGGCCTCCGCGCCGAGTTCCTCCAGTTTCTCCGATAGGACGCTCGCCTGCTCGCGGGCGCGCGTCACAAGCACCCGCTTTCCGAAAAGCGGCTTCTCCTCAAACCAGCAGAGGGTCTCCCGCAGCGCCACCACGCGGCCGACCAGGATGATGGCCGGCGAGCGGAGCCCTGCCCGCGCAACCTCCCCGGCGATGGTATCCAGCGTCCCCGTCACCACCTGCTGCTCCGGGCGCGTGCCCCAACGGATCACCGCCGCCGGCGTTCCCGCGTCCTTGCCGTACTCCAGGAGCCTGCCCGCGATCTCCGCCAGATTTCCGACACCCATCAAGAACACCAGCGTCCCCGGATCCTGCGCCAGCCGCGGCCAGTCGATGCCGCTCTGCGCCTTGCCCGGCTCCTCATGCCCCGTGATCACCGTGAAAGTGGATGTGAAATCCCGGTGCGTGAGCGGAATGCCCGCATAGGCGGGCACCGCAATCGCGGATGTGATGCCCGGCACCTCCTCAAAGCGCACCCCCGCGGCCCGCAGCGCTTCGCCCTCCTCGCCGCCGCGCCCGAACACATAGGGATCCCCTCCCTTGAGCCGCGCCACCACATTGCCCGCCAGCCCTTCCTCCACCAGGATCCGGTTGATCTCCTCCTGGCGGAGCGTGTGCCGCTCCGGCGACTTGCCGACATAGATCAGCCGGGCATCCGGCCGCCTGTAGCGCAGGAGGCGCGGATTGGCCAGCCGGTCGTAGACAATCACGTCCGCCTTCCGGATGCACTCCAGCCCCTTCAAGGTGATGAGTTTCACATCCCCGGGCCCCGCGCCGATCAAATAGACGATTCCACGGTTCATGACACGCCTCCTGTCTCGCTCCGATCGGATCCGCTCCCGCCGGCGCGAATCTCCTGCAAGATCTGCGCGCCGCCCGCCTCGGATAGCTCCGCCGCCAGCTGCCGCCCCAGCGCGCGCGCGGCCCGGAGACCGCGCTCCGCCGTATCCGGCAGCGCGCACGCGGCGGAGCGGCGCACGATGCGGCTGCCGTCGAGCGCGCCCACCAGCCCGTCCAAGGAAAGCGTGCCGTCCCGCAGCCGGGCGTTGGCGGCGACGGGAACCTGGCAGCCGCCCTCCAGCGCCGCGAGGAGCGCGCGCTCTGCCGCCGCGCAGAGCGCGGTCTCCGCATCGTGCACCGGCACCAGGAGATCCGCGATCTCCGCGTCGCCGCTCCGGCTCTCCACGCAGAGGATCCCCTGGCAGACGGCCGGCAGACAGACCGAAAAAGGAAGCCGCTCTCGGATGTGCCGCGCGAGCCCCATGCGCTCCAGACCGGCCGCCGCCAGGACGATGCCGTCAAAGCCCTCCTCCTCCATCTTCCGCAGCCGCGTCTGCAGGTTGCCGCGCAGATCGCGGATCTCCAGATCCGGCCGCACATGCAAAAGCTGCGACTTGCGGCGCAGACTGCTGGTGCCCAGCTTGGCCCCGCGCGGCAACGCCGCGAGGGAGGCATAGCGCGGCGAGAGCAGCACATCCGCCGGATCGTGGCGCTTCAGCACGCAGGTGATCGCAAGCCCCGGCGGCAGCTCCGTGGGGACATCCTTTAGGCTGTGCACCGCGAAATCCAGCTCTCCGCTCAGAAGCCCTGCCTCCAAGTCCCGCGTGAAAAGCCCCTTGTCCCCGATTTTCGACAGAGAGACATCCAGGATGCGATCTCCCGCGGTCTTTCGCGCGACCACCTCGTACGCCCGATCCTCACCGGTCTCCCGCAGTCTGTCCAGAACGAAGTTCGTCTGCCAAAGGGCCAGGGCGCTCTCCCGTGAGCCCACCCGAATCGTCTGCTTCCGAATCGTCTGCTTCATGCCCCCGCTCCTTTCCGCGCGCCGCGGCGTCTTTTTGGGGATCCGCTTCGGCCGCCTGATCCTCCGGCAGCTCAAACAGATCGTTCACCGCCCGGATGTAGCAGTCGATGCGCTCCGCATGGCTCCCCGCCAGCTGGCGCAGATTGTACATCGGCTTGTGGAGCAGCTGGCTGACGATGCTGTGCGCCAGCTGTTCCACAATCCGCTTCTCCCGCGGCGTCACATCGTCAATGCGGCGCAGCGCCTTCTCCACTTCCTTCTGCTTGATGGCCTCCACCTGCCCGCGCAGCTTGACGATGGTCGGCACCACCAGCAGGGAATCCAGCCAAAAAAAGAAATTGTCCACTTCCTCCGCCACGATGGCCCTCGCCTGCTCCGCCTCCCGCATCCGTCCCTCGAGATTCTGCGCCACCACATGCTGCAGATCGTCGATGTCAAAGAGACGCACATGCTCCAGCTCCGCCACGTCGGGGGCGATATCCCGCGGCACGGCGATGTCCAGAAACAGGAGCGGTTTGGTGCGGCCCGCCAGAAGCGGTTCCAGATCTTTTTTTTCGATGATATATTTCGGGGACGCGGTGCAGCAGAGGATGATGTCCGCGCGGTCCAGATAGAGTCCGAAATGATCCAGCCGAATGGCCTTGCCCCCGAACTCCTCCGCCAGCCGCTGCGCGCGGTCGAAGGTGCGGTTCGCGACGATCACGCCGCTGATGCCGTTGGAAACCAGATGGCGCAGCGCCAGTTCGCTGGTCTCGCCCGCGCCCAGAATCAGCACCGTCTTGTGGTCCAGGCTTCCGAGCTCCTGCTTTGCCAGTTCCACCGCCGCAGAGCTGACCGACACCGCCTGGCGGTCGATGCAGGTCTCCGTGCGCACACGCTTTCCCACACTCAGCGCGTTCATCAGCAGGGTGTTGAGCACGCTGTCGGACAGCTCGCAGGTGAGGGCGCAGCTGTAGGCCTCCTGTACCTGCCCCTGGATCTGGCTCTCCCCCAGGATCATGGAATCCAGTCCTGCCGCCACCGTAAACAGGTGCTCCACCGCCGCCCGCCCCTTGTATACATACAGATACTGCCGCAGTTCTTCCGGCGCGCAGCCGCTGTAGTCGGAGATAAACGCCTGCAGCGCTTCCACCGCCTCCCGGTCGCGGGCGGCGTCCAGATAAAACTCCGTGCGGTTGCAGGTGGAGAGCACCGCCACGCCCTCCGCGCCGCGCAGATTGCGCAACTGCGCCGCGGAGCGCTGAATATGCGGTTTTGAGAGGGCCACTTTCTCGCGGATTTCCACCGGCGCCGTCCTGTAATTTAGTCCCAATACGACGATAGACATGCTCTCACCTTGTTTTCCACTTCTTCCCGGCTTGTCCCGCGCAGTTCCCCCGGCAGATCCATCTCCGCCAGGCGCTGAAGAAACTCTCGCCGCTTGGAGGCATCCTTGATGCCGCACATGGCCTCCTCGCGCGCCGCGGCCACAATCTCCAGCATGACGCCGTACTCCGGCCCGAACTCCTCCTCCAGCCGCTCGCGGATGGAGCGGGCGATGGCGGGGCTCACGCCGCCCGTGGAGACCGCCAGGAGCAGATCGCCGCGCCGCACCGCCGCGCTGACGGCAAAACTGCTCTCCTCACGGCTGTCCGCCACATTGACCAGCACCTGATGCGCCTCGCACCAGCGCGCCACCGCGCGGTTGACGTCGCGCCGGTCGGTGGCGGCGATCACGAGGAAACTGCCCGCGAGCTGTCCGTCCCGGTAGGGCGCGGCAATCCAGGACAGGCGGTTCGCCTCGGCCAGCTCCGCAAGTTGCGGACAGAGCGCGGGGCTGATCACCGTCACGCTGGCCTCCTCCTCCAGAAGGCTTTCCACCTTGCGCAGCGCCACCGTTCCACCGCCCACCACCGTGCAAGGACGGCCCGCCAGATTCAGGGTCACCGCATATTGAAACGACATGTGTAAAACCTCTTTTCCGCAAAGGCGCCCGCGCCGCACTCAGGAGACGCGCGCCCGCAGATACTCCACGCCCTTGCGCAGGATTTCCTTCTGCGGGAAATCCGGCAGCGCCGCGATGTATGCCTCGCCCTGGCGCAGGTAGCTCTCGGCGCGCTCCTGTGCCGCCGTCACTCCGCCCTGCGCCTCAATGATGGCGACGGCGCGGTCCACCTCCGCCTGACCGCCGGCAAAATGTCCTTCGATGAGACACAGGAGCTCCTCCCGCTCCGCAAAATCCTTCTGCAGCACCAGAATGACAGGCAGGGTCAGAATGCCGTTCGCCAGATCGCGCCCCACCGGTTTGCCCAGTGTGTTGGCATTGCTGTGCAGATCCAGGATATCATCCTGAATCTGAAAGGCCATGCCGAGATGATAGCCGATCTTGTAAAAAAGTTCAATCTCCTCCTCGCTGCCGCCGGAGGCCACCGCTGCCGCCTGGCAGCTGCTCGCCATCAGCAGGGCCGTCTTGCGGTCGATGCGGTAGTAGTAGGTCTCCTCGGTCTGCGCGGTGTCAAAGGCGCCGCGCAGCTGCTCCACTTCCCCCAGGCTCATCTCCACGCAGAGATCGGCCAGAATCCGCAGCAGGCGGTCGCTCTCCGGCTGGGCGCGAACGATCTCCACCGCCTTGACCAGCACGTAATCCCCCACATGGATCGCGTAACGGTTGCCGTGCAGGATATTGACTGTGGGCTCTCCGCGCCGTGTGGACGCCCCGTCCACCACGTCGTCGTGGATCAGCGAAGCCATGTGAATCATCTCCAGTGCAGCCGCCAATGGCACAATCCCCGCCTCGTTGCCGTACATACTTGCCGTCAGCAGGGCAAGGGCCGGCCGCACGCGTTTGCCGCCGGCGTGCAGCATGGACAGCGCGCTCTCGCGCAGGGCCGGATGCGGGAAGTTCAAAGCCTCCTCCAGATACGCCTCCACATCGCGCATGCGATTCTTGATGTCATGCAGTTCCAAAACTCTCAGCATACCTTTTATCCCCTAGCATTCTTCCATCTCCAGCCGCGCCGCCAGCGTCTCCAGATCCGGCACCGGCAGCTCCGCGTCCGCGGGCCGCAGCCGCGCTTCGGCCCCCCGCGCCAGCGCTTTCAGGCGAGCGGCCGCATCCCGCTCCGTCCCGGGCGCGGGCTGTGCCAGAATCGCCGCCGCCTCCGCCGTCGTCTCCAGCAGAAGCTCGCGCGCGCCGCGGGCCGCGCCGCCCGTCAGCGCATCGATCCCCCCGCTGTTGAGCCGCCGCATAAACTCGATATAGACCGGCAGGCACGCTTCCTTGCCGGAAGCGGAGAGCGTCTCGTAGAAGCGCCCCAGAAAGAGATCGCCCAGGAGAACTTTCAGCTGGTCGCCGCGCCCGCCTGTCTCCCCGACGGATCCGTGCAGCCGCGCGTAGAGATAGACCAGCTCCGAGAGCTGCCCCAAGTCCCGCCCGTCCGCTCCGGACAGACCCGCCTCGCGCCCCAGATAAGCGCCCACACGCGGGAAAAAGAGGAAGGCATCGTAGGTGAGCACATCGCGCGCGTCTGTTCCCTCCAGGAGCTCAAACACCGTGACATCCTTCACCCGCAGCTGCGAAAGGAAATCCTGCAAGTCAACCACCTCCCCGTTCGCCGGCTCGGCGCCCACCCTCTCCCGCGGCGCATCCGTCCGGCGTTGTCCCGGGCAATCGCATCCTACCCCGAAACTTTCACTGAAAGTTTATTGTAGCATACTTTATTCCGAGTTTCAACAATTCCATGCGCCCCTGTGCGCGGAATTATGATACGGTATTTTTATAATAGAGGACAGAACTTGCGGGGCAGCGCCGCGCCGTGCGCATCGCGCCAAACACAAAAAACAGAGGCGGAAGGCCCGCCTCTGTGTACCCCGCGCTGCCCCCCGGATCCGCCTCATTCCGTGTCAACCCCGGGGGGATATCCAAAAACCGCCCCCACTTCAGAACCGCTGAAAATGGGGGCAGTGCACTGTTACTCTATGCGATTGCGGAATGGAATGCCGGACGCCGTCACGGCTGCAAGTTGGCGCAGAACAGATTCGGGAACGTCAGACTGACGATGACCGACATGACCAGCGCCAAAAGGATCCACGGGACACAGACTTTGTAGAGCTGCTTCTTGTTCACCCATTCCGTGTTGCCAAACACCATCGCGGCCATCATGCTGCCGCTCGGTGCCAGATAGGCCCATTGCGTACCGAAATAGACCGCCATGATGGCGATCATCGGGTTGTAGCCGGCCGCCACCAGGATCGGCGCCAGGAGAGGCGCAAAGACCATCTGCAGCACCATGTTCATGGAGAACTGACTGATCGCGCACATGAGCACGCAGACCGCGATCACAAAGACCAGGAGCGACATCTTGCTCACCATCGGAACCAGGATCGCGGACAAGAACGCCAGCACGCCCGTCCCCTCCGATACCAGGGCCGCCGCGATCACCATGATGGCGCCCGTCAGCAGAACCATATCCCAGCTGACATTGGACATCAGCCGCGTGAAATTCGCAAACGGCTCCCCGTCCTCCTTCTTGCAGAGGATCAGGATGGCCACCGTGAGGATCCCGCAGACGCCCACCATTCCGGCCTTGCTGAAGAGCGCCGTGAAGGCCCAGCTCGCAGGCAGGACCGACGGAATCAGCATGGCGACGCAGAAGAGCAGCAGAATCACCGCGCCGCGCTTCTGGTCGGCGTTCAGGCTGACTTTCTTCCCCGCGCCGCTCTCCAGCAGCGCCTCGGAACCGTCCTTAAATTTTTTCGTGTCGATGCGGGCGATGAATTTCCCGGTCAGGAGGAACAGCACAAGCGCCAACGCGAGCGGAACCGAGATGCACATCGTGTACTGAAACCCGGTCAGCGCCGCCCCGCCCATGGCGGTCGAGAGGATGCCGCGCGTGTAAATAGAGCCCGGCATGAAGAACGGCCATACCGTAAAGAGCCCGCTCATGGAGATGCCGAGCATGACGAAGGTCGGCAGGGCGTCCCCTTTCGTGTACCCCATCTTCTTCAGGACGGGGCCCATAAAGCTGAAGCCCAGAAGGATCATCATAATCGGGTTTCCAATGAAAGGTGCGAGAATTGCCAGCGCAAAAAACAAGAACGTCATAAACACCCATGGCTTTCCTACGGCGAACTTTCTGGTGACCAGCCAGGTCGCCACAACGTCCAGCAGGTTTGTCTCATTGATGTAGGCAAACAGAATAAAACCGACCAGAGACGCGATGAAGGTCGTGTTCGTCAAGAGCAGGCCCAGCGCGGCTTCCGGGGTCTCCGCATATCCGCAGAAGCCGAGCATAATCACGCCCAGGATGCTCGGCCAGAGCATTCCGCAGGTGCTCCAGCCCCAAATCATCCCGAGAAAAATGCATATCACGGACACGCCCAGCGGTGTGATCGGCGCGGGCGCCGGGAGGACAAACCCCAGCAACATGAGTGCGATAACGATACAAGGATTCAGATACGTTTTGATCAGACGCTTTCCATCAGACATCATTTTTCCCTTCTTCCAATTCTTCCAACTTCCTATTTTCTACTTCCGAGTTTTCTACTTTCGTCCTGTTCCGCGTGCCACGCACAGCGCCGCAGGCATACCTTCTGCGCTGCGGGACGGCGCCGCGCCGTCCCAGCGGCGTCCATAAACCGCTGTTTCGCTGTTCTTGGCGCTTTGCCTGTCAAAGCCGAGATAAAACTGAATTTGGAAACTGAATTCGCGAATCTGATAAATTCAGCGTAGCGCAATCCCTTCCATAAAGCAAACGAAGGTTTTTCAGCTTATGTTCCCTAACATGATTTCCGGCAAAATAAAATAGCCGGGGCTTCCCGGCATCTTTTCTGGCATCCCTATATAAACTTTTTGATCATCCCCTGCGCCGCGGTGATATACTTTTGCGGCAATCCCTGCCGCCAGCAGATCGTCAGCGCCAGCCGCATGTCCGTCTGGATGGGGATGTAGCGCACTTCCGCCTCCCTGTCTAAGTTTCTCCTGCAGCCGACGCTTACACCCTGATCCATCTTCAGCATCGCCGTCAGGACCTGCACACTGGAGAGATTCGCGATGATGCGGAGCTTTCCGTACTCCTCCAGCATTTCCAGAATCGGAAAGGCCTGATCATACCCCTGCGTGAAGCGCAGAAACGGGAGCTTTGCCGCGTCCTCCGGCGAGATCTGTTTCCTGTCATCCGCGATCCACTGGGAATGGGCAGCCGCGAGAACACACGGCTTTTCCGTCGAGACTTTGTAAAAGCAAAGATTCGTCCACGCCGAGAATTTCTCTTCGATCGGCTCTACAAAGTATCCGATCAGGACGGTGTTCGGATGCTCTTCCAGAAATTGCAGGCTCTTGTCGTTCTCGTAGAGGATGTCCGGAAATTCCGCATCGATCCCCTGCTCAAGCATGTAGGGGAGGAAACGCTCCACACTCCCCTGCCACCATCCACGGGGAAGCAGAACCGTCAGCTTCTCCCGCTTCTCCCGCGCGGCCCCCTTGGTCCGGATCGCCTCGATCTCGCGCTCCACTTTTTCCACCTCCGCAAACAGGCGCTCCGAGCGCACGGCGATCTGTTTCGCCTCCTCCGTCAGTTCGATGCCGCGATACGTGCGCAGGAGCAGTTTGATCTCCCAGTCATGCTCCAGCTTGTGCAGCGCAGCGCTGATCGTGGACGGCGCCACCGGAATCGATTCTGCCGCCAGGCGGATGGAATTAAACCGGTATACCCGGCACAGATAGTCGAGCGGTTCGAGCTTCAACATTGGAATCCCCCCATTCTTCTCGCTGTCGAACCTGGATTGCCCCCTTCTCGAGACAGTATACCATAGAATCGAGTTTCATAAATTTATTTTATGCAATCTTGCTCCCAGAAACTTGAAAAAGAATCATCTTCCAGAATGGAAGGGAGCCGCCCTGCCGAAACAGGACCGCTCCCCGCACAAACCGCGCTCGCACAGCGATAAAAACACTCGTTTTCCTCGCCTGTCCGCGCCCTTTTACCCTCTCGCTCTGCGCCGTTTAAATTTCTCAAAATCCGGCAGGCCTGTCTTCAGGCCGTGATCGTCCAGCAGATCGATATTTTTTAAGATCCAGGTGATCATATCGGCCACCTTGGAGATGTTCAGCTGCGTATTCAGATCATTCTCTTCCATGTCATAGAAATAGTTGAACTGGAAATTCTCCACATAGTACTCCGCCAAGTCATAGACCGCTTTCTCCACCCCGAACTCCGTCTTCTCACACTTTGGGCAATAGAGTTCCAATCCGGCGCCGCCATAGATGTCATAGATCACCAAACCCGTCGTCAATTTCCCGCCGCAGCGCTTGCAGACGCACCGCTCCTGCCGCGCCTTCAGCATCTCCTTCTCTGTCTCGCTGCTGCCCTGACCGCCTCGAGCCATCCCTTCGCCCATCGCTCACGCCTCGCTTTCCATGTCTTGCATCCACACATCCCGCTTCATCCGCAGTTCCTCGCCGATATGGATCTGAAACGTTCCGTCTTTATGTTCTACGTATGTGGGGTGTCCAAAGAAATCACTCAGGGTTCCGGCAGAGAATACCTCCGCGATGTCCCCCTGCGCATAGACTTTCCCGTTTTGCAAAAGCAGCGCTTTCTGATAAAACGGCAGAATCTCCTCCGCATGGTGCGTGACAGAGACGACGGTCACATCCGTTGTCTCCGCGATCTCCTGCAGGGTATTCAAAAAGAACTCCCGCGCGATCAGATCCAGCCCGTTCAGTGGCTCATCCAGCAGCAGCAGTCTCGGCGGCACCATCAGGGCGCGCGCCAGCAGCACCCGCTGCCGCTGCCCCTGTGAAAGCATGTCATAGGGATAGTCCGCCCGCGCGGCGACGCCAAGCGCCTTTAAAAGGTCTCTCGCCTTTCTCACATCGGCATCCCGGATCTCCCTCTGCCGCCCCAGCCCGCCGAATTTTGCCGCCAGGACGATATCTAGGCCGCTCTCCCGGCGGAAACAGCGGTCCAGAAACGAGGCGCTGACAAAGCCGACACGTTTTCGCAGTTCCGCCGCGCTCTTCCCGTCCAGCGTTTCTCCGAACAGTTTCACAGAGCCCTTGTTGTGGGATTTATAGCCCGCAACCGTACTCAGCAGGGTCGTCTTGCCGCACCCGTTCGCGCCGAAGACGATCCAGTGCTCCCGCTCCCGAACCGTCCAGTTGATGTCCTGCAGCAGGTACTTGCTGCCCTGTTTGTGGGATAACCCGTTTGTCTCGATCACATGCATGCGCATCTGTCCTTCTATTGGAATCAAAAAAAAGGAAGTTAAAAAATGATGGGGATCAAAAGACCAGCCTGCCGGCGCCCGCGGTTTCGCGCGCAGGATCGCCGGCAGGCCGGATGCTCCCGTTTTTCTCCGTCAAACAAGCTGCCCCACACAGAACCGCGTCCTCTTCCGTGTGGCGGGCGTCTCTACCGAATCAGTCGCTTCCCGAGCGGCAGAGCCCATTCATCCCCGCGCTCATATTTTGTCTCCTCGAAGTCCTCCAGGGCCTGGTAGATGACGCCGCCCTCGACGTTCCCCGGCATCGGCGTGTCGGTCAGATAGCAGATCGTGGGCACGATGTCCGTAATATGCACCGGCCGGTCGATCAGGGCGCCCTTCTTCAATCCCGCACCTCCCATGACGCAGAGGTTCTGCATGGACCAGCCCTCATGGTGCGCCGTGGAGAAGGTGTTCGCGTGCTCATTGTTGAACGTCGGAACCAGCTGGAAGAAGATGTCCCCGCAGTGCACGCCGCCCATGCCCAGATACTCCATCTCATCCCGCGTGAAGCAGTGCGCAATCACGCGCTTGCCGTCCGCATTGCGATAGTTGTACAAGTCGCTGATAAGATCCAGCACCAGCTGGTGGTAGTCCTCCGGCTCGACAATCCCCTCCGGATCTCTGCCCTTGAGATTGACATAGACATGGGAGGAGCGCTTCGCAACCGCCCGCGTTTTGCTCCAGTCCACTTCCAGTTTTCCCTCTGCGTTGCGCTTGGTCACGGTATAGCCCAGCTTGGTCATCACTTCCGTGGAGATCCCGCCGATGGAGCCGATCCCGCCGTACTCGTCCCCCTCGCTGTGCGGCATGCAGCCGTGGTCGCTCACGACAAAGATGGTCGTGTCCCCATCCAGATACTGCAGCATTTCGCCGATGAATTTGTCGTTCTCCATATAGACGGCGTCGATCAGATCCCGGTAGTACTGGTAATCCTCGTTTCTGCCCGGCACGGTGTTCTGCACGAACCAGTGCTGGAAGTTGTCGATGGAGTGGATATGCACATAGTACAGCTGCCAGTCCGGATACTTTTGGAACAGCCAATGGGTCGCCTTGGCGAACCATTCGCAGCCCTCCTTCGCATAGGTGTCAAAGACCAGCTTGTCGTTCTCCTTGGACTTCCCGCGCACATCGACAGATGCGAACTGGATCAGCGGGCCGACCGCGTCGTACAATTCGCGGCCCATCTCCCGCGGGTAGAAGTAATCCAGATTATCCATGTCCGTCGCGTGGGAGAAATACACAACCGCGCTGCTGCCGTCCTCGGCGATGTCGCAGAGGTTGATCTTATACGCGACCTTGTGCTCCTCCTCGTCGAACATATAGAAATCGTAGATGAACTCGGACCAGTTCCCGATCCCTGTGACGCTGCCCAGCGGCTTCTCCGTCTTCTTGTTCCTGTAGATCGTCGCCGTATCGTAGTGCGCGCCGTCAGAGGCGCTGAGCACGATAAACCGCCGCGCGGTACCGGTTCCCAGAATCACCGCGGCTTCCTTCGCGCCCTCCGGCAGCGGGAAACTCCAGTTCGTCGGGTTCTTCAGCGCGGTCCGGATCTTATCCGCCTTGCTGGGTCTGTAGTGCTCCTGATGTTCCGCCGCTGCCTCCGCCGCCCGCTCATAGTCCTCCACGCCGCTCGGGTAGGACAAAACACCCTCCGGGGAGGACCAGGGCATCCGCACATCCATCCTGGATACTTTTGCCTTCTTCTGCATCTCCTCATACTGGTCGCCCATAATGATGCAGTCCTTGTTGTCGCTCTTCACGGCATGCGGCGTAAACTCCATCGGAAAATCTCCCTCCTCCAGGAAGGCGACTTTCTGATAGTCGAGCGTGCAGCGCAAAAACGGCACGACACCGGAGCCGTCGACAAACACACCGTACGGGTCGTCCTGGATGCGCGGCGGCCAGGCCTCGCAATAGCTCAGCGCGATGCTGCGCTTCCCCGCTTTGGAGAACGCTTCCCAGATAAAATCCGATGTCACATTCAGGCTCGTCCAGTTGACCTCTTCCAAGCTCAGGCTCTGTCCCAGAGTCTGATTGTTGTAGCACGTGATGCCGTGCGTCCGAGGCAGATTTCCCGTGGCAATCGAGCACCAGTTCGGCGGCGTGACGCTCGGCAGCGCGCCGATCATGGCGAGACTCGAATTCGCGACGCCTTGGTCCAGCAGCTTTTTCAAGTTCGGCATTTTGCCAGCATCCATCAATCGTTTGCACTGCACCGGATCCGCGGAATCCAGGCCGATCACCATCGCTCTCTTCAATCCCATCGTTTTCCCTCCTAAATCCGTTTCACTCTGCTTTGCACCAGGATCCTCTAAATTCGCGAATTTCCTTTTCCGCTTGTATTCTATCGCCGCCCGCGCCTGTCCGGCAAGCGAATCTATGTGAGGTTGCCCCTTCTAAACTCATTTCCTGCAAGTTCAGAAACCTTATCGTTTCCGAGCCCGCCTCCCGCCCTCCGCCGTGCCCGCCGGAGGATAAAAAAACACCCCCGACACACGGACGGGGAATCGCCCGTGTGTCGGGGGGTTGCTGTTTGAAACCAGACCTCGGCGCGCCGCGCGGGCGCCGCCGAAAGAATTACATCATGCCGTTCATGCCGTTGTCCATCGGTGCGGGCTGCTCCTTGGTCACGTCGGCGACCAGGCTCTCTGTCGTCAGGATCATGGCCGCAATGCTGGCCGCATTCTGCAGCGCGGAGCGCGTCACTTTGGCAGGATCCACGATGCCGGCCTGGATCATGTCCTCATAGACGTCGGTGCGGGCGTTATACCCCTGCCCCAGCGGCAGCGCCTTCACATGCTCCGCCACCACAGAGCCCTCTTTGCCGGCGTTGAGCGCGATCTGACGAACCGGCTCCTCCAGGGCGCGCTTGACAATGTTGACGCCGGTCTGGGCATCGTCCAGATCCAGCTGGAGCGCATCCAGGGCGGGCAGAATGTTGAGGAACGCGGTGCCGCCGCCCGGCACGATGCCCTCCTGCACAGCCGCCTTCGTGGCAGCCAGCGCATCCTCGATGCGGTGTTTCTTCTCGGTCAGCTCGGTCTCGGTCGCCGCGCCCACATGGATGACGGCAACGCCGCCGGCCAGTTTGGCCACCCGCTCCATGTACTTGTCGCGGTCAAAGTCCGAGGTCGTATCCTCGGCCAGCACGCGGATCTGCGCCACACGCGCCTCGATATCGGCCTTGTTGCCCGCGCCCTCCACGATGGTGGTGTTCTCCTTGCCCACGGTGACCTTGGAAGCACTGCCCAGCATATCGATGGTGGTGTCCTCCAGCTTGTAGCCGAGCTCCTCGGTGATGACTTCGCCGCCGGTCAGGATGGCGATATCCTGCAGCATCTCTTTTCTGCGGTCGCCAAAGCCCGGCGCCTTGACCGCCACGCAGGTGAAGGTGCCTCTCAGTTTGTTCAGCAGCATCGTGGTCAGCGCTTCGCCTTCCACATCCTCCGCGATCAGGAGCAGCGGACGGCTGGCCTGCACAACCTGCTCCAGCACCGGCAGAATCTCCTGGATGTTGCTGATCTTCTTGTCGGTCAGGAGAATCAGCGGGTTGTCCAGCACGGAGACCATTTTCTCGGTGTCGGTCACCATATAGGGCGAAATGTACCCGCGGTCGAACTGCATCCCTTTGACGACATCCAGCGTGGTGCCGAACGTCTGGGAATCCTCGACCGTGATGACACCCTCCTTGCCGACCACCTCCATGGCCTCGGCAATCAGCTCGCCGATCTTGTAATCATCACAGGAAACCGCCGCCACCTGGGCGATCTCCTCTTTCGTCTCGATCTTCTGGGACAGTTTGCCGATCGCCTCCACCGAGGCGTCCACCGCCTCCTGAATCCCCTGGCGGATAACCATCGGGTTCGCGCCCGCGGCCACGTTCTTCAGGCCTTCCCGCACCATCGCCTGGGCCAGGACCGTCGCCGTCGTGGTGCCGTCGCCCGCCACATCGTTGGTCTTGGTGGCGACTTCCTTCAGCAGCTGTGCGCCCATATCTTCAAAGGGATCCTCCAGATCAATCTCCCGCGCGATGGATACACCGTCGTTGGTGATCACCGGAGAGCCGTATTTCTTGCCCACCACGACGTTTCTGCCCTTCGGCCCCAGCGTCACCTTGACCGCCTCCGCCACCGCGTTGACACCGATCTCCAGAGATTTTCTGGCTTCTTCCCCAAAACGAATTTCTTTCGCCATTGTAATCATCCTCCTGTTTGATTCGATTGAACGCCGCGCCGTGCGCCCCGCGTCTCCGGGCAACGCACCCGCCGCTTCACGTCCGTTTTCCCGTTTCGGCGGATGCCTTGGGAGAAGGCATCCGCTCTGTATGCTCCGAAAGCCCCCGCGCCGCAGAGCGCGGCGCGGGCTGCCCGTTTACTCCAGCACGACCAAAATATCATCCTCATGCAACAGGATCAGTTCCTCGTCGTCAAACTTGACCTCGATGCCCGCGTGCTTGCTGTAGACGACTTTATCGCCCACCTTCACTTCCAGCGGAATGCGCCCGCCGGCCGCCTGGGATACGTAACCGTTTCCGACCGCGATCACTTCGCCCTGATGCGGTTTCTCCTGAGCGGAGCCGGGCAGCACGATGCCGCTCTTGGTCTTCTCCTCCACTGCCACAGGTTTCACGGCGATTCTGTCGCCAATAGGTCTGATACTCATGATGAAAATGCCTCCTTAAAATAGTATACCTTTTTTTGCCGGCCGCGCTTCCGTGCGGCCGCTTTTTTGTTAGCACTCATTAAAGTCGAGTGCTAACATTTATATAATACCACCTTGTGAAAAAAATGCAAGAGGTTTTTTCGAAAAAAATTGCCAAAATGAAAAAATAATTTATAATAGAGGGAGATTCTATCCCGGTCGGTTCCCTTTCGCTTGTTCCGCTCGCGCCCCGCATGCCGCCGGCGGCGCATTTCCGCGCGGGAGGAAAAGACGCCGCCGGGAGGAAGGAGGCTTCTCTATGCAGGAACCCAGCGAAACAGCCTGCCCGATGGCGGCGCATGAGCCGCCGGCGGACAGTTCGCCGGCTGTCCGCGCGGAGAAGGCGTCCCTGCGGCGGCGCTACAGAGCGCTGCGGCAGAGCCTGACCGCCGGGGAAGTGCGCGCCAAGAGCGCCGCCATTGCCGAGCGGCTGCTCACCCTGCCGCTCTGGAGGGAAAGCCGGACGGTGCTGCTCTATCTCTCCTTCCGGAATGAGGTGGAGACCGACGCGCTCTACCGCTTTGGCTGGCAGGCGGGCAAGCGGATGCTGTTGCCCATCTGCCAGGCTACAGAGAGAGATATGGAGGCCAGCGTTCTGGATTCCCTGGAGCAGCTCGTGCCCAACCGCTACGGCATCCGCGAGCTGCCCCCCGCGCTGCAGCAGATCGTCGCCCCGGAGGAGATCGACCTCTGCCTCATCCCGGGGCTGGCCTTCGACCGCGCGGGCACCCGCCTCGGCTCCGGCGCGGGCTACTATGACCGCTACCTGCTGCGGCTGCGCCCCGGCGTGCCGCGCGTCGCCCTGGCCTACGCCTGCCAGCTGCGCGGCACCGCGCTCCCCCGCGACCGCCACGACCTGCCAATGGATGTGCTCATCACGGAGCAGGCGGTCTACACGTTCTGAACTTGTCCGCCCGCACGATCCATCCCGCGCACAGGGCGCGGACTCCGCCCGTGGGACCCGCCGTGCGGGGCGCCTGTGTTTGCAAAAAACTGTTGACATTCCCCTGCGGATACGATAAAATAAGCGCGTCACGGGAAGCGGTGACACAGTGCGGCATGTTGGAGAAGTGGCTTAACTCACCAGCCTTTCACGCTGGCATTCACGGGTTCGAATCCCGTACATGTCATATTCGGGTGTTTAGCTCAGCTGGGAGAGCGTCTGCCTTACAAGCAGGATGTCGGCGGTTCGAGTCCGTCAACGCCCATGGATTCTATCTTCCGGTTCGGTTTTACCGTTCCGCTCGCCGGTGTAGCGCAATTGGCAGAGCAGCTGATTTGTAATCAGCAGGTTGCGGGTTCGAGTCCCATCACCGGCTTTTTTTCATGCCAAAAAGCATTCTCTTGCTGCGCTTGTTGTTGGGCATGGCGTTACTCTATCACGCTTAGACTGCCTAGGAGGGCAAGCACAATAGATCCAAAAGAGTATGGAGAAACAAAGGAACCCTGTGAAGACGAGGAGCCCTATGAGGAAGAAGCAGAAGAAACCTTTGATGCGGATGAGGACGAAACGGATACAGAGTATGTGGATTATACGGCAATGTCTACCCGGATCCGGCAGCGCAACGACGAACTCCTGGAAATTTTTGTGGACGATCTGGAGGCGAGCGGATTTTCGGATAAGACGATCGACAGGCATCTCACCAATGCCGATTTCTATCTCAACACCTTCCTCCTCAGGGAAAATCTCTGCACCATGGAGGACG
This sequence comes from uncultured Peptococcaceae bacterium, assembly GCA_964606855.1. Lineage (GTDB taxonomy): Bacteria > Bacillota > Peptococcia > Peptococcales > Peptococcaceae > UBA7185. Next base: position 61,477 of record CAZSHM010000003.1, read on the forward strand.
GCCTGTACATGCTAGGCTCCTTCTTGGGAAACTTTTTCATCCGCAAATGTCTCTGGTCTACCCCCGCAACGATCAAGACAACTGCCGCCAGTATCAAGAAGTTTTACAAGTCCATGCTGGATCACGGTTTTATCGAGAAGGAAGATTACGCCGCTCTGTGTGAGGAGATCCGGGAGTCCATGGGAGAGTGGCAGGCGCTCTGCGAGACCTTCAATGATGCGTCCCAGGAAAACCCGTTCGGCTTTCCCTATTGATTGGACCGGCCGCCCGTATCTTGGCCGGATTGCTGGAGGATGGGAGGCCGGTTTTGCCTGCGAAGCCATCCGGCAGCAGCGCGCCGGCGGATCAGCCCAGCGTGATCGTGCGCCCTGCGCTTTTCTCCCCGTGGATTGCCGCACAGAAGGCCGGAAGATTCGCTCTTCCGGCCTTCTGTGCGGCCCTGCCCGGATTTCCCGCGCGCCTCAGACTTCCATGATCTCGTCCTCTTTGTTGGAGATCAGTTTGTCGACTTCGCCGATATACTTGTCTGTCAGTTTTTGGATGTCCTCCTGAGCGTTCTTGCTCTCATCCTCCGTGATCTCCTTGCTCTTCTCCAGTGCCTTCACGCTGTCGTTCCCGTCGCGGCGGATGTTGCGGATGCTGACCTTGGCCTCCTCGCCCTTTTTCTTGACGCGTTTGACCAGGTCTTTGCGGTTCTCCTGCGTCAGCTGCGGCAGCACCAGACGGATTGCCGAGCCGTCGTTGGATGGCGTGATGCCCAGGTCGGATTTAAGGATGGCCTTTTCCACCGCGGAGAGAGACGACTTGTCCCACGGCTGGATCAGCAGCATCCGTGAATCCGGAACGGAGATGTTCGCCAGCTGGTTGATGGGGGTCTGCACCCCGTAGTAGTTCACCTGAATGCGGTCCAAAAGCGCCGGCGTCGCTTTGCCGGTGCGGATGCTCTGAAAATCGGCCCGCAGCACGCTGATGGTCTTCCCCATTCTTTCCTCTACGTCTTGCTTGATCGTATCAATCATTTTGCTACCTCCCCACATAGGTTCCGATGGTCTCGCCCATAGCGGCGCGCTTCATATTGCCCGGCGTCATCATGTCGAAGACGATCAGTGGAATGTCGTTGTCCATACACAGGCTGATGGCGGTGGAGTCCATCACCTTGAGCCCCTGATTCAGCACATCGATGTACTTGAGCGTGTCAAAGCGATGCGCGTTGGGGTTCGTCCGCGGGTCATCGTCGTAGACCCCGTCCACTTTTTTCGCCATCAGGATCACGTCCACGCCCATCTCCGCCGCGCGCAGCGCCGCGGTGGTATCCGTGGAGAAATACGGATTGCCCGTTCCCGCACCGAAAATAACCACTCTGCCCTTCTCCAGATGCCGGATCGCCCGGCGCTTGATGTAAGGTTCCGCTACTTCCCGCATCTCGATCGCGGTCATCACCCTTGTGTCGATGCCCTGCGTCTCCAGTGCGTCCTGCAGGGCCAAGGCATTGATGACCGTGGCCAGCATCCCCATATAATCCGCGGTGGCGCGGTCTATGCCGCGCTTGGCGCCGGCGACGCCGCGCCAGATATTGCCTCCGCCGACCACGATGGCGACCTGCACACCGGACGCGACCAGTTCCGCGATCTGCTGCGCCATGGAGTTCAGCACGCCGGCCTCCAGCCCATAGCCCTGATCGCCGCTCAGCGCTTCGCCGCTCAGTTTTAAAATGACGCGTTTATACTTTGGTTGCTCCATCCCTTCGCCTCCTGTTCTACGCTCTGCATCCTCCGCTATCTCAAACGAGCGCACCGGCCGGCACCCCCGCATTGCTTGCGCCTCGTGCCGTTCCCCGCAGCGCGGGCCGCGGCAGGACTGCCGGATTGTGCGCCCGCCCCGGCAGTCCGATACTATCTTATCATAAGTGCTTCGCCTCTTTCAACCTTTTCCGCGAAGATTCGGGAAAAAGTGGCGGCCCTTCCGGAAACGTGCACGCTCCTGCACATCGGCACAAAAAAAGAGGACAGCGCCCTGTCCCCTTTTTTTGTTGTGCAAATGCCTCTCAGCCTTTCAGCTGCGCGGCAACTTCCGCCGCGAAATCGTCCTGGCGCTTCTCAAGTCCCTCGCCCATCTCATAGCGCACAAAACGGCGCACCGTGATATTCTCGCCGATCTCCGCGATGGCCTGCTTGATCAGATCGCCGACGCTCTCGTCCTCGCTCTTGATGAAGGGCTGCTCCAGGAGGCAGACTTCTTTGTAATATTTCTCGATCCGCCCCTCGACCATCTTCTCGATGATCTTCTCCGGTTTGCCCTCGTTGCGCGCCTGCGCGGTCAGGATCTCCTTCTCTTTCTCCAGATCTGCCGCCGGGACTTCCTCTTTCTTCACATATTTCGGATTGGACGCCGCCACCTGCATGGCCAGATCCATGGCCAGCTGCTTGAAGCGGTCGGTCTTCGCCACAAAATCTGTCTCACAGTTGAGCTCCAGAAGGACGCCGATCTTGCCGCCCATATGGATATAGGAGACAACCAGTCCTTCCGCCGCGATGCGGCCGGCCTTCTTGACGGAATCGGCCATCCCTTTTTCTCTCAGATACTGGCTGGCCTTCTCCAGATCGCCGTCCGTCTCCTGCAGGGCGCGCTTGCAGTCCATCATGCCGGAGCCGGTCATCTCTCTCAGCTGTTTGACCAGCGACGCTTTAATCTCTGCCATTGAAAATCCTCCTCCCAACCTGCAATCCGTGCCCGGCGCTGCCGAATGCGGCCCGCACGGGCAGGGATCCGGATTGTATCGATTGATCGAATCCAGCGCGCATCACGCCTCCGCGGGCGCTTCCTCCGCTGCGGCTTCCGCCTCCTCGCCCTCATCCAGGCTCTCGCCCTGGTTGGCTTCCAGCACGGCGTCGCTCATGACGGATGTCAGGAGCTTGACGGCGCGGATCGCGTCGTCGTTGCCGGGAATGACGTAGTCCACGTCGTCCGGATCGCAGTTGGTATCCACCACGGCGACCACAGGAATACCCATCTTTCTGGCCTCGGTGACGGCGATCTTTTCTTTTCTCGGGTCGATGACAAACAGGGCGCCCGGCAGTTCCGGCATCTCTTTGATCCCGCCCAGGAAGCGCTCCAACTTTTCTTTTTCGGCAATCAGCTTGAATTTTTCCTTCTTCGGCAGCACTTCCATCGAGCCGTCCGCCTCCATGGCTTCCAGCTTCTTCAGGTACTTGATGCGCTTTTCGATGGTCTGATAGTTGGTCAGCATACCGCCCAGCCATCTCTCATTGACATAGAATTGTCCGCAGCGCAGCGCTTCCTCTTTGATGGTCTCCTGCGCCTGTTTCTTGGTGCCCACGAACAGCACCGGTTTCCCGGCCGCCGCGACTTCGCGCACGAAATCGTACGCCTCCACCACTTTTTTTACGGTTTTCTGCAGATCGATGATATAGATTCCATTTCTCTCTGCAAAGATGTACGGAGCCATCTTCGGGTTCCAACGTCTTGTCTGATGACCAAAATGCACGCCAGCCTCCAGCAGTTGCTTCATAGAGATCACGGCCATTTTGGACACCTCCTCTCTTCAGATTTTTTTGTTGCTTCCTCCGCCCGCTTCCGCTTGCACGGGAACCTTGCGGCTCTGCCCGCGCAATCCACGGACGTGTGTCGTTGCACGGAGATGATGATAGCACAAACGCCCGGGAAAGGCAAGCCTCTTTTCACAAAAAGCGCAATTTTCCCGCGGCGTTTATTCGGACAGAAGAGTTCAATCGGAACGTTTATCTTTTCAGATCCAGCTTGATGTGCAGTTCCCGCAGCTGCGCGTTGGAGACGTTCGACGGCGCGTCCATCATCACGTCCATCGCGCTCTGCGTCTTGGGAAACGCGATCACGTCGCGGATCGTCTCGCGCTTGGCCATGAGCATCAGCAGGCGGTCGATGCCGAAAGCCAGCCCGCCGTGCGGCGGCGCTCCGTACTGAAACGCCGTCAGGAGGCCGCTGAACTGATCCTCATACTCCTCCGGCGAGAGATTGAGCAGCTTGAACATCTTCTCCTGCAGTTCCCGCTCGTGGATACGGATGCTGCCGCCGCCGATCTCCACGCCGTTGAGGACCATGTCGTAGGCGCGGGCGCGCACTCTGCCCGGATCTGTCTCCATCAGCGGAACATCCTCCAGCATCGGACAGGTGAAGGGGTGGTGCATGGCGTAGTAGCGCTGTGTCTCATCGTCCCACTCCAAAAGCGGGAACTCCGTCACCCAGAGGAAGCAGAAGGCATCCGGATCGATAAGGCCAAAGCGGTTTCCCAGCTCCAGCCGCAGGTGTCCCAGCGCTTCGCAGGCGACTTTGAACGTGTCGGCCACGCAGAAGACGATATCTCCCGGCTCCGCGCCGGCGCGGGCGAAGATCGCCTCCACTTCCTCCTCGCGCAAAAACTTTAAGAGCGGAGATTTGACCTCTCCGTCGTCGGCGATGTGGAAGTAGGCCAGCCCTTTCGCGCCGTAGATCGAGACAAACTTCGTCAGCGCGTCGATGTCGCGGCGCGAGAGCTTGTGCACGCCGCCCTTGGCGTTGAGCGCTTTCACCACGCCGCCGTTCGCGACCGCTTGGGCAAACACCTTGAAGCCGCAGTCCGCGGCAATGTCGCTCAGATCCACCATCTCCATGCCGAAGCGCAGATCCGGCTTGTCGGAACCGTAGCGGTTCATCGCCTCATCCCAGGTCATGCGGCGGAAGGGGGTCTGCACGTCGCGGTCCAGCACCTGCTTGAACACAAATTGGATCAGCCCCTCGTTGAGGGTCATGATGTCCTCCTCATCCACAAAGGACAGCTCCATGTCCAGCTGGGTGAACTCCGGCTGGCGGTCGGCACGCAGATCCTCGTCGCGAAAGCAGCGCGCGATCTGGAAGTAGCGCTCCATGCCGGCCACCATCAGGAGCTGCTTGAACTGCTGCGGCGACTGGGGCAGGGCGAAGAACTGCCCCTCATGGATGCGGCTGGGCACCAGGTAGTCCCGCGCGCCTTCGGGTGTGCTCTTCTGGAGGATCGGCGTCTCGATCTCGAGAAAGCCCTGCGCGTCCATGTAGTCGCGGATGGTCTTGATCGTGCGGTGCCGAAGGATGAGATTGTTCTTCATCTCCGGGCGCCGCAGATCCAGATAGCGGTATTTCAGGCGGATCGTCTCATCCACATCCACATCGTCAGTGAGATAGAACGGCGGTGTCTTGGCTTTGTTCAGGATGACGATATCCGATGCCACCACATCGATCTCCCCGGAATCCAGTTTTTCGTTCGCCATGCCTTCCGGGCGCAGCCGCACCGTGCCGCGCACGGCGAGCACATACTCGCTGCGCACCGCGTCGGCGGTGGCGAACACCTGCGGACTGCAGTGCTCCGGGCTGGCCGTCACCTGGGCGATGCCGGAGCGGTCCCGCAGGTCGATAAAGATCACGCCGCCATGATCCCTGCGCTTCTGCGCCCATCCCATGAGCACGACCTCCTGGCCCACGTGCTCGCTGCGCAGATCGTTGCAATTATGTGTGCGCTTCATCATTGTCTCAATCTCCCTTCCAGCTCCTCCGGCAAGCATGCGAGCGCGATCTCCTGCTGCTCGCCGGTGCGCATTTCACGGACAGCGGCCACGCCGCGCGCAAGTTCTGTATCGCCGATGATCACGGTGTATCGAACCCGGAACCTGTCGGCGGCCTTCATCTGCGCCTTGAGGCTCCTGCCGAGATAATCCTTCTCTGTATAGATGCCTCTGCCCCGCAGCTCCTGAGCCAGGAGAAAGGCCTCCCGCTGCGCCGCCTCGCCCAGAGGGGCGATATAAACCGCCGGATGCTCTCCTCCGGGCAGCTCGATCCCCTGCTCCTGCAATGTGAGCAGCAGCCGCTCCAGCCCGATGGCAAAGCCCATGCCCGGCAGATCGTCGCCGCCGAACTGCGCGAGCATCCCGTTGTAGCGGCCGCCGCCGGCGATGGCGTTCTGCGCCGAGCCCACGCTGTCGATCACGATCTCAAACGCGGTGCGCACGTAGTAGTCGAGCCCCCGCACCAGGTTCGTGTCGATCTCGTAGCGAATCCCGGCGTCATCCAGATACTGCTGCACGCTCTGAAAGTGCGTTTTGCAGCTGTCGCAGGCGGCGTCGAGGGTGGTGGGCGCACCCGTGCTCACGGCGCGGCAGCCCGGCTCCTTGCAGTCCAGGATGCGCAGCGGATTGCGCTCCAGCCGCGCCCGGCAGGTATCGCACAGCTGGTCCTTGTAACGGCGGAAATACGTTTTCAACTCCTCCATATGCCTGGGCCGGCAGTCTGCGCAGCCCACGGTGTTCAGTTTGACGGTCAGCCCGGTGAGCCCGAGCCGGCGGAAGATCTCCACCGCCATGGCGATGATCTCCGCGTCGATGGAAGCATCGTCGCTGCCAAAGACCTCTGCACCGAACTGATGGAACTGGCGGTAACGCCCCGCCTGCGGCTTATCGTAGCGAAACATGGGGCCTATATAGTAGAGTTTGGTCGGCTGCGGATCGGCATAGAGCCGGTTTTCCAGGAACGCCCGCACCGTGCCCGCCGTGCCCTCGGGGCGCAGTGTGACGCTCCGGAAGCCCTTGTCCTCGAAGGAGTACATCTCCTTCTCCACGATATCGCTGGTCTCCCCCACGCTGCGCAGATAGATCTCCGTGTGCTCAAAGATGGGCAGACGGATCTCCCGGTAGCCGTAGACGGCGCAGACCTCGCGGCACAGCGCTTCGACGTACTGCCATTTTTCGCTCTCGGCGGGGAGAAAATCGTTGGTCCCCGTTGGTCTTGTGCTTAACATAGCTTCCATCCTTTCCCCGAAAACAATCTGCATCTATTTTAGTGAAATTGCCGGGTTTTGTCAATGGAAAGCTGCTTGCGCGCGGGCAGGAAAGCGGCCCCGCGACAAAGGCGCGCCCGGCTGGGCGCCGCGGCGGGAGGCGCCTAGCCGGGCACGCCGTCCTCCGGCAGGAACATGCGGAACGCCGTGGGCAGGGCGATGCGCGCGCGCAGGGATTCCTCCGTCATCCAGAGAAAGTTTTCGCTTTGGCGGCCGCATTCCAGATCATAGCAAGTCATCCGCCACTCGACGTGCGTGAAGATGTGCCTGCCCGTGCGCATTTGTTTCACATCGCGCGGTTCCGTGTGCCAAGCGGCCGCCTGATCGAGCGCCTGCTGGCCGTCCAGCCGTCCCGGCACGTTCGGAAACTGCCAGAGCCCGGCCAAGAGGCCTGTCGGCGGGCGCTTTTCCACGGCGATGGCATCGCCCGCGCGCAGGAGAAAAACCGTCCGCTCCTCGACGCGCCGCGCGGCGCGTCGCGCCTTGTGCGGAAGGCTGCGCGCGTTTCCCGCCGCGCGTCCGAGGCACAACTCCCGCAGCGGGCAGCGCGGACAGTCGGGCGCACCGCTCGGCAGGCAGACCGTGGCCCCGAGTTCCATGAGACTCGGGTTAAACGTATAGGCTCGCGGACCGCTCGGATACACGGCGGATAGCCGCGCCTCCATCCGCTTTCGCGCCGCCGGTGTCCCCGCGTCCCCGTGATCCTCCAGGAAACGGCTCATCACGCGCACGACGTTGCCGTCCACCGCGGGCGTCGGCGCGTCGAAGCAGATGGAGGCGATGGCGCCCGCCGTGTAATCGCCGATCCCGGGCAGTGCGCGGATGTCCGCATAGCGCGTCGGAAATCTCCCGCTGTACCGCGAGAGGATGATGCGGGCCGCGCTCTGCAGATTGCGCGCCCGGTTGTAATATCCCAGCCCCTCCCATAATTTCAGGAGTTTCTCCTCCGGCGCGGCAGCCAGGGCGGCGACATCGGGCAGGGCACGCAGGAAGCGCGGATAGTAGCGCTTTACCGCTTCCACCCGCGTCTGCTGCAGCATAATCTCCGAGAGCCAGACATGGTAGGGCTCCCGATCCGCGCGCCAGGGCAGATCACGGGCGTGTTCCTCAAACCATGGCAGGAGCAGTCCCGGGAGCGCGCCGCAGAGTTCCGCCCTGTGCGCCGAAATGCGCCGCAGCCGGTTCTGCAGCTTGCGGTAGTAGGGATGCATATGCGGTTCACCGGAAGCATCCGGCCATGCCTCCACAGGCATCCAGAGAACGAGGCTGTTCTCATCCGGCTTAGGTGTGAGCGGCGCATTCGCGGAGGCAAAAAACGCGAAGGTCACGTTGTAATGCACATGCGCCGCGACCGCCTCTCCGTGCCGCCGGTGGGCCGGAACCGGCAGAGGATCGAGCGAGAGGATGCGCGCCGTCACCGGCCAAAGGCGTGTCAGCCCGCACTCCTCCCGCACTTCCTCCTCCGCCTTCTCCAGCAGGGACGCTGCCCCATCCGCGTGCCCTCCCGGCAGACAGCGCGCATGGTAGAGGTTGTGCTCCACGAGCAGGATCTGATCCTCCTGCTCGCTGAGCACCACGGCAGACACGGTGATATGTCCCGCCGGGTGCCGCGCCAGCACCGCATCCCCGATCCGCGCACAGAGTCCCTGCAATTCCGCTTTGCAGGCCGCCTCCTCCGCGTCCTGCGGTTCGTAGGTTCTCAGGGCGTCCAGCGCGCACGTTGCCTGCGCCGTGCTCCCCTCCGCATGTCCCTTGTGCGCACTTCTCCCCGTCGGCATACGCTGCTCCTCCTTCCGTTTATGGATCCTCCGCTTGCCTTTCCGCCCTCCCGGGAACGCAAAAGGCCGCCGCGAGGCGGTCCGCTCTGACGGGACTGCCACTCGCGGCGGCGCCATTCTTCCTATCTTCCAGCATCAGCAGACCTGCACGGCCGCCTATTCTGCCGCGCACACCCGCGCAAGCAGGGCGATGCCGGCGCGGAGTCTGGCGAGAGATTCCTCCCTGCCCAGCACCTCCAGGATCTCCGTCACGCCGCCCGGCGTCACCGCGCGCCCGGCGACGGCGATGCGGAGCGGCCAGACGACGGCGCCGATCTTGACACCGCGCTTTGCGGCATACTCTGTGAGCACGGCATAGAGATGGTCGTTGCTGTAGTCCTCCTCCCGTTCTAAGAGGGGGAGCACCTCTGTGAGCGTCTGCAGCGAGGAGCCCCGGTCCGTCTTGCTCTTCTTGTTGCAGTAGAGCTCCGTGTCATATTCCGGCATCCGCTCGAAGAAATCGATTTTCTCCGGAATATCCGCAAACGTCTCGATCCGCGTCTTCACCAGCGCGGCAATTTTGCGCAGGTCATATGCCCGCGTGATCACGCGCCGGATATAAGGCTCCGCCAGCGCATAATAGGCGTCAAACTCCATGCGTTTGATGTACTCGCCGTTCATCCAGCGCAATTTCTCCACGTCAAAAACCGCCGGCGCTTTGCCGATGCGGCGGTAGTCGAAGGTTTCGATCAGTTCCTGCAGCGTGAAAAACTCGCGGTTTTCCTCAGGGCACCAGCCCAGGAGCGCCACAAAATTGACGATCGCCTCCGGCAGAAATCCGGCGTCGGTCAGATCCTCAAAGGAGCTGTGGCCGCTGCGCTTGGAGAGCTTTTTGTGGTTCTCGTCGGTGATCAGCGGCAGGTGGATATAGACAGGATTCTGCCAGCCGAAGGCCTGATAGAGCCGCGCGTATTTGGGCGCCGATGACAAGTACTCGTTGCCCCGCACCACATGCGTGATGCCCATCAGGTGATCGTCCACCACATTGGCGAAATTGTATGTGGGATAGCCGTCGGACTTGATGAGCACCATATCATCCAGGTCGCGGTTCTCCACCGTGATGTTGCCGTAGAGCTCATCGTGGAAGGTGGTGACGCCCTCCCGCGGGATGTTCTGCCGGATCACATAGGGCTTCCCCTGCGCCAGATTGGCCTTTACCTCCTCCGGAGACAAATTCAGGCAGTGCTTGTCATACGTGGCGATCCGCGCGCCGCTCTCGGTGATGGTCTCCAGGCTCGCCAGGCGCTCTCTGTCGCAAAAGCAGTAGTAGGCCTCGCCCTTCTCCACCAGCTCCAGCGCATAGCGCATATAGACACCGGTTTTCACGCGCTCGCTCTGCACATAGGGGCCGCAGCCTTTCTCCCTGCCGGGACCCTCATCGTAGCGGAGCCCCGTTTTATCCAGCGTGCGATAGATGAGATCCACCGCGCCTTCCACATAGCGCTCCTGATCTGTATCCTCGATGCGCAGCAAAAAATCGCCGCCCGCATGCTTGGCGATCAGGAACTCGTAGAGGGCGGAGCGCAGATTGCCGATATGCATACGGCCGGTGGGACTGGGCGCGAAGCGCGTCCGAACTTGAACGGACGCAGAACCGGCCTCCGCGGCAGAATTGCTCCCCGCGACAAGATCCTCCATGATCTCTTTCATTCCAGGACACTCTCCCAAGCATTTTCAAAATGCGAAAATTTGATACCTTATTATACAACAAGAAGTCCAGCGTTTCAACCGTTTGTTGCGGCCGGAAGGCTTGATTTTACGGGATTTCTTAAAGATTTCAAGTCGGAAAACCCGCTTAAACTGGGCTCTGCCAGGAACATATGCGTAACACAAAAAACGCCGAAAAGCACTCCGAAATCTCCGGGTTTCGACATAGGATTCTGCCCCCGTTTTCGACACTTTATCCGTGCAAAAAATCCGGGAGTCCCCACAAACACTGGACTCCCGGATTCTTGTTCTCGCAAAAACGTTGTATGTGACCGTCACTAAAAATTTTTTTCTCCGATTCAACGCAACGCTTTTGGCCTGTAATGCCCGTCTTTCGAAGTTAACGCCAGCAATCTTTAGGAACAGAGCGCAAAAGGATCTTGCGCGTGAGCGCACAGAGACGCTATGCGTGCTCGGGCCGTTCTCGGAAGCGCGCCGTCAGATCCTGATGGCTGCGCAGATACTCGTATATCTCCCCGGCAAGCTTCGCACTGATGCCCTCCACCTCCGCCAGCTGCTCGGGCGTTGCCTCCAGAATCTTGCGGAAAGAACCGAAATGCTTGAGCAGATTTTGCTTGCGCTTCTCCCCCACACCCGGAATGTCGTCGAGAATGCTGGCCAGATTCCGCTTGCCCCGCAGGCTGCGGTGGTAGGTGATGGCAAAGCGGTGCGCCTCGTCGCGCAGGCGCTGGATCAGGAACAGTGCCTGGGAGTCGCGCGCCAGTGCGATGGGCGCCGCATCATCCTCGCGGAAGAGCAGCTCCTCCTTCTTTGCCAGCCCAAAGGTGGCGATATCGCTGTACCCCTGTTCCGCCATGGCACGGCGGGCATACTGCAGCTGCCCTTTTCCGCCGTCGATGATAACCAGGTCGGGCAGCTGTGCAAAGCGCGCCCCGTCATCCTCCTCCTGAATCCGCGCGCGCTCCGCCGTAGCCTCCGAAAAACGGCGCGTGAGCACTTCGTACATGCTGGCAAAGTCGTTCGGCCCTTCCACCGTCCTGATACGGAAACGGCGATACTGATCCTTCCTGGGCTTTCCATCGATGAACACTGCCATGGAGGCCACACTCTCGGTTCCCTGCGTGTTGGAGATGTCATAGCACTCCATGCGCCGCGGCAGCCGCGCGAGGCCCAGCGCCTGCTGCAGTTCCAGGAGCGCGCCCGTGGTGCGCTCCTGCTGCGTCAGATGCTCCAGCTCGTGCTTGGCCAGTGCCTCGTCCGCGTTGCGGCGCACCAGCTCCACCAGATCCTTGGCCTTGCCGCGCTGCGGAGTCTTGAGATAGACGCGCCCGCCGCGCTTCTCCCCCAGCCACTGCTCGAGCAGGGCCCGCTCCGCCGGCTCCGTCTCCAGAAGGATGCTGCGCGGCACAAACTGACTGTCCATATAAAACTGTTTGAGGAAAGCGCCCAGCACTTCCTCCGGGCTGTCCTCCCCGGTATCGCGCAGCAGATAGTTCTCCCGTCCAACCACTTTTCCGCCGCGCACAAAAAAAATCTGCACACAGCTGTTTCGCTCCCCCTGCGCCAGGGCGATCACGTCCTCGTCATCGCCGCTCTCCAGCACCGCTTTCTGCCGTGTCAGAATCTGTTCCAGCCCCTGCAGCTGATCCCGCAGGAGCGCGGCGCGCTCAAACTCCAGATTCTCCGCAGCCTGCTCCATCTCCCGCCGCAGCTGCCGCACCAGCCCGTCCTGCCGCCCCTCGAAAAAGAGCGCCACCTGCTCGATGAGCGCGCGGTATTCCTCGCGGCTGACACACCCCGTGCAGGGCGCGCAGCACATGCCGATCTGCGCGTTGAGACAGGGCCGGTCATTGGTGAAGACCTTTTGCCGGCAACTGCGGAACGGGAAAACGCGCCGCAGCATCTCCAGAGAACTGCGCAGCTCATTGACACTTGGATAGGGGCCGAAGTAGCGCGCGCCGTCTTTGACTACCTTCCGGGTCACCAGTACCTGGGGATAGTCCTCGTTCGTGATTTTTAAAAACGGATATGTCTTGTCATCCCTTAAATTGATATTGTATCTGGGCCGGTATTTTTTGATGAGGTTGCACTCCAGCACCAGCGCCTCCAGCTCGTTGTCGGCCAAGATATACTCCAGATCGTCGATATGCCGCACCAGCGCCTTGGTTTTGGCCTGCTCCGGCTTCAGATCCCGGAAATAGGAGCGCACCCGGTTGCGCAGGTTGACCGCCTTGCCCACATAGATCACCTTGCCCTCCGCGTCCTTCATCAGATAGACGCCGGGCCCCGTGGGCAGAAGATCCAGTTTTGTCTTGAGATCCATCCTCCTACCTCCGCTCGTCGTTCCGCTCCGCAAAAATCCGGGCAGGCAGCCGCCTTTCGCTGCACCCGTGCCAGACCCATCATAGCACATCCGGCTCTTCCGATGCAAGAATTCCCGCGCGGAAAATCTGCTAAAAGGCAGATTGCACGCGTGTTCCCCCGGAGCTGCCGCAGGGGCCGGAGCTGCGGCAGCCGAAGAGGCAACTTCCGCTGCCTCCGGCGTATGCGCTTTTTTGGGCGTCCCTCCTCGGCGCTAATACTTCAGGCGGATGCGGTCGGAGACCATGGCGATGAATGCGGAGTTTGTCGGCTTTCCCTTCTCCAGATCGACCGTGTAGCCGAAGTATTCCGTCATCAGGTCGATGTTGCCCCGCCCCCAGGCCAGCTCGATGGCATGCCGAATGGCGCGCTCCACCCGGCTCGGCGTCGTGTCGTATTTGTCCGCGATCTTGGGATACAGTTCTTTGGTGATGGCCCCCAAAAGGCTGGAGTCCTCCAGAATCAGCAGGATGGCATCCCGCAGATACTGATACCCCTTCAAGTGCGCGGGCACGCCCATGTCGTGCAGCAGCGCGGCCACCTCCACCTCCTGCGGCCTGCGCCTTATCCCCCGCAGCGGCGCGCGGAACGCCGCCCCGGACTCCGCCACCGTCAGCACGTCCGCCATCGCGCTCTCCCGCTCCGGATCCGGATACAATCGACAGACCTCCTGAATTCGCTCATAGATGCCCTCCAGCTCGAACGGCTTGACCAGGTAATCCAGCGCGCCCTTCTGCAGCGCCCGCAGGATCATGCTCTCGCTGGCCAGCGCCGTCAGCATGATGACCTTCGGCCGGTACGGCTTCCCCTGCAGCCGGTCCAAAACCCCGAGACCGTCCAGGCGCGGCATAATCATGTCCAATAGCAGCACATCCGGCCGCAGCTGATCCACCAGTTCGAGGCACTTCCAGCCGTCGGAGGCTGTGCCCACCACCTGCAGATCGTTTTTCTCCCGCAGGAACGCTTCCAGCCCCGCAATAAATTTTTGATTGTCATCCGCCAGCAAGATTTTATACATCTGTCTTCCTCCCCCTCATCCAGCACATGCCCGCGCATGAAACGGTCCTTGCCGGGCGCACCGCTTCTCTGTACACACAACTTTCGCTGATACGCCATTTGGAAATATTTACTAATTCAGTTTACAGGATCTCTCCGCCTTTTGCAAGTCCTAATTTACATATTTTTACAATTATGCCTTGTTTGACATAAAAAGCCGCGCAGCATCGCTTGCCTCTTTGCCGCACCCTGTGGTAGAATAAATCGAAAATACCATTCGGCACGGCAAACCGATTCAGAAAGGACGATGCATATGGATCCCAGAATTGAAACACTGGCGCACAATCTCATCCACTACTCCTGCACCGTACAACCGGGGGAGAAGGTGATGATTCATGCGTTCGGCCAGTCGGCGTATCCGCTGGTGCGCCAGCTGGTGAAGGAAACCTACGCCGCCGGCGCCTACCCCTACGTGCAGCTGGAGGATTACGGCATCAATCGCCAGCTTCTGCTGGGCGCGAGCGAGACACAGCTGCGGCTGACGGCGAAACTGGAGATGGCGCAGATGAAGGAGATGGACGCCTACATCGGCATCCGCGCTTCCGAGAACATCGCCGAGTACGCCGATGTGCCGCAGGCACAGATTCAGCTCGATCGCAGCATGCGCAGCGATGTGCTGAACGAGCGCGTAAACCACACCAAATGGGTCGTGCTGCGCTATCCCAACCACTCCATGGCCCAGCTTGCCAACACCAGCCTGGAGGCCTTCGAGGACTTTTACTTTTCCGTCTGCAACCTGGACTACGCCAAGATGTCCCGCGCGATGGATGCCCTGGTGGAGCGTATGAACCGCGCCGACCGGGTGCACATCACCGGCCCGGGCACGGATCTCGTCTTCTCCATCCGGGGAATTCCCGCGGTCAAATGCGACGGCAAATGCAATATTCCGGACGGGGAGGTCTACACAGCGCCGGTGCGGGATTCCGTCAACGGGGTGCTCACCTTCAACACGCCGTCCGTCTTCGAAGGGTTCACCTACGAGGACATCTCCTTCACCTTCCGCGACGGCAAAATCCTGGAAGCCACCGCGAACGACAGCGGAAAGCTCAACGCGGTGCTGGACACGGACGCGGGCAGCCGCTACCTGGGGGAGTTCTCCCTCGGCGTCAATCCGTACATTCTCGGCCCCATGAAGGACACGCTCTTCGACGAGAAGATCCGGGGCAGCATCCATCTGACCCCGGGCCGCTGCTATGAGGACGCGGACAACGGAAACGACTCCAAGATCCACTGGGATCTCGTACTCATCCAGACGCCCGAGTACGGCGGAGGAGAAATCTATTTCGACGACGAGCTGATCCGCAAGGACGGCGTCTTTGTGCCGGAATCGCTGCAGGGATTAAACAGCGAACAACTCCGCTGAGTGCCGCCGCGGTTTTCGGATGCGCGATGCGGCCGGAGGCGCGCGGGAAGGGCGGGCGCCGGATCCGCGCGCCCGGGAGGACGGTCCATGAAATACTATCTGCTGCTCGTACTCTTCTGTACGCTGCTCAACTTCATCCTGCTCTCCGCTGCCAGCAGGCGGCCACAGGCGCAATCGCCGAAGGACACCCCGCAACGGCTCGACGCCGTGGTGCGGAGTCTGACAAACGGCGATATGCACACGCTCTACCGGCTCTTGGACGCGCCGCTACGGCAGGAGATCTCTGAGTCGGCGCTGCAGGCATTCTGGGATGAGACACGCCTGCAGTACGGCGCGCTGCACTGCGATCCAAGCGGGATATGCATCGTGCAGGGCGAGGACTGCCAGACCGCCAGCATCCCCTGCAAGTTTGAAAAGGGCGAGCGGACACTGCGGCTCCGCTTGGACGAGGACGGAGCCATCTCCGGATTGGATCTGACGGAGGAGGATGCGCAGGACCCCTCCCGCTAGTCGGCCGCGCGAAGCTCCCTGCCGACAATCCCGCGCGGGAGAACACGCCGTCCCGCACAGGCTTTTCCGCACCAAAAAGGGCTGCGGAACCATGCGTTTGCATGATTCCACAGCCCTTTTTGATTGATGCGATGCTACAAATCGCAATCTGCCCGGACTTGCCTGAAAGCCTCCCCGCTCCGCGCAAAAGCGGCTCCGCAGGATCGCCTGTGGATCAGAATTTCTCCGTGAGGATCTGGTAGGCCGGCGCGCCCTCACATTCCGCAGGCATATCCACCCCCAGGAGAACCGCCGCCGTCGGGGCTAAATCGACCTCGCGGACATAGCGGGATGTGCGATAATTCTGCTTGATGCCGGGGCCCGCCGCGATGAAGATCGGGGAGAGCGAAGTGTCGTTGTAGCCGTATGCGGTGGACAGGCCGGGGCCGTGATCCTCCACATAGCTCTCGTGCACCGCAAAGACAATGTCGGAGCCCATCGGTCCGCCCAGTCCCAGAAGGACGGCGTCCTTGTTGTGCAGCGCCAGCGAAATGATGCGCTTTCCGGTCTTTGGATGCCTGTAACTGTAGAGGTCTGTGATGATCTGCTCCTCCAGCTCGTACTTGTCTGCCGGATCGACGATCCCGTGCGGATCCCGCCCTTTCAGGTTGATGTAGATGCTGTTGGAGCGGGTCATGATGGCCTTGGTCTTGCTCCAGTCGATCTCCGGCAGTTCCTTGCCGTTCTCGTCCACCTTGAAGACCGTGTAGCCCAGGGAACGCAGGGGTTCCTCGCACACGCCGGTGTTGTCGCCCTGCGGCACGGCCTCCTCCTCCGCGCAGACCAGCGCGTGATCGGAAAAGAGCAGAATCGTCCAACCCTCGTCGATCAGATGCAGGAACGTGCCGATATAATCGTCGGTGATCTTGTAGGTGGCCTCGGCGAACTTGACGACCTCGCTCTCATCATAGCGGGATGTGTCGCGGTTCTTCATGTACTTCATATAGTTGTGGCCCATCAGGTCGATATTGTGCATGTGCGAGAAGATGACCTCGACGCCGTGCTCCCGGATCATGTAGTGCATCAGGTTGGACTGCCACTCGGCGGCCTTTCTCCACTGCGGCTCGTTGCATTTCATAATCAGATCGGCGTCGTTGCCGCTCATCTGGCTGGTCGGCTGCGGCGGTCCGAAATGCTCCAGCGCTTCCCGGAAGAGGCTCTTGGGGAACCAGACGGAGTCGTCCTCGCAGGACATGCCGCGGGAGGCCCAAATGCGCACATAACTGCCGTCCTCGGCAATCTTCAAGAGGCGCATGTTGCGGTAAACTTTCTCCTCCCCCTTGGCGCTCGGCACCACGTCGATGACGCCGGTAAAGACGTCATTCTCCAGTACGGTCACCGGCTCCGGCGTTTTCTTGTCCTTATAGATGGCGACATGATCGTAAACCCCGGATTCGTTTTTCAGGATCAGCGCGTTGCGGATGACTTTTCCATAGAATGTGATGATCACGAATTCCTTGGCGTCCGCCGGCACGTCGAACTCCCAGCCGTTCGCCGGAAATACCGGGGAGATGGAGCAGCCCGTCGGAAAATCGGCCAGATGCCACATCAGTCCGTGCGGCGCTTCATAGATGATGTTGTCCACCACGAAACTTCCGTCCGGCTCATAGCCTTCTACATTGATAAATTCCTTGTACCACGCCCGGTATTTGGCCAGACGTTCCTTTGCCTCCGGCGTTTTTCCGGAGCCCGAGGTCTTCGCCAGCGAGAACTTCAGCTTTTCATCGCCCTCCACCTCGGAGGTGATCACGGACATGGGCATATAGGACGGCTTCTCCGCCTTAGTGCTCGCGACATAGAGCATATCCAGGTCGCGCACGGAAGACCAGGCACAGACAGCGCCGGGGCTGGAGCCGTCGATGGTATAGAGATTTTCACTGTCGATGGTCGGCGGGAAACTTCCGCCCGGCCAGTGCATCACCAGGGTCTTCTTGCCGGCCTCGGCGGTGATGTTGAACAGCGGTTCAGCCTTCAGAAAACGGGAGGAAAACGCACCGATGGTAATATCCTTGTCGTCCTCGGCGGACAGGTTGTAATCCATGATGCCGTGCGTCATCGGATAGCAGCCCGTAGCCAGGGTAGCCCACATGGGCGGCGTGATGGTGGGGTTCGCGCCCAGCATCATCAGATCGTCGCGGCAGGAACCCAGATCCATCAGCTTTTTGACGTTGGGCATCTTGCCCTCTTCAACCAGCCGCTTGGTGAAGCGCGGATCCATCCCGTCGACGCCCAGCAGCAGCAGTTTGTCCGTCAAACCTTTCTTTCTCAGCATACGCATGACTCCTTTCTCCGTTGCGGCGCAGCAGGACTGCCCCGCAACCTTGTCCTTGTAAGATCTTGCCACCTTGTCTCTCTGGGAACGGATTTCTGTGCACTTTTCATCTACATCAAATCATCAACTTTAAGTATAGCAAGATCGTCCGCATTCGTCAAACAAAAAACTTTTTCACCGCCCGCGGATATAGAAAATCCGGGGCAGGATGCCCCGGACGGGTGAGACGGATGAACGGATATGCGCCGGTTATGCTTCCCAGAGCGGCAAGCGGTTGATGGCCGCGCACAGGGCCTCGATGGAGGACTGGATGATATCCTCGTGGATGCCGATCCCCCACACCATCTGATTGTGCTGTGTGATAACCACGTAGGACATCGCTTTGGAGGAAGAGCCGCGGGAGAGGGAATGCTCCTTGTAATCCGTGAGCTCATAGGAGAAGCCCAGCCCCTTCTTCAGCGCCTTGCTGACCGCGTCGAGGCGGCCGTTCCCCTCCGAGTCGATGGTCTGCGTCACGCCCTTGTACGTCATCGTCACCTGGGCGGCAATGCCATCCGGCTTCTGGCGGAAATGCACCGCATCAAGCGTGAAATGCCTGGGGACATCGATATATTTTTGCTCCAGAATGGAGTAGATCCACTCCGGCGAGAGTTCCCTGTGTTCCTTGTCGGAGACAGCCTTGACGGCGTAGCCGAACTCCTCTTTCATCTTGTCCGGCAGGGTGATGCCGTAACTGTGCTGCAGAATATAGCTGACCCCGCCCTTGCCGGACTGGCTGTTGATGCGGATCACATCGGAATCATAGGTGCGCCCCACATCGTGCGGATCGATCGGCAGATACGGCACCGACCAAGTGTCCAGATGCTTCTCTTCCCGGTAGTTCATGCCCTTTGCGATGGCGTCCTGGTGCGAGCCGGAGAAGGCTGTGAACACCAGCGACCCGCTGTACGGCTGCCGCGGATGAACCTGCATCCGGGTCAGGCGCTCATACGTCTCGCTGATCCGTGCCATGTCGTGAAAGTCCAGCTGCGGATCCACGCCGTGGGAGAAGAGGTTCATCGCCAGCGTGACGATGTCCACGTTGCCGGTGCGCTCCCCATTGCCGAACAGCGTCCCCTCGATCCGGTCTGCGCCGGCCAAGAGGCCCAGCTCCGCGTCGCTCACGCCACAGCCGCGGTCATTGTGCGGGTGCAGACTGAGCACGACATTCTCGCGATACTTGAGGTGCTTGTGCATATACTCCACCTGGCTTGCAAACACATGCGGCATGGAAGTCTCCACCGTGGTGGGCAGGTTGATAATCATCTTGCGCTCCGGCGCCGGCTGCCAGACATCCAGCACCGCGTTGCACACTTCCAGCGCGTAGTCCACCTCTGTGCCGGAGAAACTCTCCGGACTGTACTCGAACCTCACGTCGCCCCGAACATTCTCCGCCAGCTCGCTGAGGAGTTTGGCCCCGTCCACGGCGATCTGCTTGATCTCCTCCTTGCTGCGGCGGAACACTTGCTCCCGCTGCGCCACCGATGTCGAATTGTAGAGATGCACCACCGCATGCGGCGCGCCGTCCACAGCCTCGAACGTCTTGCGGATGATGTGTTCCCGCGCCTGCGTCAGCACCTGCACCGTCACGTCCTCCGGGATCAGGTTCTGCTCGATCAGGGTGCGCAGAAACTGGTATTCCGTCTCCGAGGCGGCGGGGAAGCCGACCTCGATTTCCTTGAACCCGATCTCCAGCAGCAGCCGGAAAAACTCCAGCTTCTCCTCCAGGCTCATCGGCTCAATCAGCGCCTGGTTGCCGTCGCGCAGATCGACGCTGCACCAGACGGGCGCCTTCTCCAGCGCGTCGCGCTTCACCCAGTCATAGCAGGGCTCCGGCGGCATAAAATACGCTTTTCTGTATTTCTGATACCCCTCCATGATTCTCTCCTCCTGTTTCTGTACTGCCTGCGCCGCGATTCCCAACAAAAAAGTCCTTTTCGCCATCAGAGACGAAAAAGGACAGATTCCGCGGTACCACTCCGTTTGACGATGCCCGCACCGCGCGCATCGCCCGCTTGAAACCCATAACGGCAGGCGGCCGGCTGCTCCTATCCCGATCGCGGCATTGCCGCGCGAGGCTTGCCGCATCGCTTTCGGAACAGCGACTCCGGGGCCAGTTCCCCCGCATTCCGCAGTTGTCTCGCAGCGACCGACAACTCTCTGGATGCTTCCCGCGGGCTACTCTTCCCCATCACAGTCTTTCTCTCTGCAACTTTCCATCCATTATACCCGCGCCGCCCGGCTTTGTCAACCACCGAAATCAGCGGGAAAATTCTAATATGGGGCATTTATGCCCGCATGTTCCCGAAGCTCCGCGTACCGCAGATTCGAGACCGTTCCATTTGTAGTATATTGGGACA
>CAZSHM010000004.1:0-55204 GCA_964606855.1 uncultured Peptococcaceae bacterium
AAACGCGGCGTCAGAATCCTATAGGTTTTAAGAGATGGAAAAAAAACACAAAAAAGCGGTTATCTAGAGCATACACCCTAAATAACCGCTAGATTTAGTATGAAAAAAGCCCGTCAAAAAAGTATGACTTTTTGACGGGCATTCCCGATTACCGCCCTATTCTAACATATCTTTTCCGCCTTGAAAAGCCCTTTTTCAAGATTTGCGGACTTTTGCTGTCTTTTTTTCTCTGCCCCGCCCCGTCTTCCGGCGAAGAACCGGGAAAGCTCCAGCGCGTTCCGCCGCAGAATTCCGCGATCGTCCCGCACGGATCGCAGTCTGCGTCCGCACATGATTGCAGGTTCCCACAAACGGTTTCAGCTGAGCCCCTCGGAAATCTGCAGCAGTTCCAGGAGTTCCTCTTTGTCGAGTCCTGCCAAAGAGGCGTTCTGCGCCTTGTCGAAATTGATGACGGATTCGCTCAGCTCCTGCTTGCGCTGCTGCAGCGCGTAGATGCGCTCTTCCAGCGTGTCCTGGGTGATCAGCTGAATCACCGTCACCGTCTCCTTTTGCCCGATCCGGTGCGCGCGGTCGGAAGCCTGCTCCTGAGCCGCCGCATTCCACCAGGGATCCACATGGATGACGGTGTTGGCGGCGGTCAGATTGAGTCCCGTGCCGCCCGCCCGCAGCGAGATCAAAAACACTTTCACATCCGGAGTTTCCCCGAAATCGCGCACCATCTCCGCGCGCTGCTCCTTGGATGTCTCCCCCGTCATGAGATAACTGCCGATCCGCATTTCCTCCAGCCGCGCCCGGATGTGCTTCAGCATCGTGGCAAACTGTGAGAACACCAGCACCTTCCCCCCGGCGGACAGCACGCCGGAGATCAGCTCCAGGCAGGTCTCCATCTTGGCGGAGCCGCCCGTGTAATTTTCGTAGATGAGCGCGGGATCGCAGCAGATCTGCCGCAGCCGGGTCAGTCCGGCCAGCACGGCGATCTTCTGCGTGTGCACCTGCTCCTCGCTCTGCTTGTGCAGCATATCCAGCATCTGCTGGGTCTGCGCCACATAGAGCGCGCGCTGTTCCGGCTCCATCTTGGAGTAGACCACCGTCTCCAGTTTCTCCGGCAAGTCCTTCAGCACGTCTTTTTTCAGGCGGCGCAGGAGGAAAGGCTGAATCATCCGCTGCAGCTGCTTTAAGGCGACCTCGTCCTTCTCCAGGACGATCGCCGTCTCATAGTGCTTGCGGAAAGCGTCATAGCGCCCGAGATAGCCCGGCATCAGGAAATCAAAGATGTTCCAGAGCTCCGCCAGATTATTCTCGATGGGCGTGCCCGTGAGGACAAAGCGGTTCTCCGCGCGAAGCGCCTTCACCGCCTGCGAAACTTTGGTCGCGTGGTTCTTGATCTTCTGTGCCTCGTCCAAAATGACAAACAGAAATTCACGGTCCTTGTAGCGCTCGCAGTCCCGCCGCAGAAGCTCGTAGGAGGTCAGGTAAATCTGCGCACTGCTCTGCAGCTGCTCCCTGCGGAGCGAGATCGTTCCGGCCACCACCTGCACACGGAGCTCCGGCGCAAAGCGGTGCAGCTCGCTCTCCCAGTTGTAGACGAGGGACGCGGGCGCCACGACCAGGGCCGGTTTCTGCCACAGGCGCGCCGCGTTGGCCAAGAACAGGGCGATCACCTGCACGGTCTTGCCCAGCCCCATGTCGTCTGCCAGGACGCCGCCCAGGCCCATCCGCTGGAGGGTCATCAGCCAGCGGTACCCGACCTCCTGGTACTGCCGCAGGCTTGTCTGCAGTCCCGCCGGCACTTCATCGTCGCTGTCCTCAAAATTTTTCAGATCCCGGATCATACTGCGGAAGCTGTTGTCCCGCTCCACAGACAGCGTCTCGCCGCCGTCCCGCAGCACCTGATCCACATAGACGGCTTTGTAGGCGGGCAGCTCCAGCTGCCCCTGCCGGATCTGCGCGCCGCTGAGGTTCAGCCCGTCCGCCAGCTCCGCGAAAGTGGCCAGCGCTCCCTCCTCCAGCTGCAGAAAGTCCCCGTTCTTCATGCGGTAGTAGCGCTTGCGCAGCCGGTAGCTCTGCAAGAGCGCCTCCAGTTCCTGCTGCGGCAGGCGCTCCGCGTCGATATCCATCTCGAGGATCCCGCTTTTCAGGCGCACGCCGATCTGCATCTTGGGCTGCGGCCGAACCTGGATCGTCTGCATCCGCTCCGAGAGGTAGACATCCGCCAGGCGCCCGATCTCCGGAATGCCCTCGACCAGAAGCTGATAGAGCCGCGCATCCTCCTCGTAGGAGAAATACAGTTCCCCGTAGTCGTTCCAGGCCGGGAAATACCGCTCCAGGACATAGCGCAGGGTGTACTCTTTTTCCAGATCGCGCCAGAGTTCCGTGTTCTCCTCCGTTTTGCGGAACTGGTGGCAGTGCGCACCGTACCACGCTTCCGCGCGGCAGAGGATCTGGCGCCCGTCATCGTCGATATAGACCCGCAGTTGGCATTCCTCCGGCAGCATCTCCTCCAAGCCGTCCAGATCGAGGACACAGCTCTTTTGCAGCTGGGGCAGCAGCGTCGCGCAGAAGGCGGGCAGGTCCTCGGCGGCGATAAAATGCTCCTCCCGCCTGCCCGGCGAGGCCAGGCCGCAGATCTCTTGCACCGCATCCCGCCACTCCGGCTGCAAAAAGAGAAACTGCCCCTCCAGCGCGACGCAGTCGCGCGCGCCGTCGCTGATGAACTGCATCATCGGCATGGAGAGACGGTATCCCGAATCCTGCGGGCCGAACTCGATCGGCAGACGCAGCGCGGCAGGGTGCTGAATGCTGTACAGGGCAGCGTGCTTGGCGCCGGTTCCCTCCATGCTCACCAGAATTTGATCGCCCGCGCAGTCGAGAATGTGCAGCAGCATCGCGTCCGTCAGGATCAGGTCATGTTTTGTCTCGGAGGTGTAGTAGCTGCGGTTCTTGCTGTTGAGCGCCCACTCCATGTGGATCGACGCGGAGATCAGATCCAGAAACGGCAGCGCCTGCGGCGCAAACGCGCTGCGGTTGTGCACAAACTCCAGTTTTTTGCCGTAGGAGACGTTGGCCCCCGTCTGTACCGCCCGCACCAGTTGGCTCAAGTTGCGCACCACATAGAGCTGCGCGTCGGTGCCGATGCGGAAACTCACGCTCCAGGAGGAATCATACCGATCCCAGTGCAGCGTGGGTTCCAGCCGCACTTCCCCCTCCAGTCGGCGCTTCTGGGCAAAGCGCGCCGCCGCCTGCTGCGGATGCTCCTCGATCACCCGCCGCACCAGCCGGGAGGTCTTCCGCTGCTCCAAGAATTCTTTCGGTAAATTCCCGCGCCCGACTCTGTGATTGTACTCCTGCATCACGGCCACACTGTGCCTACAGATGAATCTGTACTGCCCCCAGTCCTGGCAATCGCAGGAGCAGCTGGAGAGTTCCTGCTGCTCCGGATCATATTCTATGTTCACCTGATATAGATTTCCGCCGTGCGCCGCCTGCACCTGCCCCCGGAGCTCCACCTGATCTCCCTTGTAGTGGATGTCCAGCTTGCGCACCAGATTGCTGCGGTAAATCTGTATCCCGCCCTCATATGTGCTTCGGAGACAATATTTCTTGATCTCCTCCACCGGAATCTGAAACGACATCCTTCCGCCCCCTCACTCCGACGGACTCCCGCACCGGGGAAAGTCCCGAACCGTTCCTTTACTGCTCCATTATAGCAGGAATATGTCGAAAAAGCTACCGCGCGCCTGTCGAAAAGCATCTCGCGCGAGAAAGCGTCTTCAGGCGGTCCGAACGGATCCTTCGGCACGAAAGAGCAAAATTTTTCTCGATCCATATAAAAAATAAAAGGATTTTATTCTTTTCTGTCTAAAATAAATATTAGGCAGTACTATACCCAAATAAGGAGTGAATCCTATGCAAGTTTATCAAACCGCCAACATTCGCAACATCGGCATTGCCGGGCACAGCGGTTCCGGCAAGACGTCCCTCCTGGAAACCATGCTTTTCAACAGCGGTTTCACCACCCGTCTGGGACGCGTGGAGGACGGCACCACCGTGACCGACTACCTGCCGGAGGAGATCAAGCGGCAGGTCACCATCTCCGCCTCCCTGGCACCGGTGGAGTGGAAGGGCGTCAAGCTGAACATGATCGACACCCCGGGCTATGCCGATTTTATCGGAGAAGTGATCTCTACCACCCGGGCGGTGGATAATATGCTGCTGGTTGTCTGCGGCGTGGCCGGCGTCGAGGTGCAGACCGAGGTCGTGTGGGATATCGCCGCCGAGAACAAACTGCCGCGCATCCTCTTCATCAACAAGCTGGAGCGGGAGAATTCCTGCTTTGAAACCGTGGTGGAACAGCTGCGGGAAAAATACGGAACCGCCATCGTGCCGCTGCAGCTGCCGATGGGCAAGGAGGCCAACTTCACCGGCATGATCGATCTCCTGAACGGCAAGGCCTACCGCTTCGAGAGCGGCAAGAGCGTGGAGATCCCCATCCCGGAGGAATTTCGGGATGAGTACGAGGAGCAGCGCACCTATCTGATCGAGGTCGCCGCGGAATCCGACGACGAGCTGATGCTCAAATACCTGGAGGGCGATCCGCTCACGGACGAGGAGATCCGCGGCGCACTGCGCACGGGTATCGCCAACGGAGAGATTTTCCCGGTGCTGGGCGGCTCGGTGGCCAAAAATATGGGCATCACCACCCTGATGGATTTCTGCGTCGATCTCCTGCCCGCGCCCCATGTCGACGCCGACGCCGCGCCCTGCGCGGTCGTCTTTAAGACGCTGGCCGACCCCTTTGTGGGCAAGCAGAGTTTCGTGAAAGTGCTCGACGGCAAGTTTCAAGCGAGCGACGGCATCTACAACGTCAACAACGACGCCGAGGAAAAAGTGAGCAACTTCATCATCCCCTGCGGAAAGCAGCAGTCCACCGTCACCACGGTCAACGCCGGAGACATTGTAACCATCGCCAAACTGCAGAACACGCAGACCGGGAACACGCTGACGGTCAAAGGGCAGAGCGTGCCGGAGCAGGAGCCCATCCGATTCCCTGAGCCGAACCTGACCTTCTCCCTCTCGCCCAAGTCCCGCGACGACGACGACAAGATGAGCACCGCGCTGGGCCGTCTCTTGGAGGAGGATCCCACCCTGGCGACCTCCAAAAACGCCGAGACGCACGAGACGCTGCTCTCCGGCATCGGCGATACGCATCTGGAAGTGGTGGCCGAGCGCTTTAAGAATAAGTTCGGCGTGGATGTCGTCCTGAAACCGGCGCAGATCCCCTACCGCGAGACGATCAAGAAAAAAGTCGAGGTGCAGGGCAAGCACAAGAAGCAGTCCGGCGGCGCCGGCCAGTACGGCGACGTGTGGCTGCGCATCGAGCCCTACGCCGACGAGGAGTTTCTCTTCGCCGAGGAGGTCTTCGGCGGCGCGGTGCCCAAGAACTATTTTCCCGCCGTCGAGAAGGGCGTGCGCGAGGCCATGTCCCAGGGCATCCTGGCGGGGTATCCGATGGTCAACATCAAAGTGACGCTCTACGACGGATCCTACCATCCGGTGGACTCCAACGAGATGGCCTTCAAGATCGCCGGCTCCATCGGCTTTAAGAAGGGCGCGGAACAGGCGGATCCTGTGCTCCTGGAACCCATCATGAATATGCGCATCCTTGTTCCGGACGTCTACATGGGCGATATCATGGGCGATCTCACCAGCAAGCGCGGCCGCATTCTGGGAATGGAGCCCACGCCGGATCACAAGCTGCAGATCATCCAGGCGCAGGCGCCGATGGCGGAGGTGCAGAAGTATGCCATCGACCTCAAGGCCATGACCCAGGGCCGCGGCAAGTTCTCCATGGAACTGGATCACTACGAGGAAGTCCCGGCCAAGATCGCGGAGGCGATCATTGCGGAGCGCAAGAGCGAATGAGCGCAGCCCCTGTACGCGAACCCCAGGACGCGGAGTTTTCCCAAGTTGCATACGGCAGCGGCCCCCGGCGGTGTATCCCGCCGGGGGCCGTTCTTTTTTGCTGTGTCTCTGCAGCGCCGCCCGGCGCATCAGAGATTGCTGTAGCCCATCAGATAGGTGTCGATCTCCCGCGCGGCATCGCAGCCCTCCTTGATCGCCCAGACCACGAGCGACTGTCCGCGACGCATATCGCCCGCGGCGAAGATGCCCGCCTTCTCCGTCTGATGCGCGCCGACGGGTGTCTCCACACGCCCGCGGCCGTCCACGGATACCCCGAAGGCTTTCGGAACCGCGGCCTCGCAGCCCAAAAAGCCCGCGGCAATCAGCACCAGCTGGCACTCCACCTGCCACTCGCTCCCGGCGACAGGCGTCATCACCATGCGGCCGCTCTCCGCATCCACCTCCGGCTCCAGTTTCTGCAGCACCGCGCCCGTGAGGCGGCCCGCGTCATCCTGCAGGAATTCCTTCACCGTCGTCTGGTAGATGCGCGGATCGTGGCCGAAGCGGACGATGCACTCCTCCTGCCCGTAATCGGTCTTGCTGACGCGCGGCCACTCGGGCCATGGATTGTCCGCCTGCCGGCAGTTCGGCTGCGGCGGCATCATCTCCAGCTGCAGCATGCTGCGCGCGCCGTGGCGCAGGCTGGTGCCCACGCAGTCGTTGCCGGTGTCGCCGCCGCCGATGACGATCACGTCCTTGTCCTTGGCCGAGATATAGGTGGACGCATCCTGCAGGGTATCGTTCCAGAGCGCCTTGGTGGTGGCTTTGAGAAAGTCCACCGCAAAGCAGATGCCGTCCGCCTCCCGCCCAGGCACCCTGAGATCGCGGGGCTGCGCGGCACCGCAGCTGAGGAGCACCGCGTCGTACTTTTTCTCGAGCGCCGCCGCCTGCTTGGGCGTCTGGACCGCGCTGTTGTACTGGAAGCGCACCCCCTCGGCCTCCATGCGCGCCAGCCGGCGGTCGATGTACTGCTTCTCCAGTTTCATGTTGGGGATCCCGTAGCGCAAAAGCCCCCCCGCCTTATCCTCCCGCTCGTAGACCGTCACCTGATGTCCGCGGCGGTTGAGGAGCTCCGCGGCAGCCAGCCCCGACGGCCCGCTGCCGATGACGGCGACGCGCTTTCCGGTGCGGGAAATATCGCGCCTGGGCTCCAAGAGGCCCTGCTCGTAGCCGTACTCGATCAGCGCCCGCTCATTCTCCTGCACGGTCACACTCTCCCCGTGGAGAGAACAGGTGCAGGATTTCTCACAGAGCGCCGGACAGACGCGGCTGGTAAACTCCGGGAAAGGATTCGTCTGGAGCAAGCGCACCAGGCCCTCCCTGTAGTTGCCGCGGTAGACCAAATCATTCCACTCGGGGATCAGGTTGTGCAGAGGGCAGCCCGCCACCATGCCGCCGATGGGCACCCCCGCCTGGCAGAAGGGGACGCCGCAGTCCATGCAGCGCGCGCCCTGCTCGCGCTGTTCTTCCTCGCTCAACGGCACATGGAACTCGCGGAAATGGCGGAGACGCTGCAACGGTTCCTCACGCTGCCCGACCTTGCGCTCAAATTCTAAGAAACCGGTGTTCTTTCCCATGGCTTCCCTCTCCTTTCACCTGGTTGAAGGCCACGACCTCCGCCTGCGCATAGCTGAGGCCTTTGCTCTTGTACTCGTTGATCAGATCCTGCATCCGCTTAAAGTCGCGCGGCACAATCTTCTTAAAGTGCGGCAGATACGTTTCAAACTGCGACAGGATCTCCGCGCCCCGCAGCGACCCGGTCGCCGCCACATGGCGCTGCAGCAGATTCTGCAGTTCGTGGACGTCGTCGCTGCGGTTGACCGGCTCCAGGAGAACCAGCTCGCGGTTGAGCCGGGCGTAAAGGTCGTTCTTCTCGTCGAGCACATAGGCGACACCGCCGCTCATGCCCGCAGCCAGATTTTTGCCCACCGGCCCCAGGATCACGACACAGCCGCTCGTCATATACTCCAGCCCGTGGTCGCCCACACCCTCCACCACCGCGGTGGCACCGGAATTGCGGACGCAGAAGCGCTCGCCGGCCAGCCCGTTGATGAAGGCGGTGCCGGAGGTGGCGCCATAGAGGGCGACATTGCCCACGATGATGTTCTCCTCCGCGCGGAAGGCGCTGCCCTTCGGCGGATAGACCACGATCGTGCCGCCCGAGAGGCCCTTGCCCATGTAGTCGTTGCAGTCCCCCTCCAGCTCCAGGGTCAATCCCTGCGGGATGAAGGCGCCGAAACTCTGGCCGCCCGCACCGTGGCACCGGATCCGGTAGGTGTCCGCTTCCAGGCCGTGCTCCCCGTACAGCCGCGTGATGCGCGAGCCGAACATCGTTCCGAAGGCGCGGTCAACGTTGCTCACCTCCAGCGAGAGCTCGGCAGGCTCCCTCCCGGCAAGGCGGTCTTTCAGCTGCCGGTAGAGCACCGTCTCGTCCTTGCTGTTCTGCAGCCCGAAGTCGTACATCTCCTCGGGCCGGAAATGCGCGTTGCTGTTCCCCGCCGCCAGGAGTGCCTCCAGCTTGACCTTGCCGGCGCCGGAGTCCGGGGCCGTGTCCTTCACCACCAGGAGATCGCTGCGCCCCACCAGTTCGTCGACGGTGCGCACGCCGAGGCGCGCCATATATTCCCGCATCTCCTGCGCCATAAACTGCATGTAGTGCATCACGTGCTCCGGTTTCCCGCAAAAGCGCTTGCGGAGTTCCGGATTCTGCGTGGCGATGCCCACCGGGCAGTTGTCCTGGTTGCAGGCGCGCATCATCACGCAGCCCATGGAGACCAGCGGCCCCGTGGCGAAGCCGAACTCCTCCGCGCCCAGGAGCGCGGCGATGACCACATCGCGGCCGCACATCAGCTTGCTGTCCGCCTCCAGGCGCACGCGGCCGCGCAGCCCGCTCTTCAGGAGCGTCTGATGTGCCTCGGCGATGCCCAACTCCCAGGGCAGGCCCGCGTGATGGATAGAATTGCGCGGCGCGGCGCCGGTGCCGCCGTCGTAGCCGGAGATGAGGATCACCTGCGCACCGGCTTTCGCCACACCGCTCGCGATGGTGCCGACCCCGGCCTCCGACACCAGCTTCACGTTGATGTCCGCCTGGTCGTTCGCGCACTTCAGATCGTAGATCAGCTGCGCCAGGTCCTCGATGGAATAGATGTCATGGTGCGGCGGGGGCGAGATGAGCCCCACGCCGGGCGTCGAGTGCCGCGCCCGCGCCACCTCTGGATAGACCTTGTTGCCGGGCAGCTGTCCGCCCTCGCCGGGCTTGGCCCCCTGCGCCATCTTGATCTGGATCTCCTTGGCGCTCACCAGATACTCGGACGTGACGCCGAAGCGCCCGGAAGCCACCTGCTTGATGGCACTGTTGCGGTCATCCCCGTTCGCATCCGGGCGGAAGCGCGCCGGATCCTCGCCGCCCTCGCCCGTGTTGGACTTGCCGCCCAGGCGGTTCATGGCGATGGCCAGCGTCTCGTGCGCCTCGCGGGAGAGCGAGCCGAAGGACATGGCCCCCACCTTAAAGCGCTTGACGATGGACTCCACCGGCTCCACCTCGTCGATGGGGATCGGCGTCTCCGCGTAGCGGAAGTCCAACAAGCTGCGCAGATGGCTCGGCCCCAACTCCTCGGTGATCATATGGGAGTACTGCTTGAATTTGTCGTAGCTGTCCGTGCGCACGGCACTCTGCAGCATGTGGATCGTCTGCGGATTGTACAGATGCTCCTCCTTGCCGCTGCGGGCCTTGTAGACGCCCTCGCTCTCCGGCACCGGCGAGACGGGCAGCCCCAGCGGGTCGAAAGCGCGGCGGAAACGGCGCTCCACATCGTTCTCGATATCCTCGAGATCGATGCCGCCGACGCGGCTGACCGTGTTGGTGAAGTACTTCTGGATCACATCCTGTCCGATGCCAACCGCCTCGAAGATCTGCGCGCCCACATAGGACTGGATCGTGGAGATGCCCATCTTGGACGCGATCTTCACGATGCCGTGCAGGAGCCCCTCGGTGTAGTCGGTCGCGGCGGCATAGTAATCCTTGTCCAGGAGATCATCGTCGATCAGCTGGCGGATGGATTCCAGCGCCAGGTAGGGGTTGACGGCGCTGGCGCCGAAGCCCAACAGCGTTGCGCAGTGGTGCACCTCCCGCGGCTCAGCGCTCTCCAGAATCACCGAGAGAGACATGCGTTTCTTGGTCCGCACCAGGTGCTGCTGCAGCGCCGACACGGCGAGAAGCGACGGGATGGGCTTGTGGAACTCGTCCAGCTCGCGGTCCGAGAGGATCAGGATGTTCGCCCCGTCCCGCACGGCGCGGTCGGCCTTGAGACAGAGTTCGTCCAGCGCCTCCTCCAGCGACATGTTCCGGTAGTAGATGATGGGGATCACCGCCACCTGGAAACCCTCCACATCCATATATTTGATCTTCAGGAGATCCGTGTTGGTGAGGATGGGGTTGCGCACCGCCAGAGACTTGCAGTTTTCGGCCCCGTCCCGCAAGAGGTTGCCGTCCGCCCCCAGATAGACATAGGTGGACGTGACGATCTCCTCGCGGATGGCGTCGATGGGCGGGTTGGTCACCTGGGCAAAGAGCTGCTGAAAATAGTTGAACAGGGGCTGTGGCCTGGACGAGAGAACCGCCAGGGGCGTGTCCGCCCCCATCGCCGAAACCGGCTCGCTGCCGGTCAGGGCCATGGGCCGCAGATAGTCGTTGATGTCCTCGTAACTGTAGCCGTAGGCCTGCTGGAGCTGCTCCAGCTCTTCCTTTTTATAGGTCACGGTCTTTTTGTTGGGGATCGGCAGGGAGGCGAGCTCCAGGAGCTGATCCTCGAGCCACTCGCCGTAAGGCGCGCGCGTGGCATAGTAGTTCTTGATCTCCTCATCGGAGACAATGCGGCCGCGCTTGGTGTCCACCAGGAGCATTTTCCCGGGGTGCAGCCGCTCCTTGCAGACGATCTTCTCCGGCGGCAGATCCAGGACCCCAACCTCCGAGGAGAGGATCAGCGTGTCGTCGGTGGTCACATAGTAGCGCGAGGGACGCAGCCCGTTGCGGTCGAGGATGGCGCCCATCAGCTCGCCGTCTGTGAAGAGAATCGAGGCAGGGCCGTCCCACGGCTCCATGATCGTGGCAAAATAGCGGTAGAAATCACGTCGGTTCTGCTCCATGTTCCGGTCGTTGTTCCACGGCTCCGGGATGCAGACCATCACCGCTTTGGGGAGATCCATGCCCGACATCATGAGAAATTCCAGCGTGTTGTCCAGCATCGCCGAGTCGCTGGTCCAGTGATCGACCACCGGCAGCACCTTGTAGACATCATCGCCCAGCGCGCCGCCCTGCATGGTCTCCTCGCGGGAGAGCATCTTGTTGACATTGCCGCGGATCGTGTTGATCTCGCCGTTGTGCACCAGCAGCCGGTTTGGATGCGCCCGCTCCCAGGAGGGAAACGTGTTGGTGGAGAAGCGCGAGTGCACCAGCGCGATGGCGGTTCGGAAGGACTCGTCCTGCAGATCGTCGTAGAAGGTCCGCAGCTGTCCCACCAGGAACATGCCTTTGTAGACGATCGTGCGGCAGGAGAGCGAGCAGACATAGGTCTCGCTGTTTG
This sequence comes from uncultured Peptococcaceae bacterium, assembly GCA_964606855.1. GTDB lineage: Bacteria > Bacillota > Peptococcia > Peptococcales > Peptococcaceae > UBA7185. The sequence goes on from CAZSHM010000004.1 coordinate 11,544, forward strand.
CCTTCTCAAAAATGCGCCGCACCACGTAGAGCTTGCGGTCAAAGTCCAGGCCCATCTTCACCCGGCGCGGTTTCTCGATAAAAGCCTGGTAGATGGCGGGCCTGCAGGAGAGCGCCTGCTCGCTCAGCACCTCGTCCGCGGTCGGCACCTCGCGCCAGCCCAGAAAGCGAAGCCCCTCTTTTTTCAGCACCATCTCGAAGATCTTCTTGGCCTGGTTGCGCTTCAGCTCATCCCGGGAGAAGAAAAACATCCCGACGCCGAAGCTGCCGTCCTCGGGCAGCTTAAACTCCGTCACCTTCTGCAGAAAGTAGTCGTGCGGCAGCTGCAGCAGGATGCCGACGCCGTCTCCGGTTTTGCCCAGAGCGTCCTTGCCCGCCCGGTGCTCCAGCCGCTCCACGATGGTCAGCGCGTCGTCCACCGTCTGGTGCGTGCGCACACCCTTCAGATTGACCACCGCACCGATGCCGCAGTTGTCGTGTTCCATCGCCGGGCAGTACAGATCCCGGGGATCCTGCGCGGCGGACGCCTCCGGTACGCGGCCGGAGGATTGGAAAGATGGGTTGGTCTGATTGTGCATGATCATTCCTCCTCGTTGCGATTTTTTCTCTCTTTTCCGGCGGAGGGACGATGTGCCGTCCTTTGCGGCCGGATCTTCGCGGGACTGCGGAGATTCGCTGCGGGAACGCCGATTTTTGCAGCCTGCCGCAACGCGCGGATCGTTCGGGGAACTGCGCAGTCGTTTCGCGTGAATTCGATTGCTGCATCCTCCGTCTGTTCAATCTCATTCATTTGGTAAATTATCAATTTGCTAAATCATATGAAGGTATTGTTTTTTTATTATATATAATTTCCACGGCCGCGGTCAATTGTTTTTTCCATGTATTCAAAATATCTTTTTATAGCTGCGTTTGCAGGCCGCGATCCGCCGCTCGGGGGCCGGCACACCCCGCATCCCCGCCGCAGAAAATTCCTTGACAAGCCCCGCGCGCTGTGCTATCTTGAAAGCGCAACCAAAACAGAACCATGCTCCAACCGTCTGGGAAGGGGAGGAGTACGGCGCAAGCGAAGGCAAAGAGAGGAGATCCGAGGCTGCGAGATCTCCCCGGCGCGCGCCCGAAGGTCGCCCCGGAGACACACACTCCAGCGCGCACCGGCGCGCCGGTTTTGTCGGGAGCGCCCGTTACAGCGCGCGGAGTGTCCGCCGGAAATCGATCCGCGCGGAAACAAAGGTGGTACCACGGAAGCCTCGCTTTCGTCCTTTACGGACGGAAGCGTTTTTTATTTTCCGCGCCCCTGCCCGCCCGCGCCGTTTTCCGCGGGCAAATCAAAAAATTTTTGCGGGCCGCGGGCCCGCGCCGAGAGGAGATCAACCATGGACGAGAGCAAGAACCTGTCGAAAGTCTACGACCCCAAGCAGGTCGAGTCCCACTGGTATGCCGTGTGGGAGCAGAACAAATACTTCGCGGCCACGATGGACGCGGACAAACCCAACTTCTCCATCGTGATGCCGCCGCCGAACGTCACCGGCAAACTGCACATGGGGCATGCCATGGACAACACGATGCAGGATATCCTGGTGCGCTACAAGCGGCTCTGCGGCTACAACACCCTCTGGGTGCCCGGCACCGACCACGCCGGCATCGCCACACAGGCCAAAGTGGAAGCCCAGCTGCAGGAAGAGGGCACAAACCGCTACGAGGTGGGGCGCGAGGAATTTCTGCGCCGCACCTGGGCTTGGAAGGAGGAGTACGGCAGCACGATCACCAACCAGCTGCGCAAACTGGGCAGTTCCTGCGACTGGGACCGCGAGCGCTTCACCATGGACGCGGGCTGCTCCCGCGCCGTGCGGGAGGCCTTCGTGCGCCTCTATGAGAAGGGGCTGATCTATCAGGGGAACTACATTGTCAACTGGTGCCCGCACTGCCAGACCACCATCTCCGACATCGAGGTGGAGCATGTGGATCAGGCGGGGAAACTCTACTACTTCCGCTACCCCACCGAGGACGGCACCGACAGCGTCGAAATCGCCACAACGCGGCCGGAGACGATGCTGGGCGATACGGCGGTCGCCGTCCACCCGCAGGATGCGCGCTACAGCCACCTGGTGGGCAAGAACCTAGTGCTGCCGGTCGTCGGGCGCGTGATTCCCGTCATCGCGGACGAGTACGTGGATATGGAGTTCGGCACCGGCGCGGTCAAGATCACGCCTGCCCACGACCCCAACGACTTTGAAGTGGGACAGCGCCACAATCTGCCGCAGGTGGTCGTGATCGACAAGACAGGAAAGATGAACGAGATGGCCGGACCCTACGCCGGCATGGACCGCTACGAGTGCCGCAGGCAGTTGGTGGAGAATCTGGCGGAGAGCGGCGTCCTCACCAGAGTCGAGGACCACAACAACTCCGTGGGGCACTGCTACCGCTGCCATACCGTCATCGAACCGATGGTCAGCAAGCAGTGGTTCGTCAAAATGGCGCCGCTGGCCAAGCCCGCCATCGAGGCCGCCAAGAGCGGCGCGGTGCGCTTCGTGCCGGAGCGTTTCACCAAAATTTATCTGGGCTGGCTGGAGAATATCCGCGACTGGTGCATCTCGCGGCAGCTGTGGTGGGGGCACCGCATCCCCGTCTGGTACTGCAGGGACTGCGGCCGCGTGATGTGCAGCACCACCGACATGGAAGTCTGCGACCAGTGCGGCTCGCACAATATCGAGCAGGATCCCGATGTGCTGGACACCTGGTTCAGTTCCGGCCTGTGGCCCTTCTCCACGATGGGCTGGCCCGACGCGACCAAGGAGATGGAGACCTTTTACCCCACCAGTGTGCTGGTGACGGGCCGCGACATCATCTTTTTCTGGGTGGCGCGGATGCTCTTCGACGCCCTGGAATTTACCGGCCAGTCCCCCTTCCGGGATGTCCTGATCCACGGGCTGGTGCTGGATGCGCAGGGGCGCAAGATGAGCAAATCGCTGGGCAACGGCATCGATCCGCTGCAGATTGTCGATGCGTACGGCGCGGACGCGCTGCGCTTCATGCTCATCACCGGAAACACGCCGGGCAACGACCTGCGTTTCCAGGAGGAGCGGCTGGAAGCCTCCCGCAATTTCGCAAACAAAATCTGGAACGCCGCACGCTTCGTTCTGATGCATCTGGAGGACTACCAACCCGTCGCCGAGGCGGAGATGGAGTACACACTTGCAGACCGCTGGATCCTGAGCCGCTTCCACTCCACCGCCCGCGATGTGACGCGCATGCTGGACAGCTATGATCTGGGCGAGGCCGGGCGGCTGCTCTATGAATTTATCTGGAACGAGTTCTGCGACTGGTACATCGAGATGACGAAACCGCGTCTCTACGGCAAGGCGGGGGAGCGCAGCCGCCGCGCCGCGCAGGAGATCATCGCCGGCCTTCTGCGCGATACCATGGTGCTCCTGCACCCCTTCATGCCCTTCATCACCGAAGAGATCTGGCAGCATCTGCCGCATTCTGGAGAAACCATTCTGCTGACGCAGTGGCCGAAGGCAGATCCGGAAAAGATTTCCGCCGAGACGGAGGAACAGATGGCTCTGGTGATGGACGTCATCCGCGCCATCCGCAATCTGCGCAGAGAGATGGACGTGCCGCTGGGGAAAAAAGCGGCCTGCCTGCTCGCCGTCAACAAGGAAGAATGGCTGCCGCTCCTGCAGAATGCCGCGCCCTACATCCGGAACCTCGCCGCGCTGGACCGCCTGGAAATCTCCGTCAGCCTCGCGCAAAAACCGGAACAGTCGGCAACGGCGGTGGTGCAGGGCATCGAGATCTTCCTGCCGCTGCGGGATCTGATCGATCTCGAGAAGGAGACGGCCCGCCTGCAGAAAGAGGTGGACCGCCTGGCCAAAGAGATCGCTCGCCTGGAGCAGAAACTCGCCAACACGGGCTTCACTTCCAAGGCCCCCGCCGAAGTCATCGCGGGCGAGAAGGAGAAACTGGCGCAGTATAGTGACAGCCGGGCCGCCCTGATGCGCCGCTTGGAAAGTTACCGGCCGCAATAATCTCCGCCCGCCGCGCTCGATCCTTCCGTCCGGCGCCGTAGCGGGGATGGGCCCAAGAAACAGATATCCCGAGACAGAGAACGGCGCCGTGTACCCATTCGCACACGGCGCCGTTCTCTTGTCTCCGGTAAGCGAAGTTACCGGCGCACTTCCTTGATTCTGGCGGCTTTTCCGAAAAGGCCGCGCATATAGTACAGCTTGGCACGTCTGACCTTGCCCTGCCGCACGACCGTGATTTTATCGACGCGCGGAGAATGCAGCGGAAAACATCTCTCCACCGCTACCCCGTACGCCACACGGCGCACCGTAAAGGTCTCGCTCAGGCCGCTGCCGCGGCGCTTGATGACGACACCCTCAAATACCTGAATCCGTTCCTTGTTCCCCTCCACAACCTTCACGTCCACGCGCACTGTGTCGCCCGGGCGGAAATCGGGGATATCGCTCCGCATCTGTTCCTGCTCAATGCTCTGAATGATCGCATTCATTCTGTGGTTCCTCCTTCCCCCTAGACGTTCTTATCTTCCCTCTTTGTAAGACAGCGGACCGTCCTTCTCAAAACAAGAGTTAGTATAGCAGACTTCTCGCACCCTGGCAAGCAATGCCGTGGGAATCACGGAATAAAAATTTTTTGTTCCTTTTTATTATTTTTGTTTATGAAACCCAACCATATCCGCTGGCAGAGGGGTGTTTTCCTTTATTCTAATTATAATATTTATTATATCTAGTTTTCAAAACCGGATTGACAGGTTTTCATATTCATGTTAAAATAAGATCACACAGGAAAACATTGTTCCTATCTTTGCAAGAGTGCGTTCCAAATATTAGGAGGGATTTCATGTCCACAAGCGAACAGCAGCTTCTGGCTTGGATGGAGGAGTTGCGGAATTACCGTCTGCCCCGCTGGGCGGAACTGCCCGACATTGATCTCTATATGGATCAGATCATCACGCTGGTCGAACGCTATCTCTCCCCGCTGATCAGCGAGGAGAAGATCCTCACCTCGTCCATGATCAACAACTATGTCAAACTGGGCATCCTGCCCAAACCCAGCAAGAAGCGCTACCAGCGCGTCCACCTGGCGCGCCTGATCGTCATCACCATTCTGAAACAGGTGCTGCTGATCCCGGAAATCAAGGACGGCATCTTTCTGCAGACCCGGCTCGACGGTCTCACGGAAGCGTATGATCACTTCTGCCAGGAACTGGAGGATGTCCTGCGCGCGATGATCGACACCTACCTCTCCCCCGCCTCCGCCTCGGAGACGCCTCCGCTGACGCCGGACCGCATCGGCCTGCATATGGCTTGTGTCTCCGCTGTCGGCAAGACGATCTCACGGAAGGTGATTCAGCTGCGCATGGCAGAGGCAAACGACGACAGATCCGCCCAGGCGGGCCGCGGCAAGGAGGCACAGGACAAAGCCGCCCAGAAAGCAGACGACACAACAGCCAACTGAACCTTCGCAGATACAGAAAGAGAGGAACTGCCATGCAGAAAGACAAGATCGCCATTCTCATCGACTCCGGAACCGACGTGCCGGCAGAGTTTGTAGAACAATACCACATGTTTGTGGCGCCGCTGCGCATCATCTTCCGCGACGGCGAGTACAACGACGGCATCGACCTCACCGCGGCGGAACTCTACCGCCGGCTGCCCCAGGAAGTGCCGCGCACCTCGCTGCCTAACACGGAACTGGTGCTGGAGCAATTCGACCGCATCCGCGCGGAGGGCTACAACAAGGTGCTGGCCGTCACCATCTCCAGCGGCCTGAGCGGCACACACAACATGCTGCAGCTGTTGGCGAACAACATCCGGGATCTGGACATCTACGTCTACGACACAAAGAATATCGGCATCGGAAGCGGCTTCTCCGCGATCCGGGCCGCCGAGTACATCGCGGACGGCATGGAGTGGGAGCAACTGATCGCGACACTGGAAGCGCAGACAGCGCGGACCAAGGTATTCTACTGCCTGGATACCCTGGAGTACCTGAAAAAGGGCGGCCGCATCGGCCTGGTGACGGCGATGCTGGGCACCGCGCTGCACCTGAAGCCCATCATCTCCTGCAACAGCGACGGGGTCTACTACACCGCCGCCAAAGTGCGCGGGCGACAGCAGTCGCTGAAGAAGGTGGTAGATCTGACGGTCAAATTCGCCAGCGGCGCGGCGCGATACAATGTCGCGCTAATCAGCAGCGGCGAGATGGGCATGCGGGACGCCGCCTCCATCCGCGAGACGCTTCTGTCCCGGCTGCCGCACCGGCAGCTCGTGCTGGAGGCAGAGCTGGGCTGCTGCCTGGGCGTCCACGTAGGCCCGGGGATGGTCGGCGTGGGTGTGCAGCTCCTGGACTGACAGGGGAGAGAACGCGCGGCATCGGGTGAAACTGCGCCACAAAAAAAGGATGGATCGCACAGGCGATACACCCTTTTTTTTGATTTTTCCATGGTTGCTTCCACAACAGAAACGGCAGATCTTTCGCGCATCCCCGCGGCACAGGCTGTTGCGCCGGTATGCGCGAAAGCCTTGCCCGCCGGGACAACCCGCAGGGGCCGCCCGCACAGGAAGGCCCTCACGGGGTGAGCGGTTTCACCTGAATGTGCTGCAAATGGTTCTTGCCGATCTGGACCTGGCTGTAGCCGATCTGAACCAGCCAATCCACCGCTTTGTGCAGGATCATGATGTTCATGCCGACATCCGCCCCCATCTCCCGATAGATCTCTTTCCGGTGTTCCTCCGACAGGGACACGATCTCTCCCATCTGTCCCAGCGGCAAGTCCTGCAATGTCACGATCTTCTGCATAACGGCATCCCTCACTTGTCTGTGGGCGGCCGACGCGGGCAACCCCGCATCGGCGCGCTCCATGTTCCCCTTGGAATTAGTTCGGCGGCACAGCGGGATGTTCCCGGCCGACCGCATTGCGGCGGGGAAACCGCGCGCTCAGGCGAGCGGTTTCTCCGCTTCTCCAGCGTCCTCCGCCGCTGCTTCCGGTTCTGCGGCTATTTCCTTGTCCGCTGCTTCTTCTGTCCCTGCTTCGTCTTCCGCGGTCTCCACTGTTTCCTCAGCCGCCGCTTCCGTCTCCGCCGCTGTTTCTTCTGTGCCTGTCTCGGCTTCCGCGGCCTCCAGAGGTTCCTCCGTTCCGGCTTCGTCTTCCACGGCTCCCGTTTCCGCGGCCGCTTCCTCCGCCGCCGCTTCGGCTTCCGCGGCCGCTTTCTCCGCCGCAACTGCCTCCTCGGCCGCAGCCGCCGTATCCGGTGTTCCCCGCATCAGCGGAACCGTGGCCAGCTCCAGAAGTTCCTGGAGATTGCCGCTGCGCAGCGCGGACTTGATCTCCGCCTTGCCGATGATCTGGCCCGGCCAGACAATCACGTTTCCGTCCTCGTCCAGCAACGGCCTTTCCACCGTCAGATTCTCCAACTGGGCCACCAGATCAGTGGCCAGGACGTCCTCCGGCTCCGGACGGTTGATCCGCTGCTTGATGCTGTCCGTATCGATGCTGCTGATCCACGTGCGCATATCGCTGAACAGGCCCTTGGCCTCCTCGCTGAAGCGATCGACAAAATGATCCGCCTGCTCTTTGAAGTGCTCGCTGGTCACTTCTTCCTTGATCTTATGAAACGCATCCTCCATGGAATGGGTGAAACTGTCCAGCGTGCGCTCCATCTTCTCCGTCGGGGATTCCTCCGCAGCCGGATCCTCCTCCTGAAAAGAGACTTTCTCCGCCGCATCCGCAGCTGCTTCGCCGGCAGGCGCTTTCTGGTCGATCTCATCCAGCACATCGTCCATCTCTTTCCAGTCTCCGTAGAATTCCTCCGTCGGAATGTGCAGATCCTTCGCCGAGACACCTTCAGCCGCGATCACCGCATCCTTGCCGATGCGCAGCAGTTTCTCCCCGGGAAGAATCCCGCAGCCGTCCAGCATGGTGTCCATCAGATCGCCCTTGAGGACGATTTCCCCCACGGCGCCGGTCTTGGAGTCAAACGCCATCTCCTCCACTTTTCCCAGCAGCGTGCCGTCCGCGGTGATGACATTTTTGCCGATCACATTGCGCGTCTCCGCGTTCTCGACGCCGTCCGCACCGTCGACCGTGATCGTCGCGCCAAAAGCGCGGATGTGCTCAAACGGTACCACGATGGTATTGCCCATAAAGCGCTTCTCTCTGACTTTGAGTCCCGCCACCTTGAGATCCGGTTGCATCGCGACCCCGCAGACTCTGCCCACGATGACGCCCTCCGTCAGATCCAAGATCTCCTTGCCGATGAGACTGCCCACATTGATGAGTTCACCCATAAAAAGCCCTCCTCCTAGTTCTCTGCTTCTGCCTTCTCTTTTTCTGAAAATCCCGTTTATTTCGACAACTTGTGACGAGGATCTCGTCTCTGCTGTTTTTTTCGCCAAAGCCGCCGTTGATTCCTGCATGATTGCGTGTGCTCCGGCAGGGAATCTTCTGGCGCCGCGCGCGGCTGCGTCCGCGGGCACAGCAAGTTTTCGCCGGGCTACTGTTTCTGCTTGCGCGCTTTCTTCTGCTTGCGCCGGTAGACAAAGCGGGAAATCTGAATTCCCGCCTCATAGAGCAGCAGCATCGGCGCAGCCAGACAGAGTTGACTCACGATGTCCGGCGGCGTCAAAACCGCTGCCAGGATCAGCACGATCAGCAGCACATACTTGCGATTCTTTGAGAGCATCGAAGGCGTGATGATCCCCGCCTTCGTCAGGAAGTAGACGAACATGGGGATTTCGAAGACCAGTCCGAAGGGGATCAGAAAGCCCAGCACAAAGGACATATAGGAGTTGGCGGTAATCATCGGCTGCAGGTTGTCTCCCGCCAGGCGGATCAGCGTCCGTATCACCGGCTGCAGCACCAGAAAATAGCCGAAGCAGATGCCGCCGACAAACAGCAGGATGCCAAAGAACGTCATCAGCAGGAAGACGCGCTTCTCGTTGCGGTAGAGTGCGGGCATGACGAACCGCATCACCTGCCAGAGGATCACGGGGCTTGCCAGCACGCAGCCTCCGAGCAGCGCGATCTTCAGGTTGAACAGGAAACCCTCTGTGAGCCCCACATAGACCAGCTTGTTGCCCTCCAGCTCCATAAACGGCTTCATGATAAAACTTGCCAGCTCCTCCTGGAAGAAGACCATGCAGATCACCATGCCCAGGAGCAGCGCCAGCATACAGCGAATCAACCGCGTGCGGAGCTCACTCAGGTGCTCCATCATGGGCGCATATTTTTCGTCGTTCTTTGCCATTTTCGCTCCTCACCAACTTCAGTCCGTCTCTCCGGCGCCCCGCGGCTCTCTGTTCACCTTGTCTGCCCCTCCACGCGCAGATCTGCGTCCGTATCCGGCTGCGCTGCCGCAGCCGGCGTCGGAGAATCCGCCTCGGACGGGGAATCGACTTGCTCCGCATTCTTCAGGTTGTTCTGGATTTTCTCCAAGGTCGCGCGCACCTCCGCGGCCGTGTCCGCATCTGCCGCTGCCTGCCCTGCCTCTGCCTCCGGAGCAGGCGCATCCGTTTCGGACGGGAGATCCACCCGCATCGCCGTTTTCAGGTCATTCTGGATCTCCTCCGCCGCGCGCACCTCCGCGGCCGTGTCCGCATCTGCCGCTGCCTGCCCTGCCTCTGCCTCCGGAGCAGGCGCATCCGTTTCGGACGGGAGATCCACCTGCATCGCCGCTTTCAGGTCGTTCTGAATCTCCTCCACTGTCGCGCGCATATCCGCGGCCTCTTTGACATCCTCCACCTCCTGGCGAATGTCGCCGACTTCCTGCTTGATATCCTCATCCATATTGTTCAGCGCGGTCTTAAACGCGCGGATCGTCTTGCCCAGGGTCTGCCCCAGTTCCGGCAATTTGCCCGGTCCGAAGACGACCAGCGCCACGCTCAGAATCAGGATCAGTTCTGTCGCTCCGATATTGAACATGCTCAAGCCCCCCACTCTGTCGTACCCGTCTGTCCGTTTCCACTCCGTCCGCCTCACACGGCGCCGCGGATCTCGCGGAGATCACCGATCTCTTGCTCCTCGCAGTACCGCGCCAGTCCGTCCACAACTTCCAGCGCCCGACCAGGCCGGATAAAGTTTGCCGAGCCGATCTGCACCACCGTTGCGCCCGCCAGGATGAATTCCAGCGCGTCCTCCCAGGTGCTGATTCCGCCGATGCCCATCACCGGCACCTGCACAGCGTGGCTCACCTGGTGCACCATACGCAGTGCGATGGGCTTGATGGCCGGGCCGGAGAGTCCTGCGTAGACGTTGTCAAACACCGGCCGCCTTTGCCGGATATCGATGGCCATCGCCAGGAAGGTGTTCACCAGGGAGATGCCGTCCGCCCCCTCCGCCTCGCAGGCCTTGGCCAGATCGACGATGTTCTCCGCGTTGGGCGAGAGCTTGACCACCAGCTTGTGCCGGCAGACCCGGCGGATGGTGTGCACCACCTCCGCCGCCGTCTCCGTCCGGACGCCGAAGTTCATCCCGCCCTGCCTGACGTTGGGACAGGAGATGTTGAGTTCCAGGATGTCCAGCTGCTCCTCGTTGAGCCGCTCCACCGCCCGCACATAGTCCTCCATGCTGTGCCCGCCCACGTTGACGATGTTCACCAAATCCAGGCTGTTGATCCAGCCGAGATCGCGGCGGATAAACTCCTCCACGCCTGGATTCTCCAGCCCGACACTGTTCATCACGCCGGAGGGCGTCTCCCAGATGCGCACGCCCGGATTCCCGCTGCGGGGTTCGAGCGTCAGTCCTTTGGAGGAAATGCCTCCCAGCCGCTCGATAGGGAAGAACTGCTGGTACTCGCGGCCGAAGCCGAACGTGCCGGAGGCAGCCACCACCGGATTTTTGAAGGCGACCCCGGCATACTCCACCGCCAGCCTGTTTTTTCCTCCGGAGGATGCATTCTGCACCGAACTATTCTGCATCGAAGAACACCTCCTCTGCCCGGAAGACAGGGCCGTCCTTGCAGACCTTGCGGTTGCCGCCCCTGGTCTTGCAGCTGCAGACGAGACAGGCACCGATGCCGCAGCCCATGCGGTTCTCCATCGAGACATAGAGTTCCGCCGCCGTGCCCCTGCACTTCTGCGCCAGCACGCGCATCATGATCTGCGGCCCGCAGGTCATAATCGTATCGTACTGCGCGGGGTCGACGGCGTCTGTGATATAGCCGCCCACGTCCACCGTCAGCCGGTCGCACACGGCCCGGTACGTCTCTGTCAGGAGTGCCTCGTCCGTGAACCCCAGATAGAGATCCACCGAGGCTCCGGCTCCGCGCAGGCACTTCGCCGCGTAGTAGAGCGGCGCGCTGCCGATCCCGCCGCCCACCAGGGCCACCCTGCCCGTCGCTTCCGGGAATCCGTTTCCGTACGGCCCCTGCACTTCGACGGGATCCCCGGTCCGCAGGCGGGAGAGGCGCGCTGTGCCCTCCCCCACGACTTTATAGAGAAAGCGGATGCCCTCCGCATCGCAGTCAAAGACGCTGATCGGCCTGGACAAGAGCGGATAGTCCTCCCAGCCCCGCAGCATGCAGAACTGCCCCATTCGCGGCGCATACCTGCCGGAGACCTTCATGAGATAAACATCTGTTCCCACTGCGCTGTTTTGCATCACGGTTGCCATGGAGCGCCCTCCTTCTCCGCCGGATCCATAACCCGGCCGCTCTTGCACAGGATCCTGAGGGTCTCTCTCGTCCGATCCGCACCGCACCGTCAAGGTTCAAACTGCCTCAGAACCGGGATTTTTGAACAAGTGAATTTTACCATACCCGCCGCGCCCGCGTAAACTGTTTCGCAAAAAAAGGCATAAAATGTCACAATACGAGAGATCGGCGGGGCGCCAAGGAAGGCAGAGACACGCGCGGCGGAGCCATCCGGCGCGCTCTACAAAAAGGCCGCCTGCGGCAAGACAGGCGGCGCTTTCGGATTCCTGCGGAGCGCGCCGGAGAACGTCCGGGCGGAACCTTCCTCCGTGCGCCGCATCAGTCCAGATAATCCTTCAGTTTGCGGCTGCGGCTCGGATGGCGCAGTTTGCGCAGCGCCTTGGCCTCGATCTGCCGGATGCGCTCGCGGGTGACGCCGAACTCCTGCCCCACTTCCTCCAGCGTGCGGGAGCGGCCGTCGTCCAGGCCGAAGCGCAGGCGCAGCACTTTCTCCTCGCGCGGTGTCAGCGTGTCCAGCACACTCTCCAGCTGCTCCTTGAGCAGCGTGTAGGAGGCGGCTTCCGCCGGCGCCGGAGCGTCCTCGTCCTCGATGAAATCGCCCAGGTGGCTGTCCTCCTCCTCGCCGATCGGCGTCTCCAGGGACACGGGTTCCTGCGCGACTTTTTGGATCTCGCGCACCCGCTCCACGGGGATCTCCATGGCGTCGGCGATCTCCTCCGGCGTGGGGTCGCGGCCCAGTTCCTGCAGGAGTTGCCGCGAGACGCGGATCAGCTTGTTGATGGTCTCCACCATGTGCACAGGGATGCGGATGGTTCTCGCCTGATCGGCGATGGCGCGGGTGATGGCCTGCCGAATCCACCAGGTGGCGTAGGTGCTGAACTTGAAGCCCTTGGAATAGTCAAATTTTTCCACGGCCTTGATCAGGCCCAGATTCCCCTCCTGGATCAGATCCAAGAACAGCATCCCGCGGCCCACATAGCGCTTGGCGATGCTGACCACCAGGCGCAGATTGGCCTCGGCAAGCTGTTTCTTGGCCTCCTCGTCGCCCTGCTCCATGCGCTTGGCCAGGGCGATCTCCTCCTCGGCGGTGAGAAGCGGAACGCGGCCGATCTCCTTCAGGTACATCCGCACCGGATCGTCGATTCCAACGCCCTCCGGAACGCTGAGATCCAGATCCAGCGCCTCCTCCTCCAGCTCTTCGGGCGGCACCTCGTCCTCCAGATCCTCGATCTCCAGCATCTCCTCCTCGGTCTCCTCCAGGAGCGCCATCTCCAGGTCTTTCTCCTCCAGATCTGCCTCGTCCAGATCCGCCTCGTCCAGATCCGCCTCATCCAGATCTGCCTCGTCCAGATCTGCCTCATCCAGATCCGTCTCGTCCAGATCCGTCTCGTCCAGATCCGACTCCTCCTCCAGCTCCAGATCGTCCGGTTCGGCTTCGCTGTCCACCACGCGAATGCCCATGGCGCCCATCTGGACAAACATATCATCCATCTGTTCCGGGGAAAGCTCGACGTCATTCAGACTGTCCATAATTTCCTGGTAGGAAAGCACGCCTTTTTCCTTTCCCTTTGCCAGCAGCTGCTTCATTTTTTCTCTTTTCTCGTCTTTTTCCGTCATCTGCTAGTCCCCCTTTTTCGCCGTCTCATCTGTTTTTTTCGCGCGCCGGATCGCATCCAGCCGCTCGAGCAGCGCCCTGCGCGTCTCCTCCGGCTGATCGGGCCTCGCCAGCTGCTGCAAGAGTGCCTGATAGCTCTGATCCAGCCGCTCCTGTTTTAACTGCCGCAGCGAATCCGCAAAGGTTCGCTCCGGGTCGGCGACATACGTCTCCTGCATCAGCAAGTCGGCCAGAACCACACTCTCCTCCGCGCCGGCGCCCGCGAGCCCGGCCTTGCCGGAGCGCAGAATCTGCGTTTGAAATTCCTCGTAAAGTTTTGCGCCCGCGGGACTGAAGAGTTCCGCGCCGCCGTACTGTTCGGCCGTGGAGAGGTAGTCGGGGTGCGTGTACAGGAGCTGCAGCGCGACTCGCTCCGCCTGGCTCGCGATTTTTTCCGCCGGCGGATCCGCCTCCGCCGCAGGCTGCCGTGTCTCGAACCGCGCGGCCGTCTGCGGAGCGGTCGGCCGCGCCAGACGCCGCAGTTCCTCCAGAATGGCCTTCTCGCTCACCGAAAGCGCCCGGCTGATCTGGCGGACGGCCTCCTCCCGCGCCACAGCGCTCTGCATCTTTTCCAGATCGGGCAGGAGCTTGCCGACGACCTGCATCTTTCCGCCGATCGTGTCGGTGTCGGCCGTCTCCATGTAGCGCTCGATTTTATAGGCAATCGCATCCTGCGCGCCGTCGATCAGCCGCAGGAACGCGTCCTTTCCTCTGGATTGCAGAAATTCGTCCGGATCCTGCCCGTCCGGGATGGTGACGACGCGGGCGGTACAGCCCAGATCCGCGAGCACATCCAGCGTGCGCATCGCCGCCCGCACGCCGGCCGCGTCGCCGTCCAGCGAGATGCCGATCTGGTAAGTGCTGCGCATGAGCAGGCGCCCCTGCTCATGCGTGAAGGCCGTCCCCAGCGGCGCCACCGCATTGGTGATGCCGGCCTGGTGGCAGGCGATGACATCCATGTATCCTTCCACCAAGAGCGCCAGATCCTGGCTGCGAATGCTGTTGCGGGCCAGGTGCAGCCCGTAGAGGGTCCGGCTCTTGTGAAAGAGCGGCGTCTCCGGCGAATTGAGATACTTCTGCGGACGCTTCTCCGCGTCGAGAATGCGCCCGCCGAAAGCGATCCGCTCCCCCCGCTCGTTGCAGATGGGAAACATCAGCCGCCCGCGGAAGCGGTCCACATACTTGCCCGGACGGCGGCTCTCGCTCACGAGTCCCAGCTCCAGCATCTCCTGCGCCGTGACACCGCGCTTCCGCAGGGCCTCGCAGAGACCGTTCCAGCCCGGCGGCGTCGCCCCAAGCTGGAACCGCTCGATGCTCTCCTCGCTCACCCGGCGCTTGCGCAGGTAGGCGCGGTAGGGCTCCGCGTCCTTGCTCTCCAGCAGGACCTTGTGATAGTAGCGCGCGGCGAAATCGTTGATCTGCAGCTGCCTCCGGCGCTGTTTCTGCTGCGCCAGCTGCGCCGCCGTCAGCTCCTGCTCCGGGATCTGCACCCCGGCGCGCTTGGCCAGCCGCTCCGCCGCCTCCGTGAAGGTGAGTCCCTCGATGTCCATGAGGAAGCGGAAGACATCGCCGCCCTTTCCGCAGCCGAAGCAGTAGAAAAACTGCTTGTTGGGCGATACCGAGAAAGAAGGCGTTTTTTCATTGTGAAAAGGACAGAGCCCTGTATAGTTGCTCCCGGTGCGTTTTAAGGGAACATACTCGCTGACCACCGAGACAATATCGTTGCGGGCGGCAATTTCATCTAAAATTTCCCGTGGAATCGGCATCGTTCTCACCTGCGCTGTACAACCATTGTTTACATAGTATTCTCTGTAAAATTCGGATTTCCTCTTTTTTTCCCACTTTTCGACAAAGAATTCTCTGCAGCCCCGGGCGCCCGCCCCGCTTTCCTCAGCCCTGGATGAACGAGCGCGGAAGGGTGATCTCCTTGAACACCGCGATACAGTAGGCATCGGACATCCCGGAGATATAGTCGCAGACGCCCTGTCGGATGCTCTCCGCCTCCGCGATCTGCTGGTAGAGCTCCGGCATCTGCTCCGGGTGCGCACAGTAATATTGAAACAGAAATTGGAGCACAATCGACGCCCGCTCACGCTCCAGTGCGCAGACATCGCCGTTGTAGATGTTGTCGAACATGAAGTTCCGCAGACCCCGGAGGGCCGCGTCCACATCCGGGGAGAGGCCCAGGCGCACCTCACTGCGCGCCGCGCCGCACCGCAGGGCTTCCTGCATCTGCGCGCGCCCCTGGACGATCAGATCCATGACCAGTGTGGTGATGCGCGCCCCGTGGCTGTGCCCCAGCACATCCGTGTAGGTGCGCGGAAGCGCCGCCTCGCTGAGGATGCCGGCGCGAATGCTGTCGTCGATGTCGTGCTGCACATAGGCGATCTTGTCGCTGAAACGGATGACCTGCCCCTCCAGCGTGGAGGCTACATTGTCGGTGCCGTAGCCGCTGTGGCAGCGCACGCCGTCCAGCACCTCCCTGGAGAGATTCAAGCCCTGCATCGACTTGTGCTGTTCAATGTGCTCCAGCACGCGCACGCTGTTCAGATTGTGGTGGAACCCGCCCGGCATCAGCTCCGCCAGCACCTTCTCCCCGGTGTGGGCAAAGGGCGTGTGGCCCACATCGTGCGCCAGGGCGATGGCCTCGATCAGATCCTCGTTGAGCTGCAGGGCCCGGCCGATGGTTTTGGCGATCTGCGCCACTTCCAGCGTGTGTGTGAGCCGCGTGCGGTAGTGATCTCCGGAGGGGGTGATGTAGACCTGCGTCTTTTGGCTCAGCCGCCGGAAGGCCTTGGAATGGATCACGCGATCCCGGTCGCGCATGAAACAGGTGCGCAGCGGATCCGCCGCCTCCGGCTGTCCCCGCCCCGCGCTCTCCGCCGCCGGCATAGCCAGGGGCGACAGCCGTTCCCGTTCCCAAGTCTCCAGTTCCTGCCGCATGGACATACTTCCGCCTCCCTCTCTTCTCCGCCGATCCCGGCGGAGACGTTCCGCTCTGTATTATGTATATTCCCACAAGAAGAAGATTTCTCCTTCCCCTCCCGGGCAATTTTAGGCGAAGGGGACGTTTTTGTGGCGTGCCGGGCGCGCGAAAAAACGGCCGGCAGAAGATTCTGCCGACCGCAAAAGATTGCACGGTCCCTGCGCGCCTGCGCAGATTCCTGCCGCAAAGGCGCTCCTCAACTGTTCTGAGCCGCATCCAGCGCGTTCAGAAGGACGGTGCCCAGGCCGTTGACCTGCTGGTCGATGTCCGCATTCAGCGCCTTCACGCCATCCAGCGCCAGCACTTCCTGGAAGAAACTGTCATCATAGTTGATGATGGTCATGCCGCGAGATTCCAGCTCCGCCTTGTTGTCGGCGTCGATCTGCGCCAGCTGCGGACGCATCTCGGCCAGCGACTCGGCGACCGCCTGATTCAGCGCCTCCTGGTAAGCAGGATCCAGCGCGTCATAGGCTTCCTTGTTCATGCAGATCTGGTTGGCGTAGAGAATGTGGTTCGTGCAGGCCAGCACGGACTGCACTTCGTCGTAGTTCTGGCCCACGATGGTATCGGCCGCGTTCTCCTCCGCGTCGATGGTGCCGTTCTGCAGAGAGACATACAGCTCCGCAAAAGCCAGCGGCGTCGGTTCCGCGCCGATCGCTTTCCAGAAGTTCATATGGTTGTTGTTGTTCATGGTGCGGATCTGCAGCCCCTGGAAGTCCTCCAGCGTGTTCAGCGGCACATTGGCCGTCGTCAGGCGGTAGGTCGCGTTCTGCAGGATTCCCAGATACTGGAATCCGGCATTCGCGTAGGCATCCACCAGCGCCGCACGGAATTCGGAATCCGCTCCGTTCAGAACTTCGTCGATGGTATCGCCGTCGTACTGGGAGAAGGCCATCGGCATGTCAAAAACGGCCATCTCCGGCACAAAGGAGACGATCGGCGCCGTCTGGCAGACGACAATCTGGATGTCGTTGGAACCCATCTGCCGCAGGAGATCCTCATCTCCGCCCAGATCGCCGTTGGGGTGGTAATCGATGGTCAGTTTCCCGCCGGTGATCTCCGAGACCTTGGCGGCGACCATCTCGCCGAAGAGCTGTCCGGCGGCGCCTTGGCCGGTGCTGTCCGCGCCGATCAGCTCCACCGGTTCCAGATCCGCATAGGCGGCTTCATTCCCCGCATTCTGCTGACCCTGCTCGTCGCTCTGGCCGCCGCCGCAGCCGAAAAGCACCAGAGCGAGCATCCCTGTCAGGCACAGGGCCGCCAGCACTTTTTTCCCGTGTTTCATGTGTCTCATGATAAACCTCCTAAAATTTGTATTTCACCGCGGTGAGCGCGGTGTTTTTCCAACGGATCAGAGCAGACCCGGCAGAAACGTGGAAAACCATGGAATGTAGACGATGAACCCCAGCGCCAGCAGAAATGCCACGATGTAGGGCACCGCGTGCCGCGCGATGGTCATCGGCTTTTCCTCCGCGATGTTGCCCGCCACAAAGAGATCGAGTCCAAACGGCGGTGTTGCCAAGCCGATAGAGAGGCAGCAGACCAAGATCACACCGAAATGCACCGGATCGACGCCGAGATCCTCCATCGCGGGCAGAAGCAGCGGCGCGAGAATGATGATCGCGGGGCCCGTATCCATCACCATGCCCAAGAGCAGGAAGATGATCACCAGGGCCGTGAGCGCCAGGAATGCGGAGTGGAAATTGTTCAGAATAAAGCTCTGCACGATGCCCGTCGCCTTGGTCAGGGAGAGCACGCGCCCGAAAGCGGTGGCAAAAGCCAGCACGAAGGCCAGACCGGCGTAGGTCTTGATCGACTCACAGAGGAACGACCACAGTTCCCGCACATGGATGGTGCGGTAGATGAAGAGCGATACGAACAGCGCGTAAAAGACGGACACCGTGGCGGCCTCGGTGGGCGTAAAGAATCCACTGTAGATGCCGCCCAGCACAATGACCGGACACAGCAGCGCCCAGAAACTGTCCAGAAAGAGCCGCAGAAAGCCTTTGGACTTGAGTTCATCCATGCGAAGATTGATCTTCGCCCGGTCCTCCCCGTGCCGCACACAGTAGTAGACCGCGTAGGCCATGAGAAAGATGCCGATCAAAAGCCCCGGAATGATCCCGCCGAGGAAGAGATCGCCAGGCGAGACACCGGTGGCCAGAGCGTATAGCACAAACGGAATCGAGGGCGGGATGATGACGCCCAGGCCGCCCGCCACGGCCACCAGGCCGGCGGCCCATTTTTTATTGTATCCCAGCTCCGCCAGAAACGGAATGCACATGGAGCCCACGGCCGCCGTCGTGGCGGGGCCGGACCCGGAGATCGCGCCGTAAAAGAGACAGGTGCAGACCGCGGCGCAGGGCAGTCCGCCCGGCAGGCGTCCCACAAAGTAGGCGAAAAAGTTGAACAGTCTTTTGGAGACGCCGCCCTTGGCCATGATGACACCGCCCAGGATAAAGAGCGGGACAGCCAGAATCGGCGTGCTGTTGGCGCCGGAAAAAGTGTTGTTGAGCAGCTGGACGATGGAGCCGCCCTTGTCCAGAAACACAATCGGCGCGACGGAGCCCAGAACCATGCTGACCGCGATGGGCACGGAGAGGACGATGGCGATCAGGAAGACCGCGAAAACCAGCAGTGCCGCCATTATGCCTCGCCTCCTCTGCGCCCAAACAGATCGCCGGCACGTTCAGAGTCGGACGATGCCGCCGCGGCGCCCGCATCCTGGACGTTCAGTGTTTCCAGCTTGGCGTCCAGCATCGCCTGCTCCGTGGTAGAGATTTCTTTCTCGTGGAAGTGAATCGTGTGGATGCAGATCTGCTGAATGCCGCGCAGCGTCGCCAAGACAAAGCCCACCAGCATGACGCTGTACACGATCCACATGGGCCAGCGCATCGCCGGCGATGTCTCCCCGCTGTGGAAGATATCCAGTACCGTCGGCACGGAGTAGACCGCCAGCAGCAGCATGCAGAGCGTGGTGATCACATAGACGGAAATGTTCAGCACTTTCATGACTTTCTCCGGCAGAATGTCCAGGAGCGCCGTCACGCGCAGCATCGTGGCCGTGCGCAGCGTGTAGGGCAGCGAGAGGAAGACGCTCCACACCCAGCAGAAGCGGCAGAATTCCTCCGCCCAGGTCAGTGCCGGAATCCAGGGCAGTTTGCGGATGATCACCTGCAGAAACGTCACGCAGGCGATCACAATCAAGAGAATCGCCAACAATGTCTCCTCCAGATGTAAATCCAGCCAGCGAATCAGCTTCATGACCCTTTCCCTCCACTCCAAAATACTTGCCTCGGGCGGTTCCAATGCCCGCCCATATCCATGGGTTTCCGCAATTTGCCGCGGGCCGCGCCGTTCGCGCGTTCAGGCGCAGCCGTTCTCCCGCAAAATCTGCAGCAGTTCGTCGCGCATGACTTCCACCGGTGCTTTCTGCCCGCTCCAGAGCTCGATCTGCGCAGCGCCCTGATAGAGCGACATGGAGAGACCGTTCCGCACGCGGCAGCCGCGTGCCTCGGCATCCTGCAGAAACTTTGTCTTTGCGGGATTGTAACAGGCGTCAAAACAGAACTGTCCGGCGTGCAGCGCCTCTGCGGGCAGCGGGGAGGTTCCCGCGCTGCGGCCCATGCCGATCCCGCTGGCGTTCAGCACCGCATCGCACAGCGCGATCGGACGCGTGTCGCCGTAGGGCACAAAGTGCGCGCCGGGCGCCTCCGCGGGATAAAAGTTGGCGTTGAGATCCGCCGCAAGCGCCCGCGCCGCGGCCTCCTGCGTATCCGTGATGTAGATCGCGCGCGCGCCGTGATCCGCCAGCGCCGCGGTCATGGCTCGCCCCACGCCGCCCGCGCCCACACAGAAAAAGCGGCTGCGCGGGATATCCGGGCCGTCCTCCTCCGCCAGCGCCGTGTAAAAACCGCTGCCGTCGGTATTATACCCGATCAGCCGCCCCGTCTCCGTGCGCACCACCGTGTTGCAGCTGCCCGTCCTGCGGCAGAAGGGGTCCAGATCATCCAGGTAGCGCAGGATCTCCACCTTGTTGGGTTTCGTCACCGCAAAACCTGCCATGGGCAGATAGCGCAGCCCGGCGACGATCTCCGCCAGATGCGTCTGATCGGTCTCACAGTAGAAGTAAAGCAGGTTGCAGCCCATGGCCCGGTAAGCCCGGTTCTGCATCCGCGCCGCATAAGATTGCCGCAGGGGCGTGCCCAGAAGCGTCACCAGGCGCGTGTGAATATCCGGCTCCCACGCTCTGACCGCCTGCCGCCGTGCTGTCTCCTCCGTCTTCAAAGCGGTTTCGTCTCCCTTTCCGCTCGCGCGTCGATTTCTTTTCTACACTACTATCCTAAAGAAACGTGGTCTTATTATAGCACATCCCCGGCGGCGATGTCCAGAATTGTACACCCATTTCCAGAAAAATTTGTCGGCCCCGGCCCTGCGTTCGGATGCGCTCCCCGCACAAGCGGATTCCCATCAGCCCGCGCGTCTCGCGGATGCGAGATACAGCGGGATCGCCGCGAGCTGCGCGAGCATGGACACCGCGATCATGGCCGGAATGCTGATCTCATACAAAACCCCCATCAGCCAGCTGCCGAGGAACCAGAATACTCCGAAAGAGCATTCAAAGATTCCGTAGCCCGTGGCGCGGCTTGTCTTCGGCACCATGCCGCTCACGGCGGCTTTCAGAATCGACTCCTGCGCGCCCATGCCGATGCCCCAGAGGACGATTCCGGCGAGCAGGGCAGCGACGGATCGGCATCCGAAGACGAGAAGGGCGAACGGCGCGGAGAGAAGTGTGGAAAGTACCAGCACCTTCACGCCCATTTTGTCATAGAGCAGGCCGAAGACGAGCGCGGCGACCGCGTCCACCAGCATGGCGCCCGCGTACAGCAGGGGGAGCGTATCGGCGGAGAGGAGCGCGGACGCCCCCGCACTGCCGGAGCCGATCGCCGTGTACGTGTTGGATACGTGCATGATGATCAGCGCGTAATCGATAAAACCGAATGCAAACAGGCTGATTCCGGCGATGTAAAAGAGAAACTCCCGCTTCATCTTGAACGGGACATACTCCTTCGGCTCCGGTTCAAACTGTTCGGGATTCGGGAATTTGTGCTTGGTCACGAGCAGGAGGATCAGCGTGATGGCCCCCGGGATGGCGGTCACGGCAAAACAGACGGCATATTTTCGGAGCACGCTGCCCTCGGTCTGCAGGAGCATCACGAGATACAGCAGCACCGGCCCCAGAAACGCGCCGATCTGATCCAGCACTTCCTGGATGCCGAAACTCTTTCCCGCGCCCTCCTGGCTGGCGGCGAAGGACATGATGGCATCCTTTGCCGGTTTTTTGATCGCCTTGCCCATGCGCTGGACGATGAGAAGTCCGCAGGCAGCGATCCAGCCGTGTTCCCCCACGAGCGCCAGCGCAGGCACAGCGAGGACATCCAGCACATACCCCAGAATCGTCATGGGCCAGTACTGGCGCGTCTTATCCGTGAGTTTCCCGAACACATAGCGCATGGAGTAGCCGACCAGCTCGCCAAGCCCCGACGCGAACCCGATCACAGCTGCCGACGCGCCGAGCAGGGACAGGTACACGCCTCGGATGCTGCTTGCCCCCTCGTGCGTCATGTCCGAGAACAGGCTGACCACCCCGAAAAGCAAAATAAACACCATCGCCTGAGAAAGTTTGTTTCTTTTCGTCTTCATCCTCTGCAGATCCCTTCCTACGCTGCCGGTATGCCGAAAACCCTGCTCCGCCTGTCCTCCGCTTCCGCGGCGTCCGCACAAGTCCGCGAAGCCGACGCACTAGGGATACCACATCGCAGGGGAAAAGTCAATCCCCTGTTACGGATTTCGCGCCGCAACCGGGATTGTCAAAGCGCGGCGCGCGTGCTATAATCGAGCCAGATTCCGCAGGGGATTCCGGGGAATCCTCTGTACAGGGTTTCTGAAAAAAATTCCAATAAGCATCCGGGACAAAGTACACAGGAGGTTTTTTTCATGAAAGTTCTGATCATCGGCGGTGTGGCGGGCGGCGCCTCCACCGCGGCGCGGCTGCGGCGCCTGGACGAGAATGCGGAGATTCTTCTCCTCGAGCGCGGTGCGTATATCTCCTATGCCAACTGCGGACTCCCCTACTATATCGGGGATGTCATCACCAAAAAGGACGATCTCGTGCTGCAGACCCCCCAGCGTTTCGACGCCCGCTTTCGCGTGGAAGTGCGCGTCCTCTCCGAGGCGCTGGCCATCCATCCCGACACAAAGCGTGTCACCGTGCGAGATCTGCGCACGGGAAAGACGTACGAAGAGACCTACGACAAGCTGGTGCTCTCGCCCGGCGCGGAGCCCATCCGTCCGGCTTTTCTGCCGCAGGATTGTCCGCGCGTCTTCACCCTGCGCAACATTCCGGACACCTACCGCATCAAGGATTTCCTCCGGGAGAACCATTGCCGCTCGGCCCTGGTGATCGGCGGCGGCGCCATCGGCCTGGAGATGGTGGAGAACCTGCGGCGCACAGGGCTCGCCGTAACGCTCCTTGAGCGCTATGACCAGGTGCTGGCCTCGATGCTGGATCCCGATATGGCCTGCCTTGTACACAGCGAGCTGCGCAGACAGGGCGTGCAGCTGCATCTGGGCCGGGAAGTGACGCAGGTGGAGGATCTGGGCGACGCCGTTCGCGTCCATACCGCCGGCGGAGACAGCTACAGCGCCGATCTGCTGCTCGTAGCCCTCGGTGTCAAACCGGAGAGCCGCCTGGCGCGCGACGCCGGGCTGGCCGTCTCCGAGCGGGGCTGCATCCGGGTGGACGCGCATCTGCGCACCAGCGACGCCGATATCTACGCGCTTGGCGACGCGATCGAAGTCCAGAATCTGGTCAGCGGGCGCGCGGCGCACATTCCGCTCGCGGGGCCGGCCAACCGCCAGGGACGCATCGTGGCCGACAATCTGGCTGGGCTCGACAGCGTCTACCGCGGCACGCTGGGCACGTCGATTCTCAAGTGTTTCAGCCAGACGGCGGCAGGCACAGGGCTCACGGAGCGCGCGGCGCAAGCGGCGGGCTTTGACTACGAGAAGGTCTTCGTGTTCCCCTTCTCCCACGCGTCCTACTATCCCAACGCCACGGAGATCAGCATGAAAGTGCTCTTTGCCAGGGATACGGGCCGCATTCTCGGCGCGCAGCTGGTGGGGCAGGACGGCGTGGACAAGCGCTGTGACGTGCTGGCGACCGCCATCAGCGCCGGACTCACGGTGCGGGATCTCGTGCATCTGGAACTCAGCTATGCGCCGCCCTTCTCCTCGGCCAAAGATCCGGTCAACCTTGCAGGCCTCGCGGCCGAGAACATCCTCACGGGCAAGGTGGAGATCTTTCACTATCACGATCTCCCTTCCCTCTCGGAGCAGGACGTCACGCTGCTGGATGTGCGCACGGTCAAGGAGTACGAGAAGGGACACATCCCCGGCTTTATCAACATCCCGCTGGATTCCCTGCGGGAGCGTCTCGGGGTGCTAGACCCCGCAAGGCCGCTCTACGTGACCTGCCAGGCGGGGCTGCGCAGCTATATCGCCTGCCGCATTCTCATGCAGAACGGGTTCCGCTGCAAGAGCCTCTGCGGCGGGTATCAGATCTACCGCAACGTCTGCGACGGTGAAGCGGCGTCCGTATAAGGCGGAGCGGACAGAGGCAGCGTTCCGGTGCGCGCTCTCGAGGCACTTTTCCCGCTCCGGCGCGGGAGGAACTGCCCGGAAACCGCGCATGAAAAAGCGGAGGAGAGATCGTCGAAATCTTTCCTCCGTTTTTTGTCACTGCACAGATCCGCCGCTCTCCTCCGCCGCGCGCTTGCGCTCCGCCGCCAGCCGCTTCAGTTCCCGCGCGTGCCGCAGCTGGAACTCCTCCTCGCCGCCCAGCATCCGCGCCAGCTCCGCGATCTGCTCCGTCTCATCCAGCACGGCAACGCTGGTGGTGGTCTGCTCGCCGTCGACGGTTTTCCGTATACGCACATGACGGTCGGCGAGGGCCGCGATCTGCGGGGCGTGCGTGATGCAGATCACCTGGGCGTGACGGCTGACGTCGGAGAGCTTCTCCCCCACCTTCACCACCACGTTGCCGCCGATGCCGGCGTCGATCTCATCGAAGATCAGCGTGTCCAGCTTCTCCTGCTGCGCCAGCACCGTCTTGAACGCCAGCATGATGCGGGACATCTCGCCGCCGGAGGCGATCTGGCTCAGCGGCCGCAGCGGCTGGCCGGGATTGGCCGAGAGAAAAAATTCGACGCGATCCATCCCCTGGACGCTTGCCGCGCGCTCCGTGAACTGCACCGCAAAGCGCGTGTGCGTCATAGCCAGCTCCGCGAGCTGGGACAGGAGCCCCTCCGTCAGCTGAGAGGCCAGCTGACGGCGCGCCGTGCGGAGCGCCAGCGCCAACGTCTCATACTGCTGCCGCAGCGCCGCGCAGTCCTCCTCCAGCACCGCAATCTCCTCGTCGGCATGCTCTAGGTGATCGGCCTCCTCGCGCAGGCGCGCCTGCTCCGCGAGCAGCTCCTCCACAGTGAGATGGTACTTGCGCTTGATCCGGTCCAGGGCGTATTTGCGCTCGCTGAGACGCTCCAGCCGCTCCGGGTCGTAGTCGATGCGGCGGCTGTATCCCGAGAGGGCGATCCCGTGATCCTCTGCCAGATAGAGCATATTCCGCAGACTCTCGCCGATCTCCGCCAGCGTCCGGTCGTACTGCTCAACCGCCTGCAGGCCGTCGACCGCGGCGGCCAGGAGCGCGTAGACGGAGCGGCGATCCCCATAGAGATACTGCGCCGCCTTCTCGGTAGCGCCGGCGATCTTCTCATAATTGTCCAGCACCGACAATTCCTGCTCGAGCTCTGCCTCCTCACCCGGCCGCAGATCCAGTTCCTCCAGTTCCCGCAGTTTAAAGTGCAAAAAATCCAGCCGCATCTGCCGCTCCTGGAGCGAGTCCCGCAGAGCATCGCGCTCCCGTTCCCGCTCCGACATCCGGCGGTAGAGCTGCGCAAGTTCCGCCTTCTGCCGCTGAAATGCCTCGCCGCCCAGACTGTCGAGCAGTTCCAGATGCCGCTCCGGATCGGAAATACTTTGGAAATCGCGCTGCCCGTAAATGTTGACGAGGGACTGCCCGATGCGCCGGAACGCCGCCAGCGTCACGGTGCGCTCGTTGACGCGGCAAAGACTCTTTCCGCCGCTCGACACTTCGCGGAGGAGAATCAGCGTCCCCTCCTCATCCGGCGCACAGCCCAGCTCCTCCAGCAGCGGCCGCACGGCGGCATCCTCCGACAGGCTGAAGATGCCCTCCACCACCGCCCGTTTGGCGCCCGTGCGGACATCCTTTCCGCTCGACCGCGCTCCCAAGAGCAGCGATACTGCGTCGATGAGGATCGATTTTCCGGCGCCCGTCTCCCCTGTCAGCACATTGAAAGAGGGGGCGAACTCCAGATCGATCTCCCGGATCAGCGCAAAGTCCCGGATCCGAAGTTGCGTAAGCATCGCGTTTCACCTGCCGTTCAGTCCAAATACGATTCCAGCTTGTCAATGATGCGCGGAATATCCTCTTTGGTGCGCGCCACCAGGAGGATCGTGTCATCCCCCGCCACAGAGCCCAGAATCTCCGCCCACTGCGCGTTGTCCAGCGCGGAGGCCACCGCGTTGGCATTGCCCGGCGCCGTGCGCACGACCAGAATATTCTCGCTGGCGGCGTAATTCAGCACAAACTCCTTGAGCATGAAGCGCAGCCGCGTCTCCGACACCGTGATCTCCGACGGCAGCGAGTAGCGGTATTGATCGTCCCCCGTGGATATCTTGATCAGAGCCAGTTCTTTGATATCCCTGGAAACCGTTGCCTGGGTCACATGAAAGCCCTCCTGGTTCAGGAGTTCCGCCAGTTCCTCCTGGGTGGCCACGATGTTCTCTTTGATCAGCTCCAGTATTTTTCTCTGACGTTTTGTCTTCACGTCTCTCACCATCCTGTTCTATTCCTGCACGCCATTCAGCTTCCGGTGCAGCACCGCAAAGAAATCTCGCTCCTTCAGCACCATCAGGCAGGTATCATACCGCGCCTTGCTGACCCGGATCTCGTCGTGCTCCCGAAGCTCCACGCCTTTCTGGCCGTCCACCGTCAGCACCGCGTCGTTCTGATTGGCGCCCATGCGCACCGTCAGGCCGTGCGCCGGCGAAAAGATCAGCGGCCGCGCGGTCAGGCTGTGCGGACAGATCGGCGAGACAATGCAGAGTTCCAGCGCCGGGAAGACGATCGGGCCGCCTGCCGAGAGAGAGTACCCGGTGGATCCGGTGGGCGTGGAAAAGATCAGACCGTCACCGTGGTAGCGCCCCACCAGCTGCTCGCCCAGGTAGAGATCCATCCACAGGATGCGCGAGAGCGCGCCCTTGGTCACCACCAAATCGTTCAGCGCGCTCACATCGGCGATACAGTCCCCGTCCCGGTAAACCTGCGCCTGCAGCATCATGCGCCGCTCCACCTGATACTCGCCCCGCAGCACCTGGCGCAGACCGGTCTCCGCCTGCTCCACCTCGAGCTCCGTCAAGAATCCCATGTACCCTTGGTTGATGCCCAGGAGCGGAATCTCCCATCCGTAAACCGTGCGCGCCGCCCGCAGCATGGTGCCGTCGCCGCCGATCACCAGCACCATCTGCGCACAGGCGCAGAACGCTTCCTCCGTGAGCGGCGCAAGCCCCAGCGCGGCGGCCTCCTCGCCCAGGGCCACCGTCTCCACACCCTGCCGCCGTAAAAATTCTGCCAGACCGCGGCCGATCTCCACGATCTGCGCCTTATGGCTGTTGAGAATGAGTCCCACCGTGCGGAAGGGCGTCTTTTGCTGTGCCTCCACGCAATCCCTTCTTCCTGAGAACTGAATTTTGAAAACGGAATTCTGAGGACCAAATCCTGAGAACCGAATCTTGAAAACGGAATTCGGAGCACTGAATTCTGAAAACGGAATCCTGAAAACGGAAAAATCTGAAAAGCCGGTTTGCGCGGATCAGAGCGGCCCTTGGCCCGCCGCGCCCTTGTCGTCCAGCGCCGCATGCGCCGCGGCAACCACCTCCGCCACGTCCGGCACGAACGGCACCTCGTCCGCAGAGCCCTGCCGCGCCGCCCAGAGCAAGTACTCGATATTGCCCTCCGGCCCTTTGATCGGCGAGTGGTCCAGCCCCCGCACCGCAAGACGGAGCCGCCCGCAGAGGGCGAGCATATTCTCCAGCACGGCCCGGTGCACGGCGGGGTCGCGGACGACCCCCTTCTTGCCCACGTACGCCCGCCCCGCCTCGAACTGCGGTTTGACAAGCGCGAGGATCTGTCCCTCCGCCTTCAGAAACGTCAGCGCGGGCGGCAGAATCTTCTCCAGCGAGATAAACGAGACATCCGCGGTGACGAGATCCACCATCTCGCCCAGACTGTCCGCCTGCAGATAGCGCGCGTTGGTATCCTCCATGCAGATCACCCGCGGATCTCTTCGCAGCTTCCAGTCCAGCTGGTTGTGCCCCACATCGACGGCGTACACCTTGGCCGCGCCGTTCTGAAGCGCACAGTCCACAAAACCGCCCGTGGACGCGCCGATGTCGGCCACCACCAGCCCCTCGAGCGACACGGGAAAGACCTCCAGCGCCCGTTCCAGCTTGAGCCCTCCCCGGCTCACATAGGGGATATCCCGCCCCAGAAGACGAATGGGCAGCGACGGATCCACCGCCGTGCCCGCCTTGTCGATCTTGACCTCGTTGACCAGCACCTTCCCCGCCATGATGAGCGCCTTCGCCTTCTCACGGCTGGCGGCAAGCCCCCGCTCCACCAGTACAAGATCCAGCCGCTCTTTCTTCGTCCGGCCTCCGTCCGCGCAGCGCCGCTCCATCAGGCTGTCCCGCCCTTCGCATCCAGCGCGGTGAGAATCCGCGCGGCAATTTGCTCCGCGTCCAAGCCGAGCAGGCTTTTCAGCTGTGCCGTGCCGCCGTGCGGCACGAAAGCATCCCCGATGCCGATCCGCAGCACGGGCACACACACCCCGTTTTCCTGCAGAAGCTCCAGCACCGCCGAGCCGAATCCGCCCGCCAGGACGTGCTCCTCCATTGTGACCAAAAGCCTGCCATGCCGCGCAAACTCCAGGATTAACGCCGCATCCAATGGTTTCACAAAGCGCGCGTTGACCACCGTTGGCCTAATCTGCCGCTCTTCCTCAAGCAGCGCCGCGACCTGCCGCGCCGTCTGCACCATGCTGCCCAGGGCCAGGAGCATCACCTCCGCGCCCTGCTGAAGCACCTCCGCCTTTCCAAGGGGCAGTTCCCGCAACGGTTCCGAGAGATCCACCCCCAATCCCTCGCCGCGCGGATAGCGAATGGCCGTCGGCCGTTCATAGCGCAGCGCGGAATAGAGCATGTGCCGCAGTTCATTCTCATCCTTTGGGGCCATCACCACCATCCCCGGAATGTGCCGCAGATAGGAGAGATCAAAGACGCCATGGTGTGTCGGCCCGTCGTCCCCCACGATCCCGGCGCGGTCCAGACAGAAGACCACCGGGGCATTCTGCAGCGCCACATCGTGCAGCACCTGATCGTAAGCCCGCTGCAGGAAGGTAGAATAGATCGCCACCACCGGCTTGGCGCCCTCCAGCGCCATGGCCGCGGACATGGTCACCGCGTGCTCCTCCGCGATCCCCACATCGATGGTGCGCTCCGGGAACTGTGCCTGGAACAGGTTGACCCCTGTGCCCTGCGCCATAGCCGCCGTCACGGCCACAATGCGCTCGTCCTCCTGCCCCAGCGCACAGAGCGTCTGTCCGAACACGGCGGTGTAGCTCGGCACCTTTGTCTTCTTTTTCAGCTGGCCCGTGGCCACGTCAAAGGCCCCCACGCCGTGAAAAAGATCCGGGTTCTTCTCCGCCGGCGCATAGCCCCGGCCCTTCTGCGTCACCACGTGAACCAGCACCGGCAGACGCATATTTTTCACATTGTTCAACACCGTCAGCAGCGCCGACAGATCGTGCCCATTGATCGGGCCGTAATATTTGAAGCCGAGCTCCTCAAACAGCACACCCGGCACCAGGAGATATTTGACAGAATCTTTCAGGCGGTCGGCGGCGTTGAACAGCATGTCCCCGATCGCCGGGATGCGCTTCAGCAGATCCTCCACATCTTCCTTGCTCTTGGTGTAGGAGGGATTGCTGCGCAAACGGCTCAGATACTCCGCCATCGCGCCGACGTTTGGATCGATGGACATCTCGTTGTCGTTCAGAATGACAATCAGGTTGCTCTTCATGCGGCCCGCATTCTCCAGCGCCTCGAATGCCATGCCGCCGGTCATCGCGCCGTCGCCGATCACGGCTACGACGTTGTTATCCCCGCCGCGCAGATCCCGTACCGTGGCAAAGCCGACCGCAGCCGAGATGGATGTGCTGCTGTGCCCCGCGCCAAAGGCATCGTGGACACTCTCGCTGCGCTTGGGGAATCCGGACAGCCCCCCGTAGGTCCGGATGGTAGGAAACTGTGCATAACGCCCTGTCAGCAATTTGTGGACGTAGGACTGATGCCCCACATCCCATAGGATTTTATCCTCCGGCGAGTGAAACACCACATGGAGCGCCAGGGTCAGCTCTACCACGCCCAGATTGGGCGCCAGATGGCCCCCGTTCTGGGACACAACGCGGATGATTTCCTGCCGAATCTCCTGTGCCAGTATTTTCAGCTCGCCGGGCTTTAAGCCGCGCACGTCCTCCGGCCCTTGAATCTGCTGCAAATAGTTCATGTCCATCCCTCTCTGCTGTTTCTCTCCGCATACTCCGGAGCATCCTCATCCATCGGCCACGGAAGCGCAAACACCCCGCAAAACCGCTTTTTCCAAGCGGCTAATTTTCGCGCTCCGGCAGATAGCGCGCCAGCCGGCGCAGCACATCCGCGGCGGCGCCCAGCGGATCCAGCGCCGCGACCGCCCGCTCTACCGCCTCCGCAGCCATCCGCCGGGAAACCTCCAGCCCAAAAACTGCGGGGAAGGTCGCCTTTCCGTTCTTCGCATCGCTCCCCACAGGCTTGCCGAGTTTTCCGGCGTCACCCGTCACGTCCAGGATATCATCGGTGATCTGAAACGCCAGCCCCAGTTCCTCCGCATAGCGCGTGAGTGCCTCCAGCACGGCGCCCTCCGCGCCGCCCAGAATCGCGCCGGCACGCACGGACGCCACGATCAGGGCCCCTGTTTTGTGGCGGTGGATATAGCCCAGCAGTTCCGCATCCGCCTGCACATGCTCCGACTGGATATCCATCACCTGGCCGCCCACCATGCCACCGGTGCCGCTGGCGCGGCTGATCTCGGCGATCACCCGCAGACGCGCGTCGGCGCTCGCTCCGCCCTCCATTCGGGACAGTATCTCAAAAGCGTAGGTCAGGAGCGCGTCGCCCGCCAGAATCGCCATTCCCTCGCCGAATACCTTATGGCTGGTCGGACGGCCGCGCCGCAGATCGTCATTGTCCATACCGGGCAGATCATCGTGGATCAGGGAGTACGTGTGAATGCATTCCAAGGCGCACGCCGCGTCCAGGGCCTCTTCCCGGGCGCCTCCCGCCGCTTCGCAGGCTGCCAGGCAAAGCATCGGTCGCAGCCGTTTCCCGCCGGCAAACACGCTGTAACGCATCGCCTGATGAATGATTCCGGGGTAGACCGTCTCCGCCGGCAAAAGCTCCTCCAGGCGCTGATCCGTCACCCGGCGCGCCTCTGCCATATAGGCCTGAATCTCCATCGCGCATCCCCCCGCACGCCGTCTCGCTTATCGCGGTCAGACAGCTCCTTCTCTATCTCCGGTTCTCTCCGTTCCCAACCCGCCGGAACACGCCCCGTTTTACTCCTCGGACGGCTGCTCCACAAATTGATCTCCGTTCAGAACTTTCAGCTGGCCCTCCGCCGCCGCCAGTTTCTCCTGGCAAAGCCGGATATAGCCAAGCCCTTCCTGAAAGCAGCCGATGGCCTCCTCCAGTGGCAGATCGCCGCCGTCCAACCGGCGCAGTGTCCCTTCCAACCGCTCCAGCGCCTGCTCATAACTCAGCGCCTGTTCCTCCATGCCGCTCATCCCTTTCCGAAAAACTGCTCCGCAGATCTTCCTCACACTTGTCCGTCACCTGCGCCGACAGACGGCCATGCTCCAGCACCACCGTCACCGTCTCGCCGACGGCGGCATCCCGCGCACAGCGCAAGAGCTGCCCCTGCGCATTTTCACAGAGGGCATAGCCGCGGCTCAGCACCTGGAGCGGACTCAAAGCGTCCAGCCGCGCCGCGTCCCCGGCCAGCTGCTGCCGTTTCCGCTCCAGCTGTTGCGCCACGCCCTTGCGCAGCGCCTGGTCCAGCATATCCAGATGCTGCCGTCTATCCTGCAGCAACAGTTCCGGATTCTCCAGCACTCTGTGCCGCGCCAGCTGCTCCAGCTGCTGCCGTTTCTGCCGCAGATAGCCGCCGATGCGCTCCCGCAGCCGCTGTTCCCGAAGGGCCAGATCGCGCTCCAGCTGCTCCGCTACCGGAACTGCCAGTTCCGCCGCCATGGACGGCGTCGCCGCGCGCACGTCGGCGGCGAAGTCGGAGAGCGTCACATCCGTCTCGTGGCCCACGGCACTGATAATCGGCACCGGACTCGCGGCGATCTTGCGCACAACCTCCTCCTCGTTGAAGCACCACAGATCCTCGAGGGAGCCGCCTCCGCGCCCGGCGATGATGACATCCAAATCCTGCTTGTACAGGATATCCAGCGCCCCGCAGATGGACTGCACCCCCTCGCGGCCCTGCACGTTGGCCGGCGCAAGGTAGATCACCGTCCCCGGAGCGCGCCGCCGGATAATGCTCACCAGATCGCGCACCGCCGCCCCCGTGGGGGAAGTGACGATGCCGACCCGCCGCGGCAAAAAAGGCAGCGGCCGTTTGCGCGTCTCCGCGAACAGGCCCTCCGCCTCCAGCTTTTTCTTCAAAGTCTCATAGGCAAGATGCAGCGCCCCCGCGCCCGCGGTCATCATCTGCTCGACATAGAGCTGATAGATTCCGTCCCGCTCGTACACGGACACGTAGCCGCCGGCCAGCACCTCCATGCCGTGGGCGGGCTCAAACTGCAGGCGCGCCGCGTTGGAACGGAACATCACACATTTGATGCTGCCCGTCTGATCCTTCAGCGAAAAATACAGATGCCCGGAACTGTGGCGCTTAAAGTTGGAGATTTCGCCCCGCACCAGCACATTGTGCAACTTTCCGTCCTGGTCCAGCAGCCGCTTGACGTACTGATTGATCTCGCCGACCGACAGCACCGTCCGCTCCATCGCTGTGTCGCTTTTCACGAATGTATCGCATTGTGGTTCATATCCGTCCATGTTTTTCCCGCCTGTCAACTGTGCAGAAGCGTTTCCGCCTCTTCCTCCGTAATCTTCCGCTCTACCGTCACGGGCTCCTCCTCCGCCAACTCCGGCGGCCGCGCCATCACGTCCGCCGCAGCATCCGTCACCAGTGCATCCAGCCGCTTCTCCCGCTTGAGCACTTTGTCCAGGACGCTGTTGATAAAGCCGGGCGACTCTTTCTGCCCGTAGAGTTTGGCCATCTCGAGCGCTTCATTGATGGCACCTGTGGGCGTGATGTGGGAGCTGAACAGCATCTCGTAGACCGCCAGCCGCATTAGATTGCGGTCTACGCTCATCATCCGCTCCACACGCCAGCCCACCGTATTGCGCTCCAGGATGGCATCGATCTGCGGCAGATGCTCCAGCACGGCCGTCACCAGTTCGCGGCAGAAGGTCTGCTCCCGCTCGCTGAGGCCGTCGTTTTCCATCGTACAGATCAGCGCCGTCTCCGGATCGTTCTTGCCCACATCGATCTGGTAGAGCACCTTGAAAGCGGTCTCTCTGCTCCGGTGTCTCATCGTTTCCTCCGTCTATTCCTCGGACTCTGTTCTCTCTCCGTCCCAGTCCGCACTCTCCTCCGAGCGGTCGAAGGAAATGCCCTGCACGTAGATATTGACTTCCTTGACCTTGAGGCCCGTCATCTGTTCGATGCTGTCGCGCACGGTGTTCTGGATCTCCAGCGCCAGAGCGGGGATCCGCACACCATAGTCCACGACAAGCTGCAGCGCAACGGAAACCTCCTGTTCCGAGAGCTCCAATTTCACGCCCTTGCTGCTGTCCTTCTTTCCCAGTTTTTCCATAAAACCCGCGGGCATGGACGCGATCCCCCTGATCTGCGACAGCGTGTAGCTCACGATCGCCGCCAGAGCCTCCTCGGATATCTTGATGCTGCCATACGCGTTGTCCATCTCGCCGTCGACGTGTTCCTGGCTCTTGTTTTCCGGCATGCAGGTCCCTCCCAGCTCTGCTCTATACAGTGTATCCAACTTTCTGTTATGTGCCTTCCCTACACGCCGGCATGCCCTCCGCTCTCGCCGGTCTTTGCCCGGACGCGTACCTAACATGAAAAAATTGTATCGTATCTATGTATATTTGTCAACGAAAAAAGCGCTTCGGCGCTTCGCTGACCCCCCTGCGGACCGCTGCGGACTGTCCCGCCCGGAATTTCCCTCCGCCAACGCGCGACAGATCCCCGTGGGTCCGGCAGGTTTTTATAGTCAATTGTCAAATTAAGCGCGATCAAGTCAGAGTAAATGCAACGGTTTTGAGAAACGCAGTTGCGTTTACTTTGACGATTAAAAAGCAGGTTTTTTACCGCGCCCATGTACAATTTTTCGATTGCAAATTCTCTGGCCTTGTGCTATATTAAATTATTGGACGTGAAAGAAATCAAATGCATTGGATGAAGGAGCGATATCTGTGGGACGTATTCACAATATTGAAGGACGAAAAAATAAGATGGATTCGCTGCGCTCCAACGTGTTCACCAAACACGCCAGAGCGATCACCGTGGCCGCGCGGACCGGCGGCGGCAATCCGGACTATAACGCCGCCCTGAAACTGGCGATTCAGAAAGCCAAAGCAGACAACATGCCCAACGACAACATCAACCGCGCGATCAAAAAAGGGACCGGCGAGGACGGCGGGGCAAGCTACGAACACATCACATACGAAGGATACGGCCCCGGCGGGGTGGCCATGATCATCGAAATGCTAACGGACAATAAGAACCGCGCCGCCAGCAACATTCGCTATTATCTGGATCGCAACGGCGGCAATCTGGGCACCACGGGCTGTGTCAGCTTCTTGTTTGAGCGCAAAGGAATTCTGCTCATCGCGGCGGACGAGGGCATCAACGAGGACGACTTGATGGAGGCGGCCCTGGAGGCAGGCGCGGAGGATTTCATCACCGAAGAAGACGGCTATGAGATCCTTACTGCTCCAGAGGATTTTGACGCCGTGCGGGAAG
Source organism: uncultured Peptococcaceae bacterium (assembly GCA_964606855.1). Classification (GTDB taxonomy): domain Bacteria; phylum Bacillota; class Peptococcia; order Peptococcales; family Peptococcaceae; genus UBA7185. The sequence goes on from CAZSHM010000004.1 coordinate 46,207, forward strand.
CCTTGGAGGGGCATTACGATTTCGTACAGGCCGACATCACCATGCTGCCCTCCACCTACACCAGCATTGACCCCGCACAGCAAAAGCAGATGGATCGCCTGCTGGACGCGCTCGATGCGGATGACGATGTGCAGAACGTCTACCACAACTTGCAGCAATAATCCTGGATCCTGTGGGAGGGTTTCCGCTCAGGCGTGGGCTCCAAAATCGCATAAGCACGTATCCAAGAAAGGCTGCCGCGTCAGCAAACCCTTTGCTGCGCGGCAGCCTTTTCTGCGCTGCACGGCCGTTTCCCTCGCATCGCACGCGACTCGACCGCGTCAATCGTCTAATCCGGACCGATTTCGCCGCCCCCCTCTTCCTGCGGCACATTCCCGTAATAGAACGGTCTGTCCGCCTCGAACCACAGGTGGCGCAGTGTGAAGTCCTGCCCGTTGTCCATCGTAAAATAGATCTCATCGATGCCGCTGAGATTGGAAACGATGCTGCGCGCCAAACTGTAGAACAGCGGACCTTCATCGCCCTCCTCGATATGCAGGAGATTCACGCTCTCCGAATCAAAATCCACCCGAACCTGATTGTCCTGCGTCTGTACGTCCAGGATCTCAATCTGTTCCCCGTACTCCGGTTCGATCACAAGATCATTGTAGGCCTGCACGATACTCTCGGCGGACACTTCCTCCCGCGAAACCGCTGCGACCACGGTACTTCCGGAGTCCGGAACGCTGGGATCTTCTTCTTCCGGGCCGAGCTCCCTGTCGAAATCATCCGGAAGATAGAGGAGCAGGTACACATTGTCCTCCTCCACGGTTGTGTCCGGCTCCGTATCCGGCGTCTGTTCCTGAGAAGGAGCTCCGCCGCAGCCGCTGAGCAGCAGCGCCAGCAGAGCCATTCCAACCCAAAGGCCGATCCGACGCAGGAACCCTACCGTTCCTTTTTCTGCCATCCTTCTGCCCCCTAAGATCCGAACCGCCCGCAAAAATACCCTCTGAAATAAGAAGAGGATCGCGCGAAACATTTTGATCCTTTGCCGAGAATCCTGCCGCGGAGCGATTCGAGGTACGCGTTCTGTCCCCTGCGCTTACACGAGTCTCCGTGCGCAAGCATTTCGTCTCCGGTTTTGAAACTCCGGCCGCCACACACGGAACACTTACTAGTATGCTGTTCTTTTTTGTAATTGTCAATCAAATTTTGGTCAAAAATTGCAATCGCGCATCCCGTTCTGCGGAGAACGATCCACGAAATCCTATTCTGTCCGCACGGACAGGGCCTCGTCACGTCAGCCCCGGGGAACGGATCGATTTTTCTCCCGTATCGTTGTTGTTTTGCCGTATGCTCTATATAAAGTATTTTTTTGTAGATCGTTGATTGCAATTGTAATCAAATATGCTATAATGCTGTTGAACCCCCTAGAAAGAAGGAATGACATATGGCAAACACATTGGTTCAGTTTCGGTTGGATGAAAACACGCGGATTCAGGCGGTGAACATTTGTAAGAGGCTCGGCATCAATCTTCAAACCTATTTGAAGATGTGCATTTCAAGACTTGTTCAGGAAAATGGCATCCCGTTCAGTATGAAGCTGAGCAAAATCGCCGAGAATCCGGGCTTATGCCCGGTGGAATGTCCGGTGGAAACTGCCAATTGAATTTTCACGGAAACATGAGGAGACGAGGTTTTGTAAATGGTAAGAATCGTATCAGACAGTACTTGTGATTTGTCGGACGAATTGTTGGAGCGCTATCACGTCACGCTCGCGCCTTTGCATATCCTATTGGGCGGAAAGGAATTTCGAGATCGGGTAGACATCACGCCGGAGGAGATTTACGAATGGTCGGATGCGCATAAGACGACGCCGAAGACCTCTGCGACCAGCATCGGAAACGCGATGGACTTGATAAGACCGATCGCCGAAACAAAGGACGAGATGCTGATTTTCACAATTTCCGGAAAGATGTCCACGACGGCAAGTACCTTCCGGATCGCAGCAAAAAATCTGAGGATGGAGGATCGGGTAGCAGTAGTGGATTCAGAAAACCTTTCCACAGGAATCGGGTTGCTCGTGATTGAGGCGGCCATCATGGCGAACAACGGAAAGCCTTTAGAAGAGATCACTCGGGAGATGGAGCGTCTAAAACCGCTTGTGCGCACAAGTTTCGTCGTGGATACGCTTACGTACTTGCGCAGGGGCGGCCGCTGCAGCAACGCGGAGGCGCTTGCCGGAGACATCCTCCGGCTGCACCCCAAGATTGTGGTCAAGGATGGCATCATGGAAGCGGAGAAAAAGTACCGGGGGAAGATGAGTTCCGTCATCATGAAGTATGTCCGCGACCTGGAAGGGGACTGGAAGGATGCGAAGAAGGATCGCGTATTCATTACGCACTCCGGGTGTCCCGAAGAGATTATCGGTCAAGTCCGTTCTTACCTGGAGACTTCCGCCTGCTTTGAGGAAATCCTGGTCACCAGAGCGGGCGGCGTCATTTCTTCCCACTGCGGTCCCGGCACGCTTGGCGTGCTATACTTGATGGAGCGCGATACGGGCGCAAAGGAACAGCCTTAACGCATAAGCGGGGCAGTACGAATTTGTATCAACCGGCTTTTTGATCGGCTCGTATTTCCTTTTGATCCTCCTATCCGTCTCCCGCGCAGGAGATGCGTTTATCCCCTTTGAGGCATTTTCTCTGATGCCTTGTACGTCGGCAGGGAAAGGCACTGCCAAAAGGCCGAAGGCATCTTTCTCATGCCGTGAAACAGATCCCTTGAACATGCCCGCACAGCACAGAGACCTCCCCTGCCCGACAAGAACTGCCCGGCAAAGGAGGCCTCTGTATTTCTCGCACCGTAGAGATTTCCCGAAGGAGGGCCTTTGAGAAGGCGCCGCCCCAAGCGCGGTCTGTCCCGCCGCTTTTCCATCGCTACTCCGGCTTATATGTCCCCTTGAGGGAGACGGTCTGGTTAAACACCGGGTGCCCCGGCGCGCTGTACTTGCTGTCCACACAGAAATATCCCGTGCGGAGGAACTGGAACTGCTCTCCGGGCCGGGCATCGGCCATATAGGGCGCCAGCTTGCAGCCTGTCCGCACCTTGAGAGAATCCGGATTGAGTGCGTCCATGAACGTTTCATATTCCGCGTCGGGCCGCAGCAGAAAATCCAGCATGCGCACCTCCGCCTCGATGGCGGTCGTGGCCTCCACCCAGTGCAGCGTACCCTTCACTTTGCGGCCCGCGTTCTCCATTCCGCTCCTGCTGTCGGGATCATAGGTGCAGCGCAGTTCCGTGACGGTGCCGTCCGCATCCTTCCGCACTTCCTCGCATCGGATGATGTAAGCATGCTTCAGCCGCACTTCCTTGCCCGGTTTCAAGCGGAAAAATTTATTGTTTGCCTCCTCGCGGAAATCCTCGCGCTCGATGTAGATCTCGCGGCCGAAAGGAATGCGGCGGACACCCGCCGAGGCGTCGCCGGGAAGGATCTCTGCGTCCAGATATTCCAACTGTCCCTCCGGATAGTTGAGAATCGTCACTTTTAGGGGATCGAGCACCGCCATGGTTCGCGGGGCATGCTGATTCAGATCCTCCCGCAGACAGTATTCCAGCATTCCGAAGTCCACGGTGCTGTTGCTCTTGGAAACGCCGATCCGCTCACAGAAACTGCGGATGGCCTCCGGCGTATAGCCGCGGCGGCGCATCCCCGAGAGGGTGGGCATTCGCGGGTCGTCCCAGCCGTCCACCACGCCCTCCTCCACCAGTTGTTTCAGCTTGCGCTTGCTGGTGATCGTGTTCGTGAGCTCCAGGCGCGCGAACTCATACTGCCGCGGGCGTGAGCGAAAACCCTCATACCCTTGGAGCTGATCCAGAACCCAGTCGTAGAGCGGGCGGTGGTCCTCAAATTCCAGTGTGCAGACCGAATGTGTGACACCCTCCAGCGCGTCCGAGATCGGATGCGCAAAATCGTACATGGGATAGATGCACCACGCGTCGCCGGTGCGGTGGTGGGGTGCCTTGGCGATGCGGTAGAGAACCGGATCGCGCATATTGATATTGGGCGCGGCCATGTCGATCTTGGCGCGCAGCACTTTTTCACCGTCGCGGAAACGGCCTTTGCGCATCTCCTCAAAGAGCGCCAGATTCTCTTCCGCGCTGCGGTTCCTGTAAGGGCTGTCAATGCCCGGCTCCGTGAGTGTGCCGCGGTAGCGCCGTATCTCCTCCGCGCTCAGGTCGCAGACATAGGCTTTCCCCGCACGGATCAGCCGCAGTGCGCAAGCATAGAAATCCGGAAAGTAATCCGACGCGTAGTGCACCTCTCCTTCCCAGTGAAAACCGAGCCAGCGGACATCCTCCAGGATGGACTCGACATATTCCGTGTCCTCCTTGACCGGATTGGTGTCGTCAAAGCGCAGATTGCAGCGGCCGTGGTTCTTCTCCGCCAAACCAAAATTCAGGCAGATGGACTTGGCATGCCCGATATGCAGATACCCGTTCGGCTCAGGCGGAAAGCGGGTGCAAACTTCCGCCGCGCCGCCGGCGATGTCCTCCTCGATGATCGTCTGAATAAAATTGGATGTGCTTGCCATGCTCACAACTCCCCCGTCAAACCACGGAAACGGCTCGGCCGTGAACCGAATCGCCCCCGGAATCTATGCGATTCCGTGCGCCCTCATGCGCACGAAAGATTTCCTCGCCCCATTATCATACAACAAAAAGTTCAGCGTTTCAACCGTTTGTTGCGGCTCGGAAAGGTCGATTTTACGGGATTTGTCAAAAATTTCAAGCCAGAAAAAGCAGTAAAAATGCGCCCTGACTTCGCAGGAATACCTAGACAGCATCGCATTCCGTCTAACGTTTCGGCGCGCCGCCTCCTCCAGCACGGAGAAGCGGCCGCGACAGGATCCCCTCGGATGCGGCGCAGTTTCGGATGGGCTCTGTCTCCTTCACCGGCAGACCCCGCTTAAAGACGATGGAGACGCCATCCTCATATGGACAGGCTCTTCACGATATCAATATATTCCATGGCGCGCTCCGACAAAATCTCATCAGAGTACACGGCAATCGCCGTCTGTGTGAACTGTTTCTCCAGGGCAATACACTTGAATTCGCTGCTGTATCTCCGCACAGCCGAGTCCAGCGTGAAGGAAACCGCTTCTTCTTCCAGAATGTATTTGAACAATAATTTCTCATCAATCACTTGGGCAATCTTTAATCGGTGCTTGCTCCCCAATTTTTGCTGAATCAGTTCCAGCACCGGCGCGACAGATTCGCTGAAAAATACAACCAGATAGTTTTCCAGTTCCTCCAGCGGCAGCACCGCGTGCCGGGCCAACGGATGATCGCTGCGCATGATGGCGACATTTCTGATTTCCATTATTTTACAGACATGATAAAACGGATTTCCTTCTCCCTGGAACCACTTGTTCTCTCTCCTCAACTCCGGAAAATAGGAGAGCAGCCCGATATCCAACTGCCTCGACAGGATCTTCTGCATCACTTCTTCTACCGTCGCAAAGGAAAAGAAAATGCATTTTTTCTTCGGATACAGTTTTTCGTACAGCGAATAACTCTGCCCCAGCAGCGAACTGAAAATGCGCGTTGCGCCGATCGACAACGGTTTTTCTGTCTCTTCCGCATCGCCTCTGTTCTTCTTCATCAGTTCATAGGTCTCCACAATATGCAGAATATGCGGATAACAGAATTCTCCGAATTTCGTCAAGGTTACGCCGCTTTTAGAGCGCTTAAACAACGGCTGCCCCAATTCGTCCTCCAGCGCGTTGATATTCGCCCGCAGACTGGGCTGCTTCATGAATAATTTTTCCGCTGCTCTGGTGAAACTCCCCGTTTTTGCCGCCTCCAACATACAGTAGCACTGCTCCGTCCGCATGGCTCCATCCCCTATCCGAACCATAAAAATAGCACCTGTTCGACCGCATATCCCTTTATGACAAACCTTCCCGTTTGAGGTGGGCGACAACCGTTCCGGCGCGGGAAGGTGCCGGGCGCTTCCGGAAGGAAAGTATACTTTTTTGACAAGGAAATTAGGGCAGACAAAAACCGGCTATATAGAGCTGCGTCCCTATATAGCCGGTAGATGTAGTATTTCTTTGGATTGTCAAAAAAGTATACTTTCTTGAATTTACGCCGGGCAGGCTTCACAATGCAAAAACCGCTCCCTGCGCTCCGAGAAGCCCGTCGCGGATAAACCTGTTACAGCACAGACGCGCAGGAAAGTAATCCTCCGGAACACAGACTCACGCTGTCTCCTTCTTCGGATGAATCAAAAACGTGCAGGCCAGAGAGATCAGCAAAAACACCGCCAGATAAATATAATCTGTGTTGACCGCCTGCACCGCCGCCTCGCGGTAAGCATCGCTCCCCGCCACCGGGATGCCTGTGTTCCCCGCCGCGTGATAAAAACGCGTCAGATTGAGCCCGAGAAGCACCGTCAAAATATTCGTGGAGACCACCTGCACCACCTGTTTCGCCCAGTTGAACATGGAGGAAGCATGTCCGGAGAGTTCTGAAGGCACGGAGCCCAACCCGTAATCCGTCAACGGCATCTGCACCATGGCTAAGCCGCAAAAGCGCAGCGAGAAACAGAAGAACACAAACAGGAGATTGCTTGTCAGAGTCAGGCCGCACAACCCCAAATTGCCCAAAAACGTCAGCGCGATGCCGCCCGTGATCAGACTGCGCCGCAGTCCCCGCTTGTGCAGCGCGTTGGTCAACATATTGCCGAAGAGCATGACCATGGACGGCCCCAAAAGGAATAGCCCCGTCTCCGCCGGAGAAAAACCGCGGCCGGTCTGGAAATAAAACTGCGAGAGAATGCCGTTGATGCCCAACGTCATCGACAGCGTACACTGCACGAGGAGCGTCAGCACAAAAGGCCGGTATCGCAGCACCGCAAAGTTGAGCAGCGGATGGCTCGTGTGAAACTGCCGCACGATAAAGAGCACGACCAGCGCGATCCCCATGCCCAAGCAGATCCAGAAGGGAGCAGAAGTCCAGCCCCAATCCTCCCCCTCGCTGAAGGCGACCATCACCATCCCGGTGCCGACGGAGATCTGCACGATTCCCCAGAGATCGACCCGTTCCCCGCGAACGCCCTTCTCCGCGGGAATGCTCCGGCTCCCGGCCCACAGCACGGGCAGGATCAGCGGCACGTTGCACAGAAACAGCACATGCCAGCTGAACGCCTGCAGCAGAAGACCTGCCAGGGTTGGTCCGGCGGCGACTCCGACCGACTGGAACAGCACTGTGATGCCCAGATAGCTGGATTGCAGCTGTTTCGGAATGTATCGGTACAGCATGGACATCGTAGAGGGGACAATGATGCCTCCCGCCATGCCCTTCAAGAAGCGGAACAGGACCAGCATATAAAAATTTGCGGAGCAGGCACAAGCGACAGAACACAGTCCAAGTGCCGTGACGCCCACCAAGAACACCTTTCGGTAGCTGTAGCGCTCACACAGATACCCCGAGAGCGGCATCATCATGCCGAGCGGCAGCATATAGCCGATGACCACCCACTGTACGGTGTTGATATCCACCCGGAACACCGACATGTAGGTCGGAAGCGAGATGGTGACGGTTGTGGTGTTGAGCATTGCCACAATATTGGTGAGCAAGATCGCCAGGAGGAAAATCCTCGTCTTCTCTTTTGGGATGATGCTCTGTTCCGGCTCCGCCATATGCTTCAACTCCTCTCCCCGGTTTCCGCCCCGATCCAAATTCCGCGCTTTCCCTTCAGAGACACATCTCGCGCGGAGAATGTTTCTTCAGATGGATCCGCGCGTCCATCTATAGTATAGCATATTCTCAAGATTTCTGCGCTTGATTCCAAAAATTTTTACAGCGCCGCCCGCGCCAACTCCACCTGTACCGCCCCGCTCAGGAGGAAATCTCGCCGCTGGCCAGCGTCACGCCCGTCACCCGCGAAGCGCCGTGTGCATGCAGCACCTTGGCGCATTGTTCCAGTGTCGCGCCGGTGGTAAACACATCGTCCACCAGGAGGATGTCCTGTCCGCTGACCGACACGCCCTCTGCCGGCCGGAAAGCGCCCGCGAGATTCTTCTGCCGTTCCGACCGGCTCAGTCCGGTCTGATGCGGCGTATCACGCGTCCGGCAGAGGGCCTCCGCCCAAGGGATGCCGCTCCGCCGGGCCAACGCCGCGGCGAGCAGCGCGCTCTGATTATAGCCGCGTTCCCGCAATCGGTTCGCGTGCAGCGGCACCGGCACCAGAAGCGAAGCGGTCCTCGGCAGTACCGGGAGCAGTTCCGCCGCCAGCGCATCCGCAAGCCACGGCTTGCCGCGGAATTTGAAGTCCAGAATCGCCTGCTGCCAGCCGTCTCGGTAGGGCCAGATGGCCAGATTGCCCTCCAGATAGTCCGGCCACTTCCGGCAGCTGCGGCAGGACGATCCGTAAACGCCGAACGTGTGGCAGCGCTGGCACTGTCCGCGCAGCGTCCGCTGGCGCAGAGCCTCTGCCCGGCACTGCGGGCATACCTCCAGCCGTTCCTGCCGGCGCAGGCAAACCGGGCAGACCGGAGGCAGCGGGAAAAACAGGCCATGCAGCCGCTGCAGCGCTGCATAGACCTTCTCCCGCATCGTTCTGACATCGGCTCTCTTCTCTTCCCGATCTCCTTGTAACAGGCTCTGCACAGGAACCTCCGCTCTCTCCCGCCAAATCATCCGCCTCTCCCCCTCGATTTTCTCTCCACCCGGCCGCCCGGCCAAGGGAACGATTCTCACAGAGGTTAAGATTCTACAGGAAACGTTCTTCTCCTCCGGCATTTGCGTTCCGGTGTGTCCGCACATAGAAAATACGCTTGCACAGGAGGATCTCTTTCCCTCCGAAACCTCTGTCCGGGACAGCGCGCCGCATCCGGTGCGCACACCGGCTTCCTGGCTGGAATCCCCGTTCAAAGAAAAATCTCTCCGATGCGAAAAAAAACACTTGCAAAACAGGAACGTATGTTTTATAATGGTTGCAAACAGGCGTTCTCAC
>CAZSHM010000004.1:55304-58635 GCA_964606855.1 uncultured Peptococcaceae bacterium
CTTTTGTCACAGCAACGGATCTTCTCCGCTCGATTTGGAAGGAATCGCCGATGCAACTGTACGAAAAAATAAGCATTCTCGCCGATGCGGCCAAATATGATGTCTCCTGCTCTTCCTCCGGTTCCGTCCGCCGGGGTCCGAAGGGTACCGTCGGATCCGCCGCCCGCGCCGGCATCTGCCATGCCTTCACGGCCGACGGGCGCTGCATCTCCCTGCTCAAGATCCTCTTCACAAACAATTGCAGCTACGATTGCGCCTATTGCTTGAACCGCCGATCCAACGACCATCCCCGCGCCACCTTCACCGTGGATGAGTTGGTGGGTCTGACCATGAATTTCTATCGGCGCAATTATATAGAGGGACTGTTTCTCAGTTCCGCCGTCCTGGGAACCCCGGATAAGACCATGGAACTGCTGGTGCAGGTGGCGGAAAAACTGCGCCGCGAAGAAAAGTTCCACGGCTACATCCATCTCAAGGCGCTCCCCGGTGCTGATCCGGCGCTCATACGGCGCGCGGGGCTCGCGGCCGACCGCCTGAGCGTCAATTTGGAACTGCCCTCGGAGCGCTCCCTGAATCTCCTCGCGCCGGAAAAAGACAAGTCGCGCATCCTCTTTCCCATGCAGCAGATCTCGCAGGAGATTGCGAACCGGCAAGAGCAGCACGCGCTTGCGCCGCGCGGGGCCGGTTTCGCGCCCGCCGGGCAAACCACCCAGCTGATCGTGGGCGCTTCTCCGGAGAGCGATCTGCACATCCTGCGCCTCTCCCAGGCGCTTTACAGGAAGTTTGCCTTAAAGCGCGTCTATTTTTCCGCCTATATCCCGCTCAACGCCGACAAGCGGCTTCCGCAGCTGACAGAACCTCCCCTGCTGCGCGAAAACCGCCTGTACCAGGCCGATTGGCTCATGCGATTTTACGGCTTCCGAGCGGAAGAACTCCTGGACGATCAAATGCCCAATTTCGATCCGGATTATGATCCCAAACTGGTTTGGGCCGTCCGGCATCCGGAACAATTCCCCTTGGAAATCAACACCGCCCCCTACAGGCAGCTGATCCGCGTGCCGGGGCTCGGTACCCGCGGCGCAAAGCGGATTGTCAGCGCGCGCAAAACCGCCCTGCTCGATTTCGAGGATCTCACGCGCATGCACATATCGCTCAAGCGCGCCCAGTATTTCATCACCTGCAAGGGGCGATATTACCGTCTGCAAAATCCGCAGCCGGAGACCATTCTGGAGGCCCTGAAACCAGCCGCGCGCATCCGTGATGCGCAATTGTCCTTCGCCTTTCCCGAAGCGCCCGCGGCGCAGGCAGAGGTGGAAGTGCTGGAGAATCCCGGATATTTCCCGCGCACAGACGCCGCATCGGACCTTTTGCCCGCCTTCTGAACGCCGCGCGGTGCCCTCCGGCACGGCGCGCTAAGCGCATTGGATGGGAGGAATCCTTGCCATGGAGCACATCTACCTCTACGACGGCAGTTTTGACGGGTTGCTGACCGTTTACTTTGACGCCTTCCGCGATCCCGCCGCCGGCGCGATCTGCCGCTCCGCCGACTATGCGCTGTCTCTGTTTGCCCGGCCTGTGGAAGTCGCCACCGACGCGGACAAAGCGCTGCGCGTCGACCGTGCTGTCGCGCGAAAATTGTCACCCGACACACTCCGCCGCCTGTACCTGCTCTATCTCAGCGAGCTCCCGGAATGCGACTGGCTGGGGCTCCGATACCTGCGGCTCTGTTTTGCAGAAGGCGCGCGCATACAGCTCGCCGAACAGCATCCGATCATCCGTCAGGTGGAGGACTACCGCTGCAAAGTCCTGCGCGAGCTGGATCGCGTCAAGGGGTTTCTGCGTTTTCAGGAGCTGGCGCCGCTCACGTTCTACGCCCGCTTCGCACCGGATCACAACCAGCTGCCGCTGCTTCTGCCGCATCTGCAGCGGCGCTTCTCCGATCAGCGAATGCTGGTGCACGATGTAAAACGCAGGACGGCGCTGCTCTGCACGCCGGCGCGCAGCGAGATTCTGCCCTTCACGGAGCACGACGCAGAACTGCTGCTGCAAACTTCCGCCGACGGAACCGCAGACCTGTTTCGGCAGTATTTTCAGGCCGTCAACATTCCGCAGCGCGCCAATCCGCGGCTGCAGGACTGTCTGATGCCGCGCCGATACCGGCAATATATGCCGGAGACGCAGCAGGCAGCCGCGGCCGAAGCGCAATCCCGCCGCTAGCCGGCGCTCCCGTTCGCACCGGGCCGAATCTGTCAGGCAAGCTTCCGCGCGATTTTTCAGATCCCTTTTTCAGATCGCACAGAGAGAAATCCGGCGCTCAAAGTTCCGCTTCCTCCTCCAGCAAGCGTTCCAGCTGTGCATACGTAGCGAGACTGTTGACCCGCTCCCGCATTCTGGCGGCGTGTGGCAAACCTTTGTAATACCAGGCCACAAATTTGCGCATCTCCTTCATCGCGATCTCCTCCCCCCTGTCCGCGCAGAGCAGCCGCGCATGGTGGAGGACGATCTCCCTGCGCGCCGCGCGATCCGGATCCGGCGCATACGCTCCCGTGCGCAGATACTCTGACAGTTGCCGGTAAAGCCACGGTCGCCCCAGAGCGCCGCGCCCCAGCATCACGCCGTCACAGCCGGTCTCCCGGAGCATGGCTTTTCCGTCCTCCGGACGGAAAATATCGCCGTTGCCGATCACCGGCACCCGCACTGCCGCCTTCACGCGCGCGATGGCACCCCAATCCGCCGCGCCGCTGTAATACTGCGCACGCGTCCTGCCGTGCACGGTGACCGCGCTGGCCCCGGCGGACTCCATCTGCCGGGCAAAGTCTACTGCATTTTCATGCGCTTCGTCCCAGCCCTTGCGGATTTTTACGCTCACCGGCACGGACACGGCCCGCACCGTCGCCTCGACGATCGCCCGGGCCAGATCCGGCGTCCGCATCAGCGCCGCTCCCTCCCCGTTGCGGACGACCTTCGGCACCGGGCAGCCCATATTGATATCGATCAGCTGCGCCCCGTGCGCCTCCATAATGCGCGCCCCCCGCGCCACCGTTTCCGGCTCCGAGCCAAAAATCTGCATCACCACAGGCTGCCGTTCCCCTCGCATCTCCATCAGCTGGAAGGTTTTCGGATTGTCATAGCAGAGCGCCTTGGCACTGATCATCTCCGTAAAGACCAGTCCGCATCCGAATTCCCGCGCGATCAGCCTTGTAGCATGATTGCTGATCCCCGCCATGGGCGCGGCCACAATCGGATTGTCCGCCAAAAGCTGTTTGATCTGATCCCGCATCCCTGTCTCCTCCCATTCCAACCGCCACAGCGGAGCGCGGCCTGCGCGGCT
>CAZSHM010000004.1:58735-64662 GCA_964606855.1 uncultured Peptococcaceae bacterium
CGCGGCTCGATGCACTAGACAACTCGATACAGCAGGCATCAAAAAGCAGGGCGGGGTTCTCCGTCCTGCTCCGTATTCCGCGTATGCCGCTAACCCTGCACCTGATCCAGGGCCTGCCGGATCTTGCCGGGAATGCCGGCAAGCTTCTGCTCCGGAATTGCACAGATCGCAATCCGGACGCCTGCATTGCGCTCGTCATCGCCCAGCGGCACCACAAAAATGTCGCTCTTGCGCAGCTCGGCCGCGACCGCCTCCGCTTTCCGTGTCGGCACCGTGACAAAAAAGCCGGCATCAAACGGACAGATCGCGAGACCCGCCTGCTTTGCCTCCCGCATAAAGATATCGGCGCGCCGCAACAAGCTCATGCGCAGCTGCTCCTGCTCTGCGCGGAACGCCGCCTTCTTTTCCGGGTCGTTGTAGATGGCCTCCATCACCAGCATGCCCAGCCGGCTGCAGTTGCTCCATGTCGCTCTGCTGGAAAACTTGCTGACCGCGACAAATTTTTCGACTTCTTCCTCGCTGGAGGAGAGGCACAGAAGACATCCCAAGCGATATCCGTACATGGCATAACTCTTCGACATGCTGAAGGCCACCAGCACCAGAAAATTTTCCGGAAGCCTGTCAAAAAGCCGAAAGAACGCGCGCTCCTCCGGCGCGGCATAGTCAATATAGGCGATATCCAGGAGCAGCACCACATTGTTGCGCCCGTTTCCGGCGATCGCTTTCAGCTCCGCCAGAAGCGCCTCCCACTCCTCCATCTTGATGTTGTATCCCGTCGGATTGTTGGCCGGCGTGTTGAGAATCAGAAACACATTGGTCTGTTGCTCCGCGATCTGCCGCAATTTTTCGATACACGCCTGCACATGGAACCGCCCATCCGCGTCGAAAGTCGCAAAGGTCTCAAACTTGCGGTTCGCCTCCCGGCAGATCCCTTTGTAGGCCACCCAGTAGCGGTCCTGTGTCAGTGCTGTATCGCCGTCGTCCAGATAATTCAAAACCGCCAGGTGAATCCCGCCGGTGCCGCCCGGCGTGGCGACCCCTCCGATATAGGCGTCGGGGCGGTACTCGCGGAATGCCGCGTCGATGGAGGCCCGGAGGAATCCGGGTGAGCCCTCGATGCTGGCATAGTCCGCTGTCTCATAAAAAGGAATCTCGCGGACCGTATCCTCCACCGTTTTCATGGTGATCAAACGCCCTTGATCGTCCAAAAAGCTGCCAACCGCCGCATTGACGATATTCTCCTTTCCCACCACGGCAGCCCGCTCCTTGGCCATGCCGCTGATGAGAAAATTCTTGTCCGGACCACCCTTGCCCGCAGTGTGCTTTGCCAAAACGCCCATTTCTATCTCCACGCTCCCCTTGTATGCTTTTCGTTCTTCAGGCTGTTTCCTGTGCGCCGCCTCTTCGCACCATCTTGTTCCGCGGCAAACTGCTATAGAACGGGCCTGCTTTCCCTCCGATCGATCCTCAGCGGAGCGGGACCTGCCGTCCGGACAAAGGAACCCCTCCCGGCCACGGCGGCGGCAATCCGGAAACAAACCCTCCAGGAACTTCAGCGACGAATTCTGACAAAAATCTCTTGTAATCCTATTATAGCAATTTTTTCCGCACGCGCAAGACAATGCACACAAAAAGGCTATTTGTATTATGTATATATCTTATCCGCGCAGGAGCAGAAAAAGCACCCCGCAAAACCACTCCAGAGGTTTTGCGGGGTGCGCCGCAACACAAGCGAGGACACAGCCGCGAATGGACGGCATGGAAACGCTTCCCCTCTGCCGAAAGGATTACTCCGCGGTCTCGGACTCGGCCTCAGGCTCGCCGCCGAAATATTTATCGTAGATTGCGTCGTAGGTGCCGTCGGCCATGACGTTGGCCAGGCCAGTGTTCAACTTATCCAACAGTTCCGTGTTGCCCTTCTGCACGGCGATGGCGTACTTTTCCTGCTCTTCCTCGGGCACCACGATCTCGGCGGCGATTCGCACCTCATCCGGATGACTCTCCGCGTACCGGTTGTTGACCGGCACATCCATGATGACCGCGTCGCAGGAGCCGTTGGCCATGTCCATCATGCAGACATTGATGTCCTTCAAGAGTTTGACATCCGCCACAAGCCCCGCTTCCTTCAACTCCATGCACTTGTCGGCGCCGGTGGTACCCTGCTGGGAGGCGACAACCTTGCCTGCCAGATCCTCCTCGCTGTTGATATCGGTGTTGTCGGCAGGAACCGCGATATTCAGACCGCCGTCATAGTATGTCTCCGTGAAATCCACCTGCTCCAGGCGCGATTCGTTTACCGTCATGCCGGCGATCGCGGCATCCAGCGTGCCGTTCTGCACCGCCATCACCAGCCCGTCAAACTCCAGATTCTGCAGCTCCACCGTGAAGCCCTGATCGGCCGCGATGGCGTTGATGAGGTCGATATCGAAGCCCACAATGGTCTCCCCGTCCTCCTCGCTGATGTACTCGAACGGCGCGAACTCAGCGTTGGTGCCGACCACCAGCACATTGTCCGCCTCCTCGCCGCCCGCGTTTTCATCCTGCTGACCGCCGCAGCCCGCAAGCAGAACCATGCCGGCCACCAGCAACCCCGCGATCAGCACCTTTTGAAATTTCTTCATTGGAAAGCTCCCCTTTCTCTTTGCCGCTTGGCAAATATTGATTCTGTATACGTTCTATCATAACGGCTTTTCGAGGCCCTGGCAAGGACTTTTAGGGTATTTTTATGCCTAAAGGTACTTTTTCCACGCCGCAAAAGACGCCTCCCGCCGTAAGCGCGCAGATAAACAGCAGGCCAAACGCTCTATGCGCGGCGCGTTTGGCCTGCCTTGTAGTTTGATCTCAGTGCTGATGCTTGATCAGGCCGAACGCTTTGGAAACTTCCATGACGAGGAGCGGGCAGAGGATCAGCGCCAAGCCGATCAGGTACTGCTGCCAGCTCAGCGAAATCAGCCCAAAGGCCACGGAAATCGGTGTAAAGATCACGAGCGCCATCAAAAGGACGGATACAAGTGCCGCCAAGTTCAGCATCCGGTTCGTAAAGATGCCGATGTGGAACAGGGAGTGCTCCGAACGCATATTGAACGCCTGGACAATCTGCGAGAGCCCCAGCACCAGGAAGGCCATGGTCTGTCCGCCGGCAAGCTGTCCGGTCATATTTACGCCGACTCGGAACGCGACGAGGGACAGTATCCCGAACATAACCCCCTGCAAAAGGATGCGAAACCCGTATCCGTGCGCGAACAGGCTTTCGTTTTTCGGCTTCGGTTTCTGCTGCATAACCTCCGGTTCCACGGCTTCCATGCCCAGAGCGACCGCCGGCAGACCGTCCGTCACCAGGTTGATCCACAAGAGCTGCATGGCCTGCAGCGGGGGCTGGTGCCAAGCGATCATCGCCAGGAAGACCGTGATGATCTCCCCGATATTGGTGCCGAGCAGGAATCCCACAACCTTGCGAATATTGGCATAGATGCCGCGGCCTTCCCGCACGGCATCCACGATGGTGGCAAAGTTGTCGTCCGTCAAAATCATATCGGCCGCGCCCTTGGCGACATCGGTACCGGTAATGCCCATGGCGCAGCCGATATCCGCCGCCTTCAGGGCAGGGGCATCGTTGACGCCGTCCCCGGTCATGGAAACAATCTGGTCTTTGCGCTGCCAAGCCTTGACGATGCGAATCTTATTTTCGGGCGATACACGGGCATAGACCGCGATATGCTCCACCTGGGCGTCCAGCTCGGAATCGCTCATGGCGTCCAGCTCGACGCCCGTGACAGCTCTGTCGCCCTCCGTCAGGATGCCCAGTTCCCTCGCGATGGCGGAGGCCGTCACCACATGATCCCCGGTGATCATGATCGGCTTGATGCCCGCCTGGCGGCAGACTTCGACAGCCGCTTTCGCCTCCGGACGCGGCGGATCGATCATCCCCACAAGCCCCAGGAAGGTCAGACCGTTCTCCAGTTCCTCCGGGAGAAACGCGTCCGGCAGCGCGTCCAATTTCTTCCAGCCAACGGCCAGCACGCGCAGCGCGGAAGCACTCATGGCATCACACATGGCTTTCGCCTTGGAGAGATCGCCGGCGATACAGCGCGACGCCATCACATCGAAGGCGCCCTTGACAATGACAACGAATTCCCCGTCGATTTGGTTGACCGTCGTCATGAGTTTCCGGTCAGAGTCAAAAGGAATCTCCCCCACCCGAGGATAGCGGCTGTTGAGCTCCTCCTTCTCCATGCCGTTCTTGTGCGCGGCGACCACGATGGCCGTCTCGGTCGGGTCGCCGATGTGCTGTTCCTCCCCGTCCCCGAAGAGCACGGAACCGTCGCTGCACAGCGTGCCATACTGCAGAAGCTTTCTGACCGGATCGGAAACTGCGCTTGTGATGCGCTCCGCGTCCTCCGCGCCGTCCACATACGCTTTCACAAGCGTCATACGGTTTTGGGTCAGCGTTCCGGTTTTATCCGAGCAGATGATGGAGGC
Organism: uncultured Peptococcaceae bacterium; assembly: GCA_964606855.1. GTDB lineage: Bacteria > Bacillota > Peptococcia > Peptococcales > Peptococcaceae > UBA7185. The sequence continues at coordinate 63,215 of CAZSHM010000004.1, forward strand.
GCTTCCCAAGGTTTCTACCGCTGGAAGCCGGCGGATGATGGCGTTTTTCTTCACCATCCGCTGAACCCCGATGGCGAGGACAATCGTGACAATCGCGGGAAGCCCCTCCGGGATCGCGGAAACCGCCAGGGAGACTGCCGTCATAAAGATTTCCAGCACCGGAATGCCGTTTGTCAGTCCCACCAAAAAGACGATGGCGCAGGCGGCAAGCGCAATCACGCCGAGATATTGTCCGAGCTGCGCAAGTTTCTGCTGCAGCGGCGTCTGCGTGTCCGCTTCGCTGTCCAGGAGATTTGCAATCTTGCCCATCTCCGTATCCATGCCGGTTGCGGTGACAACGGCAGTCGCCGTTCCGTAGGAGACGGAGCAGCCGGAAAAGACCATATTGCTGCGGTCCCCCAAGGGCGCCTTCTCCGCTACCGAAGCCAGAGCATCTTTCTCGGAGGGAACGGACTCCCCGGTCAGGGCGGATTCCTCGCACTTCAGGCTGACACTGCGCAGAAGACGCGCATCCGCCGGCACAAAATCGCCCGCCTCCAGGCGTATGAGATCGCCCGGAACCAAGGCCGCGGCGTCGATGACAGATTCCTTCCCGTCCCGGATGACCCGTGCGCGGGGAGCAGACATGCTCTGCAGCGCGTCAAGCGCCTTCTCGGCTTTGCTCTCCTGTGCCACGCCCATGATGGCGTTGACGATGACGATCACGAGAATCAGCACCGGCTCAAAGAATTCCTGCGGATCGCCCTCGATACAGGCGACCGCAAAGGAGACAATGGCGGCAGCAATCAAAATCAGGATCATAACATCCTTGAACTGCGCGATAAAGCGCTCAAAAATGGTCTTTTTTTTCTTTTCGCGCAGCTTGTTCTCCCCGTACTGGCGCAGCCGTTCTTCGGCCTGCGCAGACTGCAGCCCGGCTGTCTGGTCGGAGGACAGCGCCTGTACGGTGCTTTCGATGGATTGGGAGTGATAGTTCAATGTGGATTACCTCGTGTTGTCAGATTTGCGAAGGGGTCAGCACGCATAGGCCCTGCCCGCGCCGCACGGCCGCAGACTCTGCAGAGCCCTGGGCGTCCGCGGCAAAAACGCAGGTCCTTGCGGTTTTCAATACTATAGCACGGTTCTTTCGGAAAAGCAATGCTTTTCTGCCGAAAACCCGCCGCAGGCACTTCCGCATGAGCAACTCTGGAATCTGTTTGCTCTTCCCCGTGCGGCAAATGTTTTTCCCCCTGCCCCGGATGCTCTAACACGTAAGCAACGCTACTGCGGCGCATCCTGTCCGGGTTCTGCACTTGCCGGAGCGCGCTGATACTCCAGAATATCCCCCGGCTGGCAGTCCAGCACATCGCAGATCGCTTCCAGTGTGGAAAAACGAATCGCGCTGATATGCCCGTCCGGAGTTTGCCACTTTCTCCTCTCTAACTTAAAAAAATTCTTATTATAAAAGC
>CAZSHM010000005.1:0-15345 GCA_964606855.1 uncultured Peptococcaceae bacterium
GTAGCAAATAGTAAGAGAATAACGAAGTTGATTGCACTGGCTGGATGATAAAACAACCCATATTTTAGCGAACCATACTCTCTGACACTATTTTTATAGAAAAAAGGAAAACTCCCGAAAAAAACGGGAGTTTTTCAGTGCTCTCAAAAGTAAAACCGTCCTTTTGCAAGGCTGCTTTTTTTGTTATGCTGTCACCTGCGGCACCGCGCCTACAGGCCTTCCTCCACATCGGACGGGGCCTCCGCCGTGGCGTCGTCCGCTTCCGCGTCCGCCTCCGTCGCCGCGCTCTCCGGCGCGTCAAAGATGGGCCTGGAGGCTGTCCATGTCCAATACTCCTTGAGAAACTTCTTCTGCGTGAGCAGGAGAACTTCCTCGTTGCCGTTGATCCAGAAATAGCCGTCCGCCACCTGGTCGATCAGCCGCCACGGACCGTTGGAGAGGTAGGCGAAGAGATTCTCCTTGCCTTTCTCGTTGGCCTTCGTGAGAAAGACTTCCGGGTGCTGCTGGATCTGAATCCAGCCCTCCGGGAACTGCTGCAGCTGCAGCAGCGCTTCCACGAGATCTTTTTTCTGCCACAGGACCGCGCCCGCGACGCCGGCCGCCGAGAGAATCGTCGCCTGCAGCTTGAACTTCGTGCGCTTTTTCATTGTCTGAACGCTCCTTTCAGTGATTGAGACTTGTATCCGGGCGCGGCGCACTGTTCCGCCGCGCATTGTTTCCCATCCTATTCTAACTATAATTACGCTGCCGCGGGGCGGAAGTCCTTCCTGCGGGGACGGTTTCTCTTGCCAAGGGGCGTGCCGTCTGCTAAAATTTTATCAAAATCCATCGGAACAGGAGCGATGCATATGACAGGACGTACCGGAGAAGAACTGCAGGGCGTCACCCGCCTAGGCAGCAGGCGCACCGAATATCCGGCCGACTATGCGCCGGAGGTGCTGGAAACCTTTCCGAACAAGCATCCCGAGCACGATTATTTTGTCAAGTTTAACTGCCCGGAATTCACCAGTCTCTGCCCTCTGACAGGGCAGCCGGACTTCGCGACGATCTACATCTCCTACGTGCCCGGGGCACGCCTGGTGGAGAGCAAGTCTCTGAAGCTGTACCTGTTCAGTTTCCGCAACCACGGCGACTTCCATGAAGACTGCGTCAACATCATCCTGGAGGATCTTGTCCGCCTGATGGAGCCGAAGTATCTCGAGGTGTGGGGCAAATTCCTGCCGCGCGGCGGCATCTCCATCGACCCCTACTGCAACTACGGCAAGCCCGGCACCGTGTGGGAGCAGGTCGCCTTCGAGCGCCTGAGCCGCCACGATCTCTACCCGGAGAACGTGGACAACCGCTAGGCATCGCTTCGCGGCCGGACGGCGGCGGATGCGGCAAAACACAGGCAAACAGCCCGGGCGATTCCGCGGGAGCGGAGAAGCCGGGCTGTTTTGTTTCGCGCGCCCGATCCGCCGCGCGGCGCAGGATCAGCCGCGGGCATCCAGGCGGACATAGGCGCGCTCGCCGCCGATGCTGCGGTAAGCCGGGCGGATGATCTTATCGACGTTGGTCAGCTCCTCCAGCCGGTGCGCGCTCCAGCCCACAATGCGGGCCATGGCGAAGAGCGGCGTGAACAGTTCCTCCGGGATGTCCAGCATGCGGTAGACAAACCCGCTGTAGAAGTCTACATTCGCGCTGACGCCCTTGTAGATCTTGCGCCGCTCGGCGATGACCTTGGGGGCCAGATCCTCCACCATGGCGTAGAGCGCATACTCCTCGCTGCGGCCTTTCTCCTCCGCCAGCTGCTTTACGAAGGCCTTGAAGATCTGTGCCCGCGGATCGGAGATGCTGTAGACCGCGTGCCCCATCCCGTAGATGAGGCCCTTTTTGTCGAAGGCTTTCTTTTCGAGGACCTTTTCCAGATACCAGCGCACCTGATCCTGGTCAGAGATATCCCCCACCGTGCGTTTGAGATCATCCATCATCTCCACGACCTTGATGTTGGCCCCGCCGTGCTTGGGCCCCTTGAGGGAGGAGAGAGCCGCTGCCATCACCGAGTAGGAATCGGATCCGGAGGAGGTGACCACATGGGTGGTGAAGGAGGAGTTGTTGCCGCCGCCGTGCTCCATGTGCAGCACCAGGGCGATATCCAGCACGTGCGCCTCCAGCGTCGTGTAGGACATATCGGGCCGCAGGAGGCGCAGGATGTTCTCCGCGGCACTCCGAGCGGGATCGGGCCGGTGGATGTAGAGACTGTCGTCGCACTCGTAATAGTTGTAGGCGTGATAGCCGTATACCGCTAGGAGCGGGAAGACGCTGATCATCATCAGGCATTGTTCCAGCACATTGCTGATGGAGAGATCGGAGGCGTCGGGATCGTAGGCGGACAGCGTGAGCACGCTGCGGGCGAGCGTATTCATGATGTCTTTGCTCGGCGCCTTCATGATCACGTCGCGCGTGAAGTTGGTGGGCAGCGTCCGCAGCGTGGCCAGCACCCGCGAGAATTCCTGCAATTCCTCCGCGTCCGGCAGCTCGCCGAAGAGCAGGAGATAGGTGATCTCCTCGAACCCGAACCGTCTCTCCTGTACAAAGCCGCGCACAAGATCGTGAATGTTGTAGCCGCGATAGAGCAGTTTGCCTTCGCAGGGCACTTTGTTGCCCTCCGCATCCTCCTCGTAGGCCTGGACATGAGAGATGTTGGTCAGCCCGGCCAGGACGCCGGTGCCGTTTTTATCGCGCAGGCCTTTTTTGACGCCGTACTTGTCGTAGAGTTCCGGATCAATCCGGCAGTTTTCTTCGCAGACGACAGCTTTCTCTGCCACATAGGACTGCAGCGCGTCGCGTTTTGTCATGAATACATTCCCCCTGAAGAATGAGTTGGGATGGGTTCGTTATCTGTTTACTATTTTAACGGAATCCTTGAATACTGTCAATCATTGATTTTTATCGGACATTGATTGTCATCAATTATTGACATTTAACAAGAAACGGCGTATACTGGAGGACAAATCAAGCAAGAAAAGTTCCAGAGGACGTGGGTTTTGTGCGCCCCCTGGCGCAGGGAGGGATCTTGTTGCATACCGGGATATCGCACACGAGTACCGAGGATGCGGGGACGCCGATTGCGCCGACGCCACAGAGTTCCACAGCAGGCACGCAGGCGGTCCGCGCCGCGCAGGCACAGCCTGTGTCCGCGCATGGGGCGCCGGGCCCGGAGAAGGCGGAGCCCACAGACGATGCGTCCGGGTGTATGGGCCTGTCTGTCAGCGCACTTCTGGAGCTGGTGCCGATCTATCAGCGGCTTGTACTGGATAAGCTGGATCTGACTCGGATCGATCTGCCGGAATGCGCGCCGGCGGAGACAGGCGCGCCGGGACGGCTCACCCGCAGCCAGATGTACATTCTTCTGGCGCTGATGAACGGCGCGCCGCTCAACATGACGCAGCTGGCCGCGCGCATCGCCACGTCCAAAGAGCAGACCACGCGCGCCGTGGCGCCCCTGGTGGATGCCGGCTATCTGCGGCGCGAGCAGGACGCGCACAACCGCAAACTGGTGCTGATCCGCCTCACCGCATCCGGGGAGCAGCTGCTTCGGAAGGCAAAAGAACAGATGCGGCTCCAGCTGGAGACGCGCTTTCGCGCCCTGTCGGAGGCAGATCACAGGGAACTGGAGCAGTCGCTGCAAACCGTGATCCGCATCTTAAAAAAAGTATAGCGCGGAGCGGGGCGCTTTCTCCGGCCCCGGCATGCCGCAGGCACACATACGAAAAAAGAGCTGCCGTTCCGCGCGGCAGTTCTTTTTTGTGTGGCATGGAATGTTTGTCACAGGGAGAACGTCTCGCTGCAGTCGGCGGCGTAGGTCAGTTCATAGTCCTCCGCCCCGGCCGGGCAGACGGCGATCTTCAGGTGCGCGCAGTCGAGCACTTGCTCCAGGCTCTCCAGGATTGCACCTACGCTCTGCGGAATTTCCACGGTGCAGCAGTAGATGTCGAGCACAAAGGTGTCGCTGCCGTCCAGCGCGACGCCCATCTCCCAGCTCTCCGCGGCGCCCAGGCCGCGCCAGCCCAGGCCGTCGTTCAGCGCCTCGTAGGCAACATTCCGCAATTCCAGGGTTTCCGCGTCGGCCTCGCCCTCCTCGTCGAAGGGCGGAATCGGAAACTGCACCACAATCCAGTTGTAGTCCTCCTCCGGCCAGGGCGCATAGCCCGCGGCGCTGCAGTCCTCAAAAAACTGTGCGGCAATCCGTTGATACTGCGCGAACGAGTCGCACTCCAGAATCCGCCGCTCTCCGGTTGATCCCACGACGCCTTGGTGCAGCGTCACGCCCTTCTCGTCGTACCAGCACTCGCTGTAGCGGAGCACATCGTCCTCCTGCTTGTAGAACTTTAGGTAATCCGGCCAGGGGCTGTCCGCCCCGTTCGGCAGCATTTGGAACGGCCAGGCGAACCGGATCAGCTCGCCGGTTTCCACCGAGCGGTAGACGAGCTCCATTCCGTAGTTCCAGTGAAAGAGCAGGCACACCAGCTCCGTCCTGCCGGAGCCGTTGTTGCGCATCTGTTCCCGAAGTGCGGAATCCTCTTCCTCCAGGAGTTCCAGCATCTCCAGGAGCCGCGCGCTGGACAATTTGGAGACGGCGGCCTCGTTCAGGAGAAACACGGCGTGCACCGTCCGCCCCAGAAGAGGCAGATCGCAGTGGCAGTAGGGCGAGACGAATTCCCAGTTGGAGATTTGCAGCACTTCCTGGATTTCAGCCAGTTTTTGGGGGTCGCAGACGATGCCGGCCACGGAGCGGCGGCGCTCGCTGACCGCCGGGGGCTCCTCATCCGGATCCAGTTCCAGCCCGTCCAGACTGTGCGACTCCATCTGTTCCAGGGATGCGTTGGAGAGGAGATCCTCGCGCAGCTGCAGGAACTTCGGATTGCCGGGACGCAGGGCCAGCCCCTGTGCCACGGCCCGCAGGGCGGCATCCTGCTGCCCGAAATGGCTGCGCAGTTCGGCGGCGAGAAGCCATCCCCAGGGATAGCCCGGATCCTCCCGGAGACCCTGCTCTATGGAATCCCGCGCCAGAGCGGGTTCTCCGCAGTACATCAGCGCCGTGGCATAGTGGTAATACCACGCGCCGCAGCCGTGCGCGTTCTGCTCGGCGCCGGCAAGGCACCGCCGCGCCAGGCAGTATTGTTCATAGACGTCAAAACACAGACAGACATAGCCGTACCAGAGCGCCAGCTCCAGGTCTGCGGCGGCCTCCTGCGGTGTAAAACGGCCCTCCGCGACACCGGCGGCCACAAATACATTCAGGTATTCCAGCATCTGCTGATAGCAGTCCGGCTGTGCATCCGCCTCGATGGCCTCCAGCGCTGCGACGTGTTCCGGCGTCAGCAGCGCGCGGTGCTCCGCGGAGGAGAGATCTGCGGCGGCCTGCTCCGCGGCCGGAGATGTCTCCTCCGCGGTCTGGGGCTCCAAAGGCTGATGTTCCATGGCAGCGCTCCTTCCCAGCAAAATAGATCCGTGTACCAACCTGCGGCACGGTGCGGCAGCGCTTTTCTGCAGCGGCAGGCAGGCTTGCAAAGTATATTCCCCGTTGCCGGCGGCTTTCCCTGTATGCGGGCGGTGTCCTTGGCTGGAAAAGTTCTGCGGGGGGGGATGGCAAAAAAGCGACAAAAAAACTGCCTCTGCGGCTCTCTCCGGGAGCAGAGCGGACATGGCAGTTCTTGTGTTTATAGGCGGTCAGACGATATTGCTGGCCGACTCTAGATTCTCCATCATTTTTTTGACACAATCCGTACAGACCAGCTTGCCCTTGAAATTCTGTACGTTCTCGGCATTGTTGCAGAAGATGCAGGCAGGCTCATACTTTTTCAGGACGATCTTCTCATTGTCTGTATAGATCTCCAACGCATCCTTTTCGTCGATTCCCAGCGTTCTTCTCAGCTCGATGGGAATGACAACTCTCCCAAGTTCATCCACTTTGCGAACGATTCCGGTTGACTTCATACAGATCCCCCCTAGGTTCTCCCCAAAAAATTCTGCAGCCAAAAAGTTTCCGTTAAAAAATGCGGCGCACCTTGCGAAAGCTCCATTTTCTGATACGGAAGGTGGCTGTTAAAAAGGAGCGCAATGCAACCGCACGAACCTTACAAAGGTCTATCTCATCATAACATTTTCCGGCAGAAAAGTCAATGGAATTTGCTGAAAAGTGTAAAAATTTCAAAAATTTATTTTATTTTACCTTTTATTGTTTTTTCGCAGGCGAGCGTTTTTCGCGGAAGTTGCGCCGGGAGCCGTGCATTTTGAGGATTGCGGCGGGGAGAAGGATCCGCGAGAAAAAACCTTGACGGACGGCCAGGCTTTTTTTATACTATAGTTTACAGAGACACAGATAGGCCAGTTGCGCGAGGAAAGGCAGAGTACCCATAGCCGCAGCCGGAGAGCCGGACAGCTGCCGAGAGTCCGGTCTGCGCTCCGCGGGGAACATGGGCCCGGAGCGGGATCTCTGATCCGGCCGATCCCCGTTATAGGATCTGCTGAGGCTCCGCGCCCGGAGCGCGCGGAGCAGGGTGGTACCGCGATGCCAGGCTCGCCCCTGTTGTGACAGGAGCGGGCGTTTTTTGTCCTGACCCGACAGGGTGCGGCATTTTTTACAGTATAGCAGATTTTTTCCAGCTTGTATACAGCGGAATCTTGGTATGTCTCATGAAAAATACGCATATTCTTCGTACGGGGCCGGAAAGACGGGAGCGGAGAAAGACGCGCCGGAACGGAGCGCGCTCGGACACCGGTTCCACGCAAAAAATTTGATTTGGGAGGATCCACTATGTCGACGCAAGAGAAGCAAACGCAGGAGCCCAAGCGCTTCTACATCACCACGCCCATCTACTATCCGAGCGCCACGCTGCACATCGGCCACGCCTATTGCACGGTGATGGCCGATACCATGACGCGCTACAAGCGGATGCAGGGCTACGAAACCTATTTTTTGACCGGCTCCGACGAGCACGGGCAGAAGATTGAGCGGGCGGCCAGGGCGCAGAACGTGACGCCCATCGAGTACACGGACAAGATTGTCGCCACGTTCCAGGCGCTCTGGAAGCGGCTCTTGATTTCCAACGATGACTTTATCCGCACCACCGAACCGCGGCATATGCGGGTTGTGCAGCAGATCTTTCGCACCATCTACGAGAAGGGCGACATCTACAAGTCCGAGTATGAGGGATACTACTGCACGCCCTGCGAGACCTTCTTCACCCAGCGGCAGCTGGTGAACGGCAACTGCTGCCCAGACTGCGGCCGCCCCACGGAACTCCTCAAGGAGGAGAGCTACTTTTTCAAGATGAGCAAATACCAGGACCGGCTGCTGCAGTACATTGAGGAGCACCCGGACTTCATTCAGCCGCTCACGCGCCGCAACGAGATGATCAGCTTCATCCGGCAGGGGCTGGAGGATCTCTGCATCTCCCGCACGACCTTCGACTGGGGAATCCCCGTGCCCATCGACGGGAAGCATGTCATCTACGTGTGGTTTGACGCGCTGACAAACTATATCTCCGCGCTGGGATACGGCACGGACGACGATGCGCTCTACCGCAAATTCTGGCCCGCCGACATCCATCTGGTGGGCAAGGATATCGCGCGCTTCCACGCGATCATCTGGCCCTGCATCCTGATGGCCGCCGATCTGCCGCTGCCGAAGCAGATTTTTGCGCATGGCTGGGTGCTGCTCAACAGCGGAAAAATGTCCAAATCCAAGGGCAATGTGGTGGATCCCAACGTCCTTCTGGACAAGTACGGCGTGGACGCGATCCGCTACTTCCTGCTGCGCGAGATCACGACCGGCGAGGACGGCTACTACTCCGAGGAGGCGCTGGTCAAGCGCATCAACACCGATCTGGCCAACGACTTCGGAAACCTGGTGAGCCGCACCGTGGCCATGATCGACAAATATTTCGCCGGGGTGGCGCCCGCCGCCACCCCGCAGACCACGCCGTATGACGCGGAGCTGCGCGCGCTGGCCGTCTCCGTGGGCGATGAGGCGGCGGCGTGCCTGGAAAAGATGGACTTTCCAAATGCCCTCTCCGCCATCTGGAAGCTGGTGAGCCGCGCCAACAAGTACATCGACGAGACAGCCCCCTGGCTTTTGGCTAAGGATCCGGAGAAACGCGGCGAGCTGGCGACGGTGCTCTACCATCTGCTGGAGTGCATCCGCATCAGCACGGTGCTGCTCTCGCCCTTTATGCCGCTTCTGCCGGGCAAGGTGGCGGAGCAGACCGGGCAGGCGCTCGAGGGGCGCCCCTGGAGCGATACCTCCGTATGGGGCCTGACAGAGGCGGGCGGCAGGGTCTGCAAGAAAGGCGCCATCTTCCCGCGCATCGATCCGAAGACGCTGGATCTGCCCCAGACAGACGCCGCCCCGCAGGATACCGCGCCAAGGGAGCCGCAGGCGGCGGCTGCACCGGCCGCGGAGAAAGCTGCGGCGGCGGAGAAGGCAGAGATCGCCTACGACGACTTCGCCAAACTCGACCTGCGCGTGGCGGAAGTGCTGGACTGCCGGAAGGTGGAGAACGCTGACCGCCTGCTGCAGTTTACGCTGCGGGTGGGCGAGGAGACGCGCACCGTCGTCTCCGGCATCGCGAAGTTCTACGACGATCCCCGGGCGCTGGTGGGCAAGAAGCTGGTGCTGGTGGCGAATCTCGCGCCCAGAAAGATCCGCGGCATCGTCTCCCACGGGATGCTGCTGACGGCCGCCACTGACGACGACAGTCTGCTGGAAGTGCTGAGCGTGAAGGACGCGTCCATTCCTTCGGGCGCGCAGGTCTGCTAGGAGGCGCGTATGGACTACGAGAGAGGATATGCAGCGGACGGCAATCCGGCGTGCGCGGGCGAACCGGAGACGGCGCGGCTGCTCTTTGACACGCACGCGCACATTCTGGACGAGAAGTTTGACGAGGATCGCCCGCAGGTGATCCAGCGCATCCGCGCGCAGATGGCGGGCATCGTCAATGTCGGCTGTGATCCGCAGGACTCCGCCCGCTCCGTGGCGCTGGCGGAGTCCTGCGACGGCATTTACGCCGCGGTGGGATTGCATCCGGAGAATGTGCGGGACTACAGCGAGGCGGGATGGGCGGAAATCTGCCGCCTCGCGGAGCACCCGAAGGTGGTGGGCATCGGCGAGACGGGACTGGACTACTACTGGGACACCAGCACAAAGGACGCGCAGAAGCGGCTGTTTTTGCAGCACATCGAGCTGGCCTGCCGGCTGTCGAAGCCGCTGCTCATCCACGACCGCGAGGCCCACGGGGACACATTGGAGATTCTGCAGCACAGTGATGCCCGCCGCGCGGGCGGGATTCTGCACGCCTTTTCCGGCAGCGCGGAGATGGCGCGGGAGATCGTGAAGCTGGGCTTTTACATCGGGCTCGGCGGCGCGCTCACCTTCAAGAACGCGCGCAGGGCGGTGGAGGTTGCGGCGGAGGTTCCCCTGGATCGGCTGGTGCTGGAGACGGACTGCCCCTACATGACGCCCGTGCCCTTCCGCGGCAAGCGGAACGAGCCGCCCTACGTGCGCTATGTGGCCGAGAAGATCGCCGAAATCCGCGGCATCGCGGTGCAGGACGTCATCGAGGCGACATACCGGAACGCGCGGCGCGTCTATCGGCTGCCCTAGGCGGTCCGGAAGGACGTGCCGCGGGGCGGCTCCTCTCGGAGAAGTGGCCCGCAGCACGCAGCGCAGCGCAAAAAATTTTCAAAAAAAGGGTTGACAGGCTTGCCCCGCTGCGTATATAATAAACCTTGTCGCTGATGCGCAGGCATGCGGTGGGCTGCGTGGGAGTTTAGCTCAGATGGGAGAGCGTCTGCCTTACAAGCAGAATGTCGGCGGTTCGATTCCGTCAATTCCCATTGTCCTTTGGCGCAGTAGTTCAGACGGTTAGAATGCCAGCCTGTCACGCTGGAGGTCGTGGGTTCGATTCCCATCTGCGTCGCTCTGTTTCGGTTAAGTGAATATGCGGAAGTGGCTCAGGGGTAGAGCATCGCCTTGCCAAGGCGAGGGTCGCGAGTTCGAATCTCGTCTTCCGCTCCATCAAAAGCAGATCCGGTCGGGTCTGCTTTTTCTTTCCGAGGTTCCCCTGCGCCGCTCCGCCCGCAAGCCGGCGCGGTGCGGGCAAAGGGAATCCGGGCACTGTTTCCGCGGAGATCAAAAATATTCCGGAAATATTCCCTGAAAAAGTTTGTCACGGAAAATAAAATTGGCTATAATGAAATTGTGCGGCGCGGAGCCCCGCGCCATCCGGAGGCGGAAGGCGGGGAGGCGCGGCAGAGCGGGAATCTCCGGGCGGAAAGGCCTGTGAAAGCGAGGCGGCGGCGATGGGCAAACCTGCAGGCAAGGCAAAAGAAAAAAGCGTTTTCTTCTGTCAGGAATGCGGCTACGAGAGCGCCAAATGGCTGGGCAAATGTCCGGGTTGCGGGCAGTGGAACACCTTTGTAGAGGAGATCGTCCCCAGGCAGAAGAGTGAACCTCTGCTGCAGCCGCGGACACAGAACGACCCGGTTTCTCTGGAGGAGATTTCCGATGACGCCCTGCGGCGCATCGACACCGGCATCCAGGAGCTGAACCGCGTGCTGGGCGGGGGCATGGTGCCGGGTGCGCTGATGCTCCTGGCCGGCGACCCGGGAATCGGCAAATCGACGCTGACCATGCAGCTGGCGGGCGCCGTCCGGATGGAGGGCAACATCCTGTATGTTTCGGGGGAGGAGTCGCGCCAGCAGCTCAAGATGCGCGCCAAGCGCCTCGGCGTCCGGAACGACCGGCTGCTGATCCTGACGGAGAACAATCTCTCGCTCGTCGAGAGACAGATCGAAAAATACAGTCCGCGCCTCTTGATTCTGGATTCCATTCAGACGGTCTATCTGCCGGAAGTCTCCTCGGCCCCCGGCAGTGTGAGCCAGCTGCGGGAATGCACCAGCCGGCTCCTGCAGTGGGCGAAGGGACAGGAGATCTCCATCCTCGTGGTGGGGCACGTCACGAAGGACGGCGCGGTGGCGGGACCGCGCGTGTTGGAACACATGGTCGACGCGGTGCTCTTCTTCGAGGGGGAGCGGCACAACCAGTTCCGCATTCTGCGCGCCTTCAAAAACCGCTTCGGCTCCACCAACGAGATCGGTGTCTTTGAGATGCAGGAGCAGGGGCTGGTGGAGATCCACAATCCATCGGAAATCTTTCTCTCGGAGCGGCCCCGAGGCGCGGTCGGCTCCGTGGTCGTGCCCTGCATGGAGGGCAGCCGCCCGATCTTGGTGGAGCTGCAGGCGCTTGTCGCGCCCAGCGCGTACGGCAATCCGCGCCGCATGACCAACGGCGCCGATTTCAACCGCACGTCCATGCTCTTGGCGGTGCTGGAGAAGAAGATGCGGCTGCCTTTGGGCAATCAGGATATTTTTCTCAACGTGGTGGGCGGGCTCAAAATCGACGAGCCCGCGATCGACCTGGGCATCCTGGTGGCGCTCGTCTCCAGCCTGCAGAATCGTCCGATCCTGGACGACGCTATCCTGCTGGGCGAAGTGGGCCTGGCCGGCGAGGTGCGCACGGTCGGTTTCCTGGATCAGCGCCTGAACGAGGCGGAGAAGATCGGCTTTCACACGGCCGTCGTGCCAAAAGGCAATCTCAAACGGCAGAAGCAGTACCCGCTGCGGGTTTACGGCGTTTCCAGCGTCGGAGAGGCGCTGCGTCTGCTCTTGGGCAGCCGGGAAAAAAATACAACACGGGAAGGAGTTTTAGAATAGATGGAACGGACAGGGAAAAAGAGCGATCTGCTCTCGATACTGAAAATGACCGCGCCGGGGACTGCGCTGCGCGAAGGCTTGGACAATATGCTGCGGGCCAAAACAGGCGGCCTTCTGGTGCTGACGGACGATCCCGCCATCAACGATCTCATCACGGGCGGCTTTGTCATCGATGCACCCTATACGCCGGCCAGCCTCTACGAGCTGGCCAAAATGGACGGCGCGATCATCCTGAACAAGGACGCGACCCGCATCCTGCGCGCGAACGCGCATCTCAACCCCGACACGGACGTGCCCTCCGCGGAGACGGGCATTCGGCACCGCACGGCGGAGAAGGTGGCGCGCCAGCTGGATGTCCTGGTGGTCTGCATCTCACAGCGGCGCAACGTCATTACGCTCTTCAAGGGCGACACCAAATATTACGTGAAGGAGAGCACCGCGGTGGTGGGGCTCGCCAACCAGGCGGTGCAGACGCTGGACAAGTACAAGACCGCTCTGGACAAGGCGCTGAACAGCCTCAGCGTGCTGGAGTACGACGGGATGGTCACCGTCACCGACGTGGCCAAGGTGCTGCAGCGGGCCGAGATGTTCGCGCGGGTGGAGGAAGAACTGAACAAATATATCAGTGAACTGGGCAGCGACGGCCGCCTGATCGAGATGCAGGCCGAAGAACTCACCGCCAACGTCTCCAAGGACGAGGAGCGCACCGTCATGGATTACGAGAACTGGGGCGGGCAAAAGAAGGCCCAGGAGATTCTCGCACGGCTCCATGCGCTGAAACAGGAAGAACTGCTGCGCCTGGATGTCTTTGCCCGGGAGCTGGGCTATGAGATCGGCAAGGAGCAGGACAGCATTCTGGTCACGCGCGGGTACCGTCTGCTGAGCCATATCCCGCGGCTGCCGTCCAGCGTCGTCCAGAATATGATCAATTATTTCGGCTCGTTCACAAAAATCCAGCAGGCTTCTGTGGAAGATTTAGACAAAGTAGAGGGAATTGGAGAGACGAGGGCGAAATCAATCAAAGACGGTCTCAAGCGGATGCGCGACCAAATCTACTCTGAATTCCACTGGGTCTGACACAGTGCCTTTCCGTCCCAATGAGCGCTCTCATTGGGACTTCTCGTCGGGCGGTGCGCCCCGCAAAAACCGTTGTCCCGTTCTTTTTTCACGCATCGGAAGGGAGGTGAAACCCATGCGGAATACCATTATCAAACGACTGACGCAGATCCTTTTCGCGATTCTGGGCATCGTGCTCGTCTTCTACGCATTGATGCCGCTGAATCTCTTTCTCACAACCCAGTTTTCCTGGTCGCCGCGCAGTATTCTGATCCTGCAGACCGTGCTGGAGGCGCTTGGCGCGCTCATCGGCTGGTTCATCGCCAATCCGATTCTGCGCGGCATAATTGCGCTGACCAAATGGATGGAAGGAAAACTGCAGAAAATGTCCACACAGGATCTGCTGTTTGGCACCGTTGGTTTGATTATCGGACTCATAGTAGCATTTTTTATCGGCAATGCCCTGTCTTCTCTGCCTATCATCGGTCCTTATCTGCCAGTCGTCATGTGTCTGCTCTTCGGCTATCTCGGCGCCAGCGTGGGGCTGCGCAAGCGGGACAGCCTGATCTCTTTCTTTTCCGGCATCACCGGGAGGGAGGGCACGCGGCACCGCGGCAGGAACAAGACGCGCGCCGCGGGCTATTGCAATATGCCCAAGGTGCTGGACACCAGCGTCATCATTGACGGGCGCATCGCCGATATCTGCAAGACGGGGTTTGTGGAAGGCCCGCTCATCATCCCCAATTTTGTCCTGGAGGAGCTGCGGCATATCGCGGATTCCTCCGACGCGTTGAAGCGCACGAAGGGGCGCCGGGGTCTGGATATGCTGAACATCATTCGCACGGAACTGGACATTGAGGTGGAGATCTCCAACAAAGATTATCCCGATCTCGCCGAGGTGGATGACAAGCTGGTGCGCCTGGCGCAGGAACTGGGCGGCTGCGTCGTCACGAACGACTACAACCTGAACAAAGTCGCCACGCTGCACGGCGTGGTGGTGCTGAACATCAACGAGCTGGCCAACGCGATCAAACCGGTGGTGCTGCCCGGCGAGAGAATGACGGTGACCGTTGTGAAGGACGGCAAGGAGCACAATCAGGGCGTGGGCTATCTGGACGACGGAACCATGATCGTAGTGGAAAACGGCCGCCGCTTTATCGGTTCGACCATTGAAGTGGAAGTCACCAGTGTGATCCAGACCAATGCCGGCCGGATGATCTTCGGCCGTCCCGCGGAGAAACAGGGGACAGTGGAAAGGGCGTGACGCAATGCAGACCGCGGCGATCCTTTTAGCGGCGGGGTCCGGGACACGGATGGGGGCCGGGGAGAACAAGCTGTTCCTGCCGCTGGCGGACGCTACCGTGCTGGAGCACACGGTGCGGGCCTTCCAGGCGTCTCCTCTGGTGGATGCGATCCTGCTGGTGGGGAAGGAGGCAGAGCGCGATGCACTCGCGCGGCTGATTCCACGACGGCGCTTTGATAAGCTGCTGGGCTATGTTTCCGGCGGCGCCGAGCGGCAGGATTCCGTGCTGTGCGGCCTGGAGGCGCTGCCGGAATCCTATGCGCGCGTGCTCATCCACGATGGGGCGCGCCCCTTCGTGACCCCGGAACTCCTGGAGGCGCTCCTCGGCGCGGTCACGCCGGCGTGCGGCGCCGTCGCCGCTGTGCCGGTGAAGGACACCATCAAAGAGGCGTCGGCGGACCGGCTGGTGACGCGGACGCCGGAGCGCAGCCGCCTCTGGCAGGTGCAGACGCCGCAGTGCTTCTATACGGGCGCGATCCTGCGCTGTTACCGAGCCGCGGAGCGCGACGGCTGCCGCGCGACCGACGACGCCTCTTTGGCGGAGCGCTACGGCCTGGCGGTGCGGCTCGTGCCCGCCTACTACGAGAACATCAAACTGACGACGCCGGAGGACATGGCGGTGGCGGAGGTATTTCTGCAGCGGCTGCGCGCGGGGCGCACCGTGCTTTTGGAGCCGTGATTCCTCAAAGAGGAAGCGGCCTTTTGCAGCGAGGTGAGAGGGATGCGCATTGGATTCGGATACGATGTACATCAGCTGGTGGAGGGGCGGCCCTTGATTCTGGGCGGCGTGGAGATCCCCTATGCGAAGGGACTGCTGGGGCACTCCGACGCGGATGTCCTGACCCACGCCCTGATGGACGCGCTTCTGGGCGCGGCGGGGCTGGGCGATATCGGCCGCCATTTCCCGGACAGCGATGCGCAATACCTTGGCATCTCCAGTCTTCGCCTTCTGGAACGCGTCCGCGCACTCCTGGAAGCGCGCGGCTATCGGCTGCACAACGCCGACGTCACCGTGGTGGCACAGCGCCCGCGGCTGGCGGCGTATATCCCGCGGATGGAGGCGCTGCTGGCCGCCGCGCTCGGCGCCGCGCCGGGCAGCGTCAACGTCAAGGCTACCACCACGGAACATCTGGGGTTTGAGGGCGAGGGCCTGGGGATCTCCGCCTACGCCGTCTGCACGCTGGAAGCGCCGGGGGACGGGGCGGACACGCCCTGACGCCCGGAAGACC
>CAZSHM010000005.1:15445-63168 GCA_964606855.1 uncultured Peptococcaceae bacterium
TTTCCGGGTGGCCCCGTTACAGTGCCGCAGAGGATCCCGCCTGGGATCAAATAGAGTGGAACCACGGTCGAGCGTCTCTAACCCGGATGCCCGGCCTTTTTCGTTATCTCTACAGGCGCGCCGCGACAGACAGACGGCACGCGAGCGCGAGGAGGTTTGCTTATGTTTGAACAGCTGAAGGAAGATATTCAGGTCGTGTTTGACCGCGATCCCGCCGCCAAGTCCAAGATCGAAGTCCTGTTAAACTATCCGGGCATGCACGCCATCTGGTTTCAGCGCGCTGTCACACACAAACTTTACGAGCGGGGACACTATGCCCTGGCCCGCTTCCTCTCTCAACTGGCGCGCTTTTTCACGCAGGTGGAGATCCATCCGGGCGCGAAACTGGGGCACCGGCTCTTCATCGACCACGGCGCGGGTGTTGTCATCGGAGAGACCACCGAGATCGGCGACGATGTCACGCTTTACCAGGGGGTGACGCTGGGCGGCACCGGGAAGGAGAGCGGCAAGCGGCATCCGACCATCGGCAACGACGTGGTGGTGGGGGCGGGCGCGAAAGTGCTCGGCTCTCTGAGCGTGGGCAACAATGTCAAGATCGGCGCGGGCTCCGTGGTGCTGAAGTCCGTCCCCGACAACTGCACCGTGGTGGGGATTCCCGGGAGAGTGGTGGTCAAGGACGGCCAGCGCATCCAGCAGGACGCCGTGCTGCACGCGCACCATCAGGCCGATCTGGACCATGAAAATCTGCCCGATCCGGTGGAGGATGAGCTGTCTCTGCTGCAGCGCAAGGTCGCGCTGCTGGAGCAGAAGGTGGACAAACTGGTTCAGCACTGAGCGCAGAGGAAAGCATGCCGTCGTGCGGGGGTGCGCACGGCGCAGAGGGGAATGCCGCCCGAGATGGGCGGCGGGGAATACAGGAGGACGAGACAAATGACGGACCGACCGATTATGGTGCACAATACGCTGGGCAACCGCAAGATGGAGTTCCGGACACTGGAGCCGGGCAAGGTTAAAATGTACGTCTGCGGGCCGACCACCTACAATTACATTCATCTGGGCAACGCCCGGCCGATCGTCGTCTTCGACACGATCCGCCGCTATCTGATCTACCGTGGCTACCAGGTGACCTATATCCAGAATTTTACCGACGTGGATGACAAGATCATCCGCCGCGCGCAGGAGACGGGGGAGGATCCGCTGCGCCTGTCGGCCCGCTATATCGACGAATTCTTCGCGGATATCCGGGCGCTGAACGTGCTGCCCGCCACCGCCTACCCCAAGGTGAGCGAGCACATTCCGCAGATCATCGCCTTCGTGCAGCGGATTCTGGACGCCGGCTACGCCTATGTTCTGGACGGCGATGTCTATTTTGCCGTGCGCCGCTACGCCCCATACGGGCGTCTTTCCGGCCGCCGGCTGGACGATATGCAGGCGGGCGCGCGGGTGGATGTGGATACGCGCAAAGAGGATCCCATGGATTTCGCCCTCTGGAAGAGCGCCAAGCCCGGCGAGCCCTCCTGGGACAGCCCGTGGGGCAAAGGGCGTCCCGGATGGCATATCGAATGCTCCGCCATGAGCTGTCAGTACCTGGGGGAGCAATTCGACATCCACGGCGGCGGACAGGATCTGATCTTCCCGCACCACGAGAATGAGCTGGCGCAGACGGAATGTGTCACAGGGAAGCCCATGGCAAACTACTGGCTGCACAACGGGTTCATCACCGTCAACTCCGAGAAGATGTCCAAATCCTTGGGAAATTTCTTTCTGCTGCGGGATGTGTTGGCCAAATTCGA
Source organism: uncultured Peptococcaceae bacterium (assembly GCA_964606855.1). Taxonomy (GTDB): domain Bacteria; phylum Bacillota; class Peptococcia; order Peptococcales; family Peptococcaceae; genus UBA7185. The sequence continues at coordinate 17,239 of CAZSHM010000005.1, forward strand.
CGCTGCCACCGTGCGCTTCTATCTGTTGTCGGTGCAGTACCGCAGCCCGCTGGATTTCGACGATGAAAAACTGGCGGTGGCGCAGCGCGGGCTGGAGCGGCTGAAAAACTGCTATCTCGCGGTGCAGCATGCGCTCGAGTCCGCCGTCGACACCGGCGGGGCGGAGGCAGATGCGCTGCGTGCGCGGGTCGCGGCGCAGGAGGAAGCATTTCGGGAGGCCATGGACGATGACTTTAACACCGCACTGGCCGGCGCCGCGCTCTTCGACCTGGCGCGGGAGATCAACACCTATCTCCAGGGGAACGCGCCGGATCGCGGGGCACTGCTGGAGGCAGAGGCCACGTTCGGCCGCTTGCTGGACGTGATGGGCGTTGATTTTTCCGCGAGCGCGCGGGAGGACGGGCTGACCGAGGCGCTGATGCAGCTTTTGATCGATCTGCGCGCGCAGGCGCGCGGCGAGAAAAACTATGCGCTCGCCGACCGGATCCGCAATCAGCTGGGCGAGATCGGAATTGTCCTGGAGGACGGAAAACAGGGCACCACCTGGAAGCGAAAATAACGTTCCGGCGCACCATCCGGCCCGTGCGGGGCGCAAAGAGGAGATCGAACGCATACGGCGAAGCGCCCGCCTTCCGTGAATCTACGGAGGACGGGCGCTTTTACGTGCGCGGGTTGTGCTTTCCTGACGGGGGAGACACGCGCGGAAGGGCCCCGCTCATGTCCCGGCAGCCGTGCTTTTATCCACCTGGATCATGTTCTGCCAGCGGTGCTCCACGAAAGCATCGTCATAGGTGGCATCGATAAACTCTTCCAGAACATTGCCGGGAGACTCATTCGCCTGCCGCTCGTCATAGCGCAGCAGCACCTCCACGGTCAGAAGGGCGTCGCACAGGAGCAGCAGAAGCAACACCCAGGTGCAGATCTTGGCGGCCAGCGGCGGAAATTTTTCGATGAACCGGGCCAGATAGGGGTAGGCGAGCTTGACCCACAAGAGCCCCAGGAGGGCCCAGAAGCACATGAACAGCAGGTTGGTGCGGCCGCCGATGTTCAGCGGGTAGGCACTGTAATCCCAGAATACTTTGCCGAAGAGAACTTCGGAGAACACACTGCAGATATACTCAAACGCGCCGCCGAGGAGACCGCCGGCCAGCAGAATCCAGAAGGGGTTTTTGTCTTTGAGACGCATCAGACAGATCGTCAGCACGACCGATCCGAGTCCCCAGATAATGCTGAGCGGCCCGAAGACGAAACTGCTGCGGCTCATCCACTCGCCGTCCACAAGTCCGCACCAGAGGGTTTCGGCAAAGTCTCCCAGGAGGGCGGAGATGAAGAACACCCAGATCAGTTTATCCAGGCTCAGTCCGCGCGCGAACACGATTCCGCCGCGCATGTTCTCGTCCCGGATCCCGGGATAGGCACGCTCCAGACGGCGCCAGACGAAATTGGAGATCATGGCGGACAGCTCGTCGGTCTTTCCCCGCTCCATCTGCTCCTCAAAGCGGACCTGTCCCTTTCGCATGGCGAAAACTTCGGCGATAAAATCCGACACAATCAGCACCCAAGCCGCGATATGGATCACGGTGCACACGATGGCGGGGAGCCAATCTACCAGCATGATCAGGGCGGGCTGGAGCAGCAGGTAGACGATGAGGATGACGCCGGCGGCCAGTGCGTTAAAGAGGAAATTCCGCGCGGTCCCGCTGGGTGCCGCCTCCAGCCATTTGGCGTTTCTGGTGAGCCAGCCGCCCAGAAGGCCCAGCACAGTTCGGACAATTACGAGATCCGCCAGGGTGACCAGGTACATCCACACGTAGTTGCGGCCCATGGTGGGGAGAATCACGGCGATGCTGCTGAAGACCAGGCCGATCTCGAAATCGATGGGCAGGGAGAGCAAGCCGCGGTTGATGAATTTCCGCTTCTTGATGGCAAAGTACACGACTTCCACTACCCAGGCGAGAAATCCGTAGATCAATAGAAACAATGTCTGCTGCTCGATGTCAAAATGCACAGTTGTCCGCCTCGCTTTCTGTTTCTCCGGGATATTCCCGCCCGAATTTTTGGAGAGCCTGTCTCCTGCCTGCAGTCCATCCGAAAATAGATGCTTTTTTGCAAAGAATCGCCCCGGGAGGGTCGATCCGTGGAAGATAGTATAACATAGAAACCTACACACAGCAACCGGTTGCCGCAGAATTCTCCGATTCCCTCTCCCATGCGTCTCCTTTCAAAGTAGAGTAGACGCAGAAAAGTAGACAAAAGAAACGCCAGAAACGCAGCTGTGCTTTTAAAAGCGGCGCATTTCGTTTGCGGAAGGCGGGGAATGCCTGCCGCACCCGGGAGGGTTGCTCCGGGAGGTTCCCCAAAGGAAGGGGGCAAGGAATGGGGCGAAAAAGAACGGCACCGCCGTGGGGCGAAGCCGTTCTCTCTGTCTGTTGTTCGCGCGGCGCCTTCGTGTGCGGATCCGGTGACGCCGCTAACTCTCAATGCAAAAGTTCAGAGCCTTGGATTTGTTGACTTTTTTGCGAATGCGTTGTACTGCGTTGTCTACCGACTTATTCTCCAGCTGCAGTGCCAGGGTAATCTCGTTGTAGGACATCCCCATCATCCGCATCAACAGCACATTCAGCTCCATTTTGGAGAGCAGCGACGTGACCTTCTGCATGATTTCCGCATAGGTCTCCTGCTCGATGATGGTGTTTTCCGGCGAGACAATCTCCCCGCTGGCGTCGCGCTCGATCAGATAGGCCGCCTTGCCCTCGATCTGCTCGTCATTCTCGTTGTAGTTGGACATGGACACCGCATCGTTGAGCACCATATGCTTCTTGCGGTTGGAGCGTTTCACGCAGGAATCCAGTTCCCGTTTTACGCACAGGTAGGCGAAATTTTTAAACTGCTTTCCGCTTTCCGGCCGGTAGCACTTGACACTCTGCACGAAACCGATCATTGCCTCCTGCATCAGGTCGTCCCGTTCTCCATCCTTTAGATAGTACTTGTCGCAGATATAGCTCATCAGACCCTGATAGCGCTTCAGCAGATATTCCATTGCCAGCTCGTCGCCTTGTTGTGCCGCTTTGATGATTTCTTCCTCCGGCAGCTCTGCAAATCGATCTGCGAATTTTGACACAATCGATTCCTCCTAGTTTTCTTCACGCATGTTCCGCAAATAATTCCGTGGACAGGTAGCGTTCCCCCGTATCCGGAAGGATCACCACGATGCGCTTTCCGGCGTTCTCCGGCCGCTTGGCAACCGTCTCCGCCGCCACAACCGCCGCGCCCGATGAGATCCCGACCAAGATTCCTTGGCCGCGGGCGAGTTCCCGCGCTTTGACCATGGCATCGTCGCCGTCCACCATCAGGACTTCATCGACCAGGCTGAGATCCAGCACTTTGGGGATAAAACCCGCGCCGATCCCTTGGATCTTGTGCGGCCCTGCCGGATGACCGTTGATCACGGCCGACTGCAGCGGCTCCACGCCGATCATCTGTACCTCCGGCTTGTATTTTTTCAGGCCGCGCGCGACGCCGGTGATGGTGCCGCCGGTGCCGATGGCAGAGACGACAATATCCACCGTGCCGTCCGTGTCGCTGTAAATTTCCTCAGCCGTGGTTTGCTCGTGCGCCTCGGGATTGGCGGGGTTGTCAAACTGTCCGCAGATGATGCTGCCGGGAATCTCCCGGTGCAGTTCCTCCGCCTTGGCGATGGCTCCCGGCATACCCGCAGAAGCTGGGGTCAACACGATCTCTGCGCCGTAGGCCCGGAGCAGGCTGCGCCTCTCCAGACTCATGCTCTCCGGCATGGCGAGGATCATATGATAGCCCTTGACCGCCGCCATCAGCGCCAGGCCGACGCCGGTGTTGCCGCTGGTGGGCTCGATCACAGTCCCGCCGGGGGATAGCTCTCCGCGCGCCTCCGCGGCTTCCAGCATCCGCGCGCTCACACGATCCTTGACGCTCCCGCCCGGGTTAAAAAACTCGATTTTTGCTAAAATTTCTGCTCCGATAGCGGGGTCCTCGGGATGCAGCCGCACCAGCGGCGTGTGCCCGATCAGCTGACCGATATGATCGTAAATCTTCATCCCTATCATCCTTTCTACACAGACTCTAGGCAAAAGGTTTTTCTGTCATCCGCTTTCTCTTCGCTGCATGCATTCAGTGTAAACGATTCTTCCCTAAAATTCAAGCGTTGCCGATAAAATTTTACTATTTCCCAAGAAAAAGTAGACAATTCTGGAAACAGAGCGTACACTTCTTGACAATTTCCACAAATGTGCTTGTAGGATTGGTTCGAGTTCCATAGATCCTCCAAGAGGGTATCTATGCGGGAGAGACCGCGGCGGCATGCGGCGCCTTTTGGATCGAAGGAGCGGGAGAGCAACGTCATGAACTTTACCGCGCGGCGAGGTACTCCGGAAGAGAGAGAAGCTCTCGCTCCTCCGCGAGATCGGTCTGATGGAAGGGGGGAATAGAAAGGGGAATGGGCGTGATTGCGGACCCTTGACGCAAAAAAGCTGCCGCGCTCTGCGGCAGCCTCGCTGGATTCTTTTACACAGAGGCCTATGTCTGAGCTTCTTGTGCATCGTTCGGAGGGGGAAAACAGATTTGCCGGCGGCTATGTAGCGAATGGTCGAGCGTCTGTGCAAAATCGATCCTACTGCGCCATCGCGCGCAACTTGTGGATGTCCGCCATGTTGACGTCGATCCGTTTCTCCAATCGCAGAAACCCATCCTCCATCTCCCTGCGCAAACGGTTGATTTCTGCCTGCAGATTGTGCTGCACCGTGTTGATCGTTTCCAAGAGGACACATTGCTGTTGGGCTTGCAGATCCTGCCGCCCGCCGGTCTTGTCCAGGTTGGTTTCCACCTGATCCAGTCGCTGCTCCACCGCGTCGAGCCGGACCTCCACTTGATCCAGACGCTGTTCGATCTTTTCCAGTTTGGAGTCTACTTGATCCAGCCGGCGGTCAATCTTGTCCAGCCGGTCCATGAGCATAGAAAAGGCTTGTTTTGTCTCCAGATCCATCCTTCTCACATCCCTTCCGCACAAGTATACCAGATTAGCATGGATCCTGCAATCCTCGATCCGGCTGAATGGAAAAACAAGGAGGAGAAGATTCCCTGCGGTCCGCTCTAGGTCTCTTCGCCTGCCAGAAGCAGGGCCACCTGGCGTTCCTCGAGATAAGAGAGATAGTCTGTGGTAGGCGCTTCGTCCGTGATCAGATAATCCATGCTGGCGATCTCGCCGTAGGTCATCAGCGCCGCGTGATCGAATTTTTCGTGGTCGGCGAGCAGATAGCGCAGCTTGCACTGCCGCAGCGCGACCTGTTTGAGCTCGCACTCCTCGAAAGTCGCGTTGGTCAGCTGCCGCTCCAGAGATAAGCCGGTGCACCCGAAGAACCCTTTGGAAAAATTGATCTGCCCCAGAGCCCGGCAGGTGCTCGCGCCCACCACCGACGCCGTTCGTCCCAGCACCACGCCCGGCAGCGCGATGGCGCGAATCTGCGGATAGCGCGTCAGTTCCATCAGCGCCGGCAAGCTGTAGGTCGCCACGGTCAGATTCTTTTTATCCGCCAGATAGGGCAGCATCTGCAGCGCCGTGGAGCCGGAGTCGAGAAAAACCGTGTCGCCGTGATGCACCAACTGCGCCGCGCAGCGGGCGATCCGCTGCTTTACGTCCAGGTATTCCCGGTTGCGCAGCTGAAAGTCCATCAGTTCCCGCGGCAGCGTGCCGCGCTCCTTCTGTTCTCCCAGAGCCACCACACCGCCGTAAACTTTTTTTACGCGTCCCTGCTGCACCAGCGTATCCACGTCGCGGCGGATGGTGTTCATCGATACCGCGAAGCGGTCGCACAGTTGCTGCAGAGATACAGCGCCCTCCTGCCGGATGTAGTTCTCTACTTCCTCGATTCGCTTGACGCGCATTGCGCCTGCCCCCTTTGCCGTGCCGGCAGAATCTCAAAAATTCATCAACACTTTATCATTATAAAGAAACTACTGTGAAAAGTAAATCAAAAATGCTTGACAGATTCCCAGTATCATGCTATTATTTTCACATAATGTAACAAAAAGTTTACCAAAACATTACTATATTGATTATTTTTATGGATTTGTGTGCCAAGCTTCTCCCTATATTCTTTTATCATTTTTAAGGAGGTACATTCTCATGAAGCAACTCAAGGATTACATCAACGGCCAGTGGGTAGACGGCGAAGGTTCCTTCCTCGATGTCTACAACCCCTCCACAGGGGAAGTCATCGCGCAGGTGCCGGTGACCACAGAGAACCGCGTGGCGGAGGCTATCACCGCTGCCAGCCAGGCCTTCCAGTCCTGGAAGGAAGTTCCGCTGCAGAAGCGGGTCGGCTATCTCTTCCGGCTGCGCGATGTGCTGGTGGACCGCAAGGAGGAACTGGCCCATCTCATCTCCACCGACCAGGCCAAGCATCTCGCCGATGCCCGTGCCGAAGTCGATCGCGGCATTCAGCTGACCGAGACGGCCTGCGGCCTGCCGCTCCTGCTGCGCGGCGATAAGATCGCGATCAACGGCCTGCTCGACGGCGAGATCGTGCGCGAGCCGATCGGTGTGGTGGGCGGTCTGGCACCTTTCAACTTCCCGTCGCTGGTCTTTGGCTGGTTCGTGCCCTTTGCCATAGGCTGCGGGAACACGCTGGTCTACAAGGCATCGGAACAGTCTCCCATGTTCATGCAGGTCATCGCGGAGATCCTGGACGATCTGCAGCTGCCGCCAGGGGTGTTTAACCTCGTCAACGGCGACCGTCCGGTGGTTGAGCAGATGCTGAACAGTCCGGACATCCAGGCGATGGCGTTTGTCGGCTCCACGAAGGTCGGCAAAATCGTGGCCGAGGGCTGCGGGAAAACCAACAAAAAAGCCATGGTGCTGGCAGGCGCCAAGAACACCATGATCGTGACCAAGGACGCCAACCTCAAGGGCTTTGCCGAAAACTTCAAGAACGCCTGCTTCGGCGCCGCGGGTCAGCGCTGCATGTCGGCGGCCAACGTGCTGGTCGAGGAAGAGATCTATGACACCGTCAGGGATATCTGTGTGGATGTTGCCAAGAGCGTGGTCGTGGGCGACGCCTGCGATGAGGACGTCTACATGGGGCCGGTCATCTCCCGGCAGGCGGTGGAGAAGATCCACGGCTACATCGACATCGGATTGTCGGAGGGCTGCACCCTGCTCCTGGACGGTCGCAATCCGCAGCTCCCGGAGAAAAACAAGAACGGGTTCTTTGTCGCGCCGACGATCTTGGAGGGCGTCACCAAAGATATGCGTGTCGCCAAGGAAGAGATCTTCGGCCCGGTGGTCACGCTGATCAAGGCCAAGTCCTACAAGGAAGGGATCGATCTCATCAACGCGTCCGAGTATGGAAACGGCGGCTGCATTTTCACCGAGTCGGGCATCGTCGCGCAGGATTTCCTGCGCCACACCAACTCCGGGATGCTGGGCGTCAACGTGGGCGTTCCGGCGTCGATGCCGTACCTGCCGTTCGGCGGCACCAAGAATTCGCTTTTGGGCGGGCAGTACAAGGCGCAGATCAGTGACTGCGTAGAGTTCTTCACGAAGCGCAAGGCGGCCACCATCCGCTATTATGGCCCGAACCAGGCATAAGAAGCGCAGCCGTGTGCGGAAAAGCGCGGATAAAGAGCAAGTTTGACAATCGCCTCCGTGCGACTAAGACGGATTCTGTTCCGCCCGAGCCGTGCGGAGGCGGTTTTTTAGGCGCGGCAGCGTCCCGCTCGGCAAAGTGCAGCGGAGACGCCGGAGCGGATGCGGATCGCGAGCCGCGCAGCGGTGCCGTTCGCATCAGAGCTCCCGCCACAGGCGCTTGTCCAGCGTGCGGTACTGGATTGCCTCCGCCAGATGGGACAGGCCGATCTCCTCCGCCTCCGCCAGGTCCGCGATGGTGCGCGCGACTTTGAGGATGCGGTCGTGCGCACGCGCGCTGAGGTGCAGGCGGTTGAAGGCCTGCTCGAGAAAATCGCGGCTGTGATCGTCCAACCTGCAGTGCTGCCGGATCTCCGCCGCCGTCATGGAGCCGTTCTGAAGGGTGGCGGAGTCGGAAAAACGGGCCTGCTGCCGGGCGCGGGCCGCAATCACCCGCGCGCGCACGGCAGCGGAGCTCTCCTCCTCTGTCTGCTGATGCAGCTCCCGAAAGCGCACCGGCGTCACCTCCAACTGCAGATCAAAGCGATCCAAAAGCGGACCGGAAATGCGGCTGCGGTAGCGCTGCAACTGATTGGGCGTGCAGGTACACTCCCGCTGCGGATCGTTGAAATAGCCGCAGGGGCAGGGATTCATGGAGGCGATCAGCAGAAACCGGCAGGGAAATGTGACTTGCGCCTGGACACGCGCCACGGTGACCTCGCCCTCCTCCAGCGGCTGGCGCAGCGCCTCCAGCACCTCGCGGCTGTACTCCGGGAATTCGTCGAGGAACAGCACGCCGTGGTGCGAGAGCGACACCTCGCCCGGGCGCGGGATGCGTCCGCCGCCGATGATGCTGGCGGCGGAGGCGCTGTGATGCGGCGAGCGGAACGGGCGCTCCAGAATCAGCGGCTGCTGGGGCGGCAGCAGGCCGGCCGTGCTGTAGATTTTGCTGACCGAGAGGCTCTCCTCGTAGGTGAAGGGCGGCAGGATGCCGGGCAGCGCGCGGGAGAGCATGGTCTTTCCGGAGCCGGGAGAACCGACCAGAAGCAGGTTGTGGCCGCCCGCGGCGGCGATGGTCAGCGCGCGCTTGGCCTCGGCCTGGCCGTGAATCTGCGCGAAATCGTGTTGGGCATGGCTGGAGGCGCAGGCGGCGAAGTCGGGCGGGGCCACGTGCACGGGCGTGTGCTGCTCCGGGTGCTCGAGAAACTGTATCACTTCCCGCAGATGGCGGAATCCGTAGGTGACGGTGCCGCCGATGGCGCTCTCCGCCTGATTGCCCTCGGGCACCAGCAAAGCGTAGCGGCTGCCGTTGTATTCCAGCGAGATAGGCAGTACGCCCCGGACGGGGCGCAGCGTCCCGTCGAGTCCCAGCTCGCCGAGAAACAGATAGTGCTCCAATGTGTCGCAGCGCAACTGTTCCGTGACGGCCAGGATCGCCACGGCAATGGCCAGGTCAAAACTGGGGCCCTCCTTGCGCAGATAGGCCGGGGCGAGATTGACCACGATGCGCCGCGGGGGAAAATCAAAACCGGCGTTCTTGATGGCCGCGCGGACCCGCTCCTTGCTCTCCTTGACAGCGGCGTCCGGGAGCCCCACAATCTCCCAGGCCGGCAATCCCGCGGAAGCGTCCACCTCGATGTCGACCAGATGCACGGAGAGCCCCAGGAGCGCCGCACTCTTTAACTGTGACAGCATCGTACCACCCCGTAGTTCCATTTTTTTACAGATTATCATAAACAGCGGACGGCTGCAAGCCCCCGCAGGCAGGGTGTGCATAAACAGTTCCAGCCGGAAGATCTCCGTGCGCGCACGCCTATTTTAGCGGATTTTCTCCCCTCCGTGCGGCACGGGGCGAAGGATGGGGCGAGTGCGCGCCCGCGCAGGGATCTTGTCAAAAAAAGCGCGACAGCGCTGCGGAAAAATGCTATAATAAAACGGATACGGTCGGAAAGCGCACAGCAATCCGCGCGAGGCGCTCAATACTATGCGCGGAGAGGATGGGACAGGCGGAAACGGAGGGATCACGCGTGGCGGTGCAGTTTATCATGGGCCCCGCTGGGAGCGGAAAGACTACAAATGTGATGCGCGCCATCGGGCAGGCGCTGGAGCGGGAGCCGCGCAAGCGGATTATCCTGCTGGTGCCGGAGCAGGCGACTTTTTGCTACCAGTATGCGCTGATCAATCAGGAACTGCTCGGACGGCACGGCCGCGCGGGTGTGCTGACGCTTGAGATTTTGAGTTTTCAGAGGCTCGCGCGCACGATGCTGCAGCGGACGGGCGGGCTGGCGCGTCAGCGGGTGGATGATCTGGGGAAACTTTTGATCCTGCGCCGCCTGCTGCAGCAGGATCCTGCCGCATATCCGTTCCTCAGCCGCTCGGCGGCAAAGCCGGGCTATCTGGTCACGCTGGGCGAGGCCATCCAGGAGCTGAAACGCTGTCAGATCGACGGCGCGCGCCTGCAGGCGACACTCGCGCAGGAGGCGCTGCCCGACACGCTGCTGCGGCGGAAACTGGAGGAGCTGACGCGCCTTTACGGGCAGTATGAGGTATTCCTTTCGCAGGCGTATCTGGATGCGGAGGATGTGCTGGAGGCGCTGCTGCACAGCCTGGAACGGACGGATCTCCTGCGCGGCACGGATATCTGGGTGGATGAGTTCTACGATTTCACGGCGCAGGAGTTTGCCGTACTGGGCGCATTGATGCAGTGCGCGGCCAACGTGCGCATCGTGCTGCCCGCGCGGGAGGATGCGGGCGTCGGCGGCGGCTTCGCGTTTCACCGCGCGAAGGCCACGCTGGAGAAATTGCGGAATCTGGCCCGCGCTCGGGAGGTCGAGATTCTGCCGGACTGTGTGCGCTCGGACACCGTGCGCTGGCAGAGCGCGCCGGAGCTGGGATTTCTCGAGCAGCAGTATTTCTCCGCGCAGGGCGGTGTGTGGACGGATCCGACGCCGCATCTTGCCCTGGTGGAGGCGCAGAACCGCCTGAGTGAAGCGGACGCGGCCGCGCGGGCCATCCGCAGACTCTGCCGGGAGCGCGGCTACCGCTACGGAGAGATCGGCATCCTCACGCGCGGGGATGCGTACACCGCGATTCTGGAGACGGTGCTGACGGACTACGACATTCCTTATTTCACCGATCACAGGGAATCGGTGCGGCAGCACCCGCTGACGGAACTCCTGCTGTCGCTGCCGGATATCCTGCAGGAGAACTGGTCTTACCGGAGCGTTTTTCGGTTTCTCAAGACGGGGCTTTTGCCGTTTGCGCAGCGGGAGCTGGACGTGCTGGAGAATTATGTGCTGCGCTACGGCGTGCGCGGCAGCGCCTGGTACCAGGAGAGCGACTGGCCTTACGGCGGCGAGGCGGAGCCGCTGGATGCGCTGAACCGCCTGCGCCGGGCGATCAGCGCGCCGCTGCGGCGGCTGGAGCTGGAGCTGGAGGAGGCGCACACCGCAGAGGCGTGCATCCGCGCCGTCTATGCGATGCTGGAGGCGTATGGCGTGCCGGCGCATTTGGAGGAAGAATGCCGGTCGGCACTGGCGGAAGGGCTCTTGGAGACGGCACAGATCGATCAGCAGATTTGGGATGAGACAGTGCAGGTCTTTGATCAGATTGCGCAGCTTTTGGGAGAGACGCCGGTCAGCGCCGCGGAATTTTTCTCCATTCTGCAGACGGCTTTTGCGCACCTGGATTTGGGCCTGCTGCCCAACAGTCTGGACCAGGTCTTCATCGGCGCGCTGGGACATTCCCGCACGCTCGGGCGCAAAGCGGTGTTCCTCCTGGGCGCCAACGAGGGCGTCTTTCCGGCACGGTCGGCGCGGGAGGGATTTTTCAGCGAGATGGAGCGGCGCGCACTGTGGGAGTTGGGGCTGGAACTCGGCTCCGAGGAGGAGGACGATCTCTGCCAGGAGCAGTTCCTCGTGTATCTGTCCCTCACCCGCGCGAGCGAGTATCTCTGCGTCAGCTATGCCCTGAGTGACGAGGAGGGGAAGGTGCTGCGCCCGTCGAGCATTGTGGAGCGGCTGCGGCGGCTCTTTCCGTCCCTCAAGGTGCAGACGGCGCAGTGGCCGCCGGTGCCCGGAGAGGCGCTGCTCCCGTATCTGGAGCACCCGGATAAAGCGGCGGGCCTTTTGGGCGCGCGCATGACCAAGGCGCAGCCGGCCGGAGAACAGGCGGTCTGGGCGGAGCTCTACCGCTGGTTCGAGGCGCACCCGACGCCGCTGTTCCGCAGCGTGGAAGCCAGTCTTCGCCACGGTGCGCGGCTGGAGACGCATCATCTGCAGGAGACGGCCCTCTACGGAACGCCGCTGCGGCTCAGCGTCTCGGCCCTGGAATGCTATCGCGGCTGCCCATACAGCTATTTCCTCCGCTACGGCCTGCGTCTGGAGGAGCGGCAGTTGTACCGGATGGAGGCGGTGGATGTGGGGCAGTTTTACCACACCGCGATCGAGCAGTTCGGCAGATATCTGCTGCGGGAGCAGATCCCCTGGGAGCAGCTGGACGCGGCTGCGGTGCGCCGCATCCTGGATGAAATCGTGGAGCAGCTGGCGCCCGAGATGCAGAATGCGATTCTGCTCAGCACGGGGCGCTACCGCTATCTGCGGCGCCGTCTGCAAAAGACGCTGGAGCGTTCGGCGCTGCTCCTGGCGGAGCACGGAAAACGCGGAGATTTTGTGCCTGTGGCGCTGGAGGCAGGATTCGGCCTTGCGGACGGCAAGTTTCCGGCCCTTCGCCTGACGCTCGGAGACGGTACGGCGCTGCTCCTTCGGGGGCGCATCGACCGGGTGGAGGCGGCGCGGAGCGGGGAACGGCACTATCTGCGGGTCATCGACTTCAAGACGGGCAGGCAGGGGTTGGATCTGACGGAGGTCTACTACGGCCTGCGGCTGCAGCTGCTGACCTACCTGCGCGTGGCGCTGGAGTATTACCGTGCGGAACTGCCGCGCGGCGAAGTGCTGGAGCCTGCGGGGGTGCTGTACTACTTTTTCCGCGACAAAGTCCTGCGCGCCGACGGGCCGCTCAGCCGGGAGGCGGCGGGGGAACTCCACGCCGCGGAGATGAAGCCGCGGGGATTGCTGGTGGCGGATATGGAGGCGCTCAAGCTGGCCCAGCGGGATCTCGCCGTCGGGACGAGCACGCTTCTGCCCGTCAGTCTGCTCACCAAGGCCGCTCCCTACATTAAGGACACCAAGGCTTTTCGCGCGCTGAAGGAACCGCTGAGCATCTTCTCCAAGCGGAGCAGCGCGGTGGTCACCGCGGAGCAGATGGAACTCCTGCTGCGGCACACGGAGGCGATGCTCCGCACGCTGGGCGAGGCCATCGCCAGCGGGGAGATTCCGGTGCGCCCGAGCCGCAGCGGGCAGAACCTCAACTGCCGGTACTGCGGTTACCAGGCCATCTGCCAGATTCAGACAGTGGACATTCTGCGCCACAGCGAAGATCTGCCGCGCCTGGAGCAGGAAGAACTGTGGCGCAGGCTGCGGCAGGCGTACGGGGACGGAGCGGCGCGCGAAGCGGATGAGCGGGGTGCGCGGGAAGGAGGGACCGATCATGCCGAGATGGACGGCGGAACAGACAACCGCCATTGAGACGCGGGGGCACAGTCTCCTGGTTGCCGCAGCCGCCGGATCGGGCAAGACAGCGGTCCTGGTGGAGCGCATCGTGCGCTTGGTGAGCGATGCGGCCCGCCCGCTGGATCTCGATCGGCTGCTGGTGGTCACGTTCACCAACGCGGCGGCCATGGAGATGAAGGAGCGGATCGGCGCGGCGATCCAGAAACAGCTGGCGGAGAATCCCTGCTCGGAGCATCTCTACCGGCAGAGTCTCCTGCTGCAGAAGGCGCAGATCACCACGCTGCACGCGTTCTGTCTGGATCTGGTGCGTCAGAATTTTTTCCGCCTGGATCTGGACCCGCAGAGGAAGATTGCCGACGAGACAGAGGCGCAGCTGCTCCTGTCCGATGCGCTGGATGAAGTGCTGGAGGACTACTACAGCGACGAGACGCGCGCGGCGGAGTTTTTCCCGCTGGTGGACGCCTACGGCGGCCGGGAGGATGAAACCCTGCGGGACGGACTGCTGCGCATCTACCGGATGGCGCAGAGCATGCCGCAGCCGGAGCGCTGGCTCGCCTCGCTGACCGCGCCCGCGAAGGTGGATTGGTTTGCCGAGGAACAGCGGGAGGTCGAGCGCTCGCTGCGCTATGTGCGCGACCGGCTGGTGCTCGCCATCAATGCCGCCAACACCGACAAGGGACTGGCGCGGTATCTGCCGGTGCTGGAGGAAGATTACAACTGGATCTGCGAGCTGCTGGCCTGCCTGCGCGAGGGGGGCTGGGACAGCCTGCCCGCCAAACTCGACCGTGGGTTCGGGCGCCTGCCCGCCGTGCGCGGGGACGCCTGCGACGAGCGCGTCAAGGCGCGGGTGACCGGCTGCCGCGACGACGCCAAGGCGGAGCTTGCGAAGCTGCGCCGCGACTATTTCTCCCGCTCGCGCGAGGACGCGCTGCGGGATCTGGAGGAGCAGGCGCCGGTGCGCGCCCTGCTGGTGGAGCTGGTGCAGGCCTTATCCGAGCGATTTCGGCAGAAGAAGGCACAGCGCGGATTGATGGATTTCTCCGACATGGAGCACTACTGCTATCAGCTGCTCTATGAGACACCGGAGACTGCGGATGCCGCGGCGGAAAAGGCGGAGACCGCCGCGCCGCCGCCCCGCAGCGCGCTGGCGCGGGAACTGCAGGCGCGTTACGCCGAGGTGATGGTGGATGAGTACCAGGACATCAACGATCTGCAGGAGGGGATTTTGCAGGCGGTGAGCCGCAGCGACAATCTCTTTATGGTGGGCGATGTGAAACAGAGTATCTACGGGTTTCGGCTCGCCAACCCGCGCCTGTTTGCCGAAAAATACCGCCGGTTCCCGCCGCTGGCGGAAGCGCCGGCGGAGAGCCCCTGCCTGCGCATCGATCTCAACCGCAATTTCCGCTGCCGCGCGGGCGTGGTGCAGGGCGTCAACCAGGTCTTTGCGCGGCTGATGGACGGGCAGGACGGAGATCTGCTCTACGATGACGCGGCGTCGCTGGTCTACGGCGCGGACTATCCGCCGGTGCCGGAGGGGACGCCGCCGGTCCCGGAGAGGATCTCGCTGTCGGTGCTCACGGGCGGGCCTCAGGAGGATGCCGAAACGGGGGAGAGCCTCTCGCTTCTGGAGGCGGAGGGCCGGCTGCTCTGCCGCAAGATCTCCGCGCTGATGGAGGAGGGCGCGCAGGTCTACGACACGCATGCGCAGTGCTATCGGGCACTCACCTGGCGGGACGTGGTGGTGCTCCTGCGCTCGCCCAAGCAGGCGGGCCCGATTTACGACCGCATGCTCAAAGAGGCCGGCATCCCTGCGGCGGTGGATCTCGGGGACGGCTACTTCTCGGCGTGGGAGATCCGGATCGTGGTGGATCTTCTGCATGTGCTGGACAATCCTTTGCAGGACATTCCGCTCCTGGCGGTGCTCAAAGCGCCCTTCTTCGCTTTTACGGACGATGAGCTGGCCCGGCTGCGCCTTCTGGCGCCTGAGGGATGCATTTACGAGGCGCTGGAGCGGGCGGCGGAGGAGCCGGAGGAGGCTTCGCCCGAAGATCTGGCGGACGCGCCGCTGCGGCAGAGAGCGGCGGAGTGCCTGGGCGCGCTGCGGCGCTGGCGGGCGCTCACGCGGCAGCTGGATCTGAGCAAACTCATCTGGCAGCTCTACAAGGACACGGGCTTTTATGAATACTGCGGCGCGCTTCTGGACGGCACGCAGCGGCAGGCCAATCTCCGCGCGCTCCACGAGCGGGCGCGCGCGTATGAAAAGACGAGTTTCCACGGTGTTTTCATGTTCCTGCGCTTTCTCGAACAGTTGGAGGAGCGAGGCGCCGATCTGGAGCCGGCGCGCGTCCTAAGCGACAGCGAGAATGTGGTGCGCATCATGAGCATCCACAAGAGCAAGGGCTTGGAATTTCCCGTGGTCTTTGTGGGGGGACTGGGGCGCAGTTTCAACCTCCGCGACACGCAGGAGGAGTTCCTGCTGGATAAGGAGCTGGGGCTGGCCTTCTCCGTGGTGGATACGGAACTCTCCGTCAAGTACCGCACCGTAGCCCAGCGTGTCATTGCCCGGCGCAGGCGGCTGGAGCTCCTGCAGGAGGAGGAGCGCCTGCTCTATGTTGCCATGACGCGGGCGCGGGAGCGGTTGTACCTCCTGGGCGGCTGCGCCGACGCCGAGCAAAAACGCGAGATTCCGCCGGACCGGGCGCAGTGCTGTCTGGATTGGCTGCTGCCGCTGCCGCTCGCTGAGCCGCTCTGGCAGGTGGAGCTGCTGCCGATGGAGGAGCAGAGCGCGTCCGCCGCAGCCGCGGATGCGGAGACGTCCCTGGCGGAGCTTCTGCGCCGCGGGGAGCCGCTGCCCGCCTCGGCGTACTGGCAGAACGCCATCGCCCGGCAGCTTGGCTGGCAGTATGAAAAGCCGGACTTCATCGCAGTCAAGGCGCAGTTCTCCGTCACGGAGCTGAGGCAGCGCACCGCAGGTTCGGGAGGAGCGGGCGCGCCGGAGTTCCGCTTCGACAGCCGCCCGCAGGCGGTGAAGGCCAAGACGGGGCTCTCCTCCGCAGAGCGCGGCACGCTGCTGCATCTGATTCTGAGCCGCGTGGACCTGCACGCCGAGATCGACGCGGCGTATCTTGAGCAGTTGGTGGCACGGCTGGAGACGGAGCAGTTTATCGCGTCCGGTGCCGCCGACGGCCTGGAGCTGGGGGGTGTGCTCGCCTTTTTCCGCTCTTCTCTCGGACAGAGGCTCCTTGCCGCGGACGAGGACAAGCGCTACCGGGAACGCCCCTTTATCGCGGCGCTGGACGCCCACGCGTTGGATGCGGCGCTGCCTGCGGGTGAAAAGAACGTGCTGGTGCAGGGCGTGATCGACTGCCTGTGGCAGGAGGCGGACGGCGGCTGGGTGCTGGTGGACTACAAGAGCGACCGCATCGAGCACGGCCGAACAGAGGTGATCCTCGAGCGATACAGCGGGCAGATGCGGCTGTATCGCTACGCGGTGGAGGCAATCCTGGGAGAGCGCGTGAAGGAGTGCTATTTCTATCTGCTGCGGAGCGGGGAGGTCGTGCCCGTGCGCGCGGAGGAAAGCGGAGCCGGAGAAGATGCGAAGGGGGATATGCGATGCAGCGGTATACCGAATGGCGGGAATCGCAGAAAGAATACGTGATAGAGCGGGAGTATCTGGTGCTGGACCGGCGCTATTGCCGCGGGGAGGCAATCCAGCGGCTGGCGGGGTTTGAGAATCTGGTGGAGCAGTTGCAGGAGGACTACCGGCAGACGGCCAAACTGGCGGAACAGCTGCGCCTGCACGGACAGGCCCGGAGCGTGGAACTTCATATGCTGGAGAAGCGGCTGAAGGGACTGGGGGACGTTCTGAACTATATTGAGATCTACAGCGGCGTCAAATAAACCGGCGCCGGATGCGGATGCGCGGGATTTGCTGCCGCAGCGGGGACCGCGCTTGACTCCGCGCGGAGAGCTCGGGAGAGGAGGCGCGGCGGTGGAACAGGTATGGCGGATGGTCGATCGATATCAGATGCTGGAGGCGGGAGACCGGGTGCTGGTGGGCGTCTCCGGCGGCCCGGATTCGGTGGCGCTTCTGGATCTCCTGTACAGCGCCAGATCGCGCTACGGGATAGAACTGTTTGTGGCGCATGTGGATCATCAGCTCCGCCCGGAGGCGGAGGAGGAGGCGCGCTATGTGGAGGCGCTCTCGGCGCGGCTGGGTTTGCCGTTCCGGTGTTTCCGCGTGGATGTGGCGCGCCTTGCGGCGGAGCGGGGAATCTCGCTGGAGGAGGCGGGGCATACGGCGCGCTTTGCCTGCTTCGCGGAGGCCGCCGCGGCGTGGCAGACCAACAAGCTCGCCCTTGGGCACCACCGCGACGACCGCGCCGAGAGTGTGCTCTTGCACCTGATTCGCGGCTGCGGGCCGGACGGCTTGGCGGCGATGCCTCCCAGGGAGGGGGCCATCATCCGCCCCCTGGCGGGGGTGGACAAGGCGCAGCTGGCGCACTACTGCCAAGAGCGGCAGCTGCGCTATTTTGTGGACGCCAGCAATCTGGAGCCGTGCTGCCTGCGAAATCGCGTGCGCCTGGAACTCCTGCCTTGCCTTCGCGCCTACAACCCGGGGATTGTGGACGCGCTCCTGCGCCTGAGCGAGTGCAGCGCCGACGACGCGGCCTGCCTTGCCGCCCGCACGGAGGAGCTGTGGCGGGCGCACGGTTCGGTCCGCGGCGGGGAGGCGCGCTTGGACGCGCGGGCGCTGGACGGGCTCCCCACGGCCCTGGCAAGGCGCCTCCTGCGGAGACTTTACCGGGCCGCGGCGGGGGACGAGCGCGATCTCAGCTTTGCCCAGGTGGAGGCCATGCGCGCGCTCGCCGCCGGGCGCGGCGGGACGCGGAGCTTGTCGCTCGCGGACGGGCTGGTCTTTTTGCGCTGCTATGACTGCCTGTCCGTGGCGCGGGCGGATGCGCGGACAGACGGCGCGGCCCGCGCCCGGGCGCTGGAGGCGGGCCTCTCCTGGAAGCTGGACACACCGCTTGCGCTCCCGGACGGCGCGGTGCTCTCGGCGCGCGTTTTCCCGCGGGATTCCCAAACGGAGACGGAGCGGTTCGGGCGCATCGGCGCGGAGCACGGACTGTGGCAGGCGGCGGCGGACGCCGACTGTCTCGCGGAGATTCTCACGGTGCGCGGCCGGCGGCCGGGGGATGTGGTACAGCCGCTGGGGATGCAGGGGCACAAGAAACTGAAAGCGTATCTGATTGACCGCAAGGTGCCCCGCGAGACGCGGGATCAGCTGCCGCTCGTGCTCTCGGGCGAGGAGATCGTCTGGATTCCGGGGTGCTTTCTGTCAGAGCGCGTGCGGGTCACGGACGCGACGGAGCGCGTCTGTCTTCTGCGCTGTCGGCGCGCGGGGGAGGCGTGAGTGCGCGGAGCCCCGAAACGGCGCGGCTGTCCGCTCGCTTTGCCGCCTGCGAAAGGGCGGGAAACAAGCGGACGGCCGCGTCTTTTGTGTGGATTTGTCGATCTCACGCGGGAGGGGTGCTCCGCCGGAGCGTTTTTTGCAAATAAGTCGCCGGGAGAAAAGGATTTTTCTTCCGGCGCGGGGAAAGAAACTCCAGTGAGTGGGCGCACAGCTACATCTAACATACATCCGATTCCTGGCGCAGGGAGCGAACACAGCGCTCCGGCGGCCTGCACATAGAAAAAGAGATGCGGAGTCTGTCGCGGACGCGCCAAGGCTCCCCAAGGGAGGGTACGCATTGAGCAAAGGTATGAGGACAGTGGCGGTCTACGTCGTGATCGTGCTGTTAATTTTGACAGCCATCCGCTTAGCCACGCCGGAACCCGCGGAGGAGGTAGATCTGGCGGATATAGAAAACTACACCCAACTGATGGACAGCGCGGAGGCGGGAGAACTGGCCCATGTGGACATCACCACCACCGACAACACCCAGACCGTGGACGGCGTTACCAAGGACGGCAAGGAGTTTATCGGCGTCATCATCCCGCGCGAGAACGCCGCGGAGACTCTGGAGATCTTCCGTGCCAACGGGGTGGAGATCAACCAGCTGGAGACACCGTCACCGCCATTCTGGGTCAGCCTGCTGAGCACGCTGCTGCCAATCCTTCTGATGGTGGGATTGTTCTTCTTTATCATGCAGCAGAGCCAGGGCGGCGGCGGAAAGGTGATGCAGTTCGGCAAGAGCAAGGCGCGCGTTGTCGTGGACGACAAGAATAAGGTCACATTTGACGACGTGGCCGGGGCCGATGAGGTCAAAGAGGAGTTGCAGGAGATTGTCGATTTCTTGAAATCGCCCAAAAAGTTCAATGAAATCGGGGCAAAGATTCCCAAGGGCGTGCTGCTCTACGGGCCGCCGGGCACCGGAAAGACGCTTCTGGCGCGGGCGGTGGCCGGGGAGGCCGGCGTGGCCTTCTTCCGGATCAGCGGCTCGGACTTTGTGGAAATGTTTGTCGGCGTGGGCGCTTCTCGTGTGCGCGATCTGTTTGAGCAGGCCAAGAAGAACACTCCCTGCATCATCTTCATCGACGAGATCGACGCGGTGGGCCGTCAGCGCGGCGCAGGCGTCGGCGGCGGGCACGACGAGCGCGAACAGACGCTGAATCAGCTTCTGGTGGAGATGGACGGCTTTGACAGCAACGAGGGGATCATCATCCTCGCGGCCACGAACCGTCCCGATATCCTCGACCCGGCGCTCCTGCGCCCCGGGCGCTTTGACCGGCAGATCACGGTGGATCGGCCCGATGTCAAGGGGCGCGAGGAGATTCTTCAGGTGCATGTGCGGAAGAAGCCTTTGGCGAGCGACGTGGATCTGAAAGTGATCGCCAAGCAGACCGCCGGGTTCACCGGCGCGGATCTGGCGAATCTGGTCAACGAGGCGGCGCTCCTGGCGGCGCGGCTGGGGCTGAAAAAGATCGGCCAGGAGCAGCTGGAGCAATCCATCGAGCGCGTGATCGCCGGACCGGAGAAGAAATCCCGGGCCAAGATCAGCGATTACGAAAAGAACCTGGTCTCCTATCACGAGGCGGGACATGCCCTCCTGGGCTATCTTCTGCCGGAGTGTGATCCGGTGCATAAGGTGTCCATCATCCCGCGCGGGCAGGCGGGCGGCTACACCCTGCTCCTGCCCACGGAGGACCGCAACTTCATGACGCGCACGCACCTGCGCCAGCAGATCACCATGATGCTGGGCGGCCGCGTGGCCGAGGAGATTGTGCTGCATGAGATCAGCACCGGCGCGTCGAACGATATCGAGCGCGCCACCACCACCATCCGCCGGATGATCACCGAGTGGGGCATGAGCGACGAGCTGGGCACCATCACCTTCGGGAACAACAACGAGCAGGTCTTCCTGGGGCGCGATCTGGGCCGCGAGCGGAACTACAGCGAGGCGGTGGCCTACTCCATCGACAAGGAAGTCAAAGCCATGATGGATGAGTGCCATGCCGAGGCGCGCCGGCTCCTGAGCGAGAATCTGGACAAGCTGACGCTGATCGCAGAGACGCTGAAGGAGCGCGAGACGATTCAGGGCGAGGAGTTCATGGCCCTGATGGAGGGGCGCTCTCTGGAGGAGCTGGACCAGAAGAAGGCGGCGCTCCTGCGGGAGCAGAAGGGGCTGGACGATGCGCAGGCAAAGATCGGCCCGGGCAAGAAGGCTGCGGTGAAGCGGAAAGCGCCGGCAAAAGCGGCGGATGCGCGCGCCGCGGGGGAGAAAAAGCCCGTCGTGCGCACAGCGCCTGCCGAGACGCCGGGTGACGAGAAAGCGGTGAAGGCTGCGCCGGTCAAGCCCGGGCAGAAGCCGGCGAACGCCGCGCCGCGCGGGGAGGAGCCGCAGGATGCGGACTTGCCGAGCGGGCAGGAGGTGGCGGAGCGCACAGCTCATGCGCCGGAGGAGCCGGATACGGATATGCCGAGTGCGCAGCCGCAGGAGGCGGCGGAGGAGATTTCCGACGCGCCGGGCGCGCAGGAGACCGCGCAGGATGAGACACAGCAATAGCGGGTCAGGCGCGAGTGCGGGGAGCGCGCTCCGCGGCGCGCCCGCCGGCGCTCTGCCCCGGGGAATTGCGGCCGGGATCCGGCGGCGAGGAGTACGAAGAAAAGGAGTATGCGGGATGGAAAAAACATTTGCCATGATTAAACCGGATGCGGTGCAGAGGGGCCTGGTCGGCCCGATCATCAGCCGCTATGAGGCCAAGGGGCTGCGCATCGCCGGCATGAAGATGCTGCAGGTGACGGAGGAGATGGCGCGCGAACACTATGCGGAGCACGTGGGCAAGCCCTTCTTCCCGGGGCTGCTGGAGTACATCACAAGTGGCCCGGTGGTCGCGCTGGTGCTGGAGGGCAAAAACGCGGTGGCCGAGGTGCGCAAGCTGAACGGCGCAACGAATCCGCTGGAGGCGGCCTGCGGGACCATCCGCGGCGATTACGCGCAGGAGGTCGGCCGCAATGTGGTTCACGGCTCCGACAGCGCCGAGTCCGCGGCGCGGGAGATCGCCATCTACTTTGACGAGGACGAGATCCTGGAGTATGCGCATCTGCCCGCCGAGTGGCTGTTTGAGTAACGCGCGCGGCGGTGCGCGCGCCCGGGCCCGGCGGCGGCCCGGTTCCTCCGCGGAAAAGGGAAGGTGATCCGAGTGTTTCTTGCAGGCAGCACACCGGTGCGGCAAATGTTCTGGGGCGACGTTCTCCTGACAGGCTGCTGTGCCTTCTATCTGCTCTGGTGGGTTTTGGCCTTCAAGCCTACGGGGGCCGTCACAGGGATGCGCTCCGGATGGCTCTTGATTCCGGCCCTTCTTCTGGGCTGCGCGGCGGTGTTCCTGATCGTCCGCGGGGCCCTGGCCGCGCCCGCGGCAGAAACCTTCTTCTCGCCCGGAAAAATTCTGGCGGGCGGGGTGATCGCCTACGTCGCGCTGCTTCTGGTGACGCTGCTCGCTTTCCACCGGCAGGTCACGACCGAGCTGGTTCTGATTGTCGGCTGGACGGTGATCGCCGTCCTGGAGTGCGACGCGCTCTTCGGCATGGGCCTTCTGCCCCGGGGCGCGACGATCGGACTGTTCGCGGCGGCCCTCGTGGCGGCGGCGCTGAGCATGGTCTGCTATGTGCTGTACTATGATCTTGTCGACTGGGCGGGATACGTGGACGGCATGGTTCCGCTTCTGCTGGTCGCTGTCTATATGGCGGCGCTGGCCGTCTGGCTCGCCCTCGTGGGCAGATGAGCGCGGGCGCCGTGCCGCCGCGATTCTTCCGCACACATGAGAAAAGCGCATCCGCTTCGGCGGATGCGCTTTTCTCATGTGTGCGGAAGAGAGATTTGTTCCGCAAGGCGCGAATACTGGGGCAAGAGCGCTCCGCCGCGCGCGGCGCGGGGCGGAGTGAGCCGCTTGCGGGCATGCGCGCCGATTTCCGCGCCTATTTGTCGAGCGGCCAGAACTGGATGCCGCCCTGCACGAAGCGGACATTGTCGTAGCCGGCGTTGTTGAGGATCAGCTGCCCCTCGAAACCGCGGGTGCTCAGGATGCAGAAGACGACGACCTCTTTGTCCTTCGGCACCTCGTCCGCGCGGGCGCGCAGCTCCTCGATCGGGATGTGCAGCTGGTGCTTTGCCGGGATGGGTTTCTGCGCGCGCTCATGCTCCGTGCGCAGGTCTACAAAGACGACATCGTCGGAATCCAGCTTGGATTTGAATTCCTCATAGCGCATATCGTGGGCCTTGCCGTCCAGAATGTTCCGCATAACGTTGGCGGCGTTCGTCAGGTTCTCCATGGCCGAGGAGAGCGGCGGCGCGTAGGAGAGATCGATGTTGGCCAGCTGATCGGCGGTGACGCCGAAGGTGAGCGCGGCCGCCATGGTGTCGATGCGCTTATCCACGACGCCGGGGCCGACGATCTGCACGCCCAGGATTCTGCGGGTCTTGCGGTCGGCCAGCAGGCGCGTCATGATGAGTTTCTTGCCGGGCATAAAGTGCGTGATGTCCGGACCGGGCACGATGCAGGTCACGGTGTCATAGCCGAGCTGCTTGGCTACGCGCTCCGAGAGCCCCGTGGCGCCCAGCGACCAGTCGAACATTTTGCAGACGCAGGTGTTCAGCACCCCCGGGTGCACCTCGTCGCCGCCCGTGATGTTGGTGCCGATGACGCGCCCCTGGCGGTTTGCCGTGGAGCCCATAGGGGCGTACACCCGCTGCCCGGAGACGAGATTCGTGGTCATCACGCAGTCACCGGCGGCGTAGATGTCGGGATCGCTGGTCTGGCAGTGGTCGTTGATGAGGATGGCCTTCTCCACCTCCAGCCCCGCATCCACTGCCAGCTTCACGTTGGGGCGCACGCCCACGGCGACCAGCACCAGCTGGGCATCCACGCTGCCCTTGTCGGTCTGCACGCCGGAGACTCTGCCCTCCGCATCCACCAGAATTTTCTCCACCTTCGTGTTCAGCATGAATTTGAGGTCCTCCCCCTCCAGATAGTTCTGGAAGACGATGCCCATCTCCGGATCGAGCACCTGCGGGAAGATGGAGCCCTGCATCTCGATGATGGTGACATCGAGTCCCCAGTTGGAGAAGGCCTCGGCGCACTCCATGCCGATCAGACCGGCGCCGATGACGACGGCGCTCTCCACGCCCTGTGTCTTGATGTAGTTCTGCATATCCAGGGCGTCCTTCGGCGTTTTCATGCCGAAGACACCGGCGGCGTCGATGTTCTCCATCGGCGGGCGGAAATTGTCTGAACCGGTGGCCAGCACCAGCTTGTCGTAGGGCAGGAGGCGCACCTCGCCGGTGGCGCAGCAGTGCACCTCGACAGTCTTGGCCGCGCGGTCGATCTTCGTGGCCTCCCAGCCGAGCAGGGTGTCGATGTCCTTGGTGGCTTTCATGAATTCCGGCGTGCGGACCGCATCCCAGGAGGTGGTCATCAGGTCGTTGATATCCTTGACGGTGGCGCCCAGATAGTAGGGCAGGCCGCATCCGCCGTAGGAGATCCATTCACCCTTCTCCACCAGGGTGACCTGGGCGTGGGGGTCGCAGCGCTTGGCGCGGGCCGCAGCCTTTGGTCCGGCGGCGACGCCGCCGATCACGACAATTTTCAAATCGGACATGGTCAATCAGCTCCTTATGCAACTTGGGCAGGCGCGCTGCGCCTGACAGGTCTGTGACGTGACGCTCTCTCCCGCGCGGCCGCCGGGCGCGGTGCGGGGCATCCGCGGGGGCAAACCCGCTGCGGGGATATAGGATTAGTTTGATTATACCGCGCCGGGCGGGAGAAGACAATGCTAAAAGCCCCACAATCTGGTATGAAATATTCTGTTGAAACGTATTCGCTCGCTTGTGAAGAGCAGCCGGAGCGGGGCGGGCATTTGCCGATTCCGCTGGCGCGGAGGCTGCGGGAGTGTTGACGGCGCGGGCGAAAACGTAGTAAAATGGGGAAAAGCCACGAGGGGGGGACTGCGCGTGTTTGAGCGGGAAATACAGGGTCGCCTGCGCGTTTACAAATCTCCGCTCCTGCGGAGCTATCCGGATCTGGTGCACGGGTTCAGCAGCCGGGAAGGAGGCTTCAGCGGCGGATGCTACCGGAGCCTCAACCTGGGGCTCACCTGCGGCGACCTGGCGCGGGATGTGCGGCAGAACCGGCTCCTGTTCGCCACGACGCTGGGCATCGCGCCGGAGCGGGTGGTCTGCGGACAGCAGGTGCACGGCACGCATATCGCCCGCGTCGGGCGCGGCGAGATGGGGCGGGGCTTTCTGGACGCGGAGCAGGCGCTGCCCGATACCGACGGGCTGGTGACGGATGTGCGGGGCGTGGCGCTCATGACGCTCTACGCCGACTGCGTGCCGGTGCTCTTTTACGCGCCGGAGCGGCGCGTGATCGCGCTCTGCCATTGCGGCTGGCGCGGCACGGTGCATCGCATGGCCGCGAAGATGGCGCGCCTCTTGCGGGAGGCGTACGGCTGCGCGCCGGAGGAGATCCGCGCAGCGATCGGGCCTTCCATCTCCCGGGCAGCGTACGAGGTGGACACGCCGATTCTGGAAGCCTTCCGCGCGGCCTTCCCCTATGCCGGGCGGCTGATCGAGCCGGTGGACGCGGCCCACGGCCGGGTGGATCTGTGGGAGGCAAACCGACTGCAGCTGCTGGAGGAGGGCCTCCTGCCGGAGCACATCGACGTCAGCGGACTCTGCACATGCCGGAACAACCGGATTTTCTTCAGCTATCGCGCCGACGGCGGGAAGACAGGGCGCAACGGCGCGCTTTTGATGATGCTCTGACGGATGTTCTGGCGGCGGAGAGGCGGAAATCTGTAAAACCAAGGGGAGGAATGCATATGAGCTTGAACACGACACCGTCCGGGGAGCGGGTGCACATCGGCTTTTTCGGGCGCAGAAACGCCGGGAAATCCAGCGTGGTCAACGCGGTGACAGGCCAGGAGCTGGCCGTGGTCTCCGAGGTGCGCGGCACCACCACCGACCCGGTATCCAAGGCGATGGAGCTTTTGCCGATCGGTCCGGTGATGATCATCGACACGCCGGGCATCGACGACGAGGGGACGCTGGGTGCGCTGCGGGTGCGCAAGACGAAGCAGGTGCTCAACAAGACGGACGTGGCGGTGCTGGTCATCGACAGCACCGTGGGGCGCACGGAGGTGGAGGAGGAGCTGATCCGGCTCTTTGAGGAGAAACACCTGCGCTATCTCCTGGTCTACAACAAGTGCGATCTCCTGCCCCCGGGAGAGATCCCGGACGTGGGCGAGAACGGCATTCTGGTGAGTGCCACGGAGCGGACGGGCATCTGGGAACTCAAGGAAACCATCGGCCGGCTGGCGGTTCCGGAGGAGCCCAAACTGCGCCTCGTGGCCGATCTGATCCGCCCGGGGGACTTTGTGGTGCTGGTGACGCCCATCGACTCGGCTGCGCCCAAGGGGCGGCTGATCCTGCCGCAGCAGCAGGCGATCCGCGACATTTTGGATGCCGATGCGACATCCGTCGTCGTCAAGGAGACCGGACTGCGGGAGACGCTGGACGCGCTGGGCAGACGGCCGTCGCTGGTGATCACCGACAGCCAGGCCTTCGCCAAAGTGTCCGCGGAGGTGCCGCCGGAGATCCCGCTGACCTCCTTCTCCATCCTCATGGCCCGCTACAAGGGGCAGCTGGAGGGCGCGGTGCTCGGGGCGGCGGCCATCGAGACGCTGCGGGACGGCGATACGGTGCTCATCTCCGAGGGCTGCACGCACCACCGGCAGTGCGACGACATCGGCACGGTGAAGATCCCGCGCTGGCTTCGGGAGTACACCGGAAAGCAGCTGCAGTTCGTCTTCTCCTCCGGCGTGGAGTTCCCCGAGGATCTCTCGCCCTACCGCGTCATTCTTCACTGCGGCGGCTGTATGCTCAACGAGCGGGAGATGCGCTACCGGCAGAAGTGCGCCGCCGACCAGAACATCCCCTTCACGAACTACGGGGTGGCCATCGCCTACATGCAGGGCATCCTGAAGCGCAGCATTGCCGTCTTTCCGGAACTCTTGGCGGCACTGGAGGAGCAGGCGCGCGGGCAGGCATAAAATATCCGTATAGTCATATTGCAGGAAGCTATGTGAAAAATCTTTATATTTGAGCTATAATAACAGTAGCATAAGAGGCTGAGGCCCGTGCGGAATAGGTGGCATACGATTTTCCTTATCGGCCGCTGGGCCGGGCCCGACGCTCCGCAGGGGGTTTTACGGCGGCGCGGTTTCCGTGCCGCGTGCCACCATATCACACAAACAGTACAGGAGGTTTTTGTCATGGCTGAAACATTGTACGACCTGATTATCATCGGTGGCGGTCCGGCCGGCTTGGCCGCCGGCATCTACGGCGGCCGCGCGAAGCTGAAGACGCTGATTCTGGAGAAAGGCTCCGTCGGCGGCCGCGCTTTCACCACGCGGGAGATCGTCAACTATCCCGGCACCAAGAGCTCCAGCGGCCCGGATCTGACCAAGGGGATGGCGGAACACGCGGAATCCTTCGGGGTGGAGATCCGGAAAGAGGAAGTCAAGTCGGTGGACTTCAGCGGCGAGATCAAACTCGTCCGCACGAGAAAGAACGAGTATCAGGCCAAGGCGGTCATCGTGGCGACGGGAACCGAGGCCAGGGTGCTGGGCATCCCCGGCGAGCGTGAGCTGACCGGCATGGGCGTGGCCTACTGCGCCACCTGCGACGCCGAGTTCTTCCAGGATCAGGAGGTCGTGGTGGTCGGCAGCGGAGACCAGGCCATCGAGGAAGGCATGTTCATCACCAAATTCGCCTCACAGGTCACTGTCGTCGTGCTGCACGACGAGGGCGTGCTGGACTGCAACAAGCAGGCCGCGGAGCGAGCCTACGCGAACCCGAAGATGAAATTCATCTGGAACTCCGTGCTGAGCGAGGTTGTCGGCACGGACGAGGTGGAAGGTGTCAAGATCAAGAACCTGAAGACCGGCGAGATCACGGATTATCCGTGCCAAGGCGTCTTCTTCTTTGTGGGCATGGTCCCGGGCACCGAGTGCGTCAAGGGCCAGATGGAACTGGACAACCGCGGCTGGGTGCACACGAACGACCGCATGGAGACTTCCGTGGAGGGCGTCTTTGCGGTGGGCGACGTGCGGGATAAGTATCTGCGCCAGATTTCCACCGCCATCGGCGACGGCGCTATTGCGGCCACGGCCGCGGAGCGCTACATCGAGGAGCAGGAGGACTTCCGCACGAACGTGCTGGAGTGCGAGAAGCCGGTGCTTCTGGGCTTCTGGAACCCCGAGTACGGCGACAGCCTGGACAAGGTGGGCAAGGTGGACGAGGCGAACCGCGAGACGGGCGACAAGTACAAGCTGGTCGAGGTCGACATCACGCGCAAGAAGGGGCTGGCCAAGAAGTACGACATCACCGTGGACGGCGACCATACCGCCCGCGTCGTGGAGCTGCAGAAAGGCGAGTTGATCCGCGAGATCGACCTGGCCCAGGACATCGCGGCGCAGCTGTAAGCGGCAGGCGGCTCTTTCGCGCAAGGCCCGGCAAACGCCCGCTCGGGGGCGTGAAAAAAGGAATACAGAGTTTTACCGGCCGGCAGAAGGTTCTGCCGGCCGGTTTTTTGCGCGCAAAAAACCGGCCGGGCAGGCGCCGGGGCAGAGGAGGGCGGGCAGAGTGCGGCGGTAAAAAAAGTTGCGAGACCTTGTAGCCAGGATCGGCTATTCCATAAATTTTTGTGCGGACTTAGAATAAAAGTATTCAATACAAACGCTCTCGAGAGGCATGCCACGGCGGCGCTGATGACCGCTTACGGGACACCGAGCGGCAATATGTACGCGCCACTGATCTTCGGCAACGAGAACATCGGCAGGAAAGCGGCGTATCTCACCGGCTGGGTGTATGTCGCCGTCGTGCTGCTGATTCTGTGTGGCCTGCTGCCGCTGTGGAATCTCATCTTCTGACGGCCCGCCCGAGCCGGAGCAGCGGGATCATATCTTTATTGCGGTAAAACCTGGACTACAAAAAAGGAGTGTGCTGTGAGAATGGCAAGAAGTGAGAAGATGTTTGTTCTGGGGATGGATGGCATGGATCCGCGCCTGCTACGCGAACGTGCACGGCATCACCTGCTTCTGGAGACAGGACGGGATCGACGGCAACATCTACAATCTGGACTCCCGCAAATGCACCGCGGAGACCCTCTGGGACTGCTTCGCGGAGGCGGGCAAGAAGACGCTGGTCTATAACTGGCCCGGCTGCGGGAAGACGTGCGGCAGTGCGGCCTGCGGGCGGAGATCCTGACGGAGATGGACAACTATGCCTGCGTGCACAAGAGCTCCAAATATGCTAAGCGAAAAAAGATCGTGCAGCAGGATCTGGTCGAGGGCAACACCTACACCTTCCTGAACACAAACATCTACTGCGGGATGGACGAGGAAGGGGTTCCGACGCAGTACTTCAGCGATTTCACGACCCTGAAGCGCCTGCTGAAGGGGAACAAGGGGATCGGAATCATCAAGAAACCGGAATTCGACTACTATTTCGGCCCGAACAGCAGAGAGTATCTCCTGCTGCCGATGGAGAGCGGGCTGAAGATCAACTGCGTGGCGGTCTGCCGGCCGCAGAAGGAGAACGAGGCGGTCGGCCGCCTGATGGAGTTCCTGAGGGAAACGATCTGAGACAGACGCCGGAACGCGCGGGGCGCGGTGAGCCGTACCGCAACCCGCGTTTCCCATACGGGACGCGGCGGGCGGTTCCCGGGAGAAAGGGCTCCGTGCGGCGCGTTGGAAAGGGCCGAGCGAAACCCGAGCGAAACAGAAAAAGATCCGGTAAAAATTTGCGCCTGAGGAAGGGGTTCCGCCCTTCTTCAGGCGCTTTTCCTGTCTGCCGGATGCCGCCGGCGCCGCGCCTGCGGACAGATTGCCGCGCGGGCGAACCGCCGGATGCGGCGGGAGAGGGCCGCCTTCAGCGGATGGAGCGGAACAGGCCCGTGACGCGCCCGGCCAGCTCCACGTTCCGGACATAGATGGGCTCCATGGCGTCGTTCTCCGGCTGCAGCCGGATGCGGCCGTTCTCGCGGTAGAAGGTCTTGACGGTGGCCTCATCTCCGATCATGGCCACCACGATGTCGCCGTTCGAGGCCACTTTCTGCGGTGTGACGATGAGCAGATCGCCGTCGAAGATGCCGGCGTTGATCATGCTGTCCCCCTTGACGCGCAGCATGAAGGCGTTGTTGTCGCGGATCAGCTGCATGGGGAAGGTGATCACATCCTCGATGTTTTCGGTGGCCAGGATCGGCGTGCCGGCGGCCACGGTGCCGATCACGGGCACGTTGATCACCTCGTCGAAAGGCCTGTCCTCATCGTAGAAGGTCTTTTGCTCGTTGAGGGGCTTCAGCACCATGATGGCGCGCGGCTTGGTGGGGTCGCGCCGGATGTAGCCCTTTTCCTCCAGCTGTGTGAGGTGGTTGTGGACGGTGGAGCTGGACTGCAGCCCCACGGCCTCGCCAATCTCCCGCACGGAGGGCGGGTACCCTTTGAGATTGATCTGCTGCTGGATATACTCCAGGATTTGCGCCTGCCGTTTGCTGAGGCCGTGCGATTTGGTACGCATGGAAAACACTCCTTATTCTGAACTTTTTTGCGCCGGATATCGATGCGGCGCGCCGTGCCGTGCGGAGGGACGATGCCGCGCGGGCGCGGGACGGTCCTTGAAAAATCGATCTGCCTTGATTATACAACAGGTCACGGAGAAATGCAAACCTTTGTTCTAATTTTTTGTAAAAATTTTTGCTTGCCGGCGCGGTGCGCGCGCGGGCGCAAGGTTCCACCGCAGACCGCTTGGAATCCGCCGTGCGCGGCCGCGGCGGGGATCGCGCCGCTGTAACAAAACATTACCGCGGTGCCACTGACCCATACATTACTTTTATAGGAAGGATAAAAGGCGTATCATGGAGACGTAGAAATAGAATTGCTGCAGCTCACCGGCTACACAACGATCACAGATGCGCTGATCGCCGGCATCGGCAACTCCAGCGTGCTGATGACCCTGATTCTCTTGGCGTTCGCCGCCTCGCTGAGCGCGATGGGCGTCAGCGACGTGATTGCGGCGTGGCTCGTCTCGCGGAAATTCATCATCGGGCGTCCGATGGTTCTGGTCTTTACCCTGCTGTTCGGCACGGTGGTGATCAGCGCGGCCGGCGGCGGCATGGCGGTCATCTTCCTGATCTGGGATCTGATCCGCGCGATCTCGGAGGCGAACCATGTTCCGGAGAAGGATACCCTGAAAGGGGTGCTGATGGCGATGGTGCTGTACTGCGGCATGGTCGGATTTATTCTGCCGTGGCAGAACACGATCTGGCTCTTCGGCGGTTTCTGGCAGCAGGGCGCCGGCGGCCTGGACATTCCGGTGATGCAGGTTCTATACTGCGGCCTGATCTGGTGCTTCCTCTCCATCGTCCTCTGTGTGCTGGCGTTCAAGTATATCTTTCGGCTGGATTTCTCGCACTTCCTGATCACGGAGGAGATCGCGGCGAAGTTCAGCCAGCACAAGGCCACCAAGTATCAGAAGGCCGGCCTGATCGGGCTCGCGATCTACATCGGGCTGCTGCTGTTCGCCAATCTCTTCCAGTCCTTGGCGATCAGCCGGTTTATCAACGCGCTGGGCGTCGTAGGGCTGTCCATCCTCTACATGGCGGTTTTTGTAATTTGGAGAGACGAAGAAGGGAAATCCGTTCTGGACGTGGGAAAGGCTTTTAGGGCGACGCCGTGGGCGGTCATCCTGCTGCTGGCAATCACGATCCCCCTGGGGGACGCGCTGCAGTCCGCGGACACAGGCGTGATGAACGCGATCGCCGGCTGGCTCATGCCGCTGGTGAACGGAATGAGCCCGGGCCTCTTTATCGCGGTCTGCACCAT
Source organism: uncultured Peptococcaceae bacterium (assembly GCA_964606855.1). Taxonomy (GTDB): domain Bacteria; phylum Bacillota; class Peptococcia; order Peptococcales; family Peptococcaceae; genus UBA7185. Next base: position 48,851 of record CAZSHM010000005.1, read on the forward strand.
CCTCATCACGCTGCTGACCCAGGTGCTGCACAATGTCATCTGCGGCGCGATGTTCTTCCCCATGCTGACCCCCATCGTCATCCAGCTGGGCGGCAATCCGTATGTCTTTCTGATCACCGTCTTCGTCGGCCTGATGACGGCCTACGCGACGCCCGCGGCATCCATGTTCGCGGGGCTGGTTTTCGGCACGGAGGACATCAGCAACAAGGCCGGCTATATGGCCGGCTGGACCTACACATTCATCACGATCCTCATTATGGTGGCGCTGATTCCGATCTGGGGAATGATTATGCCGAGCTATCCCTGATTTGACGCGGACGGCACGCTTTGCGGACCCATCCTGTATATTTCATTTTCATTAGATATAAATTCATGCAAAGAAGGAGCAGATCTGTATGGGAAAAGTGCGGAGTGAAAAGATGTTTGTCATGGGCCTGGACGGCCTGGACCCGAGACTGACAAAGAAGTATGTGGGCATGGGGCTCATGCCCAACATGCAAAAATTCATCGAGGCCGGCGCGCAGCGGGAGGATCTGACCATGCTGGGCGGACATCCGACCGTGACGCCGCCGATGTGGACGACGCTGGCCTGCGGCTGCTATGCCAATGTGCACGGCGTGACGGGCTTCTGGCGGCAGGGTAAGGAGATCGACGAGATGACCTACAACGTCGGTTCCCGCGGCTGCGCCGCGGAGCCGCTGTGGAACTGCACCGCCGAGGCGGGCAAAAAGACGCTGGTCTGGCACTGGCCGGGTTCCTCGTGGCCGCCGACCTCCGACAGTCCGAATCTCTCCGTGGTGGACGGCGTAGCCCCGGGCGTGGTGGGCGCGAGCACCTGCACGCGCGATGAAGAGTGCATCTTCAAGGCCAGCGAGGACGCCGCGGAGATCACGCTGATCAAGGGCAACGCCGATCAAGCGGCCATGAAGTGCATCATCAAGGATGTCAACGCGGAGAAGGTGACCGCCAGCACCGTGACGCACGCGGAGCTGCGCTCCAACCAGCAGAATATGTCCATGAAGGGCAGGCTGATCATGGGGCCGGAGGAAGGCTTGGCCGCCACCTTTGAGGGCAACAACATCCTGACGGCGCAGTCCACCATCACGCCCGCGCACGGCTGGGCGGCGGAGGTCCCGGAGGGCGCGAAGGAGATGGTGCTGCTCACGAGCAAGAGCCTGGTGCGCCGTCCGTTCCTCATCCTGAAGAATGAGGACGGTGTGTACGACCATGTGGCGCTCTACAAGAACAAGAAAGCGGCAGAGCCCATGGCGGTTTTCTACAAGGGGCAGATGATCAGCAACATCGTGGACGACGCCTACTTCAAGGAGGAGAAAGTGACGGCGGCGCGGGCCATGAAGCTCCTGGATATCGCCGAGGACGGCAGCGACGTGCGGATGTACATCTCCGGCGCGATGGACTGCGAGGCCCTGCGCGATGTGGTCTCCCCGTCGAGCCTCTACGACGAGCTGGTGAAGGCCGGCGGGTATCCGCCACCGCAGTCCACCTTCGGTTCCCACCAGCGGGAATTGGTTGTGGACTGCATGATCGACACCTGGAAACTCTCCGGCGTCTATCAGGCGGCCTGCCTGAACCACTGCATGAACGACCTGGGCTATGAGGTGGTCTTCTCGCACTACCATATGATCGATCTGGTCGAGCACAATTTCATCCGCTTCATGACCGACAAAGGGTACAACAGGCAGCCGGAGTCGGAGTACGAATTCTTCATGGAGGAGTTGTACAAGGCCGCGGATGCCTACATCGGCGAGTTCCTGCACCTTCTGGATGAGGACTGGACGGTCTTCATCGTCTCCGACCACGCGCAGGTCTGCCCGAAGCACAACGCCGTGGGCTTGGGCGACATGAACGGCATCAACGTGGGGATCATGAAGGATCTGGGTCTGACCGTGCTGAAGCGGGACGCGAACGGCAAGGAACTTCCGGAGATCGACTGGAGCAAGACCGTGGCCGTCGCGCCGCGCGAGAGCCATATCTATCTGAACATCAAGGGCAGAAACGAGCACGGGATCATCGAGCCGAAGGATCAGTACGAGTGGGAGGAAGAGATCATCACGCGGCTCTACGGATACAAGAACCCCGCCACGGGCAAGCGCGTGGTCAGCATCGCGCTGCGCAACCGGGAGGCCGTGCTGATCGGCCTGGGCGGTCCGGAGAGCGGCGATATCTGCTACTGCGTCGCGGAAGGGTACAACCAGGATCACGCCGACAGTCTCTCCACCACGCTGGGCGAATGCGATACTTCCGTCTCGCCGATCTTTATCGCCGCGGGCAAGGGGCTAAAGAAACACTTCACGACCGACCGCATCATCCGCGAGGTGGATCTGACGCCGACGATGGCCGTGCTGGGCAATTTCCGCATGCCGGCACAGTGCGAGGGCGCACCGGTCTATCAGATTCTGGAGGAGGGCCTGGAGACCGACTGAGCAGCGAAAGACAGATGCAGAGAGCAGCCTGAGAGGACCCGCAGCAGTGCGGCCCGCTGCGGGCGGAAAGAGTCTGGAACCGTCCCATTGGCCGCCCGGCCGGAGGACGGTTCCTCTTTTTTACCGGGCGGGCGGCAGGAGAAACCTGCCGCTTCTGCGCTGGCGCGCCTTGCGGGGGCGGGCGCTTTGGAATATACTGTTTCTGAAAAGGGCGCGAACAACGAGCCGGGCAGGCGTGCGCGGGCTCCTGAAGATGTTCGGAGACGGCGCGCGGAGCGCTGGGAGGGATGCGTATGCGGACGGAACATCTAATGTATTTTGTCGATCTCGCGCAGAGCGGTGCGCTGAGCAAAACTGCGGAGAAATACTACACCTCGCATCAGGTCATCAAGAAAGCCATCTCCAGCTTGGAGGATGAGCTCTGCGTGAACCTGATCCGGACCACGAACCAGGGCGCGACGCTGACGCCCGCCGGCGAGATCGTGCTGCAATACGCCAAGGAGGTTCTGGCTCTGGAGACGGATGTCAAGGCGGCGCTGCAGCCGTACACGGCGGAGGCGCTGCGGAGCGACAGAAAGTCGCTGCGCCTTTACATCACCCCGTATCTGACGGACAGCCTGGTGCTGAATTTCGTCTACGAATATCAGGCGCGGAACCCGGAGATCCGCCTGCAGCTCGTCAGCCTGCCGTTCGTCAGCATTCTGCCACGGATCAAGACCGCGGACAGCGTGCTGATCATTCCGACCTGCGAGGACGCGGCGACCGCCGTGAATTTTTCGCGGGAGCTTGAAAAATACGATCTCTGCTACACGGTTCTGACCAAAAGGCCGCTGTATGTCTGTGTCAACGCGAAATCCGAGCTGGCGCGGCGCGAGACGCCGCTCAGCGAGGGGGAAATTTTTCAGCTGCCGGTGGTCATCGCCAGCAACATGACGCTGAACACCGTGTTCGTGGAGATGCTGCACTCGCAGCAGGCCAACAGCATCGAGGCGCAGAAACAGCTGATCAAGATGGGAAACTGCGTCGGCCTGTTCACGGACGCGGAGTACAGGTTCTATTTCAAGAAGGAGCGGGGGTTTGTGCTGCTGCCGACCGAGCTGAAGCCGGTCTGGTATATCTGTGTGCGGAAAAGACAGGCGGAACTGCCGCCGCACGTGCAGGCGTTTCTGCGGCAGCTCGCGGAGGTGTTCTGAGGCCGCGCGGCGGAGAACTTTGGCGCCGCCCTCACGGCGGGTGCGGCCGTCTCGGAAAAAGGCAAAAAGAGGGGCTTTACAAACGCCCGGTTTTCGAGTATTATAGTAGTCGTGGTCTGCGCCCGTAGCTCAGTGGATAGAGCACTGGCCTCCGGAGCCAGGTGCGTTGGTTCGATTCCAATCGGGCGTATCAGAAGAAAAAGCTCAAGCGCTGTGTCGCTTGAGCTTTTTCTTTGCGCACGTTTCCGGGACCGCGCGCCGGCAGCGTGCTCATTTTTCCATGGCGCGGGTCAGGAAGGCGCGGGTGCGCTCGTGCGCGGGATGGTTGAAGATCGCGTCGGGTGTGCCCTCCTCCAGGATGATGCCGCCGTCCATAAAGACGATGCGGTCCGACACCTCGCGCGCGAAGCCCATCTCGTGGGTGACCACCAGCATGGTGAGGCCGCTCTGGGCCAGGTTCTTCATCACCTTCAGCACCTCGCCCACCATCTCCGGATCCAGCGCGGAGGTGGGCTCGTCGAAGAGCAGCACATCCGGCTCCATGGAGAGAGCGCGCGCGATGGCCACGCGCTGTTTTTGCCCGCCCGAGAGCTGCCTCGGCTTGGCGTTGAGGAAAGCCAGCATGCCCACCTGATCCAGATAGCGCTTGGCGAGGGCCTCGGCCTCCGGGCGCTTGCGCTTGAGCACCTGCATCTGCCCGAGGACGCAGTTCTCCAGCACATTGAGGTTGCTGAAGAGGTTGAACTGCTGGAAGACCATGCCCACCTTGGCGCAGTAGGCGTGGATGTTGTGGCCCGTGAGGATGTTCTCCCCGTGATAGAGGATCTCGCCGGCGGTCGGCGTTTCCAGGAGATTGATGCAGCGCAGCAGGGTGGACTTGCCCGAGCCGCTGGAGCCGATGATGCAGACCACCTCGCCCTTGTCGACGCTGAAGTTGATGTCCCGCAGCACCTCGCGATCGCCGAACCGCTTCTTCAAATTTTTCACTTCCAGAACTTTCACGACACATCCCCCCGTTTCAGCGTGTCGGCGCCGGGAATGACCGCCTCCGTGCCGTAGATGGTGTAAGTGTCGGAGCCGTCCATGCGCCGCTCCAGATAGCGCAGGAACTGGGTGATGCCGAAGCAGAGCACAAAGTAGATCACGCAGGCGATGAAGTAGGCGGGGAAGTACTGGAAGACCGCGCCCGCAGCCGATTTGGTCTGAAAGAAGAGCTCTGTCACGCTGATCACGCTCAGTACGCAGCTGTCCTTGATGTTGATCACGAACTGGTTGCCCACCGCCGGCATGATGTTGCGGACGGCCTGCGGCAGGATCACGTGGAGCATGGACTGCAGGTGCGTCATGCCGATGGAGTGCGCCGCCTCGAACTGCCCTTTGTCCACGGAGATGATGCCGCCGCGCACGATCTCCGCCATGTAAGCGCCGGTGTTGATGGAGATGATGAACATGCCCGCCCGCACGGGATCCAGGCGCAGGCCGAAGATGAAGGCCGCGCCGTAGAAGATGACGGAGGCCTGCACCATCATCGGCGTGCTGCGGAAGAGCTCAATGTAGGCGGAGAGCAGAAAGTTGAAGATCGAATAGAGCACGCGCTTGGGCAGCGGATCCTCCTTGCGGATGGGCAGCGTCTTGTAGATGCCGATCAGCAGGCCGATGACAAAGCCCGCGACGGTGCCGACCAGGGCCAGGAGCACGGTCACGCCGGTTCCCTGTAAAATCAGCGCGCCGTAGCGCTCCAGGATGACCTGCACCCAATAGAAAAAATTTGACAAGATAAGTCCTCCTCTCGCGAGAGCGTCGAAGTCCGAATTTCTTTTATTATAATACAGCGGCTGCCGGTGCGACAAGCAGAAACGCGGCGAATCGAAAAAATTTGCCCGCGTGCCGTAGCGCTCCGCCCGCCGCCATCCTCCGTCCGCCCGCGCGAAAAAGAGGGGCCGGGACAAAACTGTCCCGGCCCCTCCTGGGCGGATCCGGACTGGATCCATGCGGAAAAGCGATCACTCCTCCGCCGCGACAGGCTGGTTGGCCTGCGCTTCCTGCATTAGCGCTTCCCGGTCCTCCTGGCTGATCCCGGCGAGAATCTCGTTCACCTGCGCGGTCAGCTCGGAGCCTTTCTTCAGACCCATCGCGATGGCCGTGTCGTCGGCGTTGTACTCGAAGCCCTCGCCCTCGTCAAAGGAGAGGAAGGCGAAGTTGTCGTTCGCCGCGGCGGCGGAGACCGCCTCCGGGCGCTCCGACACATAGCCGTCGATGATGCCGCTCTCCAGCGCCACACGCATGGCGCTGAAATTGTCCATGGCGGTGACGTGGTCCACGCCCTCGATCTGATCGATGACGGTGTCATGGAAGGTGTTCAGCTGCGCCGTGATCTTGGCGCCGGCCAGCTTGGGATCGTGGATGGAGGTGATGCCGACATAGGGGCTGTCGGCGCGCACCACGATCACCAGGTCGGACGAGTAGTAATAGTCGGAGAAATCGATGCTCTCCCTGCGCTCCGCGGTCGGGGACATGCCGGCGATGATGCCGTCAATCACGCCGGACTGCACGGCCGGCACCAGGCCGTCCCACTCTGTTTTGACGATGACCAGTTCGCGCCCGAGACCCTCCGCGATGCGCTTGGCGATCTGCACGTCGTAGCCGTTCGCGTAGCCGCCGCCCTCGATCGCAACGGCGCCGTTGGAATCATCCTGCTGCGTCCAGTTGAAGGGCGCGTAGGCACATTCCATACCGATGCGGAGCGGTTCCCCGGATGTCTCCTGCTGCTCCTGCTCCCCGCCTCCGCCGCCGCAGCCGAACAGGCTCAGCGCCAGCGCGCCGATGACGACGGCGGCCAAAAGTTTTTTCCGTTTCATAGGCACATTTCCTCCTCAATGTTCCCCGCTCGGAAGAGCGGTCCTCCGTTTCGGCGGAGCGCGATCCGGCATCTCCTGCCGGGCGCCGTCCGCTTTCTAAAAAGATAGCATAAAACCGGTGGATTGGCAAGAGAATCTTGTGCCGACCGGTGCGCGGCCGTCGGACATCCCGGCGGAACATCCGGCGCGGGCCGGCGAAGGAGACAGCTTGTTTTCCAATCTGAAAATTTCGCGGATCATATAGGAAAAAGGGCGGGCGACAGAGAATATACAAAATAGCTCTTCAGGTAGCTTTTCAGAAAAGAGGGAATATTCGATGACAGAGAGCAGAAAAAACCGGAGGGATGTGCAGAACGGCGGCACGGCGCAGCAGGAGATCCGGCTCACGCGCACGGAGGAGCGGATGCTGATCGTGGCGGTCATGCTGGGGACGTTCCTCCCCGTGTTCAACATATCCAACATCAATATCGCGCTGCCGAGCCTGGTCGACTCGCTTCACACGGACATCACGACGGCGCAGGGGCTCGTGATCGGCTATATGCTGGCCAACTGCCTGATCATGCCGGCGGTGGGCTACTATACAGATAAATTTAGCGGGCGGAATATGTTCCTGCTGGGGCTCGCGCTGTTAGGGGTCTCCTCGCTCGCCTGCGCGCTGGCGCCGACGATCGAGGTGATGATCCTCGCGCGGGTGCTGCAGGGCCTGGCGGGTGGCATCCTGATGCCGGTGCCGCCGGCGCTGATCTACCCGTTTATACCGCCGGAGCGGCAGCTGATGTCCATCTCCCTCGTGTCGATGGTCTCCAGCCTCGGCGTGGCGGTCGCGCCGTCCCTGGCCGGCGTGCTGATTCAGTATCTGGGCTGGCAGGCGATCTTCCTGGTCAACCTGCCGCTCGTCCTCCTGGATCTGGTTCTGGTGATCCGCTTTGTGCCCTACCAGGCGTTCGACAGCGATGCCAAGCTGGACTACCTGGGATTGGTCTGCGCCGTCTTAGGCACGGTTGGCCTGCTCATCGGGTTTGACCAGGGGGGCGCCCTCGGCTGGACCTCGCCGGCAACCCTCCTGCTGCTTGGAGGCAGCGCGGCGATCCTGACCTTCTTCGTCTGGCACGAGCTGCATGTCCCGCAGCCGCTCTTGAAATTTTCCGTCTTCCGCTACGCGGGGTTCAGCGTCAGTTTCGTCCTCAACACGATGTTGGCCGTTGCCATCTGCTGCGGCGCGATTTATATGTCGATCTTTCTGCAGGATGTGCTGGGCCTCAACGCGATGCAGGCGGGATTGGTCATGTTCGTTCCGGCGATGATGATGGCGCTCATGGCGCCGGTCGCCGCGAAACTCGAGGAGCGGTTCGGCCTGCGCCCAGTGGTGCTGGCTGCCCTGCTGATTCTCTGCCTGTCCGCCTGGCAGCAGAGCAGATTCCTGACCACGACGACGGTGCTGGTCTTCTCGATCTGGGTCGGACTGCGCTATATCGGCATCGGCCTGGCGAACCCGCTCATCAACAATTTTGCCATGTCGTCGGTGCCGGTCCGCCTGGTGAGCCACGCGTCCGCCATGTTCAACTGGACGCGGCAGGTGTTCCAGACGATCGGGGTCAGCGTGTTTGCGCTGATCTACAGCAACAGAGTTTCCGCGTATCTGGCGCAGGGGATGGCGGCGGAGGCGGGTGCGGAGCAGATGCGGTTCATCGAGTGCCAGGCGGTCGACGACATCTTCTTCTATACGCTGCTCTTCGCGCTGGCCTGCCTGCCCCTGGTGTATTTCCTCAAGGACACGCTGCGCTCGAAGAAAGCGTCGTAGGGCGCGCACTTTTCGCAATAAGGATTGCAAGGCGGGCGCCGGATATGCTATCATAGACGGGGAAATGGTGTGCAGCCTGCACAAGATGGAGTGAACGGTCTATGTTGGAACTGGAGTACTGGGCGGCGGATGCGCCCGCGGACTGGGCGGAGCTGCAGCCGCGGATCTCGGAGATTCACCGCCGGCTGGAGCGGAAGGCGGATGCCGGAACCGGCTGGGTGGACTGGCCGCTGCGCGTGCCCGAGACGCTCCTGCGGGAGATCGAGTCGGCGGCGGAGACGATCCGCCGGCAGTGCACGGCGCTGGTGGTGATCGGCATCGGGGGCTCCTATCTGGGGGCCAAGGCCTGCCTGGAGCTGCTGCGGCCGTCCTTCCGCGGGGAAGGCGGCGCGGGGCTGCCGCACGTCTACTTCGCGGGGCATCATCTGAGCGCGGGGTATTACCGCGCGCTCCTGGAGCGGTTGGAGGAGGAGGAAGTCTGCCTGTGCGTGATCTCCAAGTCCGGGACGACGCTGGAGCCATCCATCGCCTTTGAATTGCTGCGCGGCGATCTGCGGGCGCGCTACGGGGCGGCGGAGGCGGCGCGGCGCATTTACGCCGTCACAGACCGGGAGAAGGGCGCGCTGCGGGCCGAGGCTCTGCGGGAAGGCTACAGGACGTTCGAGGTGCCGGAGGACATCGGCGGCCGCTACTCGGTTCTGACGCCGGTGGGGCTTCTGCCGCTCGCCGCCGCGGGAATCGATATCCGCGCCATGCTGGATGGGGCGGCCCTGGCGTGCCGCGACTGCGGCCGCGAGCAGGCGGCGGAGAACGCCTGCTACCGCTATGCGCTCCTGCGGCATCAGCTGCAGGAGCGCGGCAAGGTGATCGAAATTTTTGAGGTGTATGAGGACCGCCTGCGCTATCTCAGCGAGTGGCTGAAACAGCTCTTCGGGGAGAGCGAGTGCAAGGACGGGCGCGGCGTGATCCCCATGTCGCTGCAGCTCTCCACAGACCTGCACTCCATGGGGCAGTTCCTGCAGGAGGGCCGGCAGATCTTCTTTGAGACGGTGCTGTCCGTGGCGGAGCTGCCGGAGGATATCCCGCTGGAGGAGAGCGCGCTCGCGGGGCCCGCGCGGTCGATGCATGCGCTGAACGGCATCGTGGAGGAGAGTGTGCGGCGCGCCCACGTGCAGAACGGGACGCCCAACATTCGCCTGACGCTGCGGGATCTGAGCGCTGCGTCCGTCGGATACCTGCTGTACTTTTTCGAGAAGGCCTGCGCGGTCAGCTGCTATCTGACCGGGGTGACGCCCTTCGATCAGCCGGGCGTCGAGGCCTATAAGCGCAACATCCGCGAGACGCTGGCGGATCCGCGCGCATAAGAGAACCGAGCGGGGAGGAGGTGCTGCGGTTGGAGGAAGAACATTTTCCGCCGCGGAGTGAACGACATAAAAAATCCGGTGCTTTCGCTTCAAAAAGGGGCGGCGGCAAAGACAAGCACGCAAAGCGGACAGGCGGGAGCGAAGCCGGCGAGACACAGCGGAGCAGTCTGGGGAGCGACTGGTACTTTACGGATCCCGCCCCGGCTCCGGAGCCGCCGCGCGCGCCCGCGCAGGAGGAGCACGCTGCCCTTCCCGCCCGCGCGCCGCGGGAGTCCGGCGCCGGCGCGTCCGGGCCGGCGCCTTCCGGGAAGGGCAGACGGCGCCGGCTGACTCCGGCCGCCACGGTACTATTGCTGCTCCTGATGCTTGTCGGCGGAGCCTGCTGCGGGTATGCGGCGGTGAACGCTATCCTGCCTTCGGACGGCACCTATGTGGGCGGGAATCTGGACCGGGATATCAAAAAGAACATCAACATTCTGGTGCTGGGGTGCGACGAGCGCGAGGGGGATACCGCCGGGCGCGCCGATGTGATCATGGTGGCCACCATCCGCCCCGATGCCAAGAAGGTTTCGGTCTTCTCCATCCCGCGCGACACGCGGGTCAGCATCGAGGGGCACGGGGAGGACAAGATCAACCACGCCATGGCGTACGGCGGCATTCCCCTGATTCGCCAGACGGTCTCACAGATGCTGGGCGTGCGGATCGACTACTATGTGAAGGTCAATTTTGACGGTTTTATCAACGTGATCGACGCCCTGGGCGGCGTCAACATCGATGTGCCGGAGCGGATGTACAAACCTCTGGAGGCCATCGACCTCGAAGCGGGCTATCAGACGCTGAACGGGGCCGAGTCGCTGGCCTTTGTGCGCTGGCGCGGCGACGGGACCGGCGATTACGGGCGCATCGAGCGGCAGCAGCAGTTCCTGAGCGCGCTCATGGACAAGGTGAAGAACATGAGCATGGGGCAGGCGCTGGATGTGGCCGGCGCGGTGATGGACAGCATCGAGACGGACATGAAGGTGCGGGAGATGACGTCCTACGGCATCAATCTCCTGGGCATCGGCTCAGAGGATGTCAAGACCTACAGCTTTATCGGGGAGACGCTGTGGCTGAACGGCGTCAACTACGTGGAGCCGGATATGGATGCCATCGCTGACATCGTCTACAAGATGCAGCACGGTGAGCCGGAAGCCGCGGATGCGGAGCCGGCGGACACCGATGCGGCCGGCGCGGGCACGCAGTCGGGAGAGGCTGTGCAGCCGTAGCGCGGACGGAGCCTGCGGGCGCGGAGGAAGCCGGCCCGGGCGCGCCGTGCGCGGGGAGCGGAACAACCTAGGAGGAGACGAGATGCAGAAACGGGGCAAGGAGGAGCAGGCAGAGGCTGCGGCGCGCGCGGCGCGGACGGAGCCCGCGGGCGCGGAGGGGACATCTGCCCCGCCGGAGCGGCTGCAGATTCTGGGCGTTGGGATCGATGCGCTGGATTCCGGCGCGGCGCTGGAGAAGATCGCGGACTTTATCGCGGCGGGCGGGCCGCACCAGGTGGTGACGGCCAACGCGGAGATCCTCTACCAGGCGGGCAAGGATGCGCGGATGCGGCGCATCATCAACGGTGCGCAGCTGGTCACGGCGGACGGCTCCGGGGTCGTCTGGGCGAGCCGGCAGCTGGGTGCGCCCCTGCCGGAGCGGGTGACGGGCATCGATCTGGTGCACAGCATCTGCGCGCGGGCCGCATCGGAGGGCTGGAAGATCTACATCCTGGGCTCCGCGCCCGGCGTGTCGGCCACGGCGGCGGTCCGCATCCGCGAGCGCTACCCGGGCTGCAACATCGTGGGCACGCATCACGGCTATTTCAGCGCCGAGGAGGAGAAGCAGATCCTGGCGGAGCTTGCGCATCTGCGGCCGGATGTGCTGTTCGTCGCGCTCGGGGCGCCGAAACAGGAGTACTGGATTGCCGAGCATTTGCCGGAGCTCCGCATCCCGGTGGCCATCGGCATCGGCGGCTGTATGGATGTGCTCTCGGGCAACGTGAAGCGCGCGCCGCAGTGGATGCAGAAGGTCGGTCTGGAGTGGCTCTACCGCCTGATCAAGCAGCCCTCGCGCATCAAACGGGTGCTCGTTCTGCCGCGCTTTGTCCTGGCGGTCCGAAAGCAGGCGCGGCGCGCGGCGAAACAGGGGGACGGGCAGCCCGCCAAGCAGGCGCCGTAGGCAGCGAAGATGCCATGGCGCCCGCGCCGGGCGCGGGAAAAAACGCGGGTACAGCGCGGGGGCGAAGACATGTAGCCGCGCGCCGCGAAGCGGCGTCCGCGGGCAAAAAGAGAGAGGAGCAGTCGCGCCGGTTGGCGCGCCGCCCCTCTCTCTTTTTTGTACGGTTCTGCAATTTCCGCGTGCCGCTCAGGCCCGCATGGCGCGCGCCGCGTTCAGGATCGCCAGCACCGCCACGCCGACATCGGCGAAGACGGCCATCCACATCGTCGCCAGGCCCACCGCGCCCAGAATCAGCATGATTGCCTTGACCGAGAGGATAAAGACGATGTTCTGCCACACGATACGGCGCGTGCGCCGGGCAATCTGCACCGCATCGGCCAGCTTGGCCGGCTGATCGTCCATGATGACCACATCCGCCGCCTCGATGGCGGCGTCGGACCCGAGCGCGCCCATGGCGATGCCGACATCGGCCCGCGCCAGCACGGGCGCGTCGTTGATGCCGTCGCCCGTGAAGGAGACCGCGCCCTTGGAAGATTTCTCATCCAAAATCCGTTCCAGGCAGGTCACCTTGTCCTGGGGCAGCAGCTGGCTGTACACCTCGTCGATGCCCAGCTGGGACGCCACTTCCTCGGCGGTCCGCGCGCTGTCGCCCGTCAGCATGACAATGCGGGAGACGCGGAGGTCGCGCAGGCGGCGCACCATCTCGGCGGCGTCGGGTTTCACGGCGTCGGAGACGAGGATGCTGCCGCAGAAGACGCCGTCCAGCGCCACATAGACGACGGTGCCGCTCTCCTCACAAGCGGGATAGGAGACGGATTCGCGCTCCATCAGCCGCTGATTGCCGGCCAGCACGCGATGCCCGTCCACCACGGCGGAGATGCCGCAGCCCGCGATCTCCTCGGCCGACTTCGGTGCGCCGTGCTCGCCGGCGGCGCTGCGGATGGCCAGGGCGACGGGATGGTTGGAGATGCTCTCGGCGCGGGAGGCGTAGTAGAGGAGCTCCTTCCTCGAGATCCCCACGGGATGCACCGCGGTCACCGAGAAACGGCCCTGTGTCAGCGTGCCGGTCTTATCGAAGACAGCGGTATCCAGTTTCGCCAGCACTTCCAGATAGTTGCTTCCCTTGACCAGGATGCCGTGGCGCGAGCAGGCGCCCAAGCCGCTGAAGAAGGTCAGCGGGATGGAGATCACCATGGCGCATGGGCAGGAGATGACCAGAAACACGAGTGCCCGGTAGATCCAGGGCCGGAAGGGATCCCCCAGCAGAAGGGGCGGCAGGATCGCCAGGAGCGCCGCGCATCCCACCACAATCGGTGTATAGTAGTGGGCGAAGCGGGTGATGAAATTCTCCGTCTTCGCTTTTTTGCTGCTGGCGTTCTCCACCAGGTCGAGGATCCGCGCCACGGTGGAATCCACATACACTTTTTCCACCCGCACCAGGAGCAGGCCGCGGGTGTTGATGCAGCCGCTCAGCACGGACTGCCCCGGCCCCACAGAAAGCGGGGCGGATTCGCCGGTGAGGGCGGTTGCGTCCAGGGAGGAAGTGCCCTCCACGACCGTGCCGTCCAGCGGCACTTTTTCGCCCGGGCGCACCTGGATGAGTTCGCCCACCGCCACGGCATCGGGCGCGACGTTCGCAAATTTACCGTTGCGCTGCACATGCGCAATCTCCGGCTTGATATCCATCAGTTCGGAGATGGAGCGGCGGGAGCGGTGGACAGCGTAATCCTGGAACAGTTCGCCGACCTGGTAGAGCAGCATGACCATGACGCCCTCGGGAAAGCTCCCGATGCAGAAGGCGCCGATGCTGGCGACGCTCATGAGAAAGGTCTCGTCAAACACTTGGCCGTGCGCAATGTTGCGCAGCGCCCGCATGAGGACCTCACCGCCCACAATGAGGTAGGAGGCGAGGTAGAGCAGCAGCTGCAGCTGCCAGGCAAGCGGCACGATCTGTGCGCCCAGGAGGAGCAGCGCGGACAGAAGGATACGGATCAGCTGGTCGCGCATCTCCGGCGTGAAACGTCCGTTTTCGGCCGGAGCGCCGGCAGAAGCGCCGGCCGAAGCGGGCGGAGCGGGCTGCGCGGCAGGGGATCCGCTCTCGATGACGACCCCCGGCTCCACGCGCGCGATCATCTGTCGCGCCTCCTCCAGCCCTTCCGCGAGCGCGGCCTCGTCCTGCGCGGTGAGCAGGATCCTTTTCGACAGAAAATCGATCGCGACATCGTCGAAGGACGGAATCTTCCGAAGCTCCCGCTCCAGATTTGCCGCGCAGCTGGCGCAGTCCAGACCCTCGATGGGATAGGTTCGCTGATAGGATTGCCGCTCGGTTGTTTGCGGCGTCGTTTCCATGGGAAAATCACCTCATTTGTCACATAGATACATGAACAACAATTCATATATTCATTATAGCGCGGAGCGCCGGTTTGTCAACCGCCCGCGCGAAGATTTTATAA
>CAZSHM010000006.1:0-9953 GCA_964606855.1 uncultured Peptococcaceae bacterium
ACATGCCAGCTCTGGCAGAAGAGATCCACCGGCTGCGCCTGCTGTACGGCATAGCCCTGCGCGTGCAGAAGCTGGACATCGCGGGCCAGTGTGGACGGATTGCACGAGACATAGACGATACGCGGCACATTGCCCTCCGCCAGTGCCTGCAGGAGCCGCGGCTCGCACCCCTTGCGCGGCGGATCGAGCACGGCTACGTCCGCCGCGTGTCCCTGTTTCTGCCAGCGCGGCAGCCACTCCTCCGCCTTGGCTGCCACGAAGGTACAGTTCTGCACGCCGTTGTACGCGGCGTTCTGCCGCGCGTCCAGCACGGCCTGCTGCACCGACTCCACGCCCGTCACCCAGGCGGCGCGGCGCGCCAGAAACAGTGAGATCGTGCCGATCCCGCAGTAGAGATCCAGCACTTGCTCCGATCCCGTGAGGGCGGCAAAGCGCAAAATCACCCGGTAGAGCACCTCGGCTTGCCGGCTGTTCACCTGAAAAAACGACTGCGGCGATATCTGAAAACGGAAAGCCGTCCCGGCACTGCCCGCCCCGTTCTCCCGCTGTGCCCCGCTGGGTTCGTCCCGGAGCGCCTCCTCCAGCGACGTCTTTCCGGCCAGATGCCGGAACCGCCGCCCCAGCATCAGTTTGGAATTCGGATTGACGTTCTGGTACACCGACACCACGCCGGGATACTGCAAGAGCAGCCTGGGCAGATCCGGCAGACGCCAGGCATCCTCGGATGTGACGAGCACGACCATGATCGCTCCGTTCAGGCTGCTCTCGCGCAGCATCACTTTTTCGATGTAGTTGGCGCGGCCGCTCTCCTGGATCAACCTTTCCAAGCGGCGCAGGAGGTCGTTGACCGCTTCGCTGAACAAGAGGCATCCGTCCGCGGGCACGAGCTGATGGCTGGCCTGCTGATAAAAGCCCAGCCGCACAACACCGCCGCTGTACTCCGCGTGAAAAATGCCCTTGTTTCGGTAGCGCCACGGATCCGCCATGCCCAGGACCGGCGCCACATCCACCCGGACACGCCCCAAACGCTCCAGGGCGTCCGCGACAATCTGCCGCTTCGCCCGCAATTGGTAGGCATACTGGCAGTGCTGCAGCTCACAGCCGCCGCAGCGGCCGCTCTCTCCACAGCGCGGCGCCGTGCGCTCCGGCGAGGGATCGAGCACCTCCAGGAGTTCCGCCGTGGCCATCCTTTTTTTGCGCGTCTCCACCCGCGCCGCGACGGTCTCCCCCAACATCGCGCCCGGCACAAAGACCGCGATCTCCTCGCTGCGGCCAATGCCTGCGCCCTGGTGAGACAGCCCCGTGATCCGGAGCTCTATCCTCTCCCCCGCTTGCAACGTCCACCCCTCCCCTTTTCTCCGCCTGACAACAAAAAGGCGCGGCCGAAGGATTGGTTCGATATCCGCGCCGGATCTGCCTTGTTCGACGATTCTCCCGCTTTCCGCATTGCCGCGCACAGCCGGGCCGCTGCCCGAAACCGCGAGGGATACGGACAGACCGCCGGCTAGAAATCGTCCCCCTCTGCATCCTCGAGATAGAGACTGCGCAGCATGCTCTCCTTGTTGCGCCAGTCCTCGCTGACTTTGACCCACAAGTCCAGATAGATCTTTTCGCCCAGCAGGAATTCGATCTCCCGCCGCGCCCTGCTGCCGATTTTGCGCAGCATCGCGCCGTCGCGGCCGATGAGGATTCCCTTCTGACTGGGCCGTTCCACATAGATTGTGGCGCGCACATGGAGTTTTCCGTCCTCCTGCGGCGCGATCGACTCCACCACCACCGCCACGCTGTGCGGCACTTCATCGCGCGTGGCCTTCAGGATCTGCTCCCGCACAAGCTCCGCGGCGACAAGCTCTTTGGGCTGGTCGGTCACCGCATCTTCCGGATAAAAGAGCGGTCCCTCCTCCAGATACCCGAAGGTCGCTTCCACCAGTTCCGGCACATTGTCGCCCGTCCGCGCCGAGAGCGGAAAAATCTCGGCGAAGCCGAACCGCTGGCTCCACGCCGCAATCTGCGCCAGAACCTGCGGTTTCTCCAGCAGATCCGTCTTGTTCAACAGCAGAAACACGGGCGCAGCCGCGCGCTCCAGCTGCTGGAGGATATACTGCTCTCCCGGGCCGAAGGCGCGCGTCCCGTCCACCAGGTAATAGATGACGTCTGCGTCATAGAGCGCGTTCTTTGCGATCTCCACCATGCGCGCACCCAGCTTATGCCGCGGTTTGTGGATGCCCGGCGTGTCCAGAAAGACGATCTGCCCGCGCGCCTCGGTCAGAATGCCTGTGATCCGGTGGCGCGTCGTCTGCGCCTTGTCGGAGACGATGGCCACCTTGCGGTCCAACAGTTGATTCAGCAGAGTGGATTTCCCCACATTGGGACGACCCACCAGCGCGACAAAACCTGATTTCATAGGAATTCCTTTCCATGCTCCGCTCCGATGCGCGTCACGACCCGTTTTCCCGGCGCGGGAAGGCGGTGAAACCGCAGGGCATCCGCTCCTGCACCGTGGTATAGCAGCGCGCGCCCGCGAGATTTGCCAGCAGAAGCTCCATCTGCGGCGCGAGTTCCTGCATCACCTGCAGACAGGCGCCGCAGGGCGCGACCGGCTCCGGCGTATCGGCGCAGACCGCCATCCGCACAAAGGGGCCGGCGCCGTCCGCCACCGCGGCGAAGAGGGCCGTGCGCTCGGCACAGTTTGTCAGCCCGTAGCTGACGTTCTCAATGTTGCAGCCGCAGTAGATCCTGCCTTGCGCATCCTCCACCGCCGCGCCCACGCGGAAACCGGAGTAGGGCGCATAGGCCCGCAGGCGCGCCGCCTGGGCCGCCTCGAGCAGGCGCGCGAAAGCGGCATCGCGCGCCGCGTCGCCGGCCGCTTCCGGCGTATCCCTCTCGGGCACGCCTCCCTGCGCCGCCTGCGGCTCAATCGTCGTCGGCATCGTTCGTGTCCTCCTCCGGCGGCAGCAGTGTGACCTGCACCTTGGCGATGCGCCGCCCCGCGACCTCCAGAATGCGTATCAGGAAACGGTCCACCGCGACCTCGTCGCCCTTGGCGGGGATGCCGCCCAGGTGCTCGAACGCCAGCCCGCCGATGGTGTCCGCTTCGCTCTCCTCCAGGATCTCCTCGCTGAGTTCCACGTCAAAGGCTTCCTCCACATCCCCGATGGGGGTTCTGGCATCGGCGATCAGGCAGTCGTCGTCGTGCTTGACGATCAAATCTTCCTCCACGTCATATTCGTCCTGGATGTCGCCGATGATCTCCTCGATGAGATCCTCGATCGTCACCAGCCCGTTCGTGCCGCCGTACTCGTCCAAGATAATCGCCATGTGCACCTTTTTGAGGCGCAGCTCGTTGAGAAGGTCGTTGATTCGCTTTGTCTCCGGGATGTAGTAGGCGTCGCGGATCAGTTCGCGCACCCGCAGCTGCTCCAGATCCTCGTCCAAGTGGGCGAAGATGTCCTTGGCATAGAGGATGCCGATGATATTGTCGATGCTGCCCTCATAGGCCGGGATGCGGGAGTGTCCGCCGTCCACGATCAGCTGCAGCGCTTCCTTGACGGAGCTCTCCACATCGACAGCCACAATGTCGATGCGCGGCACCATGATAGCTTTGACCGCCGTCTCGTCGAACTCGATGATGCTGTTGATCATCTCCGACTCGGACTGGTCAAAGACGCCTTCCTCCTGCCCCACATTGACCAGCAGGCGGAACTCGTCTTCGGTGATGGTGGGATCCTCCCCTTCGCCCTTGCTGAGCCGCACCACCAGATCGGAGAGTTTCGTCAGCAGATAGACAACCGGGCTCAGAAGAAAGTAGACGAGCCGGATGAATGGCGCCGTGATCATAGCCCAGCCTTCCGCGTGCGCGGCGGCCACATTCTTGGGTATGACCTCGCCGAACACCAGCACCAGGACTGTCATGATGCCCGTCGCGATGCCCACACCGATGCTTCCGAACGCGTCCGTCGCCATCTTGGTTGCCATGGCGGAAGACGCGATGTTGACGACATTGTTGCCCACCAGCAAAGTTGTGATCAGCTTGCTCTGCTTGTCCAGCATGGTCAGCACCAGTCCCGCCCGCTTATTGCCGTCCTCCTGCAGATTGCGCAGACGGATACGGTTTACCGACAAGAACGCTGTCTCCGACGAAGAAAATATCGCCGAGAGAAGCAGCATCAGCGTCAGAACAAGGATCTGTATCGCACTAATTTGCATGGGCCCGTCCGTATCCAAAAAAAACCGCCTCCAAAAATTTTCTTTTCTATCTCTCTATTTTCTCTCTATGTTCTATGTTTCGTCTCTGTACCGCTTTTTCATTCCATTTTTGCACGATCCTTTTCCCCTGCCGCATCTCTGCCTTGAATCCTTTTTCTCGCTACATTTTTGAATTCTTTTTTGATTTTGAACTCCCTTTTCGAATTCCTTTTTTCTGCTCAGACTTGTCCGCCCGCATCGGAATGTCCTCCGTCTGCTTTTTCCGCTGACACCCTTTTTCGGACTTTCCCGCATCTGCTTTTTGCCGACGTCTTTTTTTTGACCTATCTTTTCTTTTTATCTTTTTTCTTTTTAATTGATTTCTTCCGGATGAGTTTCTTTTTCGTTTTTTTCGTTTTTGCCCGATCCTTCCGGACGACCTTCTTTTTTACTTTTTTTACCTTTTTTAAGATGCGTTTTTTGATGTCCATCGGATTCTTTCCCTCTTTATCGCACTCGACGCTGCTAAGGCTTCCTTTGCGCCTTGCCCGGACCTCACCCGATTGCCTGACTTTTTCACGCTGGACTGCTCACCTGATTCTGCATTGCCTTCCTGTTTTTGAATTCCCCGACGGATCGCTTTCCTTTCGATGGTATCCTGCCGCCTCCGACTCGCCTTTCCATGCGCCGCGGCGCCGCACGGCAAACGCTGCCCGCGCAGGCGGCCTACGCGCCGCGCAGCGCGCCGATTTTCGCGAGGAGCGCCTCCTCCCGCGCGCGCATTTTCTCTTTATCTTCCGCTTCCATGTGGTCATATCCTGCCAGATGCAGCAGTCCGTGCACCAGAAGATAGAAAACTTCCCGCTCCAGCGGGTGTCCGTAGTCCTCGCTCTGCTTCTGCGCCCGCTCCAGGGAGATCACGATATCCCCCAGAAGGATTTCCTCTTCCTCCTCGATCTCCTCGCCCGCCTCGTACATAGGAAAGGAGAGCACGTCGGTGGCCCGGTCGATTCCGCGGTAGACACGGTTCATCCCCCGGATCTCCGTGTCGTCCACAAAGCGCACGCCCACCTCGGCCCAGGCAGGGATGCCTTCCTCCTGCAGGCAGAGAGCCGTCACCGCCGCGATTTTTTCTTCCCACGAGGGCGGCACGGGGATCTTTTCCTGCACGTTCGTCAGTATTACGCTCATGCCTGCTTCGGTTCCTCCTTCTTCTGCTTGTCCGGCTTTGCTTCCACGGCCAGAAGATCCTCCGGCGCGTCCGGATCCGGTCTCTTGATCATCGGATCCGAAGGATATTCGATCCGCTTGTGGTAGACCCCGTTCGTCACGCGGACAAAGGCGGCCGCCACCTGATCCAGATCGCGGAAGGTCAACTCGCACTCGTCAAACTGACCGTCGTTCAGTTTATCCTTGATCAATTTGCGGATGAACCCCTCGATCTGCCCGTGCGTAGCGTCCTTTTTCGAGCGCACGGCCGCCTCCACCGTGTCGGCCATCATCAGGATCGCCGCCTCCTTGGTCTGCGGCTTGGACTGCGGATAGCGGAAGTCCTGCTCCCGCACGAAGGGGTCGGTGGTCTTGGCTTTATAGTAGAAGTACGCGACCAGACTGTCGCCGTGGTGCTGCGCGATCATCTGGATCAAAACCGGCGGCAGCTTCGCCTGCTTGGCCATCTCCACGCCGTCCTTGACGTGGGAAGTGATGATCAGCGTGCTCAGCTGCGGCGTGATGTTGTCATGCGGATTCACCCCGGAGAACTGGTTCTCCGAAAAGAAAAGCGGCCGCCGCAGTTTGCCGATATCGTGATAGTACGCGCCCACGCGCACAAGCAGCCCGTCCGCGCCGATCGCCTCCGCCGCCGCCTCGCCCAAATTGCCCACCATGACGCAGTGGTGGTACGTGCCGGGCGCCTCTGTCATCAGCCGTTTGAGCAGCGGCTGGTTGGGGTTCGCGAGTTCCAGCAGGCGGATGGAGGTCGTGATGCCGAAGAGATTCTCCAGATACGGCAGAACCCCCATGGTAAAGATCGACGACAGCAGACCGTTGGCTACGCCGAAGGCCACGCCGAAGAGGATCACATCGGGAGACTGGTTTTTCAGAAGTCCCAGGGCGAGAATCATGCACGCGTTGATCGCGCTGATATACAGGGCTGTCCGCGAGATATCCGAGCGCTGTCCCAGCGAGGAGACGCCCAGCGCGCCCACCAGACCGCCAGCGAACGCCACCAGCGCGAAGGCGGCGCTGTCGGTGTAAAGGCCCACCAGGACCGAGAGAATCGCGTTGATCAGCATCCCCAGCCGCACATCCAGGAGGATCGTGATCAGCATCGAGCCCATGGCCACCGGGATCAGATAGCCGACCTGCTCGGCCCGCTCGGTGACGGAGCTCAGCGTCAGCGCGAGGAACAGCTCAAACAGCGCGAGAGTGCCCGCCGTGAGCAGCATCAGAAGCACAACCAGTTTCTCTTCCTGGTAGATCTCCGGGGTTACCTTCTTTAGAAAGCCGCGGCACAGGAGCATGAAAAACGCCACCATCAGCGCCAGCCCCAGCACCACCGCGCCCGCCGAGGTGGACTGGCTGTAGCCCAGCTGCTGCAGGATGCTGCTCTGCCGCTCCGTCAGGATCTCCCCTTTGCTCACCACCAGCTCGCCCCGCTGTACGACCACCGTCTCCGGCTCCACCGTCGCCAAAATTTCCGCGCGCCGCGCGGCGGTGGTCTCCGCGTCCAGCACATAGGTGGGGTAGAGCGGCACGCTCTCCAGCACGGCGAGCAGGAAACTCTCCTGTGCGCCCGTGATATACGCGTCGCTGCGGACGGACTGCAGGATTTTCTCGCGCGCATTTTCCAACTCCGCCTGCGGCACCCCCTGGCTCATCACATGGATGGCATAGTTGGAGCCGCGCTCATACAGCCACTGGATATCCGCCTCCGAGAGGTTGACGAGCGTTGCCCAGTCCTCCGCCCCGAGGGAAAAGTCAAATTCCTGGCGCAGCTGGGCGATCTTGTCTACGGTGGTCATTTCCTCCTCGCTCTGCAGCGCCACGTCCTCCAGCTTGCTGAAGGCCTCGGAGATGCTTGCGATTGTGTTCGTGTTAAAGCGCTCCAGATCGACCTTGTAGCTGTCCTGGAAGTCCGCCAGCGCCTCCTGCTGCCGCGCGAGCGTCGCCTGCTCGTCCACAAAGGTCAGATAGCGATCCGCCTGGATGTCCTGCCGCGCCACCGTGCCGGCCTCCCAGTTCGTGCGGTCCGGCACAAAGTGCAGCGCGAGGATCGCCAGATAGATCAGAAAGAATAAAATCGTCCAGAGCATCATCCGCCGCTTTCTCTCCGCAATAACCTTCTGTATGACGTTGGTGCGGAATCTGTCCCATAAGCCCATATCCGTTTTCTCCCTGTATTTCCCGGCGTTATGCGTTGTGCTGCGCCGCTTCGTATGCCTCGATGATCCGCGCGACCACCGGGTGTCGCACGACATCCTGCGCGGTCAGATGGTGGAAACTGATCTCCTCGATGCCCGAGAGAATCTCCTCCGCGCCCAAGAGCCCGGACGCGCTGTGTTTCGGCAGATCCACCTGCGTCACGTCGCCGGTGACCACCGCCTTGGAGCCGAACCCGATGCGCGTGAGGAACATCTTCATCTGTTCCGGCGTGGTGTTCTGCGCCTCATCCAGAATGATGAAGGCGTCGTCCAGGGTGCGCCCCCGCATGTAGGCCAGTGGCGCGATCTCGATGATCTGCCGCTCCATGTACTTTTGCGCCAGATCCATGCCCAGCACGTCGTAGAGGGCATCGTAGAGCGGCCGCAGATAGGGATCCACCTTCTCCTGCAGATCGCCCGGCAGAAAGCCCAGTTTTTCGCCCGCTTCCACCGCCGGGCGCGTCAGCACGATGCGCTCCACCTGCTTGTTCTTCAGCGCCTTGAGCGCCATCACCACGGCCAGATAGGTCTTTCCGGTTCCCGCGGGGCCGATGCCGAAGGTGATGTCTTTCTGCTGAATGGCTTTCACATAGCGGTACTGCCCCATCGTCTTGGCGCGGATCTGCTTGCCGCGGTGCGTGACGTGGATCACCTCGCTCAGGCAGTCGGCGATCCCCTCCTGCGGCGCGTGCCGGATCAGCGTGAACGCGTATTGCAGATCGCTCGGGCTGAGTTCCTTCTTTTCCGAGAGCTGCACCAGATAAGTGAGCACCGTGCGCGCGGCGCGCACGCTCTCCGCCGGCCCGCCCAGAAGGATTTCCTGCCCGCGCGCCACGACGGACGCGCCCGTCCGCTTTTCGATCAGGCGAATATTTTCGTCGGCCAGCCCGCCGATCGCCTGGGCCTGGCCAATATCCCGCAAAAGAATTTTATCCGCAAACTGCTGCAATCGCCCTCTGCCCCTTTCCGCGCCGCGCACATGCATAAACAGGTATTATTTGAATTATAGCACAAAATTCGCCGCACTGCCATCTTTTTTCGCACAGCCGGCCCCGAAATTCTTCCGCGCGCCCGGAAGAATCCCGAAACCCAAAGAGCGGCACCCCGCCGGGACGGCAAGGTGTCGCTCTTCAATCCCTATTTTTCAATACACGCTTCTTCATTTCACGCGTTTTCAAGTCCGCCGCTGGGCCGGAGAATTTCTGCGGGGCCATCCCACAAGGCCTTCTTCCTGTTCCAAAAGCGCGAAGTAGGCCTCCCCGGCATCGCGGACGCCATCGGGATACAAGCCCTTCACCGTGTCCCAGTACAGTCTGTAGAGCAGTTCGATCTTGCCCTTCTCCTCGGGCAGCCCGGTCTTCCGGTACACCTGCCGGTACTGTTTCCAGACGAGCACCCAGGAGAGCGCGCTCCCGTCCCGCGTCAGGAAGACCGGCCCGGAGACGATCCCTTCGTGCTCGGCGTAGGCCAGGAGTTCCTCCCGGAGCAGCGGGGGAATTCGGAGAAATCTCGGCGCCTGCAGATCCGCCCAGCCGAACCCTTTCTCGAGGAACTCCACGGTGAGAATCCCGAGCTCCGCGCTCTTCAGCCCTGTCTGGCACAGCACTTTGATGACGAGGTACGCCCGCTTTCTCCGCAGGTTCCGTGCGGTCTGCAGCATGAGTCGATACTCCTCCCGGGAGAGATCCGGGGAATCGTTCAGCACGACCGGCCGCGGTTTCGCCCGGAACGGCGCGAGCCAGGATTCGGGGCAGCCGAGATAGCGCAGGAATCCCCGCGCGTTTCGCAGGTACTCCCCAGCGGTCTCGGGCTTGTAGCCGCGCGCCAAAAGGTTCGCGTGCCAGTCCGAGAGCGTGGACTCGGTGATTTCCGGGACGGGCAGATCCCTGTACAGGCGCTTCAGCGTGGCCCTGTAGATGGAGCGCGTGGCGGGACTGAGGCCCTTCTCCTCCGCAAACTCCAGATAGCGGTCGATATCGGCGGAGGAAAAAGGAATGCGCCCCTGCGCGGATTCCGGCGGTTCTGTGCTCGTCTGTCCGGATCCTGCGGTCGGCATCGCGCGCGCATCCTCTCTCCTGCTGCCTGCTCCTTCGGTCAATTTTGTTCCTTCCTGCTGTGTCCGATCCAGACGAGTCCCGCCGCCGAAAGCGCCAGGAGGATCAGATAGAATCCGACCGGACTGTCATCCCCCGTCTGGGGCGCGTCGTCCGCAGGCGTACCCGGCTGGCCCGGCGTGCCTGTCGTGGCGGGCTCAGAAGGCACACTCGGCTCGTCCGCAGGCTGCCCTGGCTCACTCGGCGGGTTCTCCTCCGGCTGATTCGGTTCGTCCGGCGGCGTATCCGGCGG
>CAZSHM010000006.1:10053-15576 GCA_964606855.1 uncultured Peptococcaceae bacterium
CGGCGTATCCGGCGGATTCTCCGGCGTCGTCCCCTTCTGGTTGATAAAATCCGCTCTGCTCACACCGCCGCCGATCGTGCCGGAGGCACCCTCGGATGTCGTCGTGTAGCCGTCCAGGTTCGCCTCTGCCTCCGTCACTGTGTAGGTGACGCCGTCGGGCAGATTCGACGCGCTCCGGCTCTCCCCGTGCCGGAGCGAAAACTCCGCCACGCCGTCCGTGAAATCCATCCCGCCGTGCTGCCCCTGGATCGACGGATCGCTCAGCTCGACGCGGAACCGGAAAGCTTTGCTCCGGTCGCCCGCGCTGCCCGTGACGGTCTTTGTGACGGTGAGATCACTCGGATCTCCTCCCGGATCTCCCGGATTCGGCGGCGGGGTCTCCGGCCTCGGCTTGGTGTTCACGAACGCCGCCTGTGCCGTATCCCCCTTCGGAATCGTGCCTGTCGCGCCCGTGGACGTCGTCGCGTAGCCGTCCTGATTCGCCTCTGTCTCCGTCACCGTGTAGCTAAGCCCGGCGGGCAGGCCCTCCGCGGTCTTCGTCTCGCCGTGCTTGAGCGTAACATCCGCGCTGCCCGCGTCGAAGGTCATCGCTCCGAACGCTCCCTGAACCGCATCCGCGCCGTCCCCGCTCAGCTGCACGCGGAAGTGGAAGTCGCGCGTCGTATCTCCCTCTGTTCCCTGCACCGTCTTCGAGACGCTCAGGTTCCCATAATCCCCGATGTAGATTGGGATTGTGATTGGCTCCTCCGCATAGGTGTCAACCGGATCCATACCAGAACCTGGATTACCAGCACCAAAACCAAATGTATTCTTCGGATTTTCGTCATATCTTATAGATACATCGATGCTAGAGGGTCCCCCTGCCGCGATTGCCGCGGCAGCGGCGGCACTGTTCACCTTCACTTTGAATGTAACACGCTTGCCTTCTGTTTTGATTTCTCCAATGTCAGCGCCATCATTTCCTGTCAAGCTATCTAAATCTACAGGCATCTCTCCATTGGTTGCCTCTGCTACCTCCAGCCCTTCTCCCGCAGAAATTTTTAATTTTACACCCTGCACGGAGCTCTCCCCTGGATTTTCAATCATCACCGCAAAGTCAAGCACATCCCCTTCTTTGGCATATTGAGGTTCTTTAGGCGTTACGTCGAAAGTCAGCTCCTGCCCTTCCATCGTCCCGACCAGTTGCTTTGGATCCCCCTCAGCTAATGTTACTTCCTCAGTGCTGTCAGAAGGGTTGTTAAAGTTGTCCCAAAAATGCTGAATCGCACAGTTTTGATCAAACGGATTCTCTATTCTACACTTGGCTCCCGATGGCAGTCCTGTGATCGTACAGAGTTGATTTGGTTCAAGCGTAAGGGATATGCGACCACTATCCCCAGTTACAGATGTCCCCGCTGTATCTCCGCCGTTTTCTACACTATAGGAATGCTGCCCTGCACCCATCCCTGAAACAGATAAAGTAATGTTTAGCCTCTGCAATTCTGGGGTATGCGTATTACACGAGAAATTTGATATGAACTCTTCATCTACCTGGTACAGAATCTCCAGTGTTGTGGTGGTCGAGCTGGCCATGGGCACGGCGAGCACCGGCATCCCGGCCGGCTCCGGCAGAAGCGCATCCGCGGCCTCGAGCGCCGCCTCCGCGCCGGGGATGTGGCTGATAAACTCCGCGCTCGCCGTCCCGCCGTCCGGGATCCGCCCCTCCGCGTTGACGCCCACCGTCATGTAGCCGCCGGCGCTCTCCGCCGCGACCGTGTAGCGAACTCCCGCGGGCAGTCCGTCCGCGCAGACGGTATCGCCGGGCCGCACTGCGGCCGGGGCCACGCCGTCCTCAAACGTCAAGTCCCCGTAAGCCCCGCTGACAGAGGCATCCGACAGTTGCACCGTGAAGTGCCATGCCTGATCCTTTCCGTCCACATCCGGCACCGTGTTGGTCAGGGTCAGGTTCCCTGTGCCCTGCGCGGCTTCCGCCTCCGCGGCGTCCGCCCCGGCGGCGGATCCCGCCTGATCCCCGCGCTCCGCCGCGGCAGCCCCGCCAAAGAGCGCGCCGAAGAAGTCGCTCAGCGTATGTTTCTCCTGCAGAACCTGTCCGGTCTGCACACCCGCGTCCCCCGCGTCTGTCCCCGCATAGGCGGAGAAGAAAGGCGTTCCCATGAGCAGGCACAGACAGAGCACCAGCGCGGTCCCTTTGCGGATCCAATTTCGTCTCTTCATCTCTCCATAACCTCCTGTTACAAGTTCTATTGTGACGTTCTATTGTGACGTTCTATTGTGATTTGGACGGTTCCGGTTCCCCCGGAACCAGGAATAAACTGCTCCAGCGGCTGAATTCCCGCAGTTCCCCGTACTCCATCCAGAGATACGGTTTCAGAATCTCGTACCCGCCGTCCTCCGTGTCAACCGAGCCGTATGTTCCGCCCGCGGTCCGGTAAGCTCCGTCCTGCAGGCGGAAGGGGATCTGCGCCGAGAGATCCAGAATACACTGATAGAACGGGCTCAGCGGCAGCCCGGCCGTCCGCGCGACGACGGGCATCACGTCCGTCGCGGACAGCTCCACATTCTCCCGCGGCTCCAGGTGCCCGAACGCCGCGTTCGCCCAGAGCAGGAACGGGGTTGTCTGGCGCAGAACCTCCGCCTCCCGCCCCGGCAGGTCCAGATGCGGGGAGAGCACATCCACATAGAACGGCGCGTGATCGCCCAGCATGCACACCAGCACGGGCCGTTCCACGGTATCCAGATAGGAGAGCAGTCCTCGGAAGGCTTCGCAGGACATCCGCACACTGGTCAGATACTCCTCCACACCGCTCGTGAAATTTCCAAAGTCCCTGCGCGTGTGGACCGTATCCATCTCGGCGGGATTCTGCTCATAGCCCCCGTGATTCTGGTACGTCAGCAGATAGAAGAACCGCGGTCCGTCCTGCGCGGACACATAGCGGTCCAGCAGATCCATATAGTTGGACACATCCGTGCTCCGCCGCTCTCCGTAGGCGGACGGGTAGGAGAAATCCTCCTCGAACAGCACATGGTCGAACCCGAGCGCCGGATAGCCCACGCCCCGCCCGTAGTTGGAGGCGGGCGCCTCGTGCATCGCCCAGGTTTCGTATCCCAGGCTCTTCAGATACCGCGCCGCGCTGTTGACCTGCCGCAGATCAAAGTCCATGAACGGCGCCAGGCTGTTGAGCAGATAGGTGGAATTGCCGGTCAGCAGTTCATACTCCGTCGTATTCGTGCTGGACTCCGTCGCCACAAATCCGCGGACTGCGTGCTCGACGGCGTACCAGTCGTCCATCACGGGCACGTCTGTCTGAATGTCCGTGTAGCGCTGCATATCGTAGAAGGATTCGTTGAGGATCAGGATGATGTCCGGGTTCGTCCCGCCCTCCCCCGGTGCGGGCTGATACTGCTCCACCAGCGCGGCCGGATCCGCGCCGCTGTACCCCGCGGGTTCCCGGATCTTTTCGCCCGCGGATGCGGACTGCCGGAGAAAGTAGACGCCGTAGCCGCACTGCTCGACATCGTTCCCCACATTCCACGCGAAGGGCACCTCCATCCGGAGAAACAGGATGCCCGCGAAAACCAGGGCGACGGCCGTCCCCGCCGCGGGAAGGCAGATCCGCCTCCAGGGGATGCGCGCGGGCATCCTCCGGCCGATAAACCACGCGAGCAGCAGTTCCAGCGCCAGCGCGGCCGCCAGCAGGCCGATTGTGCCGTCCCAAGTGAAGCGGTAGCCGCCCAGCACACGAATCGCCGTCCCCAGGCTGGGAAGGATCGTCACCGTGACCACATTCCCCGCGTACAGGTAGGTGTAGTGGTTGACGGCGCTCCACAGAAAGACCAGGAGGCTGCTCAGAATCCCGGTCAGGCGCCAGCGCCGTGTCAGCACGAGGAGAATCAGCCCGATCCCGGCCGGCGGGATACAGTTCCCCAGCAAGAACACGAACTTCAGCGACGCGTACGCCTCCAGACCGCCACAGCTCGCGACCAGCTGCACGGACTGCAGCCAGAGAAACGCCGCCAGGGCCGCCGCGCACAGCAGGCCGTCCAGCCTGCCGCCGGAGCGGCGCGCGGGGCGGGACCCCTCCATTTCTCTCTTCATCGCTCACCTCCCGGTGCGGAGTGCGGATCCCCGGGACGGTTCGCGGGAATCCCGCGAATCTGTGCCGGCGCTCCTTCTCCCCATGATCCTTTTTTACGGATTGGCAAATTATGACAGTTTCTGTCCTCGCAAAAAAGTATAGTTTTTGAGAACGGATTTTTAGGCACAAAAAACCGGCTATATAGAGCTGACACTCCATATAGCCGGCATATCTAGTACTTTAGAAGGCCGTCAAAAAACTATAACTTTCTGACAAAACTTCGGCTCCGGCGGAGAAACCCTGCGGACCGCCCGACCGCCGTTTTTATCATTATAGCACAGAATTGCGGTTTCGCAATACCTCGGTCAGGGAAATATCCGCCTGTCCTCCGGCGGCTCTGCGATTAAAGATTTTTATGTTTTCCATAAACTCGAATCGGGTGTGCCGTCTCCACCGCCCCCGCGCCCGGCGATCCGCCCGGAAGCGGCACAGCGGAGCGGCCCTCCTCCTCCGCCCAGCGGCGCGCGTCCTCCAGGCCGATGCCTTTCTGGCGCGCGATGCGCGCCAGATCGTCATACTCATATTTGGCGCGGCGGACGCCGTAGCCCTGCGCGATCTTGCGCCGCACCGGGCCGGCGGATGTATGGACGGTCTCCGTCTCGCGGCGCAGCACATGGCGGCGCAGTTCCGCCTCGCGGATCCCAATCGTGCTGGTGCAGCGGAAGAGGAGCTCGGTCATGCGCGCGCGTGCCTCCGGCGCGCAGAGCACGCAGAGCAGCACGCCGGGCCGTGATTTTTTCATCCCCACAGGAACCGTGTAGGCCTCGAGCGCGCCCGAGGCGAGCAGCTGCTCAAGCGCAAATCCAAGCGCCTCCGGCGTCATGTCGTCCACGTTGCAGCAGAGCTCGAGCACCGTCTCCTCGCCCGGCTCCTCCGCGCGCGGCAGATCCGCCGTCTGCCCCAGAAAAGCGCGCACGCAGTTTGCGGCTGGAAAATCCCTCTTCCCCATGCCGTAGCCGATCCGCGCCACGCGCAGCGGCGGCATGGCGCCGAACTCCGACGCGTAGTAGCGCAGCAGCGCCGCGCCCGTGGGCGTGCAGAGTTCGCCCGCCACGGCGCCGCCGTAGATCGGCACGCCCCGCAGGAGATAGGCTGTCGCCGGCGCGGGCACCGGCAGCAGACCGTGCGCGCAGCGCACCTGTCCGCTGCCCACATGGACCGGGGAGACGAGCACCTTCTCCGGCGCAAGGCGGTGCATCAGCAGCGCCACGGCGGCGATATCCGCCACGGCGTCCAGCCGGCCCACCTCGTGAAAGTGGATCTGCTCCACGGGAACCCCATGCGCATGGCTCTCCGCCTCCGCGAGGCTGCCGTAGACCGCCAGCACATCGCGCCGCACCGGCTCCGGCAGCGCCAGGGACTCCACGAGCGAGGCGATCTCCGCCGG
>CAZSHM010000006.1:15676-18315 GCA_964606855.1 uncultured Peptococcaceae bacterium
GCGGGGGATCCTGCCTGTCCGAGGCATCCTCCGCCTGCGCCGTTTCCCGGCGCGCGTCCATGTGATTGATCAGGTTCGCGAGATACCCCGCGCCGAACCCGTTGTCGATGTTGACCACGCAAACGCCGCTGGCGCAGGAGTTGAGCATCGAGAGCAGGGCCGAAACGCCCTGAAACGACGCGCCGTAGCCGACGCTGGTGGGCACGGCGATCACCGGCGCATCCACCAGCCCGCCGATCACGCTGGCGAGCGCGCCCTCCATCCCGGCGACGGCGACAAGCACACTGGCGCGCATCAGCGTCTCCTTGTGCGCCAGAAGCCGGTGCAGCCCTGCCACGCCCACGTCGTAGAGGCGTGTCACACGGTTGCCCAGCGCCTCCGCCGTCAGCGCCGCCTCCTCCGCCACCGGGATGTCGCTCGTGCCGCCGGTGGCCACCACGACGGTGCCGATGCCGTCCGCCTCCGGGATCCCGCCCGCGATGCCCAGGCGCGCCGTCCCGTCATAACAAAACGGCGCGCCGTCCGGAAAGACTGTCTCCGCCAGCAGCGCGGCCGCCTCCTCCGAGAGGCGCGTGATCAGAAACCGTGTCTCCCCGTTCTCGCGCAGCGCGCGCACAATCCCCGCGATCTGCTCCGGCGTCTTGCCCGCGCCGTAGACCACCTCCGGAACCCCTTGGCGAACCCTGCGGTGCAGATCAACCTTCGCGTAGCCGATGTCCACAAACGGCGCGGTTCTGATGCGCAGGAGCGCCTCCTCCACGGAGAGCGCGCCGTCCCGCACCGCCTCCAGCACCCGCTTTGTCTCATTCTCCATCCCGCACCTCCAAATCCAGGAGCACCGTCCCGTAGAGCGGCCGCAGAATCTCCAAGAGCTGCGGCCGGAGCGCCAGCGCCAGTTCCAGCTGGGACGCCGTGACCTGCAGGCGCGCCGCGCCCTGCCAGGTGCGGACGCGGAAATTGCGGAATCCCAGTTCCATCAGGCGGCCCTCTGCCTCCTCCGTGCGCGCGAGCAGCTCCGCCGTGATCGCGACGCCGGCCGGGATCCGGGTCGCCAGGCAGGCGTAGGAGGGCTTTTCCCACGTGAAGAGCCCTGCCTCCCGCGAGAGCCGGCGGATCTCATCTTTGCGGAGCCCGGCATCCCGCAGCGGCGAGCACACGCCCAGCTCCTTCAGCGCCCGCATCCCCGGCCGATCCGCCGCGTCGTCGGAGGCGTTGGTGCCGTCCGCCAGAACCGGGTAGCCGTCCCGGCGCGCCGCCTCCCACAGGCGTGAAAAGACCGCCAGCTTGCAGTGATAGCAGCGGTCCGGCGGATTCTGCACAATCTCGGGCTCCGCGAGCACATCCGCGCTGAGCTCGCGGAGCGGCACCCCCACATGCCGTGCCATGCGCCGCGCGTCCTCCAGCTCAAACTGCGGCTGAAACGCGGAACGCACATAGTAGGCGCCGACCTCCGCGCCGCTCTGCACAGCGGCATAGAGCAGATAGGAGGAATCCACGCCGCCGGAGAAGGCGACCGCCACCCGCCGGTGTTCCGCGAAAAAGGACTTCAGCGCGGCGGTCCGCTCTGTATCGCACACTGCCATAAAGACACCCCCGTTTCTCAAGTTTCATGTTCCTGCCAACTTTTCAGACCAAGCACGCCGATCCGATCGGAGATGCGGCTGCACAGAAGGCACCCCAAAATCCCAACGGCAATCAAAAGCGACAACTGCAGCACAAACTGCTCCTCCGGGCCGGGAACAGCAAGGTTGCATCGGGATCCGGGCTTTCTGTAACGCGTCCCTGTGCCGGAAACAAGAACGCCTGCCGCGCACGCGTATCGAACGTGCTGCGGCAGGCTCTCCTCCTGTTGACCGGCGTACCCGCCCAGTGCCGGCTTCGCACGGATCTGCGGCAATCCTTCCGGCACAAAGCTTATTTCTCTGTATCTTCCTTCGCCGCCGCCTCGATCTCCGCCTCCTTCTCCAGGTAGACACCCAAAAGATAGCGCAGAATGTCGGAACGGCTGATGATGCCGACCAGCTTGCCGTCCTCCAGCACCGGAACCTTCTTGATCTTTTTCTCGCCCAGCACCTTGGCCACTTCGTCGATGTTGTAGTCGGTATCGACCGACACCAGCTTCGTGGTCGCCAGCTCCAGGACATTCAGATCCATCAGATTGGTCAGCTTTTTCTCGAAAGAGTCGTTGTCATACCACACCGTGATATAGCTGGTCATATCGATGATGCGGGGATTCTGCTTGGCGATAAACTTCATGATATCGCCGTCGCTGATAAAGCCCATCACATGCCGCTTGTCGTCGATGACCGGCAGTCCGCTGATCTTATAGGTTACCATCGCCTCCATCACATCCGCAAGCGTCGCCTGGTCAGAAACCGTATAGACATCCTTCTTCATGATTTCGCTGACTTTCTTGTTCAGCTCGCTTTCCTGCTCCTCATGGCGATTTTTCATAACCATACACTCCTTTGTTGTGCGAATCCTGTAAAAGCTCTCTATGCAAAGTAAGCGTCCGGCAACGCTTGCCTTTACGCCCAGTATAGCGCATTTTTATACAGATTTCTAGATTTACTTTCCAGCCTCCGCGGCTGTATCCGCATTCTCCGCGGCTGTATCCGCATTCTCCGCGGCTGCTTCCG
>CAZSHM010000006.1:18415-59112 GCA_964606855.1 uncultured Peptococcaceae bacterium
CTCCGCGGCTGCTTCCGCGTCCTCCCCGGCCGCTTTCGCGTCCTCTGCGGCTTTCTCCTGCTGCTGTGTTTCTCTGCTCCGCTTATAGAGCACAAAGACCGCGCCGCCCAAAAGCAGGGCCATCACCACGGCAAAGAGCATCGGCATCGCCACCATCAGGACTGCCGCCACAGCAAGCACCGCGACCTTTCCCTTGTCCAGCACCCGGCCCTTGCCCTTGCAGGTGGGGCAGGTGCGCTCCTTCGTGCCGTGGCAGAGGTAGCACTCCACCATGCCGCGCCCGTTGCAGACGTGGCAGAGCGTGTGCTCCATCCAGCTCTCCTGTTTGACGCGCTCCACCCGCCCCAGTCCGCCGCAGACGGGGCAATCCACTTTGCCCTTGCCGCCGCAGACGGGACAGGTCTCCCCCGAGACGGTTCTTCCGCTGCCGTGGCAGCTCTGGCAGAGAACCTTGCCGTGCTGGCACTGCGGATTGTCGCAGGGCATCTCGATCTTCTGCGTGGTGGTCACCTGCTTTGGCACGACGCCCTTGCCTCCGCAGTTGGGGCAGGCGATCTCGCCTTTTTCGTCACAGATGCAGGGGATCGTTCCCGCTCCGCCGCAGGTGGGACATTCTTTTTTCAGATTCGTCAGCCATGTGAGAACTTGATTCATCTGTATCTCCTTTCCCCGATCGATCCCGCACAGCCACCGGCTGCCGGATCGAGAACAGCGCGGTCAGAATTCCTGCCGCGGCGCAGGCCGCGCCCGCGATCGCCGGCGTGTTGTAGACAATCCGGTATCCGGTTCCGCCGCAGGAGGGACAGACCAGTGTCTGACAGTCCTCCTCCGCGTCGCAGCTGCAGCAGAGAATGTATTTTTCGCCGTTGCAGGTGGGACAGACTTCTCTCTTTACGAAAAGATTCTCCATATCGTTCCTCCCCGTCGATCGAATGCGGAGACGCGCCAGCCTGTCTCGCACGCCCGGCTGGGTGTCGGGGATCACGCCCGGTTTGCGGGGGATTGCCCTGCGAATGCTTTTGAACTTGTTCTATCCCGCTTGCTTTTCAGAACGACAGCGCCGTGTGAATCGCTTCGATTCTCCCGCTGTCCACTGTTATGATACCATGCTTTTGCCCCGTTTTCAACAAATTTACTTTTTTTCTTTGTAAATCCGGGGATTTTGTGCGGCCTCGGCGCGGCGCAGGCGGCCGGATCGCGCGCACCAAAAAAAGGGCCGTCCGGCAAGACGGCCCTCGCAAGGGGATAAAGGAGATTTTTCGGCGGCGCTGCGCGCGCTTTGGGATGGAAGCGCGCCGACCGCCGATGTGGCATTTCCTTACGGCAGTAAACAGTATAACAGAGTTTCGCGGGGCAATGGTCAAGAAAATGTCAAGAAAGTTTGCGAATTTTGTAAATCTCTCTGACCGTTTCCGCAACTCCGTCCGCAAGGCAGATCCGCCGGGAACCTAGTCGTCCATTCCCCACTCCAGGATATTGCCGCTCGAGCCGTCGATCTCGAACTCATAGCGGATGCCGTTGTAGCGGATATCCACCTCGTAGATCCAGCGCCCGTCGTCGCGGTCCAGACGGCACTTGGTGATATTCGCGTCCTTCGCGCCGGGCACCTTGGCCAGGGCGGCGGAGCGGGCGGTCTGCTCGCTGACAACCCCGTTCGTGTTGGCGGGCGCGGCGGGCGTGTAATGGTCGGCGTCATAGTCGAAGGAGATCACCGACCCGTTGACCGCGTCGATCTCATAGTCGTACTCGGTATAGCCGGAGTTCGTGTAGAACTCGATCTCATAGACCTGCCGCCCATGCTCCCAGTCCAGATGCTGCTGGACAAAGGTGACCTGATTTGCCGTCAGGCCGGCGTGGGCAAGGGCCTTGGCCTTTGCCTGCTCGACAGAAATCTGTCCGCTCGGCGTGGGCGTGCTCGGCGCGGGAGACGGAGTCCCTGTGCCGGGGCTCGTTGTGCCCGGGTTCTGTCCGGAGAAGGTATCGACATCGGTGATCAGGCTGCCCTCGCCAATGGTGACGGTGCGCGTGGCGGCATCCCAGGCGACATTCTTGCCCATCAGGTTGCCGATGGCACGGATCGGCAGATAGGTGGCGCCGTTATAAACCAGGGGATAGATCCGCTCTCCGTTCGCATTGGTAAAGGTCCGGACCGAATTGTTCACAACGAGCGTGAAATCGTCCCGGATTTCTGCCCGGATGCTCTGATTGGCAGCCTGCACAGGCGTTCCGACAACCGTCGGCATGGTGCGGGGGCTGGTCAGGGTGATGGTCTTCGTGCTCTGATTCCAGTCGACACTCATGCCCATCAGTTCGCCGATGGCCCGCACCGGCAGATAGGTGGTACCCTGGTAGAGAACGGGATACACCTGCCGCCCGTCCGCGTTGTAGAATGCGGTCTCGGTGCCGTCGATGACAATTCTGGTGTCGGGGCGGAGCTCGGCGCTGACCGGGGACACCGCCATGGCGCTGAGCGGCACGCTGAAGACGAGCGCGAAACAAAACGCCGAGAGGATGAAGCGTTTGAGGGTTCTCTTCATTGTTTTTTCCTCCTTTTCTGTATCCATTTGGTTCTTTGCCCTGCGCTTAGTATAGCATGAATCTCCCGGCGCGCGCAAGAAAAACTGCACAGAAAGAGGATTTTTCCCAATCTTTTTGCAGTTCTTGTAGAAAATTCCCTCTGCGCTCCGCTCCGGCAAAGCCAGAACCCCGCGGGATCTGCCGCGGGGTTCTGGCTTATGCGCCGGCGCGCTCCTGCAGGATCTGCCGCAGTGCGGCCGCGCTACTGGAATGGCTGCGCACCACGTCGATCTGCTTGCGCTTCGCCTCCGCCACGGCGCAGTCGATCATGCGGTGCGACACGGTGTTTGTGAAGAGCACCAGCAGATCCGGCGTGCCGATCTGCTGCCGCAGATTGCCCGGCACCTGCGTAAACACCTTCACTTTGCAGTGGTACTGCGCGCACAATTCCTTGTAGCGGCAGACCATACAGTCGTGGCCGCCGATGATGACCAGCTTGCGCATCCGATTGCCTCCTCTCGCTAGTTTATTCCGCTAAATATTGTTTTCTATTGCTAACTTTGTGGGAAAAATTCCGGCCGGCCCGTACAGTGCCGACCGGAATCCGTATATCGGGCCACAGCCCCGTGTTTGCGTCTCCGCCGCGTTCCAGCTTTGCGATTTCCCCGGAACTCAGGGCCGCGCCTCCCCATGGCATTTTTCACACGCTTCCGGCACGTCGCTTTTCCCGCAGGCGCAGCCCCCGCAGGCGTCGCCGCAGCTGCTGCAGCCGCCGGAGCGAAACGAGCGGTATACGCTTCGCGCGGCAAAGAAAACCATCGCCAGGACGATCAATCCAACCACGATCGTCCCCAAATTGTTCGCGAGCCATGTCATAGTCTGTCACCTCAAGCCGCGTGCTGCAAATCGCGCACACGCTGTTTTTTCCCTTCATAGGGGTTCGGACGGAACAAGAAATACAGGAGAACCGCCAGCGCAATCAGCGCCACGACCGTCCCCAGGCCAAAGCCTCCGCCGGTCAGGAAGGTGCCGAACTGGTAGATCATGAGCGCCACGAGATAGGCCAGCCCGCACTGGTACCCGATGGCGAACAGGAACCATTTCGTGCTGTTCATCTCCCGCCGGATGGCGCCCATCGCCGCAAAGCAGGGGGCGCAGAGCAGGTTAAATACAAGGAATCCATAGGCGGCCACCGGCGTCATCACGCTTGCAAGATTTCCCCAGACCTCGACGCCGTCCTCCGCGACTTCCGCGAATCCGTAGAGCATTCCGAAGGTTGCCACCACGTTCTCCTTGGCGATGAGGCCTGTGATCGCGGCGACCGCCATCTTCCAGCCCTCGCCGCCCTGGGTCCAGCCCAGCGGGGTGAAGATCCACGCGATGGCACCGCCGATGGCGGCCAGGAGAGAGTCGTTGAGCTGCTCCGGCTCCAGCATTCCGAAGTGCCCGTTCACCCAGCCGAAGCTCATCAGGAACCAGAGCACGATGGTCGACAGGAGAATGATGGTTCCGGCCTTTTTGATGAAGGACCAGGCGCGCTCCCACATGCTGCGCAGCACATTGCCCACCGTGGGCATGTGGTACGCCGGCAGTTCCATAACGAAGGGAGCGGGATCGCCGGCAAACATCCCCGTCTTTTTCAGGATGATGCCGGAGCAGATGATCGCCGCAACGCCCACGAAGTAGGCGCTCCAGGCCACCCAGCCGGCATTGCCGAAGAAGGCGCCCGCGATCAGGGCGATGATGGGCAGTTTCGCGCCGCAGGGCACGAAGGTCGTCGTCATGATGGTCATGCGGCGGTCGCGCTCATTCTCGATCGTGCGGGAGGCCATCACGCCCGGCACGCCGCAGCCGGAAGCGATCAGCATCGGGATGAAGGATTTGCCCGAGAGTCCGAACTTGCGGAAGATGCGGTCCATGATGAACGCCACGCGCGCCATGTACCCGCAGGATTCCAGGACGGCCAGGAAGAAGAAGAGCACCAGCATCTGCGGCACAAAGCCCAGCACCGCGCCGACGCCGGCCACGATGCCGTCCAGAATCAGTCCCTGCAGCCACTCCGCGCAGCCCACCGCCACGAGGACACCCTCGATCGCCGGCGGGATGATCTCGCCGAAGAGCACATCGTTTGTCCAGTCCGTGACAAACGCGCCGACGGTGGTCACCGACACGTAGTAGACGACGAACATCACCGCAGCGAAGATCGGCAGCGCGAGGAAACGGTTCGTGACGACGCGGTCGATCTTGTCCGAGAGCGACAGCCCCTCCCGTCTGCCCTTCTTCAGGCATTTTCCGATGATGGATCCGATGTAGTTGTAGCGCTCGTTCGTGATGATGCTCTCGGCATCGTCGTCGAGCTCGTCCTCCAGGGCCTGCACCAAAAATTCCACGTCCGGCACATGCTCGAGCATATCGCCGATCTTCTCGTCGCGCTCAAAGAGCTTGATGGCAAAAAACCGCTTCTGGGCCTCCGGAACCTCCTCGCCGAGCATCGCCTCGATCTTTTGCAGGGTCGTCTCCACCTTGCTGTCGAACCGGTGCTGCGGCTGCTTCGCCACCCCGGCGGCGGCCGCCTGGACAACCAGCTCCGCGGCCTGCCGAATGCCGGTTCCCCGCAAAGCGGAGATCTCTACGCTCTGGCAGCCCAGCGCCGCCGAGAGCGCGCCGGTGTCAATCTTGTCGCCGTTTTTCTCCACGACATCCATCATGTTTATGGCGATCACAACCGGGATCCCCAGCTCCAGGAGCTGCGTGGTGAGATACAGGTTGCGCTCCAGATTTGTGCCGTCGACAATGTTCAGAATCGCGTCGGGGCGCTCCTGAATCAGATAATTCCGCGCCACGACCTCCTCCAGCGTATAGGGCGAGAGCGAATAAATTCCGGGCAGATCCATCAGGATGACGTCGGAATGCCCCTTCAGCTTGCCCTCCTTCTTCTCCACCGTGACGCCCGGCCAGTTTCCCACAAACTGATTGGAGCCTGTGAGTGCGTTGAACAGGGTTGTCTTTCCGCTGTTCGGGTTGCCGGCCAGCGCGATCTTATAACCCATTTTCCTGCCTCCTCCTCAAAATTTGGATTTTGGATTTTTTTGTATCTCGGCTCATTCGACCTCGATCATCTGTGCGTCCGCCTTGCGGATGGACATCTCGTAGCCGCGCACGGTGATCTCGATGGGATCCCCCAGCGGCGCCACCTTGCGCACAAAGACATCGACGCCCTTGGTGATGCCCATATCCATGATGCGGCGCCGCACGCTGCCGTCCCCATGGACTTTGACGACCCGCGCCTGCGCGCCGCATGGGATTTCACGCAAGTTTCTCACATTGGCTCCCTCCTCGTATCTTTCTTCTGTTAGTCATTGCTAACTCGTGGGCAAAACGGCGGGCCCTCCAGGGCCCGCAACCTCATACCACAATTCTCCCCGCCATCGTCTTGTCCAGGGCGATGCGGGCTTCCTTCACTTTCAGAATCATGTTGCCGCCCAGCTCGGAAATCACCGTCACCGGTTCCCCCACCACGAAACCCAGGTTCTCCAGATGCTTCTTCACTGCATCGCGGCCGTTGATCTTCAAGATGATTCTCTCCTGCCCAAAGGGCGCCATCGACAGAGGCATACGTATCACCCGATCCTTTCCCGCCGGCGCTGTGCGCGGCGTACGTTCTCTTCCACACACCTAACTTTACTACAACTAACTAGACTTGTCAATAACTATTTTTTAAGAATTATAGTTTATTTATCTTGTATATAGAGAATGAATGCATGTTATGGCGTATAACAAAGTGGCAGCGCAAAGCAGGGATTCCCGCGCGCTCCCGGTGAACGGCGCCGCAGCAGATAAAAAAACGGCGGCGCATCCCCGCGCCGCCAGATTGGCTTTCGCTCTTCGCCTGTGCCCGCGCCGCGCCCTGCGCCCGCTCACGCCCGCGCCGCGCCCTGCGGATCCGCGCCGCGCTGCCCGAGCCACGTCTCAAAGGACAGGTTCGGCACCGCGTTCAGCGTGAGATCCGCGAACTCTCCGCGCAGGGCTTTGTAGTGCGCGGCCGCGCCGATCATCGCCGCGTTGTCCGTGCAGAACTGCACCGGCGGGAAACAGACGCGGATGCCCCGCGCCGCGGCGGCCTCCTCCATCGCCCGCCGCAGCGCGCCGTTCGCCGCCACGCCGCCCGCCAGGAGAATCGTCTCCACGCGCTGCTCCGCGGCCGCGCGCACCGTCTTTTCCACCAGCACATCCAGCACCGCCTGCTGGAAACTGGCCGCCACATCGGCGGGCACGACGGTTTCCCCCAGCATCCGCGCCCTGTTCAGGTAGTTGAGCACCGCCGATTTCAGCCCGCTGAAACTGAACTCGAAACTGTCGTCGCCCAGCCAGGCCCGCGGCAGCGCGACGGACGCGGGATCGCCCTCCCGGGCCAGCCGCTCGATCTGCGGCCCGCCGGGATAGGGAAGCCCGATGGCGCGGGCCACCTTGTCGAAGGCCTCCCCCGCCGCGTCATCCCGCGTCTGTCCCAGGAGCAGATACTGCCCGTGCCCCGAGATCCGGATCAGATTGGTGTGGCCGCCCGAAACCACCAGGCAGACCAGCGGGAAGGAGAGATCCTCCCGCACCAGGAAGTTCGCGTAGATATGCCCCTCGATGTGGTGAACGCCGATCAGGGGCTTGCCCGCCGCGTAGGCCAGCGCCTTGGCCGTGGAGACGCCCACCAGGAGCGCGCCCACCAGGCCGGGCCCGTACGTCACGGCGACGTGGCTCACCTGGGAGAGCGCGACACCCGCCTGCGCGAGTGCCTCCTCCACCACCAGATTGATCAGTTCCAGATGCTTGCGGGACGCGATCTCCGGCACGACGCCGCCGTAGCGGCGATGAATGTCAATCTGTGTGGAGACGACGTTGGAGAGGATCTCGCAGCCGTTCCGCACCACCGCCACCGCCGTCTCATCACAGCTCGACTCAATCGCCAGAATCCGCGTCTCCTGTTGCTCCCGCGCCATGGCCGTCCTCCTTCCCGCCGCGCCGCCAGAGGATCAGCGCGTCCTCGCCGTTGTCCGCGTAGTAGTGCGGCCGCCGCCCCTCCGCGGCAAAGCCCATCCTGCGGTAGAGCGCCCGCGCCGCCTCGTTGGACGGCCGCACCTCCAGCGTCATGTCCCGGATACCCTCCGCGGCGGCCAGATCGATCAGGAGGCGCATCAGATAGGTGCCCACCCCCTGCCGCCGCCAGGCCGGATGCACCGCCACATTCGTGATGTGCCCCTCGTCAAAAATCTTCCAGTATCCGGCGTAGGCCACAACCTGCTCCGGATCCGCCCGGTCCAGGAGCACCAGGTAGCGCGAGAGGGGATTGCGCACCACATCGTCCTCGAACATTGTCTTGGTCCAGGGGGCGGCAAAGCAGAGCCGCTCCAGGGCCGACACCGCGTCCAGATGCCGCTCCTCCATCGGGCAGGCCCAGAGCCGCGCGGACGGATCGCGCCCCGCGCGCGAGGCTGCCTGCGTCCGCGTCTCCTCCGCTGCCCCGGGGCAGGTCAGTCCGCCTTCTGCGCGCCCTGCTTCTGTCTCGCTTCCCATTGCACTTCCGCCTCCGATTTTCTGATGTAGACGGGCATCGTCCGCAGGAGATCATCGTAGTCTCCCCGCGCGGCGCGCCTTTCCGCCAAAAGCGCCAGCGCGCCGGCCCGCGGCAGCATCTGGTGCGCGGGGGCAAACCGGCAGCGCGCGCCCAGCGCGTCGCGCAGCGTCTGTGCGAACTCCGCGCAGTCCCCCAGAAACCACACGACCTCCTCCCGCGCCCGCAGCGCCTCCGCCAGCTGCGCGCAGCCGATCGCCTGGTACGCGCTGAGCCGCTGCATCGCGTCCGCCCCGTCCGGCGCGCTGCGGTAGAGCGCCGTGTAGACCTGCCGCTTCTGCGCGTTCAGGATCGGGCAGACGAACCCCGGGTACTGCACCAGATTGTACGCCATGCAGTCCAGCGTCGGCACCGCAATCAGGCGCAGGTCCGCGCCCTGCGCCAGGCCTTTCGCCGTCGCCATGCCGATCCGCAGCCCGGTGAAAGAGCCGGGCCCCTGCGTCACCGCCACGGCGTCCAGATCCCGCACCGAGAGATCCAGCTGCCGGAGCAGCTGGTCGATCATGGGCATCAAGGTCTCCGAATGTGTATTTTTCGTCTGCAGTGTGACCTCTCCCAGGAGCCGCTCCCCGTCTGTCACGGCGACCCCGGCCACAGGTGTAGAACTGTCCAGCCCCAGAATCCGCATTGTCACCCAGCTCCTCTCCGCGCCGCCCCAAGGTCAGAGCAAGCGCGCAAGCTCCCGCAGGAGCCGCTCGTAGCGCGCGCCGTGCGGCATGAAGCGCACCTCCCGCCCCGCGTCGGAGGCGCGGATCTCCACGCCGAGATACTCCTCCGGCAGGAGCGGCTCCACCAGCCGCGCCCATTCGATGACCGTCACCCCGTCCCCGTAGAAGTACTCCTCATAGTCCAGATCGTACAGCTCCTCCGGCTTTCGCAGGCGGTAGACATCCATGTGATAGAGCGGCAGACGGCCGGAGGTATGCGGCTGCAAGATGACGAAGGTGGGGCTTGTCACCGGCTCCGCCACCGCGAGGCCCCGGGCCAGCCCCTGGGTCAGCAGCGTTTTCCCCGCCCCCAGGTCGCCGTCCAGCGCCAGCAGATCGCCCGGCTCCAGCAGGGGTGCCAGACGCGCGCCCAGCGCCTCCAGCTCCTGCGGCGTATGTGTCGTGATCGGAACCATGCTCCCGCCCCTCCCTTCTCTTTTGGCGGACGGCCCCGCGGCGGGCGGGCGCCAAAAATCCCGCGCGTGAACAAAAAAACGCGGTGCCGCCGCGGCACCACGTGCGATGGGCGTTCGCCCGCCGTATGACATGTACGGGATTCGAACCCGTGAATGCCAGCGTGAAAGGCTGGTGAGTTAAGCCACTTCTCCAACATGCCAGACAGAAAAAAGTGGGCCCACTTGGTCTCGAACCAAGGACCGTCCGGTTATGAGCCGGATGCTCTAGCCGCTGAGCTATAGGCCCGCACGAGCTCCCTCCGGGAGCTCTCTGTATTATACGTGAATCGCCCCGCAAAGTCAAGCATTATTTCGCGCCGCCGCGGCGGGCTCAGATCTCGTCGCCCAGGGCCACGAACGCCTTTGTGATGTTCGTCTTGGTCACGCGGCCCACCACCTGCAGCTGCCCGCTCTCCTGCCTGCGCACCACGGGCATCCCGTCGATCTGGTGCTCGATCAGGCGCCGCGCCACCTCCCAGAGATTCTCGTCCTCATAGGCCACCACAATGTTCGGCATGCGCGTCATGATGACGCCGATGGGCAGCTGGTTGATATTCGCCTTCCCGATCGCGACGCGCAGCATATCCTTGCGGGAGCTGATGCCCTCCAGCATCTGTGCTTCGTCGACGACGATCATCGTGCTGACGTCGTCCACGAACATGCGGACGATGGCGTCATACACCGACGTGCCGCTGTCCACCGTCACCGCCGCGGACATGTTGTCGCGCACCTTGTAGGCCTCCATCCGGGCGTAGACGCGGAAGGGGCTCTGATCCCCCTTGTAATAGTAGCCGACCCGCGGGCGGGCTTCCAGCATACCGATCTGGGTCAAAAACGCCAGATCGGGGCGCAGCGATGCCCGGGTGAGCCCCAGAATCTCCGCCACGCGCTCCCCGGTCACATGGCCCTCCGCTTTCACGATCTCCACGATTTTTTCCTGCCGCTCGCTGAGTTGCACAAGCTTCCCTCCTCCCGCTAGGAGCGGAAATTGCTGTACTGCAATTCCACGCCGTAGTCCTGCCCCTTCAGAAAGGCGATCACCGCCTGCAGATCATCGATCTGCCTGCCGCTGACGCGCACCTGATCCTCCTGCAGCTGGGTCTGCACCTTGCGCTTCAGCCCCTTGACATCCTTGATGATCCGCTTTGCCACGTCGGCATCGAGCCCCTGCTGGATCCGGATCACCTGGCGCACCATGCCGCCCGCCGCCGGCTCCACCTTCCCATACTGCAGATTCTTCAGCGGCACCCCGCGCTTGACGCACTTGCTCTGCAGGATGTCCAGGATGTTGCGCAGGCGCGTGTCATCCTCCGTCACGATCTTGATGGAACTGCCGTCCTCGATTGTCACCGCGCTCCTGCTTCCCTTGAAGTCGAAGCGCTGCGTGATCTCCTTCACCGTCTGGTTTACCGCGTTGCTGACCTCCTGCAGATCCACCACGGACACCACGTCGAAACTGGCCTCTTTTGCCATTGGAACCGCCCCCCTCCGAAAATTCTTCCCTGCTCCCCGCAGACAAAGCGCGCACGCGCGCTCAGAACTCCGCGCTGTGCACCGTGCGCGGAAACGCGATGACATCGCGGATGTTGGACATGCCGCTCAGATACATCAGGAGCCGTTCAAAGCCCAGTCCGAAACCCGCGTGCCGCGCGCCGCCGTACCGGCGCAGATCCAGATACCAGCGGTACGCCTCCCGGGGGAGGGAGAGCTCCTCCATGCGCCGCTCCAGGACAT
This sequence comes from uncultured Peptococcaceae bacterium, assembly GCA_964606855.1. Lineage (GTDB taxonomy): Bacteria > Bacillota > Peptococcia > Peptococcales > Peptococcaceae > UBA7185. Next base: position 29,452 of record CAZSHM010000006.1, read on the forward strand.
CCAGCCGCTCCTCCCGCTGGCTGCCGCCGATGATCTCGCCGATGCCGGGCGCCAGGAGATCCATGGCGGCCACGGTCCGGCCGTCCTCGTTCAGGCGCATGTAGAAGGCCTTGATCTCCTTGGGATAGTCGGTGACGAACACCGGCCGCCCGAAGTACCGCTCCGCCAGGTAGCGCTCGTGCTCCGTCTGCAGGTCGATCCCCCAGGAAACCGGGTAGGTGAAGGATTCTCCGCTCCGCCGGAGAATCTCGATCGCCTCCGTGTAGCACACCCGGGCAAAGTCCGTCCGCACCAGCTCCTCCAGGCGCGCCACGATCCCCGGGCTGACAAAGCGGTCGAAGAAGGCCATCTCCTCCGGCAGCCGCTCCAGCGCGGCGCGGATGAGGTACTTGACCATGTCCTCCGCCAGATCCATGTCCTCCTCCAGGCCGGCGAACGCGATCTCCGGCTCCAGCATCCAGAACTCGGCGGCGTGCCGCGCTGTGTTGGAGTCCTCGGCGCGGAAAGCGGGTCCGAAGGCATAGACCTTTCCGAAGGCCAGGGCAAAGGCCTCGGCGTTCAGCTGGCCGCTCACTGTCAGATTCGCCGCCCGGCCGAAGAAATCCCGGCTGTAGTCCACCTCGCCCGTACCGGTGCGCGGGATCTTCGCCAGATCCAGCGTCGTCAGCTGGAACATCTCCCCCGCGCCCTCGCAGTCGCTTGCGGTGATGACGGGCGTCTGCACGTAGACAAAGCCCCGCTCCTGGAAATACTGGTGGATGGCGCCCGCAAGCACCGAGCGCAGGCGAAAAACCGCCGAGAAGGTGTTCGTGCGCGGCCGCAGATGCGCCACCGTGCGCAGATACTCAAAACTGTGGTGTTTCTTCTGCAGCGGATAATCGGGCGGACAGGCGCCCTCCAGGCAGATCTGCGCCGCATGCAGCTCAAAGTCCTGCCCCGCGCCGGGCGACTCCGCCACGACGCCGCGCGCCAGGATCGCGGCTCCGACCCCCAGTTTCGCGGCCGCGCCGAACTGCTCCTGCCGCGCGTCGATGACAATCTGCAGGCTCTGAAAGCAGCTGCCGTCGTTCAGCGTGATAAAGGCACACGCCTTGGAGACGCGCAGGCTGCGCACCCATCCAGCGACGGTGATCTCCCGGTTCAAAAAGCGCTCCGGCGCGGCGAAGAGCAGGCGGATCTCCGTCCGCTCCGGCGCGGCGGGCGCCGACGCATCGCTCGTCCTCATTCTGCAAGCCGCCTTTCCGCGGGAACGGCGCGGCGCAAGAGGCCCCCGTTCCCGCAAACATTCCCTGTAGGGTATCCGTGCCGCGTCAGCGGCGCAGAATGGGCGAAATAATCCGCCTAATTCGGATACCGATACTGTTATTGTATGCGATATCGGCGTTTCATGTCAAACAATTCGCGGAGATTTTGCATAAAAAGAAGTTTTATTTTATGATATAGATATATTATATTGATGATAAGTGCGCGCGTTTCCGGGAGCGCAAAAGAGCCGGCGGGGCGTCGCCGCTCCGCCGGCTCTTTTGCGCTATTCCGCGCCGCCGTGCGCACGGATTCTGCGGCAGGTCACATACTGCCAGGCGGGATCGCCCGCGTGCCGTTCGCGGGCGATCACCGCAAACTCCCGGCACGGCACCTCCGGAAAGCGGACCTCCCCCGCCGGCGCGAGATCCACCAGGGTCAGGTCGAGCACCTCCGCCAGGGGAAGCGCCTGCGCGTAGACCTCCCCGCCGCCGATCACGTAGACTTCCTGCCGCGCCGCCAGCGCCAGCCCGTCTGCCAGACTCGCCGCCACCTGCACGTCCGGCAGGGCGCGGAGCGCGCGGGACAATACGATGTTTTGCCGCCCGGGCAGGGCGCGGCCGATGCTCTCGTAGGTACGGCGGCCCATCAGCACCGTCTGCCCCGTTGTCAGGGCGCGGAAGCGCGCCAAATCCTCCGGGATGTGCCAGGGAATCCTCCCGCCGCTGCCGATCACCCCGTTTCGCGCGACCGCCGCGATCAGGTGGAGCATGCCCGCGCCTCCCCTCCGGAGATCTGCCGCAGCAGATTCTCCGCAAAGTCCGCCGCCTCCGCGTCGATCCCCTCCACGTCCTCCACGCGGAGGGAGGCGTCGGCTGTGGCCAGGAGCGCAAAGCGCGGCGGCAGCCAGAAGCTCTTGTTCAGGTTGAGCGCCCCCAGAATCTGCTCGGCCACCAGGTCTCCGCCGCTGTAGCCGGAGATCACCAGGGCAAAGAGCGCCTTGTCGAAAAAGCGCACCTGGTTGGACAGGGCTGTCAGGCGGTTGACAAAGGCGGCGAGATTCGCGCTCATGGCGTCGTTGTAGTTCGGGCAGAGCAGCATCAGCGCGTCGCACTCCAGGACGGCTGGATAGACCTCCTCCACCATCACGCCGCCGTAATAGCAGCCGCAGGTCTCGCCGTAGTGCTGGCAGGCCGGATAGGGACAGCCGATGCAGTCCTCCACGGCCCCGTTCTCCAGCGGGATCTCCCGGATCTCGCAGCGCGTTTCCAGATGCGCGCGCACCTTGCGCCAGAGCGTCAGCGTGTTCGATGTCTCACGGCTGCTGGCGTGAACCGCGAGGAGCTTCGGTCTGCGCGAGCGCGGTTTCCGAAACGCGAGCAGCCGCTCCGCGAGATCCCCCGCCGCGCGGCAGTAGGCCTCCTCGCAGCCCGTGTGCGAGAGATCCGCCTGCACGAGAAAATTTCGCAGCGAGCCGGTTCCCTCCACGAGCGGACGGCCCGGAAAGGCGCAGCCGCCCGCGTTGGCGGCCAGCACCAGTTCCCGGCCCGCCGCCTTGGTGTGGAGTTCCCCCGCGCCGTCCGCCAGCACCGCGCCCACACAATCCCGCAGGCAGCCGGGGCGGGTGCGGATCCAGCGCAGCAGGCGCTGATACTCCAGATTGACCCCCTCCGCGCCCAGGTGCAGCACAAACAGGATGCGGCGGCCGCGCACCGGCGCAAAATCCCGCTCGCCGCGCCACACCTCCGCGCGCCGCCCCGCGAGCGCCCGCTCCGCGACGCGGCGCAGCCGCGGGTTTTCGCCCAGCGCCGCGTCCTCCGGCGCGATCACCAAAAGCGGCGCTTCGTCCGCGTCCGCGGCATCCGTCCGCGCCGCCTCCTCCGCGGCCTCGGCTCCGGTGCGCCGCAGCTCCCGCTCCGCCTCCTCGATGCGCGCCCGCAGCGCCGCGGGCAGCGGCAGGTACTCGAACTCCACACCCGCGAGCGTGCTGCGGTTCCGCGCGCCCAGCCAGATACCGCCCAGAAAGTTCGAGCTGTAGTGCCAGTGCCCGCGCAGCGTCAGGAGCAGCGAGATCGCCGCAGAGGAGAGCGCGGGCGCCACGTAAGGCTTGTACCCCAGTTCGCGCATGGCCAAGTTCGCCTCCGCCGCCCGCCGCGTCAACTCGCGGGAGCGCGCGTCGTCGTACCGCGCCACACTGTCGGCGATGACCAGCTGCGCGCCGTGCGGCCCGTAGGCGCGCCCCTCGGTGAGAAACCGCGCGAAGCGCGGATCCTGCTTGGCGAAATAGGCGGCGCGGCTGTTCATCACGCCCAGCCCGTAGCCCTGGATCTGCTCCGGCCAGAGGCCGCGCCCGTCCCACTGCCCGGCATCGTCGCGGTTGCTGGCGCGCCAGGCCGCCTGGCACAGCTGATCCACCGGGTCAGATACGACGGCGAAGAGGCCCCGAAAGTCGCACGCCCGCGCCTGCCGCGCGTACTGCCCGACAATCGCGCGGTTCGCCTCCAGCTGCGCCATGCGCACGTCCCGCGTTTTCTCCCCCACCGGAGGGACGCCCGCCGAGGCGCAAAAGACAAAGACATCACAGGCAAAGAGCTCCGCCTCCTCCAGCACGCGCACCGGCGGCAGACGGTCATACGCCCAGGGGTAGGCGGTCTGGTTCAGCTCCATGGCCCAGCGCTCGCAGCGCGCGCGGTCGAAGTCGTAGATGCCGAGCGCCGCGATGCAGTCGCCGCCCAGAAGCGCCAGGCCCGTCAGCACCGTGCTGCCCACATCCCCCATGGCCAGAATGTGCACCGTCTTTTTCTCCCCCGCGCGCGCCGCCTCCGCCGCCAGGCGCGGCAGCGCCTCCGCGGGAGACGCCTCCGCCAGATTGAGATTGCCCACGCGCCCCTCCTCGACCGCCCGCGCCAGCCAGGCAGGGAGCGGTCCCGCCGCCTCTGCGAGGCGCGAGAGTTGCTGCGCGTCGATGCTCCAGAGCCCCTCCGGCGCCTCGGCCAGATAGCCCGCGTGATTCAAGCTGCAGTGCACCTTCGAGGGCCCCGGGCGCTCGCTGCAGTAGAGCAGCCGCTCCGCCCGCGCGGCCTCCGCCTCGGGGATCGCGCGCAGCGCCGGGCCGGGCTCCGGCGCAAGCGGACGCCGCGCCAGAAGAACCGTTCCATCCAGCCCGCTCCGATAGTAGTACAAGCCTCTCCTCCCCTTTCCCATATGCAGGCGGCGAAAGCAGCCTCCGCCGCTTTCGCCGTCGAAACGCCTGATTCGGGGCACCGCGCCCATGCGCGCGGTGCTGGCTCTCACTTTTGCCGGACAATGCTCTGCAGCCGCTCCAGCTTCTGCAGATCGTCGGCGATATAATCCGAGGCGGCCACGTTTTTGTCGTACCGGCCGCAGCTGCCGCGGTCGGGACAGCGCGGCGAGATAAGGACCTCGCCCAGCCGGCCGAGGGTCAGCCTGCGCTCGAAAATCTCCTGGTATTCCTCCTCCAGCACCTGGAGAATCTCCAGCACGTTCTTCAGGCAGGTCAGGGAGAATCTGTACAGCGCCGCCGGCGAGATGCCTTTCATGAAGCCGGGCACCGCGTACGGCAGAATAAAGTTGATGGAGGGAATCAGGTTCGCGTCCGTCGCCTCGCTGTGCGCGACCATGTCCCCGCCGATGAAGGGGTAGAGGTTGGACTCCACAAACCAGCTGCGCATGCGCGGCAGGAAGTAGGCGCTCTCCACCGGGCACTGGCGCACGGCCATCAGGTCTTTGCCGCGGGCGGAGAGAATGCCCACCACGATGCGGTCCACCTGGACGCCCTCCTTCTGCAGGATGGGCTCCAGGCCGCGCAGGCGGTTGCCTTTGTGCAGGACGTCATCCACCAGAATCACCGGGCGGTCGAAGGACTTGATCGTGCGCACCTGGTTTTCCAGGGTGGAGTAGAACGGGACATTCTGGATCGTAAATTCTTCCAGATCCCCCGAATAGACCTTCTCCGTGTGCAGGGTCTTGGTCACGGTATTGGGCACCACCATCCCGCACAGGATCTTGCCGAAGGGCACACACATATGCTTGCCCAGCCTGCGCACCGGCAGCGGCTCGTTGGGCACATGGTTCGCGTGCGTGATAATCTGCAGCAGCTTGTGGTGCATGACGCCCGCGTCGATGGAGAGCACCAGATTGCCCGGATAGAGCTCCGTCATGGCCTCCTGCAGCCGGCGGTGACACTGCTCCACGACCGCCAGCAGCCGTTCGCTGTGGTTGAAGGGCTCCTTGATGTTCGTCTCAATGTTCTTGGTCAGGGTCACCGGCATGCGCATATCCACCATATAGAGGGCCTGCCCTGGCAGGCGCATCGGCGTCGTGACAAAGCCCTGCCGCAGCAGCACCGATTCCACGTCCGGATCCTCCGGCCCCAGATACAGCGCGTAACCGAAATCATCGCTCAGGTACTGTGCCAGTGTCTCCGTCAGGAGCAGCTGCTCGGCGTTTTTCACCGAGCAGTCGGGCAGCTGATAGATTCCCGTCAGCACCGCGATCTTGCCGAACATCCGCGCGCGCAGCCATTCCACCGTCTCGGCGTCGTGAAACACGTCGTACATATCCTTCGTATCCATGGTGTACGAGAGCGAGAATGCCACGATGCGGTTGTTCTGGCTGGCGTCCTTGAGGAGCGTCAGCATCGCCTCCCTGCGCTGCCAGTGCTCCGAGAGCAGATCCATCAGCTCCTCCATGTGCGCGAAACTGACCAGGAGCTGATAGACTTCCTGGGAGCTCTCCTCGGAGACATACTCAAACTTGATGTCCTTGGCCAGGAGAATGGGTTTATACTGCGGCTCCCGCAGGTACAGGCCGTAGCGGTAGATATAGTTCTGCGCCAGCGGATTGATGAGATTGGAGATGTCGCGGTTGCAGTCGATATTCTCCCGGATGCGGGTGGAGCTGATATCCTCCAGGTAGGTCGGCAGCGTCAGGTAGATGAGCTTCCCCTGGATCTTCTCCCGCACCATCTGCTCCTGCTGCTCCACGGCCGTGTCGGTCTCGTCGCCGCTGGCCCGGCGGAACACGATATGGTTGTACTGGTGCACGGAGCCGGGCCTCGGCGCCTTCTGATAGGACGAGGCGTTCTGAATCACGTCGCTCCCCGCCACGATGTAGACCTCCTTGCCGGGGAAGAGTTCCTGCAATCTGGCCAGATCGCGCGGATTGTCGAGATTGATGGGGATCTCGTCCGGGAAGAGGAACACATTCTCCTCGTCCGCCACCGACATGACGATGATCTGCCGCCGGGTCATCCGCGGCTGTGTCTTCTTGGACCAGGAGAATTCGTCGAGCGCCAGATAGACCTGGAACCCCATGTCCCGGATCTCCTGCACGATCCCCTTGTGGCTGGAGGAGAACGGATCGAACGTCCCCGGGAAGAAGGCGACGCGCTCCACCTCCGGCACCACGAACTCGCCGTACTCCAGGAGATAGTCGGAGATGAACCGGTAAATGTGGTTCAGCGAGCCGGCGCGGTTGAAGAAGGCCAGGCCGCTCATTTCCTTTCCGTAGATCAGAATCAGCATCCGCTTGTAGACCAGGAAGAAGATCTCATACTTCTGCTCCAGCGTCAGCAGCGGGGATCCGAACAGCTGATGCCCCAGCACGATGAACGCCTCGGAGCTGACCTCCTCGTCGTAGCTGGAAAGACCGCTCAGAATCATGCCGAGGATCTTTCTCCGCCGCCCCTCGAACACTTCCCGGGCCTCGCCGTAGCGCTCCCGGTAGGCGGGATAATGCTCCAGCACCACGCCCAGCGTGTTCAGCGTCACCGACACCACGCGGTTGTTCGCGTTGCGCAGCAGCTTCAGGATGTCCTGGATGAACTCGTCCAGCTCCTGCGGCCGCAGGAACAGCGCGATCTGCCCCAGATACTCCGGAATGTACTTGGAAAACTCATACTCGCCGATCTCCAGGCCCTTCGTGAGCTCGATCACCAGCTCGTTGCACTCCTCGTGCGTCAGAAGCGGCGCGATGTCCAAAAGGCCCTGGCCCGCTCTGTGGCGCACATTGATGCGCTCCCCGACCTTGAGGATGTTGGACAGGTGCGTCGCCACCTGCAGGAGCGGGATCGAGCGGCGCTGGCACGCCTCCTCCAGCAGAAAATCGATGTTCGTCCGCTTGAGGATCCAGGGCGTGGCCACTTTGAGATTCTCCAGAAGCAGTTCGGAAATGACGCCCTGCTCCGTCTCGCCGGGCAGCTGCAGCGCGGGCAGGCGGTCCTCCGCCCCCAGATTCTGATAGATGCGGAAGATGTTGTAGCGGATCCCCACCGGAAGCGACTGGTCGAACAGCTCCGCAAGCGCATCCAGGATCTGCCGCTTCATGCTCTCAAACAGATACGGCTCGCCGCTCAGCTGCTGCAGGAAGCGCAGCGCCGCCGCCTGCAGCTCCAGACTGTCGCGGCGCAGAACCTCCAGCGTGAAGTCCAGAAGTTCCTGCAGCTGTTCGAGCTCGCAGAGCTTGGTCGGCACGGAGATCAGCGTGTCCATGAGGATGAAGTTCACATCGTCCTCCCAGTGCGCGTCGTGATAGTAGTAGAGCAGCACGTCCAGATACCCGTAGCGGTCCTCTGTCGGGGATTTTTCCAGCACGACCCCGACCACGATCTTGAGCGCGTAGCCGAGCCATTGCTTGTGCCGCTCGGTGATCCTGTGATCCGGTATGACAATCTTGCTCAGATAGCGCTGCCAGAGCGTGAGCGAGGTGGTCTGCCCCGTCGGCAGCTTCACGCCGTCCGGCAGCTCCTTGCGGTAGATCTCGTCGTAGTTGATGATGATCTGCCCCATCAGCTCCGCCGCCTGCCGGCGGATATCGCCCTCGCGGTGCATCAGCAGTTCGTAGAGAAAGTTCAGCGTCATGCTCTTCTGCCGCTGGGTCATATAGGTATAGTACTCTTCAAAGATGTGAATATAGGCGCGCGTGTTCTTCCAGTCCTTCTCGCTGCGCGCGGCTTCCAGCAGGGCTCCGAAGGAGGTCTCCGTGCTCAGGAACTCCATCAGCCAGATATTATGGCGGATCGCGAGGAATTTGAAATTCGTGATGGCCTCCTGCGCGTTCACCAGGGCGATGTCCTTCTGCTCCACCGGCGAGAGCACATCGGTGCTGAAATCGATGTTGACGCCCAGGCTCACCATATAGTCCTCGAAGTCCTTCAGCTTGGCGTAGACGTAGCGGTAGCGCCGCTCCTTTTGCTCGTCCACCGACTCCAGCTTGCTCAGAATGATGTAGAAGGAATCCTCCAGGCTGAAGATGCCCATCTTCTCCTTGGGATACGGCCCCTCGTCCCGCCGCACGCGGAAGTCGGCATAGATGAGGATCAGCGACTCCAGCGGCAGGTTCTCCAGCTCCAGATCCCAGGTGGAATGGTTCACCGCGATGTGCGCAATCGTGGGCATATTCTTCTTCTCAAACCACTGCCCTGTGTAGTAGTAGTGGAGATGCGCCATGCGCTTCGTCTCTGAGGGCTTGCAGCCGAATTTGCCGATGTCGTGGCCGACTGCCGCGCCGCTCACCAGCGCCAGGTGAACCGGCACGCCCGCCGCCTGCAGCTGCCGCGCCACGTGCATCGCCACATAGTGGACACCGGCAATGTGGCTCAGCGTGTTGAAGAAGAAGACCTCCTTGCCGATGTACATCAGCTCGTAGAGATACAGTTCGCGGAAGTAGCGGCAGAACCGCTTGTACTCCTCCTTAATCACGTTCTCCGGCAGCGTATCCGGATCCAGGAAGGCGAAATCCGTGAAGGGATCGAACGTCTTATGCGCCAGCTTAAAGTCCAGCGCGCAGCGAAGCACGCGCACAAACAGCTGCACCCCGTCGTCAAACCGTTCCGGAAATTCCATGAAGACGCTCTCGGGATAGGACCAGCTGATGAGATACCAGTAGCAGTATTCCAGCCAGCCCTTTTCCGGATCCTCCGGGTAGCACTCCGGACAGATATTCCGGCAGAGTTCCAGAACATCGGCACAGCTCCATTCTGTGTCGCGTTTCAGGAGCACCGCCACGACATATTGCAGATCCTCCAAGTGGCTCGACGTCAGTCGCGGGTAGCGCTCTTCCAGGGAGAGAAAAAACTCTGACACGGCATTCTGTGCAAAAATCTCCTGCAGTTCCTCCAATACATGTGTCTGTGTCACTCCACTGACCTCCTCCATCTTTGCAGCCGGCGCCTTCCGGAAGAAATCCGCGCGCCGCGCGCGGGAATGTGCCGCAGAGGGCACGGGCGGCGCGGATCTTCCTGCCTGCGCGTTCGTTTCCTCTATTATGCAAAATTTGCGTGGAAATTACAACCCGAAATTTCTCGCGCCGGCCGCGGCGCAGTGCCCCGGCCGGCGCGGGGCGCACCACGCGCAAACGCGCCCTGCAAGCGATGTTGGGCCGCCGGCGGACGCTTCCCGGGCCGGCGGGTGTGCGCTGCAGCACAAAGATACCGGATATTTTCATGCATCAGCCCAAACCGCGCCAGGCTTGCCGCAGACAGAACCGGCCCGTCCGGCAGGGCGCCGAGGCACCGCCGGACAGGCCGGTTTCAACAAAGTTGTTGCTTTCACACTGCGGTTTTAGAATCGGTACGCCCGCCGCGGCGCGATCCGGCGGCGCGGCTACAGCACCTTGGCCAGAAAATTCCGCGTGCGCTCCTGCTGCGGATGGAAAAAGAGCTCCTGGGGCGTCCCCTGCTCCAGCACTCTGCCCTCGTCGATAAAGAGAACCCTATCCGCCACCTCGCGGGCAAACCCCATCTCGTGCGTCACGATCACCATGGTCATGCCCTCGCCTGCCAGGTCGCGGATCACGTTCAGCACTTCGCCCACCATCTCCGGATCCAGCGCCGAGGTGGGCTCGTCGAAGAGCATGATGTCCGGGTGCATGGCCAGCGCCCGCGCGATGGCCACCCGCTGCTGCTGCCCGCCCGAGAGATTGTCCGGGTGCACGTTGGCTTTCTCCACCAGGCCCACTTTGCGCAGAAGTTCCATGGCGGTCGCCTCCGCCTCCTCCTTGGACACGCCCTTGACCTTGATCGGCGCCAGCGTGATGTTGTGCAGCACCGTCCTGTTGGGGAACAGATTGAAGCGCTGGAACACCATGCCCAGGTTCTCGCGGATCTTGTTCACGTCGTTCTTGGGATCGGTGATCTCCACCCCGTCGATAAAAATCTGTCCCGAGGTGGGCGTCTCCAGAAGATTGAGACAGCGCAGGAAGGTGCTCTTGCCGCTGCCCGAGGGCCCGATGACACAGACGACCTCCTGGTCGCGGATCGTCTCCGTGATGCCCCGCAGCACCTCCAGCTTGCCGAAACTCTTGTGCAGGTCCTTGATCTCGATCATAGTCCTCCTCCTCACTGCGCGGTGCTCATATGCCAGCGCTTCTCGATAAAGTCGACGACGCGGGAGATGGTGAAAGTCAGGATGAGGTAGACACAGGCCACGCCGATATACGCCGGAAACGGCGCGTAGGTGACGGAGGTGTAGATCTGCCCGACCTTCATAATCTCTGTGACGCCGATGACCGCCAGGAGTGACGTGTCCTTCAGCAGCACGATGAACTCGTTGCACAGCGGCGGGATCACGCGCTTCACCGCCTGCGGCAGAATGATGTAGCGCATGGCCTTGCTGTGATTCATGCCCAGGGAGCGGGCCGCCTCCATCTGTCCCCGGTCTACGGACTGGATCCCGGAGCGGAAAATCTCCGCGATGTAGGCGCCGCTGTTCAGACTGCAGACCACGATCGCGGTGGTCATCACCGCAAAGTGAAAGCCGCTGGTGCCCATCGTTTGGTTGACGATGGAGGGCACGCCGAAGTGGAACAGCAGAATCTGCACGTAGAGCGGTGTGCCGCGCAGGCACTCGATGTAGACGTTGGAGAGGATTTTGAGCGGCCAGATATGGCTCAGCTTGCACAGCGCCATCACCAGCCCGATGAGCATCCCCAGGCAGACCGCGATCGCCGTGATGCGGATAGTGACCAGCGCCCCCTCCCACAGGCGCGGCATGATCGTCCAAAAATGATAGCCGAAATTGATCATCCGTCGATGCACTTCCTTTTCTGTAATCCGTTTCTGTCTTCCGTGACTGAAACTCCTTGCCGAACTTCTCTGAGAACCTCCTTGTGCGAACGCGTTATGTAAAAAAATCCGAACCCCGCCCCCATGGGGTGGAATTCGGATGTTGCGCGGTGGTGGGCGATATAGGACTCGAACCTACGACCCCTTGCATGTCAAGCAAGTGCTCTAACCATCTGAGCTAATCTCCCGCGACAGGAAGTATCATAGCATACCTTGCGCGATCGCGCAAGATTTTTCACACAACTTTTTTGATTTTTTTCGCGCGCCTTCTCCGGCATGCGGCCCGGCGCGCGACGGCAGCCGGCCGCCGGTCGGCGCTCAGGTGCGCCGCCCCATCTCCTCCGACAGCAGCGACGCCTGCGACAGGCCCGTGGCCGCGGCCAGCTTGTCGAGCGTCTCCAGCGAGGAGCTGACCTCCGCCCGCTCGATCTTGCCGTAGCCGCGCGTGCTCATCTCCGCCTTGACGGCCATCTCCTCCTGGGACAGCCGGTTTTCGGCTCGATACTGTTTCAGATTGACCGATAAGATCAGTTTAGAATGCATCTTGTATCTCCCGCTACAGCGTCACCCGCCGGAAATGTTTCTTCCCGCGCCGCACCACGATCCCCTTCCCGGAGAAGCGCGACCGGTCAAAACACTGCCGGATATCCGTAACTTTTTCGCCGTCCACCGTCACGCCGCCCTGCTCCACGGCCCGGCGCCCCTCGGAGCGGCTGCCGACCAGGCCGGAGCGGTGCAGGAGCGTCACCACATCGACGGCGTCCTCCGTGAAATCCGCATCTTGCAGGCGCGCCAAGGGCATCTCCTCCGCCTCGCCCGCGGAGAAGAGCGCCCGCGCGCTCTGCTGCGCCCGCGCGGCCTCCTCCCCGCCGTGCACCAACTTCGTCAGCTCGTAGGCCAGGATCTCCTTGGCGGTGTTCAGCTGGCTCCCCTGCCAGCCCGCCATGGCGTCAATCTCCTCCAGCGGCAGGAACGTCAGCATCCGCAGGCAGCGGAGCACATCGGCGTCGGCCACGTTCCGCCAGTACTGGTAGAAGGCGAAGGGACTGGTCTTGTTCGGATCGAGCCACACCGCGCCGGACTGGGTCTTCCCCATCTTTTTGCCCTCCGAGTTGAGCAGGAGCGGGATGGTCATCGCGTAGGCGTCCTCCCCGTCCAGGCGGCGGATCAGCTCGGTGCCGCCCAGCATATTGCTCCACTGGTCGTCCCCGCCCAGCTGCAGGTTGCAGCCGTAGCGCTGGTGCAGGATATAGAAGTCGTAGCTCTGCATGATCATATAGTTGAATTCCAGGAAGGTCAGCCCGCGCTCCATGCGGTTCTTGTAGCACTCCGCCGTCAGCATCCGGTTGACGCTGAAATGCGGCCCGACTTTCCGCAAGAGTTCGATGTAGTTCAAGGGCAGCAGCCAGTCTGCATTGTTGAGGAAAAGTGCCTTCCCGTCGGAAAAATCGATGAACCGGCTCATCTGCCGCCGGAAGCAGTCACAGTTGTGCTGAATATCCTCCGGCGTCAACATCCGGCGCATATCGGTGCGGCCGGAGGGATCGCCGATCATACCGGTGCCGCCGCCCACGAGGGCGATCGGCAGATTCCCCGCCATCTGCAGGCGCCGCATCAGGCTGAGCGCCATAAAATGCCCCACGTGCAGGCTGTCCGCCGTCGGATCAAAACCGATATAGAAGACCGCCTTGCCGTTGTCGATCAGCTCCCGGATCTCCGCCTCGTCCGTGACCTGCGCGATCAGGCCGCGCGCCACCAGTTCCTCGTATACCGTTCTCGTGTTCTCGCTCATACGCTTGCTCCTTTGCTGAAAAGCCGCGGCCGTCCCGCTCCCCGCCACGGTGCGTTACTGCCTAGTATACCGGATACGGCGGGCGCTGTCAATAAAAATTGGAAATTTCATCCTGCACCTCTCGATCCCGGATCCCCCGGCACAAGCCGCGGGGAGCGGGGCGGAAATCTGTCTGAACTTCCTCCTGTGCCGGAAAATATTCCCGGCATTTGCGGCAAACGCCTTGTTTTCTCGTCGCAAATTTGATACACTGACCAAAGAAACCATCTCTAGGAGGAAATGCCTTATGTGGAAAGATTTTTGGAAGGATTTCAAGGACTTTGCCTTTAAAGGGAATGTGCTGGATATGTCCATCGGCGTGATCATCGGCGGTGCCTTCGGCAAGATCGTCAGCTCGCTGGTCGACGATGTCATCATGCCGATCTTCGGCTTTCTCACCGCCGGCACGGACTTCTCCCAGCTCAAACTGGTGCTGAGCCCGGCGCAGGTCGACGCCGCCGGGACGATCATCCGCCCGGAATCCGCCATTCTCTACGGAAACTTCATCCAGAACACCGTCGACTTCTTCATCATTGCCCTCTGCATCTTCTTCTTCGTGCGGCAGATCACCAAACTGCAGAAGCGCCACCGCCATGCGGAACCGGAACCGGAGCCGGCCCCTGCCGCTCCCACCACCGAGGAACTGCTGACAGAGATCCGCGACCTGCTCAAGGAGAAAGCCTGAGCACCGCGCTCCCTTCCAAAACGCGGAAAACAAAACTCCCGGCCACGTCCTCCCCGCGGCCGGGAGTTTTTTGCGCCCACCCGGGAAGCACACGGCTTCTTCCCGCGCTTCCCGGGTTGAAACCCCCCTGTTTTGGGGTATAATAGGGTTGACACAAGAAAACAGTTCCGCAACAGAATCGCGGAGGAGGCCATTCCTATGAAACGCAAAAGACTGGGAACCCTCAGCGGTCTACACGGACGCGGAGATCACGTCCGCGCTGCAGATGGTGGAATCCGCCTTCCCACAGGAGTTTGAAGGCTGCACGCTGAACAAACTCTCCTACCCGGGCGATGCGCGCGCGGAGACGTGCCAAAGATGGGCGGCGCAGTATCAAGCGGGGAAAGCGATCGTCATCTGCGCCGATTTTGACGTCGGCACCGCACCCCGGGCAGATTCGCTTGCGCCCGGTACGGCCTGTGAAGGCTGGGAGTGGGTTCTGGTGCAAAACGCGGACGGGACCTGGACGCCCGTGGCCAACGGGGCCGCGGACACCCTCCGCCCCTGCGGCGTGCCCGGCTGCACCATCACCGGCGAACATTCCCACGGCACCTGCGGTGTGCCCGGCTGCACCATCGCCGGTGAACATTCCCACGGCCCCTGCGGCGTGCCCGGCTGCACCATCGCCGGCGAACATTCCCACGGCACCTGCGGTGTGCCCGGCTGCACCATCGCCGGCGAACATTCCCACACGCATCACGCCGAGGCACACCACGGGGCCCATCCTGGCGCGCACCACTGAACCTTGTCCCGGTACGGCGCTCCGGGGAACCGATCTTGACGGACAGCGTTTCCGGGGGAGTGCTTTCAAAAGAGGCGATATGCCGCTAAAAACCCGCGTAAAATTGGAACAGGGCCGAACCTTCCTCTGTCAAGCGGAAGGCCGGCCCTGTCCTGTTTTTTTCAGCCATCCACGCAAACCAGGTGCTCCAAACAAAACGGCATATCCGGATCCTGCACACGCCCGCAGAGCGGATCAGAACGCCCAGTCAAGAATCGGATAGACCGTCGAACCTTCACACCGCGCCTGGAATCTCACCCCGAGCAGCGCCGCGGCCGTCGGCGCGACATCGATCTGCCGAATCACCCGGTCTGTGAACTCGCCGACTTTAAATCCAGAACCAGACGCCACAAAAAAGGGTAAAAGAATCGCCCGCCGGGGACGGAGCCCCGACGGGCGGACAAATAGGTCTGCTGTCTGGCGCTTTTCCGTTGTCAAGATAAGCGTTTCCCGAAGGCATACAGTTCCTGCCGTTTCTGCTCGGATTTGTTCTCCTTCCCGTTGGCCGTAAAAATTCCGGCGTTCTCCACACCCCAGTACTCCACAATCCCCTGGAAGTACTCTGTGATTGCCGCTCCGTAAACAAATTTGCTTCCGGAACTCAGAATGAGCGCGACCTTCTTTACGTTTTCCGGGATGCCAATCGCGTATGTCCTGTGAATCACCGCCTGAAGCTGCGCCGAGAGCGTAAAATAATAAACCGGGGAGGCGAAGACCACCATGTCGGCCGTGAGAAGTTCCGGGTAGATCTCCTGCATATCGTCCTTCTGCACACAGACGCCCTGCTCCTTTTGGTGGCAGAATTCACAGGCCATACAGCCCCGGATGTTCCTCTGCGCGACACGGATCTCCTTGACCGTGTGCCCGGCCTCCCGCGCGCCTTCGGCAAAAGCGTTCACCATATCGGAAGTGGCGCCGTCCAGATGGGGACTTCCGTTCAATACAAGTATTTTCATTCTGTTCTCCCTCCGTCTATCGTGATTGTGACATCGCCGTTCCCGAGAAGATCTTCCATTTCGGAGACCGTCTGATCCGTGATATGCCCGAGCCTTGTATAAGCCCAGGAATTTGAGCCGTAAAACACCACGATCTGATCTCCGGAATACAGCACGATGTCCCCGGCTTCCGCCGCTGTCTGCACATCGTTTCGCGGCAGGCTCTGTCCAATCGATCCGACCTGTTCAAAGCCGCCGTACATGGACATCGGAATCACCAGCGGCTCCCCTTCACAGAGCGCTTGTAGGGCCGCAACGGATTCGTTCGATTCCCATTCCACAGATACTGCGGTATCCCCGATCTGAAGTTGCATAGAAACAGATTCCTCCTCGCTGTCGGTGTCTGTACCCGGTGCAGGGGTTTCCGCCTGCGCGCCTGATGCGGGCTCGTTGCTGCCGCTGCTCCCGGTTTCCGCATTCCCACCTGCACATGCGGCCAGAAAAAAGGCCAGCATCCCCGCCAGCAGGAACGCCCGGAGTATTTTCAGAATTCTGCCGCGCGGCCGCTTAGAGAACATCTTCAACCCACGCCTTGAGGCTCGCGGCAGTCGAGGAAGCGCTCAGCACCCGGCCCTGCACAATTGTGGCACTTTTGGAAACGGAGGGGCTCAATGCCTCTGCGGTTCTCCCCATGCCGCTGCCGCCGGAAGTGGCGAACAGGATAATCTTCTTGCCGGAAAAATCATAGCTCTCCAGAAACGTGTTGAGGATCTTCGGCGCGATGCCCCACCAGATGGGAAATCCCAGCAGGATGGTGTCATATGCCGCGATATCGGCCCGCTTGTCCGCCAGCGCCGGGCGGCTGCGCGGGTCGTTCATCTCGACGGAACTGCGGGATTGCTTGTCCGTCCAGTTTAAATCGGCGCTGGTATAGGCGACGGCCGGCCGAATTTCATAGAGATCGGCATCCGCCGCCTTTGCCAGCTCTTTCGCCACACGCGCCGTCGTTCCGCCGGCGCTGAAATACGCGACTAAAGGTTTCTGCATATACGATCGACTCCTTTCCTCCCGCCCTAACAGGCGCTTTACACAGGGATAGGTGCTTTCATAAATCCTCCTACAGACGCGGTTGACACCCGCCGTCTCCATTGCGGCCCGCTGTTTTTCCGTCACAACCGTGTAGGGATAGCTGCCGAACAGTCCCTCTGTTCTGACCCCGTGTCAATATGCAGGATTGAGACTCCCCCCCATCTTTTCGGAGACTGCGGAGACGGCTAAAAGACGCTATAGAACCGCAACGGAACGCTCCTTCGTGCGCTCCCCTGCTTCCGCGGGGAGCGCCATTTTTTTGATGCCGGATCCGAGAGGCAGAGGGTATTGAACAAGCCTGATCCACACAAGGGAACCCTCTGGCTCAGGATCTCAGCATATTTCAGAAGGAAATCACTGAACTCCCGAAATGATCGATCTCGCCTTTTCAATATAAAACTTATTGAACGGATGATTCACACCGTCTGATCGAAGAAGGAAACCCGTGTTGATAGAGATATTGTCCGCAATCGGTATCTTATTGACAGAAGTACTATGAAGGATGTGGCTGTCTATCGAGAGCGTATTTCCAATGTTATCAGATACAAATGATTCTTGTAAGTCGTAACTTTCCGTCCAGATAATGTCCGGATCCTCGGTATACTGCGTGATCAGTTTATAAAAAACGTCTTCTGTAAAATTGGCGGACGCTGTCAGGACAATGGGGTATTTCACGATCGTATTCATATGAACGCTGTGCAGATGTGCGAGGGGCGACTGAATACTTGTGAGCAATACACACCGAGCGCACCAGAAGGGAATAAAGGTAAAATCAGCGGGCAGCTCTCTGAGCAATTTTTTATCGCACTTGATCAATGTAAGAACGCCAATATCCGCTTCGCCTTTCAAAAGTGCCGGAAGGATTTCCTTTGGTTCTGTTGTGTGATGTGTGATATTGCACTGCGGGTAGTTTTTATAAAAATAACTGATCACCTTTGGGAAAAAATGGTTTTTGCTCTTGGATGTCAGAGAGATGCGCAGAGGATGCTCCGAGACGAACTGTTCCGACAAAAAATGCTCATTCAGATGTTCCAACAGAGACAGGATCTCAGATGCAACTTCATAAAAATACTCCCCCTCCTGTGAAAGCGTGACCCCTCTTGGACTCCTGATCAGAAGCCGTGTATTGTACTCTCTCTCTAGATTTTTTATCGATGCGGAAAGGGCCTGCTGGGAAAGGAACAAATCTTCACTGGCTTTGGAAAAGGATTGCGCTTGAACGGTTTTTACGAAATAGTAAAGCTGTTCCATACGCACGGATTTCCCCTCCCCTAAAACATCCCCCAGAATCGATGCGAAAAACGATATTTCCTCCCGGAAAAGGTCTGTATAGGGACGCCTTGTCTGTATTTAGTATAGCACGGTATCAAAAAAATTTGTAGCAAAATTTTTCTGACAGTTTCTTACTGCTTTTTATTCCTATCCGTTTCGAATAGGATAGCCATAAAGAGAGATCAACCGGTTGAAGAACTCTTCCACAGAGAACTAGGAACAAACCTTTCATGACAGAATCTTAGGAGGGCACTATGAAAAACAAAGTATTGGTTTTGGGTGTCGACGGATTAGACCCCCGATTGGCAAAGCACTATATGGAAAAAGGTGTAATGCCGAATTTCAGCGAGTTTATGCACCGTGGTTCGGCCAGAGAAGATCTGGTTATGCTTGGCGCGATGCCAACCATAACCCCGCCAATGTGGACAACGCTCGCAACAGGCGCTTATGCCGGAACACATGGCGTCACGGATTTCTGGAATCCTCATCCAACAAAATTAGATACCTTGATTTATTCGTTTGATTCTACTAACTGCAAAGCAGAACCGTTATGGAATGTGTTCGCAGAGGGCGGACAAAAAACACTCGTATTTCATTGGCCGGGTTCTTCTTGGCCACCCACCTCGGACAGCCCGAATCTCCATGTAATAGATGGGACACAGCCGTCCAACATCAATATCGCGGTCGGAACAGCAGAGTGGGGTCAATGGATTGAGGCATCTGAAGACATCCAAGAGGTCAAAATGGCAGAGAAAGAAGCGGACGAGTCCGGTGCTGGCTGTGTGATTTCTGATTTGGAAGTAGAAGAAACGCTTGACGGCTCTCAAAACGGATTAGATATGTCGCTAAAGCAAAAAATTTTGACCAACATGATCATGAATGAAAACGAGGGAGAAAACGCAGGTGTGGCTAGCGCTGGTTTGAGCGAATCGAAAACATTCCTGCCGATTAAACCTGCGGCAGGCTGGGCAGACCTTCCGGAAGGAGCAAAAGAATTCAGTATCCCGGTGAGCAACGGAATGGAAAGACGGCCCGTATTACTCATCCCCAACAAGGACGGTATATTCGATCAGATAGCAATTTACAAATCCAAGAAAGAAAAAACACCGCTTGTTATACTGGACAAAAAAGGCCTCGTTGTAAACGACATCATGGATACGGTATCAAAAAATGGAAAGAGACAGGAGGTCGCACGGCAGGCGATTCTGATCGACTTAGCTCCGAACGGCTCGAAAGTGGAGCTTTGGTGGGGTAATGCAATGGAAGCAGGGAATGATTTACTGTTCCATCCGAAATCCCTGCTGACACAGATTCGAGAAAATGTTGGTCAACTTCGCAGTGTATCTATGATGATCGGAAATACCTCGAAGGCAGCCAATGCGATTTTTGCTCCCCTTTGGGAAGCCTATTCTGAGTGGCAAGCGGAAAGTATGCTCTATCTAATTGAGCAGAATGGATACGAAGCAGTCTTCTCGCACCTCCACAATGTAGATATAGCCGGACATTCTTTTTGGGAGTTAGCGAAATACCGTCCACACAAAGACTTTTACGACGAGCAGCTTTACCAGGACATCATGGAACGTTTCTACGTGGACACAGATCGTTATGTTGGAAGATTCATGCATCTGTTAGACCAGGGCTGGGATATGATTATTACCTCCGATCACGGGTTGGTATGCGGGGCAGAGGAAGAACCAGCCGTGCCGATTGGAGATCCGTTCGGTGTAAACATCAAGGTCATGGAAGAACTCGGATACACCGTCATGAAGAAAGATGCGGACGGGAATGACCTGCGGGAAATTGATTGGAGCAAGACGACTGCGGTTGCGCAGAGAGGCATCTACATTTACATTAACTTGAAGGGGCGTAACCCCGATGGCATTGTAGATCCGGCGGATCAATACGAACTGGAGCGAAAGATTATCGACGATCTTTACAATTACCGCTGGAACGGGAAGCGCATTGTTTCCCTGGCTGTACGCAGGAAAGAAGCGGCACACTTTGGTTTGGACGGAGAGAAGTGCGGGGACATCATCTACTTTAATGAAGAAGGATTTAATCGTATCCACGGTGATTCCATCTCCACCTACCAAGGATACGCCAATACCTCCGTCTCTCCGATTTTCATGGCAGCCGGCCCGAATATCAAATCCAACTACATCACCGATCGAGTGATCCGCGAAGTCGATGTAGCACCTACGGTCGCTGTGCTCGGCGGGGTGCGGATGCCCGCTCAATGTGAAGGCGCGCCGGTCTACCAGATTATTGAAGAATAGAAAATAAACTGAAATTTCCACAATGCCTTGACGCGGTTCGCGTTGAGGCATTGTGGAAACCTGTTAACTCTTTTTGAATCGGATTTTTCCAAACCTATCCCACTTCGCACCGCAAAGATATCAACGCACCGATTCTTTCAAAGGGGGCAAGAAATATGGCTGCAGTAGCACAGAGGAATAAGAAAAACTTGATGTACTATATCCATGTCGCTATTTTCATTACCATCACATTTGGCTTTGGTTTTCTCCCGCCGTTCGCGCAGATAACAGAAGTAGGCATGCACGTTCTAGGTGCCTTTCTGGGGGCGGTATATGGCTGGCTGTTTATCGCGCTGGACTGGCCGAGTTTGATTGCCTTGATCGCATTAGGAATTTCCGGGCTTTCTACTCCGTTTCAGGACTTATTTATGTCCGGCTGGATGTTTCAGTCTGTCTCTCAGTCGTTGCTGGCCTATCTGTTTGCGGAAGCAATTGCTTCTACGCAGTTCACATCCTATATTGCCGATAAACTCATGTCAATCAAACTGTTTCGCGGAAAACCTTACGCGCTCATCTTCGGATGCCTGATTGCCGCGGAAATTATGTTTATTTTGCACTGTGGGTTGGCAGGACTGTTTTTACTTTGGAGCATGTTCAGTGTGATTTCTGAAAAAGCCGGGTATGAAAAGCAAAACAAGTTCTCTAAGATCATGGTCCCAACCGTCGTCATAATTTTCATCCTAACAAGTTTCGTGTTTCCGTTTAACGCCGGTTCCATCGTGCAGATCAATTTCTTCACCCAAGGTATGGCTGCTCTGATCCCGGACATTACCGTCCCTTTTACGGGATGGACGCTTTGGTGGCTTGCATTTACAAACGTGTACATCGTCCTATGGGTTCTGTTTGTAAAATTTATCCTTCGCATCCGCTATCCTGAAATTGCCGCATTAGGCGAGGAATTAGAAACGCTTGGCGATACAAAGCAAAAAATGACAAGTGAACAAAAGTTTGGATTAACCATCCTGTTTCTGTTTCTGGGCGGAATGTTCCTTCCGGGAATTTTGCCAAGCTCTTGGTTTATTACAACGGTTTGTTCGCAGCTTGGATTAACAGGAATGTTATGCTTGTGCTTATGCATTTTTTGTGCATGGAAAAAAGCCAGCGGGGAACAGTTTACGTCTATGCAGACTTTATCCAAGGGGATTGTCTGGAATATTATTTGGCTGTTAGTGGCAACGGAACCGTTAGCAACCGCGTTCAACTCCGAGGAATGCGGAATAATGGCCTCCCTCATGGGAGTAGTAACGCCAATCCTCACAAATATGTCCAGTTGGATGTTCTTGATTGCGGCACTCATCGTGTTGGGCTTGACCACACAAGTCGTACACAACTTCGTCCTGATGGTTGTGTTCATCCCGCTGCTCTGTCCCATGTATGCACAAATGGGGGGAAATCCTTTTGTGATGTTTATGGGATTGATCGTAATCCTGAATGCCGCTCTGACGACCCCCGCGGCAAGCTACACTTCGGCATTGATGTTCGGAGAACCGTCTCTAGAACGAAAACAAGGGTATATACAAGGATTTAGCCATTTCGTCTTTGCGTTTCTAACCTTTTTAATCGCAGGGGCCCCGCTTGCCAATCTGTTCTTCCCATTTTAACTTTTGCGTGCAGCGCGTGTGAGAAACCGGGGCTACCGCGCCGACGCGGCCTCGGTGTGCACATACCGGGCGGACGCTCTACAAGGGCACACCAAAGTGCGGTTTTCTATCCAACTTTCAGGGAAGAGCGTCCCGCGGTACAACACACAGGGAATCGACCCTGCTTGTTCTCTATGCCATAAGGGAAGGGACTGTCAGCAAGGTGACAGCCCCTTTTCCTGCGCGAGAAAGTAATCACAAGAAAGCAGATTCTCTTCCGAGCAAAATGCTCGTCAACCTGAATGGAACCAAATGAACTATCCCGTCCATATAGGCCTTGCGCCCGCAGCCTTCGATCAGTTCCTCCCTCGTGCGGCGGTGCCATGCTGTGAATGCTCACTTTTTGCTGATGTTGTAGGTGAGCACTTCCAGATTTACCGTCAAATCCACGTTGCGGACCTCTACCTCATCTGGGATGCTCAGTACAACCGGAGCAAAGTTGAGAATTCCCTGGATGTCTGTTTCCAGCAGAAGATCCGCGACATCCTGAGCATACTCCGCGGGCACAGCGATGATACCGATGGAGACATCGTTCCTCGCGACAAAATCCGTCAACTGGCTGATGGCATAGATAGGGAGTCCGTTCAGCATCAACCCCACCTTGTTCAGGTCATTGTCGAAAATGCCGATAATTTGGAACCCGCGCTCGCGGAATCCACGGTACTGACTCAGTGCAGAACCGAGATTTCCCGCGCCGATCAGAATCACGTTCCATGTTTTGTCCAGCCCGAGGATATTCATAATCTCCTGGTTCAACTGATCGACATTGTAGCCGACACCACGGGTGCCAAACTCCCCGAAATAGGCGAAATCCTTGCGCACCTGCGCCGGCGTACCGCCTACCCCTTCGGCAATCTCCCCAGATGAAATGCTGACGATGCCCTGCTTGCGCACCTCGGTCAAATACCTGGAATAAACGGAAAGCCTGCTCACGGTTGCTTCCGGGATCTTCA
Source organism: uncultured Peptococcaceae bacterium (assembly GCA_964606855.1). Lineage (GTDB taxonomy): Bacteria > Bacillota > Peptococcia > Peptococcales > Peptococcaceae > UBA7185. The sequence continues at coordinate 52,318 of CAZSHM010000006.1, forward strand.
TCTCTTTCACGGACTTCAATGTCAACAACCCCTCGTACCCTGCGTCCGCGCTGCAAAGCATTGCCCGCGCAGACAGATTCTGTCTCTCGTTTTGTGCTCTCATGGGAATGTCCCTTTTCCCGGGCAAGAGCCTCCGCACAAGCCGCGCGAAACGCATGTCCTCGCCGGCAAACGCCCGCATCTGTGCAAATGCTGTACACGGTCTTATTATATCTTTCTTACGGCTTGGAATCAATAGCGAATTTGCGCAATTTTTCACGAATACCCGCATCAGTGCCCCTGTGCGCGGATCCCCGGTCGCCCGCAAAACCGCGGAGACGCGCGCGATCCCGCCAAATCATACGGCGTCGCGGAGTGCGCCCGGCAGCCTCTCCCGGAGTATGCCGCGGCAGTCCCCCACAAGGTGGAGTGAGCCTGTCACGCACAGAAGCGCTCCCTCCGGCAGCTGCTCCAGCGCGCCGCAGAGCGCAGTGCGCAGATCCTCTACAGCATGGAGTGTGCACGCGGGACTGAGTGCTCTAATCTCCCCCTCCAGTGCGCGCCAGTTCTCCGCGCGCGCGCCGTGCAGCGGGCGCGTCAGCACCACTGCCCCCGCCAAGGGCAGAATCGCTTCCAGCATGGCACGCCGCGCCTTATCATCTAGGATGGAGAGGAGGAGCACGATGTTCCTCCCGCCATAATCGGCGCGGAGACTTTCCGCCAGGCACTGCACCCCTGCCGGATTGTGCGCCCCGTCCAAAAGAACCCCCCGCGCTCCCTCCAGGGCGATATATTCCATGCGGCCGGGCCAGTAGACCTCCGCCAGCGCCTCCGCGCACACCTCCTCGGATAATCCTCCGCATCCCAGCCGCGACAGCTCCCGCAGGGCGGCAAGCGCCGTGGCACAGTTGATCCTCTGATATACGCCGGATAGATTCGTCACCGGCTGCGCGTCGGAGACTTCCGCCTCAATGAGCGGCGCGCCTACCTCCCGCGCACGCTCCCTCAAGACCTCGAGCACCTGCGGCGTCTGCGGCGCGGTGACAGCGGGCACGCCCGGCTTGAAAATGCCCGCCTTGTCACGGGCGATGGCCGTCACCGTGTCCCCCAAAATCGCGCAGTGATCCAGACTGATCGGCGTCATGACCGTGAGCAGCGGCGCACGCACAGCGTTGGTGGGATCCAGCGCCCCGCCCAGCCCAGCCTCGGAGAGGACGATGTCCGTACGCCCCGCAAAGTAGAGCCACCCCGCGACCGTCAGGAGTTCAAACTCGCACGGATGCGCCATGCCCTCCGCCAGAATCTGCGGCAGCACCTGCTCAATGAGCACCGTCAGGAGGGAGGCAAAGGTATCCGCCGAAATCGGTATGCGATCTATCTGGATGCGCTCTTCATAGCGCTCCAGATGCGGCGATGTGTATAGTCCCACTCTGTAACCGGCTAGGCGCAGCGCACACTCCATCATGGCGGCCGTAGAACCTTTTCCGTTGGTTCCCGCGATGTGTACCGTCGTCAGCGTATCCTGGGGATTTCCCAAGATTTCCGCCATCCGCCGCGTGCGCGCCAATCCTCCCGGCACATTCCTCGGGCAATGACGTTGCATATACTCCAGACAGGCCTCATACTCCATCCTGCGCCCGCCCCCTCTCTTCCTGCTCACGCCGTTCCGCGGACAACCGCCGACGGAGCGCGATCCGCTCTCTCTGCCAAATTTCAAAAAGATGAGCCCGCCGCGGCTCGGGGCAATCGAGCGCGGCGAGCTCCAGTGTTTCCGTATCCGGAGGTCCGGTGCCTTTCTTTATCTTTTGCCCGCCGCATCCGCAACTTCCAGCCGCATCTCCTGCAGCAATGTCTCCAGCTGTCCCCGGTCAAAACGGTAGTGCGTGCCGCAAAAATGGCAGATGACTTCTGTCTCCCCGTCTTGCTCCAGTATCTGAGCGATCTCTTGCACACCGGCGCTCTTGAGCAGCCCGCGCACGCGCTCGGCGCTGCAGTCACAGTGCCACCGCACCGGCCGCTCCTCCAAAAACTGCACTTCCACCCCGGGCAGATAAGCTTCGATGAGTCCGCGCTGCTCCGCGCCCTGCAGGATCAGCGTGCTCACCGGCTGCGCGGCTTGCAGATGCTGCTCAAGATCCTCCAGCACCCGCTCCTCCGCATCGGGCATCGCCTGAAGGATGATGCCTCCCGCGGCAGCCACCGTACAGTCGGTATCCACCAGAACGCCCACCGAAACTGCGGAGGGCGTCTGCTCAGAGCTCACCAGGTAGCTGGCCACATCGTCGCCGATCTCCCCCGTCACAAGCGGCACACTGCCGGTATACGGCTCGCGCAGACCGATATCCTTGCTCACATAGAGCTCGCCCGCACCGATGGCACCGCCCACATCCAGCTTACCGTTCCGGTTCAGAGGAAGATCCGCCTGCGGATTCTGCACATAGCCCTTCACATTGCCCGCGGCATCCGCCGTTACAATAACGCCTCCTAGCGGCCCGTCGCCAAAAATGCGCAGCGTGATACACCCCTCGCCCTTCAAGCCCCAGGAGAGCAGCAGCGCGCTCGCCATCGCGCGCCCGAGCGCGGCAATCGCCGTGGGCGATGCATCGTGTGCGCGTCTCGCCATCTCCACCGCCTTTGTGCAGACCACCGCCGAGACGCGCACCTGCCCGGCGTAGGCAAGCGCGCGCACGATTCCGTCCGCCATAGTATCGCCCCCGTCAAATCTCCAGCTGCAGAAGTTCCCGCACCAGCGCGCCGATCTCTTCCCGCGTACAGGTGCGCGTGTGCCGCACCGGTCGGCGATCCAGATCGCGAAGTCCCCTGTGCGGAGCAAGGCCTGTGAGCATGCTCAAGCGTTTGAGAAGTTCCAGCTCACTGACGCCCTGCGTCTCCTGCCCCAGGCCCGCCATCACGCTGGTCACAAACTTGCCGGGATGCGCCGTGGAATCGATCACTGCCACCGGCGCCGCTGCATGATCCTGCTGGTGCGCGCGGCTGACGCACAGAGCCACCGCCGTGTGCGTGTCCAGCACGTAGCCGTTTTCGCGGTAACACTGACCGATCATCTGCAGCGTAGCCGCTTCATCGGCGGATCCGCCGACGATAAAATGATCCATCTTGACTTTGGTCGCCGTGTCCACACGGAAATGCCCCTCTGTCTTGAGCGCCTGCATCCAGGCGTTCACCTGAGCACCGTCGCCGCAGAGTGCAAACAGAAAGCGCTCCAGATTGCTGGAGATGAGGATATCCATGGATGGACTGTTGGTCTGATAGAATTCCCGTCGGCGATCGTAGACGCCGCTGGCAAAGAAGTCCGTCAGCACACGGTTCTGGTTGGATGCGCAGACGAGCCTGCCGACGGGCAGCCCCATCTGCCAGGCATACCAAGCCGCCAGAATGTTTCCGAAATTCCCCGTTGGCACCACAAAATCCACCGCATCTCCGCAAGCGATCGCCTCCCGCCGCACCAGCGAAAGGTAAGCGGCAAAGTAGTAGACGATCTGGGGCAGCAGCCGTCCCCAGTTGATAGAATTGGCGGAGGAGAACTGGTACCCCGCCTGCGCCATCTGCCGCGCCAGCGTCCGGTCGGAGAAAATTTCTTTGACGGCGCTCTGGCAATCGTCAAAATTGCCCTCGACGCCCACCACGCAGGTGTTTCCGCCGTCCGTGGTCACCATCTGCAACTCCTGCGTATGGCTCACGCCGTGGCGCGGATAGAAGACGATGATGCGCGTTCCTGCGACATCCTTGAACCCCTCCAGCGCAGCCTTGCCCGTATCGCCCGACGTCGCCACCAGGATCACAATCTCCCGCTCAAGCCGCAGCTTGGTCGCCGCCGTAACCAGAAGCCGCGGCATCAGCTGTAGTGCCAGATCCTTAAAGGCCGCAGTCGGCCCGTGCCACAGTTCCAAAATGTACTCGCGGCCGTTCAGTCGCACCAGGGGAGCGATCTCCGGCGTATCGAAGTTGTCGCTGTAGGCACCGGCCACGCAGGCCGCAATTTCCTCCCGGGTAAAATCCTCGAGGTACTTTTCCAGAATCCAGCACGCGAGTTCCTGATAGGATTTCCCCGCCATGCCGGAGATCTCCTCAGCGGAGAGCCGCGGAATGGATTCGGGCACATAGAGCCCGCCGTCCGGCGCGAGACCGCGCAGAATGGCCTCCGCCGAACGGACCGGCGCACAACCGTTTCTGGTACTGATATAGTTCATCATGCAAACGCCTCCGGCAAAAAATATGGGCCCGCACCGCGCATGGCGCGATGCCGCCGTATGCTCGCATGTTCCATTATAGTCTATTTTGCCGTTGCTGGCTAGTCCCCCGCTCAAACTTTCTCAGCGCCGAGCGATCCGCTTCCGCTCCGTCCGTGCTCAGCGAAAGGCATCCGGATACCATTCGACGGCCGCCGCCCGTGCCGTGCCTTCCCCTTGCCAGAGAAGCGCCAGCACATCAAAACGGCAGTAGCAGTCTCCCAGTTCCGGATGCCGGTACAGGAACTGCCGCGCCGCGCGGCGCAATTTCTCCTGCTTGCGGGCATCCACTGTCTCCTGCGGCGAGACAGGACGGTCGGTGCTTCTTCCCCGCACCTCGACAAACACCAGCGTGTTCCCCTGCCGCATGATCAGGTCGATCTCCCCCTCCCGGCAGGAAAAATTCGACTCCACCAGCCGATATCCGCGCTGCTCCAGATAGTGCTGCGCTAACATCTCCCCGTCACGGCCCAGCTGGCGGCGGCCGTCCCCCGGCACTGCGCCGCTAAGCATGGCGCGCCTCCAACGGCCGATACCGCCGGATGATCTGCTCGGCAACGCGCAGTCCGTCCACCGCCGCCGACAGAATTCCTCCGGCGTAGCCCGCACCCTCGCCGCAGGGATAGAGCCCCGCCGCCCATAGAGACTGACAATCCGCATCGCGCAGGATCCGCACCGGCGAGGAGGTACGCGTCTCCACGCCGGTGAGCACCGCCTCCGGCGCGTCAAAGCCGCGGATTTTTCGACCGAAGGCGGGGATGGCCTCTCGCAGCGCCTCCGCGGCGAAATCGGGCAGGCAGCGCCGGAGCTCCGCAGGTGCAACCCCGGGCCGATAGGTGGGATGCACCCGGCCCAGCCGCATCGTTGGCCGGTTCGCAAGGAAATCCCCCACCAACTGCACCGGCGCGCGATAGTCCGCGCCGGCCAGCACATACGCCGCCTGCTCCCAGCGGCGCTGAAAGGCCACGCCGTCCAGCACGTCGCCCTGATAGAAATCCTCCGGCGTCACGTTGACCACCAGCGCGCTGTTGGCATTTACTCCGTCCCTGGCCCAAAGGCTCATTCCATTCACGGCCAGCGCTCCCTCCTCCGACGCCGCTGCCACCACCGTGCCTCCGGGGCACATACAGAAACTGTAGACAGCACGGCCGTTTGAGGCCTGATACGTGAGCTTGTAGTCGGCGGCGCCCAGATGCGCATAGGGCTTCTCCATCCCATACTGCGCTAGGTTGATCGCCCGCTGCGTGTGCTCCACCCGGAGCCCGACGGCGAATGCTTTCGGCTGCATACGGACACCCTGTTCCCGCAGTGCGGCAAAGGTATCGCGGGCGCTGTGGCCGATGGCAAGCACCGCCGCCTCGGCGGGAATCGTCTCGCTTTCGTTCACCGTAAGGCCGCGCAGCGGATGCCCCTCTGTCCGGCCCGTCACCAGTCCCGTGACCTTCGCTTGAAAGCGCACTTCGCCGCCCGCTGCCCGGATCGCCTCGCGCATCTCTCTGACCACACTTTTTAGTCGATCCGTGCCGATGTGCGGCTTTGCCAGATAGAGGATCTCCCGCGGCGCGCCGAACCGCACAAACGTGCGCAGCACCTCGCGGCAACGGGGATCCTTGATCGTGCTGTTGAGCTTTCCGTCGGAGAAGGCGCCCGCACCGCCCTCGCCAAACTGCACATTGGAGCACGGATCGAGCCTGCCCGTGCTCCAGAATCTCTCCACGTCCGCCGTGCGGGTGTCCACATCCCGCCCGCGCTCCAAGAGCAGCGGGCGATATCCCTGTTCTGCCAAGAGCAGCGCCGCAAACAGTCCGGCCGGCCCCGCGCCGACAACCACCGGCCGCTGCATGAGACGCTCGTTTCCCGCCTGCGGAGGGCTGTAGGATTCCTCCTGCGCGATGGTGATGTGCGGACTCCGGCAGCGGCGCACCAGCGCCGCTTCATCATCGATTCCCGCCACGTCCGCGCTGTAGAGACAGACTAACTGCCCTTTCTTTCGGGCATCCAGTGATTTCTTCACGATCTCAAAGGAGAACTGCGTCCTCGGCGAGAGCCGCAGTATACGCCGCAGCGCATTCTCCAGGGCTGTCCTCTGATCCTCCTGCGCCGCTATCTTGATGTTGTTCACACGAATCATATGATCGGTTCCTTTCCGCATTCCAGCCTTTCCGCCCCAGTTTTCGCGACAGTTTGCAGCACCTTTTTGACGGGTTCTGCCGTTCTTCCTCTCGCAAGTTTCTTGCTCCCGTAAATGTATTATATAGGATAAATCTCCCCGATTCAACTCCGGTCAGCCACTCGTTACAGGATAGCGGATTACAGGAGCGTGCTTGCAAACCTCATGGATCTCGGCTCGTGGGGAGCGTGGCGTTCCTTTGCCCATCCGTACGCCGCCTTGGAGCAAACGCAGGACGAGGGGTATAACCGCCTGGTCCAAAAGTGCATTTCGAAAGAAATCCTACCCATTTTCAATTTCATATCCTTTGCCTGCTGCCTGCTGGAAAAAGTCGTACCGTAAAAATAGAGCGGGAATCTCGCCTGCCTTCGCGAGTTTCCCGCTCTTCTGTCTTGG
>CAZSHM010000007.1:0-55595 GCA_964606855.1 uncultured Peptococcaceae bacterium
CAAGCGCCAAAAATTTGCAAAAAAAGGTTTGACGAACCGCGGGGAACGTGCTATACTCAAACTGTGCCGAGGGGGTATAGCTCAGCTGGGAGAGCGCTTGAATGGCATTCAAGAGGCCAGCGGTTCGATTCCGCTTATCTCCACCAACGAGAGAGCCGTTTCACGGGAATACCGTGAAGCGGCTCTTTTTTGTTTCAGATTCTTCTGTTTCGATCTGTTCGGTTTCGATCGCTTGGCCCCTTCTGTCCCCGCGCTTTTCGCCGCGCACCGCGCGGCGAAAAGCTCAGGGGACGACCGCCTGCTGAAGCTGCTCCAGGACAAAATCGCCAAGCTGCTCGTAAGGGATGCCCAGCGCCACGGAGAGTTCTTCGTGGAGCATCGCCTCCGCCTGCTTCATGTACTGCAGGTCGGTTTTTCCCGCCGATTTGCCTGTGGCGGTGAGGACGCGGCTCTTTTTGCGGATGCCCTTGATCATCTGCACAAGTGTGCGGCAGTCGTGGCTGCGAAGCTGGGTCTTGTACTGTTCCTGGAGGGCCTTCTGATCTCTGGAGTAGTTGGGCTGCTCCGGGATCTGCGGGATGGCGGAGATCAGAGCCATCGCCTCCTCGCGCGTGAGGATGGGACGCATAAATACGGGGGAGTTCACCGGCACATAGATGACGCCGGAGCCGCGCACCGGGGCGAGACAATAGTAGAGCGTATCCGGCGCGGCGTCAAAGTCCTCCGGCACGGCGACCTGCTCTACGCGGCAGACGCCGGTGCTGCGGTATACGATATAGTCGCCCTCTTGAAACATGCAATAACCTCCTCGCGGAAAGCATTCGATAGGGAAGCGCGCGTTTTTTGTGCGGCGGAGTTTCGCGCGGCGGCATCCGCCGAAGAAGAGGCCGGACGCGGCCAAAGAAAAAAATATTCTATACGTATTATAATATATTTTTCGCATTTCGATAAGGGGCAATTTCGCTCTGCGGAATAAAATTATTTAATCCGCAAGTATAAGTCCGCCTGCCGGGACAAGCGCCCGCGCCGCTACAGCCAGGCCGCCTGCAAAAGCGCCGCGCCCCGGCGAAGCTGGCCGCCGTCCAGGGCCGCGAAGCCCAGCAGCGACTTGCTCCGGTGCTCCGGCGGCACCGGCCCGTCGAAGTAGGGCGAGATGGGGTAGACGCGCGCGCCCTTTTCGGCGGCGCGGGCGCACATCTCCGGTTCCTCCAGGCCGTTCCGCAGCTGCACCGTGAGATAGAGCCCCGCGTCCCCGCCAAAGATGCGGAGCGCGTCGCCAAACCCCGAGAGCGCCTGCGTCAATTCTTGGCAGCGGGTGCGGTAGAGTTTGCGCATCTTGTTGAGATGCGTTTCATAGTGGCCCGAGAGGATGAACTCGCAGAGCACCGCCTGCTCGAACCGGGACACCGCCGACTGAAAGGAGAGATACTGCTCCAGGTAGACGGTCAGGAGCGGCGGCGGCAGCACCATATAGCTGATGCGCAGCGACGGCGCGATGGATTTGGAGAACGTGCCCAGGTAGATGACGCGGCCGTTCTGATCCAGGCTCTGCAGTGCCGGGACGGGGCGCGAGTTGTAGCGGAACTCGCTGTCGTAGTCGTCCTCGATGATGTAGCGCCGCTCCCCCTGCTGGCTCCAGTTGAGCAGCTGGATGCGCCGGTTTACGGGCATCGTCACGCCCAAAGGGAACTGGTGGGAGGGCGTCACATAGACGGCGATGTTGTCGTACCCCGCCAGCGGATCCACCCGCATCCCCTGCTCATCCACGGGGAAAAAGCAGACCTTGTGGCCCATGCGCCGGAAGAAGCGCATGGCCTTGTGGTAGACGGGATTCTCCATGCCGATGGTGCAGTCGCTGTCCAGAATGTAGCTGAGCATCTGCAGCAGATTGTCGTTGCCCGCGCCGATGATGACCTGCTCCGGGCTGCAGCTGACGCTGCGCGCCTGGTAGAGGTAGCCGGCGATGGCCTGCCGCAGCCGCTCATCGCCCTGCGGCGGCGTGCTGGTGAGCAGAGCGGGGTCGGATTCGTTGAAGCATTTGTCCATCGTGCGCCGCCAGGCCCGGAAGGGGAATTTATCCCGCGCCACATCGCTGATGGAGAAATCCACCAGGCATGGCTCCGGCGACGGCGGCTGCGGCGCGGGGGGCGCCGGAGTGCCGCTCCTGAGCAGTTCATCCAGATGGCAGACAAAAAATCCGCGCTGGGGCAGCGGCTGCAGGAATCCCTCGGAAACCAGCTGACCGTAGGCCGTGCTCACCGTGTTGACGCTGATGCCGTACTCCGCCGCCAGCTTGCGCTTGGAGGGAAGCCGCGCACCTTCCGGCAGTGCGCCGTCGCGGATCTGGGACTTGATTTGGCGGTAGATTTGCAGATAGAGCGGTGCGGAGGAGGAGTCCTCCAGCGTGAGCGGGAGCATACGCGTCGCCTCCTGATGCAGGAAGGCCCGATGGGGGCACCCTGAAGAAACTGATACCATAAAATTTTTTAAAACTGATACTTTTAATAAGACCACACGCACAGTATACTGGAAACACAGGCGCCTGTCAAGCGCGACCGGCGGAAAACAGGGATGCGGTTGTGCGCGAACGGGAGGCGTGTGCCCGCCGGAACAGGCGGGGAGAAAAATTTTTTCGAGAGGGGAAGTATCCGATGCATGAGAAGGAGTATTCTTGGAGCAAGACGATTTTTCAAGACACGGACGTCAAGATTATGACGCCGGGACCGACCCAGGTGCGGGAGAATGTGCGCCGCGCGCGCAGCGTCGCCACCACCAATCCCGATCTGGATCCGGCCTTCTATGAGTTTTACCGCGATACCTGTGCCCTCCTGGGACGGCTGCTGCACACCGAAAACCCCTGCTACATTCTGAGCGGAGAGGGAATCCTGGGGCTGGAGGCGGCCTGCGCCTCCCTGACGGAGCCGGGCGACCGCGTGCTTGTGCTGGACAACGGGATCTTCGGCAGGGGCTTCGCCGACTTCGTGCGCATTTACGGCGGGGAGCCGATCCTCTACACGGCGGATTACCACCGCCCCTTTGACGTGGAGGCGCTCTCCGAATGGCTTGCGCGGGATCACGATTTCAAGTATGCGGCCGTGGTGCACTGTGACACGCCCACCGGTATACAGAATCCGATCGAGCAGATTTGTCCGCTCCTGGCGCGCTACGGCATTCTCTCCGTGGTGGACGCCGTCTCCAGTATGTTCGGTGTGGAGATCGACGTCGACGCCTGCCAGGCGGATATCGTCTGCGGCGGATCCCAGAAGGCGCTCTCCGCGCCGGTGGGGCTGACGATGCTCTGCGTCAGTCCGCGCGCGCTGGCTGCCATGGAACACCGCCGGGTGCCCATCGCATCCTTCTACGCGAACATTCTCAATTTCCGCGACTATTACAAGAACAAGTGGTTTCCCTATACGATGCCCATCAGCGACATCTACGGCCTGCGGGCGGCGCTGGAGAACGTGGCGGCGGATCCGGAGATCTATCGGCGCCATGCGGCCATCGCCGGAGCGGTGCGCAAGGCGCTCCGCGCGGCGGGGCTCCCGCTCTATCTGGAGGACGGGTTTTGCCCCACGGTGACGGTGGCCTATCCGCCCGAGGGCGTGGAAGCGGGGGCGCTCCTGGCGCGGATGGAGACGCAGTACCATGTGATGATCGCGGGCTGCTTCGATGAGCTGGCGGGCAAGGTGATCCGTCTGGGACATATGGGAGAGAACGCGAATACGGCGGACGTGGCGCAGATGCTCTCTGCCCTGGAGCAGGCGCTGCGCGATCTCGGAGCGCCCCGCGCCGTCTCGATGCGGGAGGTTTTTCTGCGGGAGATGGCCTGAGCACGCGCCGCGGGCGGGCGCTCGTCTCCGCCAGACGAGATATCCGTTTCACGCCCAATGCATACGCAAAAAACGAAAGCAACAGCAATTTTGCTGTTGCTTTTAGTGCTTTAGCGTGTTAAAATGGTAAAACAACCACTGCGGTGCGCATCGCGCGGACGCAGAAACCGGACAGGCGGAGGAGATCATGGGACGGTACGACAGGGTGACGCCGGACGGCGCCAAGGACTATCTGTTTGACGAGTGCAGCCGCCGCTCGCGGGTGACGGGCATTCTGAAGGAAATTTTCAAATCGAGAGGCTATCGGCGCGTGATGACGCCGACGCTGGAATTCTACGATGTCTTCCGCGCGTCCGACGCCTATCTGCCTCAGGAGAACATGTATAAGCTGATCGACGGCAAGGGGCGTCTCCTGGTGCTCTGCCCTGACGGCACAGTGCCAATCGCGCGGCTCGCGGCGACGCGGCTCCTGCATATGGAGATGCCGCTCCGGCTCTACTACAGCCACAACGTCTACCGCATGGCCAACGACCTGCGCGGCCACAGCAGCGAGATCTACCAGTGCGGCGCGGAGCTGATCGGCAGCGGCTCTCTGCGCAGCGATCTGGAGATTCTGGAGATGGCGGCCGGCAGTCTGGAGCAAATCAGCGGTGGGGCTTACCGGCTGGAGATCTGCCACATCGGCTATTTCAAGGCGCTGATGGACAGCCTTGGCGCGGACGCCGACGTGCGGGAGGAGATCCGCCGCCTGATCGAGCAGAAGAACTTCGCCGCCCTGAACGATGTGCTGGAGCAGTTCCCGGACAATCGCGCCGCCGCGGCGCTGCGCTATCTGCCGAGGCTCTTCGGCGGGGAGGAGGTCTTTGAGCGCGCCTACGCGCTCTTTGACGACCCGAACGCCCGCCGGAGTCTCGATGATCTGCAGACCATCTACCGCAGCCTGAAAGAACTGGGCCTGGGCGACGGCGTCATCATCGATCTGGGACTGGTAAACCAGGCGGAGTACTATACCGGCGTGATCTTCCGGGGCTACTTCCACGAGGTGGGGGAGCCGGTGCTCTCCGGCGGCCGCTACGACAATCTTCTGCGCGATTTCGGGGCGGATCAGCCCGCGGTCGGCTTCGCCGTGAATGTGGATCTGGCCAGCAGCGTGGTGGAAAAGCGCCCTCCGCTCACGGCGGACACGCTGGTGATGCCGGCAGAGGACGCGTATCTGGTCAAGGCGATCACCTACTACCGGCAGCTGATCGCGCGCGGGCAGGTGGTGGAGAACTGCCTCCTCTCGGAGAAGGATGAGGCGGTGGCCTACGCGGCGCGGCGCGGCATCCCGCAGGTGCACATCGTCGGCCGCACGACGGAGATCATCGATGTGGATCCGGCGCGGGCGGAAGGAGGCGAGGCGCGGTGAGACCGATTCGTATCGCCCTGACCAAGGGGCGCCTGGAGGAGCAGAGCATCGAGATGCTCGAGCAGCTGGGCTATGACTGCAGTGAGGTGCGCGCAAAGGGGCGCCGGCTCATCCTGCCGATCAAGAACGCGGACATCGAGATTGTGCTGGCCAAGGCCGCGGATGTGATCACCTATGTGGAGCACGGCGTCTGTGATCTGGGCGTGGTGGGCAAGGACACCATCATGGAGTACGGCGGCACGTTCTACGAGGTGGCCGACCTGGGCTTCGGCCGCTGCCGCTTCGTCCTGGCGCTGCCGGAGAACGTGGACTTTTATGCAGGATACCACACGCGTTCGATCGCCAGCAAGTATGTGAATGTGACGCGCAATTATTTTGCGAAAAAGAGTATGGCGGTGGATATCGTCAAGATCGAGGGCTCGGTGGAGCTGGCTCCGATCCTGGGGCTTTCCGACGCCATTGTGGATATCGTGGAGACCGGCACCACGCTCCGGGAGAACGGCCTGGTGGTGGCGGAGGAGATCTGCCGGGTGAGCGCGCGGCTCATTGTCAACATCGCCAGCATGAAGCTGCGCAAGCGGGAGATCGACGAGCTGGTGGGCAGAGTGGAGACTTATGTGGCGGCGCGGAACGCGCGGGAAAAGGAGCGGAGGGAATCATGCTAGAATCTGCAGACAGGATGGAACCGATCGTCCGGATCACGGTGGCGGACGGCACGTCGGAGCGGGCCCTTTTGCGGGAGCTGCGATCGCGCGGCCGCGAGACAGACCGGCGCGTGACGCGGGCGGTGGCGGAGATCCTGGAGGCGGTGCGCACGGGCGGAGATGCGGCTGTGCGCGCCTATACGGAGCAGTTCGACGGCCGCGCGCCCGCGCGGACGGAGGTGCCGCGCGCGGAGATGGAGGCGGCCGCGGCGGCGGCCGATCCGCGCTTTGTGGCCGCGCTGCGGAACGCCCTGGCCAACATCCGCGATTTTCACAGCCGCCAGAAACAGCAGAGCTTCATCGACGCGCGCCCGGACGGCGTGCTCCTGGGGCAGCGCATTCGCGGGCTCAAGCGGGTCGGGCTCTACGTGCCCGGCGGCACGGCGGCCTACCCCTCCTCGGTGCTGATGAACGCCGTTCCGGCCAAGATCGCCGGCGTGGAGGAACTCATCCTGGTGACGCCGCCGCGCAGGGACGGCACCGCCAACCCAGACATCCTGACGGCGGCGGTCCTGTCCGGGGTGGATCGCGTCTTCCTCGCGGGCGGTGCCCAGGCGGTGGCGGCGCTGGCCTACGGCACCGAGACGATCCCCCGCGTGGATAAAATCGTGGGGCCGGGCAATGTCTACGTGGCGACGGCGAAGCGCAGTCTCTACGGGGTGGTGGATATCGATATGATCGCCGGGCCCAGCGAGATCCTGGTGATGGCGGACCAGACCGCCGATCCGCGGTTTTTGGCGGCGGATCTCATGAGCCAGGCGGAGCACGATGTGCTGGCGTCGGCCGTCCTGCTCACGACCGACCGCCGCGTGGCCGAGGAGACGGCCGCGGAGATCTCCCGGCAGCTTGCCGCGCTGTCGCGGCGCGAGATCATCGCGCGCGCACTGTCGGATTACGGCGCCATCATCCTCTGCCCCGATGCAGACCGGATGGTGGAGCTGGCGAACGAGTTCGCGCCAGAGCACCTGGAGGTGCAGATGGCGGAGCCGCTCACCTATCTGGGACGGCTGGACAACGCCGGATCGGTCTTTCTGGGACGCTACGCGCCGGAGCCGCTGGGCGATTACTACGCGGGGCCGAACCATGTGCTGCCAACCGGGGGCACGGCGCGGTTCTTCTCGCCGCTGGGCGTGGACAGCTTTATCAAGAAGTCCAGTTATATCTACTATACAGAGCAGGCGCTGGCCGCTGCCGGGGAGGATATCGTCCGCATCGCGGAGCGGGAAGGCCTGACGGCGCACGCGAACGCCATCTCCGTGCGCTTCGCGTCCGCGGGGGATCCCAATCCGAATTCCGAAGGAGAGGACTGAGCCATGAGCTATCAGCTTCCGAAGAAACTGCAGAACTTGCAGGCCTACCGGCCCGTCACCGGCGAGATGCGCGTGCGCCTGGACGCGAACGAGAGCTTTCTCAGCCTGCCGGGGCCGATCCGCCGGGAGATCGCGGAGCGGGTCTCCCGCATCGAGTTCAACCGCTATCCGGACCCGAACGCCACAGAACTGCGCGCGCGGTTTGCGGAGTATTTCGGGGTGAAGCCGGAACTGGTGGCGGCGTTCAACGGCTCCGACGAGCTGCTGTTCCTGCTGGCCGCCTGCTTTGCCGACGCGGGGGAGGTGCTGCTGACGCTCGCGCCGGATTTCTCCATGTACGGCCTCTACGGCGAACTCGCGGGGCTGCGGGTGGAGCGCTGCGGCAAGCGCGGGGATCTCTCCGTCGATGTGGAGGCGGTGATCGAGGCGGCGCGGGAGAAACAGGCGCGCCTTCTGATCTTCTCCAACCCCTGCAATCCGTCCTCGCTGGTGGAGAGCCGCGCGGATGTGCTGCGCATTGTCGAGGGCCTGCCCGATACCCTGGTGGCGGTGGATGAGGCCTATATGGAATTCGCCGAGGGATCGGTGCTGGGCGATGTGGAGCGCTATAACAATCTGCTGGTCGCGAAAACCTTTTCCAAGGCGTTCGGGCTTGCCGGGGCGCGGCTGGGGTTCGCTGTCTCCAACCGGACGGTTACCGGGGCGCTCCAGGCGGCCCGGTCGCCCTACAACGTGAACGCCATGTCGCAGGCGGTGGGATGCATCCTCCTGGATCACCCGGAGTATCTGGCGGCGTGCCGGCGGCAGATTCTGGAATCGCGGGACGCACTCTTCCGCATGCTGCGGGATCTGGCGGGGCGTGTGCCTGCGATCCGCAGCATTCAGAACACGCATACGAATTTTGTCTATATGGAAGTGGAGGGCGCGGAGGAGGTACAGCAGGCGCTCCGCGCGCAGGGCATCTCCGTCCGGCGCATGGGCGGCTGTCTCCGCATCTGCGCCGGCAGCGAGGCGGAGAACGCGGCGCTCCTGGCGGCGCTGGAGGCCTATTGGGGAGAGGAGGAACAGGCATGAATCCGACGGATCGAAACGGGACAGCGCCGGATGCGGCGGAGGGAAGGCGCGTGACGATCACGCGCAGCACCCGCGAGACGCAGATCACGCTCGCGCTCGATGCGGACGGTGCGGGCAGTTTTTCCGGCAGCAGCGGCATCGGCTTTTTCGACCATATGCTGACCGCCTTTGCCGTACACGGCGGCTTTGACATTCGCCTGCAGATGCAGGGCGATCTGGAAGTGGACGGGCACCACAGTGTCGAGGATGTGGGCATCGTGCTGGGGCAGGCGTTCGCGCGCGTGCTGGATAAGAACGCCATCGCGCGTTTCGGCAGTTTCTTTGCGCCGATGGATGAGGCGCTGGCCTTCTGCGCGCTGGATGTGAGCGGCAGGCCGTACCTGGTCTTTGACGCGCAGTTTGCCGCGCCGCGGGTGGGCGCCTTGGACTGCGCGCTGGTGAAGGAATTCTTCTATGCCTTCGCGGTGCAGAGCGGCATCACGCTGCATCTGCGGCTCCTGTACGGGGAGAACGATCACCACAAGATCGAGGCGCTCTTCAAGGCGGCGGCCCATGCGCTGCGGCAGGCGGCGGCGCCCCGCGCGGGCGGCGCGCTCTCCTCCAAGGGGGTGCTGGAGGCCGGCTCGGCGCAGGACGGTGAGCGGGCATGATCGGCATCATCGACTACGGCGCAGGCAACCTGTTCAGCGTGCAGAACGCGCTGGAGTACCTGGGTGCGGCGCACCGCCTTCTGCGCGCGCCGGAGGAGCTCACATCGGCGGACGGACTGATTCTGCCCGGCGTGGGGGCTTTCCCCGATGCCATGGCGATGCTCGACGCGCGGGGTTTTTCCGGGGCGCTGCGGCGGGAGGCCGCGGCGGGGAAACCGCTCTTGGGCATCTGTCTGGGGATGCAGCTGCTCTTTGAGACGGGATTTGAATTTGCCGAGACACCGGGGCTGGGGCTGATCCCCGGAACGGTGCGGCGCATTGACGGCGGCGGTCTGAAAATCCCGCACATGGGGTGGAACGACCTGACGGTGCTCCACCCCTGCGCGCTGAGCGACGGCGTCCGCACAGGGGATTACGTCTATTTTGTGCACTCCTACCGCGCGGAGACGGACGCGCGGTATATCAGCTGCTATACGATGTACCACGAGCGCATTCCGGCGCTCGTGTTTCACGGCAATGTCTACGGCGCACAGTTCCATCCGGAAAAGAGCGGCCGCGTGGGCATGGGGATTCTGCAAAATTTTGTGCGGGTGGTGACGGGAGCATGATTCTTTTGCCTGCGATTGACATCCGGGGCGGGGCCTGTGTGCGGCTTCGCAGGGGTGATTTCGGAACCGCGGAACAGGTGGCGGACGATCCCTGCGAGACGGCGGCGGCTTTCCGCGCGGCGGGGGCGGCTTGGATCCACATGGTGGATCTGGACGGGGCCAAGGACGCGCGGCCGCGGAACAGTGAGATTTTCTGCCGCGTGGCGGCGGAGTCGGGCCTCTGTGTGGAACTGGGCGGCGGGATCCGCAGTATGGAGACGATCGAGTTTTACCTGGAGCGGGGGATCCGCCGCGTGATCCTCGGCTCGGCGGCGGTGCGCGATCCGGGGCTGGTGCGCGATGCGGTGCGCCACTTCGGCGCGCGGATCGCCGTGGGGATCGATGCCCGGGACGGCATGGCGGCGACGGACGGCTGGCTGGACGCGAGCGGCATCTCCTATCTGGAGCTGGCCAAGCGCATGGAGGATGCGGGGGTGCGGACGATCATCTTCACCGATATCGCCCGCGACGGCATGCTCTCGGGCGTGAGCGGCGCACAGCTGGAAGCGCTCCGGCGCGCCGTGGACTGCGACATCATCGCCAGCGGCGGAGTGAAGTCGCTGGAGGATATCGATCTCTGCCTGGAGCTGGGGCTCGCCGGCGTGATCTGCGGCAAGTCCGTCTACAGCGGGAGCCTGGATCTAAAGGCGGCCATCGAGAGAGCGGGGGTGCAGCAATGTTAGCCAAGCGCATCATTCCCTGCCTGGACGTGCGGGACGGAAAAGTGGTCAAGGGCGTCAACTTTGTCGGCATCCGCGAGGTGGGCGACCCGGTGCAGTGCGCCGTCGACTACGACCGGCAGGGCGCCGACGAGATCACGATCCTGGATATCACCGCCACGCACGAGGGGCGCGGCACAATGGCGGACGTCGTGCGCCGGACGGCGCGCAATGTCTTTGTACCGCTGACGGTGGGCGGCGGCATCCGCAGCGTGGAGGATTTCCGCCAGCTGCTGCGGGCGGGGGCGGACAAGATCTCCGTCAACTCCGCAGCGGTGCGCCGGCCGGAGCTCATCAGCGAGGCCGCCGACAAGTTCGGCAGCCAGTGCGTGGTGGTGGCCATCGACGCGCGCCGGCGCGGCGATGGCGGTTTCACCGTGGTGGTGAACGGCGGAAGGATCGATTCGGGGCGCGACGCCATCCGGTGGGCGGTGGAATGCCAGCGCCGGGGCGCCGGGGAGATCCTCCTGACCTCCATGGATACCGACGGCTGCCGGCAGGGCTTTGACCTGGAACTGACCGACGCGGTGAGCCGCGCGGTCACGATCCCCGTGATCGCGTCGGGCGGCTGCGGCAGCCTGGAGCATTTTTCGGAAGTGTTCGAGAAGACGGGCGCGGATGCGGCGCTGGCGGCATCGCTCTTTCACTTTAAGGAACTGACGGTGCCGCAGGTGAAAGCGCATCTGCGCGCGCGCGGGATCCCCGTGCGGGGGTAGCCTGCGGGTACAGGAACGGAGGAGGACGGCATGGCGGAAGATACGGGACAAGAGCGGGAGATCCTCCTGCTGGAGCGCGCGGGGGATCTCTCGCGCTTTTTTGCCAAGGGGCCGCTGCTCCCCGCCATCGTGCAGGAGCAGTGCAGCGGGGAGGTTCTGATGCTGGCCTACATGAATGAGGAGAGCCTGCGGCGCACGCTGGAGAGCGGCTATACCTGGTTTTACAGCCGCTCGCGGCAGGAATTGTGGAACAAGGGCGCGACGTCGGGCCACCTGCAGCGCGTGCTGGAGGTGCGCGCCGACTGCGACGACGACACACTGCTGGTTCTGGTGGAGCAGACGGGCGCAGCCTGCCACACAGGACACCACAGCTGCTTTTTTACATCGATCTGGCGGGCCGGCGAGGCGGACGCGCCGGACGCGCGAAAGGAGACGTGATGGCGATGCAGGATGTGCTGGAAGGGCTCTACGCCGTGGTGCAGGCGCGCAGGGCCGAGCCGCGGGAAGGGTCGTATACCTGTTACCTCTTTTCGCAGGGCGTGGATAAAATTCTCAAAAAATGCGGCGAGGAGTGCAGCGAGGTCATCATCGCCGCAAAGAACGGCGTGCAGGAGGAGACGGTGGGGGAGATCTGCGACTTGCTCTATCACCTGCTGGTGCTGATGGCGGCCCAGGAGATCCCGCTCTCAGCGGTGGAGTCGGTGCTGGAGGCGCGCCGGCAGAAGATCGGCAACCTGAAACAGGTGCATGTGAGCGATCATGAGAGCTGACGCGGGGCGAAGCGGGGAACTGCGGGAGGAGATCGGGGCGGTTTACCTGCACATTCCCTTCTGCCGGAGCAAATGCGCGTACTGTGATTTTCTGAGCTTCGCGGCGCCGGAATCGATGCAGGCCTATGTGGAGGCGCTGATCGAGGAGCTGCGCCTGGCCGTGGCGCGCTACCCGGTGCGGGCGCGGACGATCTACATCGGCGGCGGCACGCCCAGCGTCCTGCCCGCGCCGCTTTTTGCGCGGCTGCTGGACGCGGTGCGGCGGGAGCTGGTGACGCCGCAGCTCGCGGAGTATACCGTGGAGGCAAACCCGGGCACGCTCGCGGCGGACAAGTTGGCCGTGCTGCGCGACGGCGGCGTCAACCGGCTCTCGCTGGGCGTGCAGAGTATCGACGCGGCGCAGCTTGCGCGGCTGGGGCGCATCCACACCTTCGCGGAGGCGCGGGAGGCGGTGGCGCTGGCGCGGGAGGCGGGGTTCGGCAATCTCAACCTCGATTTCATGTACGGGCTGCCGGGGCAGAGCCTGGAGGACTGGGCGCGGGCGCTGGACGCCGCCGTCGCGCTCGCGCCGGAGCATCTCTCCGTCTACCAGCTGAACATCGAGCCGGGCACCGCCATGGCAGAGCGGCTGGCGCGCGGCGAGATCGAGCCTTTTGACGATGAGACGGCGCTGGAGATGTACCGCATGGGGCAGCGGCGCCTGCGGGAAGCGGGCTATCGGCAGTATGAGATCTCCAACTATGCCAAGCCGGGGTACGAGAGCCGGCACAACCGGACGTACTGGCGCACAGAGCCGTACCTTGGCCTGGGACTCGGTGCCAGCAGCTGGCTGCGGCCGCTGCGCTGGAAAAACGTTGACAATCTGCAGCGGTATCTTTCGGAGATCGCGGCGGGGCGGCTGCCGCAGTCTGAGCCGGAGCGGCTCAGTGAGGCGGAGCAGATGGAGGAGACGGTGTTCATGGCGCTGCGCATGAACGAGGGCTTGGACAGCCGTCTCTTCCGGCGCCGTTTCGGACGTCCGGTGGAAGAAGTGTTCAAAGCGCCCATCGAGCGCTCCGTAGAACGCGGTCTCCTGCGGGCGACGGAGCACGGATATTGCCTGACGGAGGAAGGACGCGTGCTGGGGAACCTGGTGTTTGCGGAATTCATCCTCTGATGCCGCGCGCGGGCATCAGAGAAGTTCAAACCGGGATGGAGAAGAAATCCACCGCATTTGCGCAGTATTTCCTAAAAGGAAAGGAAGGTCCTATAAAACTATGTTATAATGATACCATAAACAGAAAAGCAAGGACTTGAGAGCATGATACGTGGAAAAGGCGAAGTGCTGGAGTTTGCACAGTTGGCGCGGGAAAAGCGGGAAGATTCCTACCACTGTTTTGTGACGGAGGGGCGGCTGTCCGGACGCTGTGAGCTGCTGATCTGCGAGGACGGGCTGCGGGCAGGGGATCTCTTCAGCCTGTATTTTTCACCCGCGGGGCTGGCGCGCCGAATCCATCTGTCCAGGCGGCAGACGGTCGGCGCGTGGCTGGCGCTTCACGCCTGTGTGAAGATCACCTATCTGCAGGCGCTGGGCCTTCTGGGTGACGCGGTGCGGCAGAACTATCGCTACGGAACGGTGAACGCGGCCTGTGATGAGAGCGAGTCGGTGCACCTGCAGCGTATCTGGCTGGAGGAATACTACAGTGACGGGAAGAGCCAGCTGCACTGGGCGCTGGAGGGGCAGAGCTTCATGCTGCTCCTGCAGGCCTATCTCTGCGCGCTGGGTAACCGGGACGCTGTGCTGCTCTATGATATGACGGCCCAGCGGGCGCGGGACAAGTGGGGTCGGGGCATGTACGCCTTCTGTTGGGGACACGCGCTGGAAGGCCTGCGCATCTTCGACTTTGAGCTGTCGCCGCCCGGACTCCGGGCGGAGGATCTCTCGCGTGTGCCGCTGTATCTGACCGTCTACGGGGTCTATCCCGATCATCAAGTGCTGTCGGTGGATCTGCGGCTGCAGTTTGTCCTGGAAAGCGGGAATTTCCGCATCGCGGAGGAACATATTCTGGAGGCGCGGATCGTCTGTCCGCGGCAGCTGCAGCAGGAGCCGGCGGAGTAGCGCCCGCGTACCCAAGTTTAGCTTGGCATTTCAAAAGCGAATTTGCACCAAGTGTAAGACGGACCGGAGTCACAATCAACGTAGGAGGAGGGCTGTCGGTACCGCGGAAGCGCGGATCGCCGACAGGAAGTGTGAACATGACTTGGGAAGAATTCTATGACAAATTCTACGGGTGGGCGGACAGCACACAGGTAAACCGGATCTCACAGCTGACTACCTTTGGAAGTCATGCGCAGGTCGCGGAGATCATCCTGTCATATTTTGATGAGAAAGCGGCTTCCCGCCTTGCTAGGAAAGCGATGGACGCCGGCGTCCGGTTCACTCCGGAAGAGATTGTCGAGATGCAGGACTCCGTCAGCAAGGCGTGTTTGAACCGGATGGCCGCTAATGCACTCGGAGATTTTACGGAGGAGCAGGTGGAGGAACTTGTGCTCAGCGTGGACGACGACATCTACGCTGATCTGGAAAAGCGTTACTGTCATTACGACGACGAAGCGGAGATTGCGGACGAGCCGGAACCGGAGGATCTGCAGCAGCAGAAAAAGCCGGGCAAGGGGTTCGGTCTGCTCGCGTTCGCGGGAATGGCCTCAGAGCTGGGATCACGGAAACGGGCGCCGCGCTTTCGTGTCGGCGAGCACGTGAGAGTTCGCTGGCGCGGTCAGGAAGGGACCATCATCGACATCAACGGCGGACTGTACATGGTTTCGATGGAGGATGGCAGAACGGTCGATTCTTTCCCGGAATCGGATTTAGAGAAGGCTTGGTAAGGCTTTCCTTATCCATCCCTTTTCCGTATTCCTCCGGTAATTGCATCATGCCGTTATACAAGTTCCTTTTGCGGGAGAACTCGCAAACCGGTCATTGACAGGGCGGCAAGTTTCCTGTAAAATAGGAATCGCCGGAAGAAAGGGGAAGGCCATGATTGCGGAAGAGCACCTGGTTTTTATGGAGGAAGCCATCCGGGAGGCTGAGAAGGCAGCCGCCCTGGGGGAGATCCCCATCGGAGCGGTCGTTGTCTGCGGCGGGCAGATTGTGGGCCGGGGGCATAACCTGCGGGAGCAGGAGCACGATCCCACGGCGCACGCGGAGATCTGCGCGCTGCGGCAGGCGGGAAAGGCGCTTGGAAATTGGCGCTTGTCTGGCTGTACGCTGTATGTGACGATGGAGCCGTGCCCGATGTGCTGCGGCGCGCTGATCAACAGCCGCATCGAACAGGTGGTGTTCGGCGCGCGGGAGCCGAAGTTCGGCGCGGCGGGCAGTCAGCTGAACTTGCTGCAGTTCCCCGGGTTCAACCACAATGTGCGCATCGTGGGGCCCGTCGCCGAGGCGCGCTGCAGTGCGCTGATGAAGGAGTTCTTCACCGGCCTGCGCCGCGACCGCCGCGCGGAGGACGGATGCGTCGCCGGTTCGCGATAGGCCTGTCCCGGAATTTCGCGAGGGGAGGTTCCGGCGCGAAAATACCTGTTTTGCGGTACTTCATCTTCAAAGAGGATCTGGAAGCGTATCGAAGTGGTCATAACGGTCCCGACTCGAAATCGGGTGGCCCGCAAGGGCTCGTGGGTTCGAATCCCACCGCTTCCGCCAGAGCATCCCCGGGGGCGGCAGCTCCCGGGGATTTGCAAATTGCGCGCAAAAAAAATGACAAATAGGGCAATACAAGTTGGAAAAATTATGATATAATTAGGAAGCAACCCGCAAACGCGCCGGCCTTTCCGCATCTGTGTGTGCGGGAGACAGGACGCGAATTCTGCGGCGGCGGGGAAGAAAAAATACAATGCGGAAGGGAAATCGAAAAGAGGAGAGTGTGAAGCATGAAGAAAACTTGGGTTGGCGCGCTGCTCGTGGGCGCGATGCTGGCCGCGGCGCCGTCCGCCGCACTGGCGGAGACAGTGACGGTGGATTTCGGCAATCCGGTCGTGAGTGTGGACGCGGATCAGTATATCATGCAGGAGGTCGCCGCGGTCAACGCGGAGGGCGAGTTCCTGGTGCCGGTGCGCGATGTGGCGCAGGCCTTTAACGGCACGGTGGAGTATAGCGGGGCGGATAGTACCGTGAAACTTTCCTTCCCCAACGGCAACTGGGCTACGATCGAGCTCGGCGGCAGTGTGACGGGTTCTGTCGGCACAGGGGAGGAGGCACTCGTGACGACCGCTGTCATGACGAACGACCATCTCTATGTGTCCGCGGATCTGATGGCGCGCCTTCTGGGCGGCAAGGTTGAGATGATCGACTACGGGCACGACGAAGTCTTCCGACTGATCTTCTACGTGCGGAAATAGCCGTCTGGAAATTTTCATAATTTCTTAATAATTTTTCGCAGGTTTGCCGGTTGCAGCCGATGCCCGTTTATGGTATTCTAGAAGAAAGAAACCGACTGACCGGTCAGTCGGTTTCTCCCGGACCGAGAAGACGACCGCGCCGGGCAGAAAAACGGTGCGGATAGCGGGAGAGACTTGGAGAGGAGGATTGCGGTGAAGCATTTTTTACAGCATAAAAGTTCAAAAAATATGCGGCACAGTCCTAAAAAAGTTGTGGCCGCCGCGCTGGTGCTGACTTTCGGGCTTTCCATCCTGCCGCTGCCGGCGTTTGCCGTCCGCACGAACATTGTCGCGGAGACGGAGGGCAAGAATACGCTGACGATCTCCCAGCTGCAGGATCTGGCGGTGATCTACAACGACGGCTCGGAGCAGCTGCGCAACACGATGAAGCAGCTGGATGTGCAGGAGATGCAGCTGCGCAACAACCGCCGAAGCCTGGAGGACAGTATCGATGCCATGAACAGCAGCGGCAGCCTGGATGAGAGCGCCGACGGCATGGCCCAGATGGAGCAGACGCTAGCGGGGTTGGAGGCGGCGGCGCAGGCGGATCCCACAAATCTGGCGCTGCAGGCATCCACGGCGGCCCTGCGTATGCAGTACGAGACGGCCCTTGCATCCCAGGCATCGATGATGTCGTCGATGCAGTCCAGCCTGGACAGCGCGCTGGACGGGATCGATCAGTTGAACGACAGCTTGGATCAGCTGGCCGACAGCAAGGACGATCTCAACAAGACGATGAAAGACACGGAGTCTCAGATGCGCTATCTGGCGGCACAGCTGGGACTCTCCATCGTGCAGATGGATAAAGGGGTAGCATTGATCGAGCAGCAGATCGCCCTGAGCGAGAAATCGGTGCAGATTGCGCAGCTGCAGCAGAAACTGGGGATGAACATCTCTACCGATGTGGAGAGCCAGACCAACGATCTGCAGCAGGCCAAGGAGAATCTGGAGGAGCAGAAAGAGACGCGGAGCAATCTCAAACGCACCTTAAACATTCTCATCGGGCGCAACGCGGGCAATCCTCTGGAAGTGACGCCGATGAATCTGCCGACGACGATCGAGTCCGCGCCGGCTTACACGGAAAAGCTGATCCAGCAATTCACGGACAACAACTACAAGCTGAAAACGCTGGAGCGCGACAAGGTGAATCTGCGCAACTCTGTGAAGGAGGACATGGGCAGCGACGACCGCCAGATGATCGATTATCAGATTGCGGATAAGGATCAGGAGATCGAGACGCAGAAACAGACGGTCTCCGATGATCTCAAGGCGATGCTCGCGGCGATCAACAGCAGCGGCGAGGCCTACAGAATCAGTCAGCAGGCGTATGCCACACAGCAGAAGGAGTATTCTTATATGCAGAAGCGCTATGCGCTGGGGATGATTTCCCAGATCCAGCTGCAGAGCGCGGAGCTGCAGCTGAAGCAGGCAGAGCTCACGAATATGCAGAACGGCTATCAGTATTATCTGAACTGGCAGCGCTATAACGCCGCGGAAGACGGGGTCGATGTCAGCAGCTGGACGTAATTCTGCGCGGCGGAAGATTGATACACCAAAGAGAACGGCGGAACCGTGAAACTTGTTCACGATCCCGCCGTTCTTTATCGCTGGGCGATAGAGGACTCGAACCTCCGACCCCCTGCATGTGAGGCAGGTGCTCTAACCGACTGAGCTAATCTCCCGCGCCGGAATTCATGATAGCACATTTCTGCCGCTCGCGCAAGAGCTTTTTGCGCAACTTTTGAAAAATTTGCCCGCACGGCAAAAAAAGTTTGCCTTCGCAGGGGCAAAATGCTATACTATAGGCGGTGACAGCAAAATTGTGCGCGTGCGTGGAACAGGAGGACGGAACAGAGTATGAGCACAAGGAAAAATATTGAAAAACAAAAGTATCTGGGGATGAAGGGACTGGTGGTGTTCATCACGCTGATGAACATGTTCATCCCGCTCTCCACAGATCTCTATCTGCCGGCACTGCCGACGATGAGCAGCAATTTTCATGCAAGCAGCGGGCTGACCAACCTGACGCTGGTCAGTTTCTTCTTCTTTTACGCGCTGGGCACGCTGTTTTGGGGCCCCATGAGCGACAAGTACGGCCGCAAAAAGATTCTGATCCTAGGCAGCACGCTCTACGCGGCGGCCAGCCTTTGCTGCGCGGTTTCCGGGAACGTCTACATGATGATCGCGGCCCGCGTGGTGCAGGGAATCAGCGCGGGGGCGATCACATCGGTGTCCATGGCGCTGATCAAGGACTGCTTTGCCGGGCAGCAGCGGGAGCGGATCCTCGCCATCGTACAGTCGGTGGCGGGTTTGGCGCCGATGATCGCGCCGGTTCTGGGCGCGCTGCTCCTGCAGATCACCAGCTGGCGCGGCGCGTTTGTCGTGCTGACCCTGGCGGGCACCGCCTGCCTGGTGTTCTCTCTGCTCTATCAAGAGACGCTCGCCCCGGAGGAAAAGTACACGGGAACGGTTTGGGGCTCGGTTTCCCGGCTGTTTGTGGTGGCCAAAAATCCCAGTTTCCTGATCCCCTGCCTGATCTTCTCACTGTACAATATGGCGTTCATGAGCTATATCGCCATGTCGTCCTACATCTACGTGGACACTTTCGGTCTCTCCGAGCAGATGTACAGCTACTTCTTCGCCGCCAGCGCGGCGCTCTCGCTGCTGGGGCCGCTGATCTACGTGCGTTTTCTGATCAACACCAATAAGCGGAGCTTTGCCACGGTCTGTTTTATTCTCTACACGGTCTGCGGCGTGGTGCTGATGACGGTGGGCGATCTCTCGCCGTATCTCTTCTGGATCGGCTTTGCTCCCTTCGCGCTCACGGGGACGATCACCCGTCCCTTCAGCACGAACATCCTGCTGGAGCAGCAGAGCGGCGACACGGGATCGGCCTCGTCGCTGATCAACGGCATGGCCACGATTTTCGGCAGCGTGGGCATGATCGTCGCCTCTCTGTGGAGCGACAGCATCTTTGGACTGGGCTTCATGGTCTGCACAAGCGGGGTGCTCAGTCTCGCGGGATGGCTGCTCTTCATGCGCTCCCCCATCCCGTGCCGCGGCGTCAAGGATGTCCGCTGAGGCGGCGCTCTGCGGGATACGGTGCGGCGGGACACAGATGGATCCGCCGCGGGGAGGTCGCTGGAGGTTTTTCGGAAGCACAGGAGATTTGCCAGACGGTTTTGACGCGACAGAATCGCACTTGCATCGACAGAATAGAGGAGGCGTTCACTTTGGAACAACTGACCGCATTGGGCACGGGCTTCGCCGTCGCCACCAAATGTTTCACCACCTGCTTTACGGTTTCCGACGGGACGGAACACTTTATGATTGACACCGGCGGAGGCAGCGGTGTGCTGACCAACATGGAGAAACGCGGCATACGGCCGGAGCAGGTGCACCACATATTCCTCTCGCACTGCCACACGGATCATGTGATGGGCGCGGTCTGGCTCATCCGCATGATTGGGCACGGGATTGCCCGGGGGCAGTATACAGGGGATCTGACCATCTACTGCGAGGAAAAGATTGCTGCGGGCGTACGGCAGATGTGCGAGTTTATGCTGCCCGAACGCATTCTGCAGCTGTTCGGGGATCGGATCCGTTTCTGTCTCATCCGCGACGGATACCAGGCGGAGATTCTGGGGCGGCGGACGACGTTTTTCGACACGGGGAGTCACAAGACGCAGCAGTTCGGGCTGGCGATCACGCTCCGAGGAGGCCGCCGCCTGACCTATCTGGGCGACGAGCCGTACAGCTCGGCCGCCGCGCCGTACGCGGCGCGCGCGGACTACCTGATGCACGAGGCCATGTGCCTGGAGGCGGAGGCGGAGCGGTTTCACCCGCACCGGATCAGCCACAGCACGGTGCTGGATGCGGCGCGGAACGCCGCGGCGTTGGAGGCCGGTGCGCTGATCCTCCACCATACGGCGGACAACGACCTGGCGCACCGCAAGCAGGCATACATCGAGGAGGCAAAGCGCTGCTTTGCGGGGCCGGTCTTCATGCCGGACGATCTGGATGTCATCGCGCTCTCCTAGGATCGCGGCATGCGGGGAGGGCAAAAAGAGGAACAACTGCGGGAAGTCCGCGGGGGCTTAATGCCGGCCGCGGACTTCTGTTGTGTCTGAGAGGGAAGCGGTATCTGTACCGAGGGGATAGGCATGACAGCAAGCGCCTTTCGGGCAAAAGAAAAAGCCGCATCCCGCGCGGAGATGCAGCTTGGTGCGCCAAGAGGGATTCGAACCCCCGACCTCATGGTTCGTAGCCATGCACTCTATCCAACTGAGCTATTGGCGCATAAAGAAACGGAGAGAGTGGGATTTGAACCCACGATGCAGTTTGACCCGCATACTCCCTTAGCAGGGGAGCGCCTTCGGCCGCTCGGCCATCTCTCCTCAGCCAGCTTTAACAGTATAGCACGGGGCGGAACGGATGTCCAGTATTTTTTCCCAATCCGGAAAAAATTTTTCGCGCGCGATTCTGGATTTCGACACTTGCCAGTGAAAAAGAACAGGAGGCCTTACACAGACAAGAGCGCGGAAAAGACCGGCAGTTTTCCGGATCCGGCTGCCTCCCGCCACAAGAAATTGCATACAGTATTATCGAAAAAAAACAGTTGACAAGCGCGCCGCTTCTTCTCTATACTAAAACCATCGGAGACAGCAAAGGCGCTGTGAGTGCACACACTTACAGCGCCCTTTTTCATGTTGTGTCCCATATTACGCGCCGCTCTGCGGCACACAGGAGGTTATTCGCATGGATACGATCGACGTCCCTGAACTGTTTGGCAGCATGGTATTCAATGACACCGCCATGAAGGCGAGACTGCCCAAGGATGTGTATCTCAAGCTGAAGGATACCATCTACAAGGGTGAGGCCCTGGATCCCACGGTGGCCGATGTGGTTGCCAACGCCATGATGGATTGGGCGATGGAGCGGGGCGCGACCCACTTTACCCACTGGTTCCAGCCCATGACAGGGGTCACCGCGGAGAAACACGACAGCTTTATCACGCCGGCGCCCGGCGGCCGTGTGATGATGGATTTCTCCGGCAAGGAACTCATCAAGGGTGAGCCGGACGCCTCCAGTTTCCCGTCCGGCGGACTGCGGGCCACATTTGAAGCGCGCGGCTACACTGCGTGGGATCCGACGTCCTATGCCTTTGTCAAAGATCACACGCTCTACATTCCCACGGTGTTCTGCTCCTACAGCGGCGAGATTCTGGACAAAAAGACGCCGCTCCTGCGCTCTATGGAACTCCTGAGCAGGGAGGCGGTGCGCCTCCTGCATCTCCTGGGCAAGACGGACGTGACACAGGTTGTCACAACAGTGGGTCCGGAGCAGGAATACTTCCTTGTGGACCGTGCCATCTCCTACAAGCGCAAGGATATCCTATTCGCGGGCCGCACGCTCTTTGGCGCCAAGCCGCCCAAGGGGCAGGAACTGGAGGATCACTATTTCGGCGCCATCAAACCGCGCATCACGGCGTTTATGGAGGATTTGAACCAGGAATTGTGGAAACTGGGCGTGCTGGCCAAGACGGAGCACAACGAGGTCGCCCCGGCGCAGCATGAGCTGGCGCCTATCTTCAGCACCACCAACCTGGCGACCGACCACAATCAGCTGACCATGGAGACGCTGAAGGACGTGGCGCGCAGGCACGATCTCTCCTGCCTGCTCCACGAGAAACCTTTCGCCGGCGTCAACGGATCCGGCAAGCACAACAATTGGTCCATGTCCACCGATACCGGCGAGAATCTGCTGAGCCCCGGGAAAAAACCCGCCGAGAACATCCAGTTCCTGCTGTTTTTGGTGGCGGTCATCGCCGCGGTGGACGACTATCAGGATCTGCTGCGCGTCTCGGTGGCCACGGCGGGCAACGATCACCGGCTCGGAGCTAACGAAGCGCCGCCGGCCATCATCTCGATCTTTCTGGGCGATGAGCTGACGGATATTCTCGAGTGCTACGAGCAGGGCATCGAGTACGTGCCGCCCACCGCCAAGCAGATGGAGACCGGCGTGACCGTGCTGCCGAGTTTCCAGAAGGACACCACCGACCGCAACCGGACCTCGCCGTTTGCCTTCACAGGCAACAAATTTGAGTTCCGGATGCTCGGCTCGGCATCCTCCATCTCCGGGGCCAACACGGTGCTGAACACCATCGTGGCGGATGCCGTGGGCACCATCGCCGATGAACTGGAGAAAGCCGACGATGTGCAGGCGCGTGCCAAGGAACTGATCCGCGACATCACCGAGAAACATAAGCGCATCATCTTCAACGGCAACAACTACTCCGACGAATGGGTGCTCGAAGCCGAGCGCCGCGGGCTGCTCAACCTCAAGACCACGGTGGATGCAGTCCCCTATCTGGTGGATGAGAAGAACATCACGCTGCTGACCAAGCACGGCATCTACTCGGCAGAGGAACTGCACTCGCGCTGTGAGATTCTGCTGGACAACTACTGCAAGGTGCTGCATATCGAGGCGCTGACGATGCTGGACATGTCCCGCAAGGAGATCATCCCCGCCGTCTCCGCTTATCTGAAAGAACTGAGCGATACCGTCACGTCCATCAAAGGCGCTGTGGCGGGGACCGACTGCTCCATGCAGGAGAGCCTGATCCAGCGGATCGCCCCGCTCTCCGCATCGCTCTATAAGCGGACGGAGGAGCTGAACGCGGTGGTGCTGGCGACCAAGGAGCACGAGGAGAACATTGAGGACCGCGCCCAGTTTTACAAGGACAACATCTTCCCGGCCATGCAGGAGCTGCGCGCCGTGGCGGATGAGCTGGAAATTCTGGTGGGCGAGGAGTACTGGCCGTTCCCGACGTACGGCGATCTGCTGTTCAAGATCTGAGCGGATACGGCGGCCGAATCCAAAACAGTACAAGAGCGGCGGAATGAGATTCCGCCGCCTGGCAAAAAAGCGTGCCGGAGAGCGCAGACGACTTTCCCGGCACGCCTTTTTGTTTCCGCAGAGGAGGATCCACAACAAGCGCGGACTTTTACGCCGGCTCCCCGCGCGGTCGGGCTGCCCGATTCAGGCGAAGAGCAGCGGCAGAAGCCATTCCAGGAAAAGCCCGCAGGATAGGCCCGCGCCGTAGAGCGTGTTGGTCTTGGAGATGCATACCATGGCGGGCATCATCTGCTTCGGTGTCTGATCGGGATCGCGGAACCCGCGCACGGCGGCGACCGCCTTGGGAACGCTGATCAGCGCCAGCAGAAGGAAGATGCTGTGCCCCTCTAGGAGGATCAGCTCCGCGAGCCACAGATAGCAGAAAAGGAACATCACCTCCAAAAACTTTACCGACCGCGCATGTCCCAGCAGGATGACCAGCGTGCGGCGGCCGCCCGCCGCGTCGGACACGCGGTCCCGCAGATTGTTGCCCGTCAGGATCAGGCCGACGAGCACCGCCGTGGGGAGCGAGAGCGTCACCGTGTGCCAGCTGAGGACGCCCGTCTGGATAAAGTCGGAGATGCAGATGACCACACTGCCCAGAAAGCCGCCGGCAAACAGTTCGCCGAAAGGCGTGGCGGCGATGGGGAAGGGCCCGCCGGTGTAGAGATACCCCATCAGCATGCAGAACCCGCCCACGAGCAGCAGATACCAGCTGCTCATGGCGCAGATGTAGATGCCCAGGATGGCGGCAAGCGCGTAAAAGCACAGTGCCAGACGCAGGACAAAGCCGGGAGAGGCGCCGTCCTGGACGATCGTGCCGCCGATGCCCACGGAGTCTTTGGTGTCCAGGCCCCGCACGTAGTCGTAGTATTCATTGAAGAGGTTCGTGGCAACCTGGATGGCGCAGCTGGCGATGAGCATCGCCAGAAAGAGATCCAGACGAAACTTCCCGCTGCTCGCCAGCGCGCAGGCGGTTCCGACCAGAACCGAAGTCAGCGAGGCCGTCAGGGTGTGGGGGCGCAGAAGCCGCCACCAAAAGTCAAAGCCGCGCCGCGGCGCGGCGGAAGTGGAATTGGACATATCGAACACACTCCTTGGAGAAATCACAGCCGCGGACCGCTGCCGCCCGGGATCCTGCGGCTCGGGCGCGTTGCGGGCGCGCGGAAGAACGCGTCCATTATAGCATAGCCCTTTTCGGCATGTCAATCGCTGCGGCGCTCCCGGGTGCGGAGGCAGGGCGGGATGCCAATGGAGATGCCGTCACAGGAAACTTGAATACCCGCTATATACAAGAGCAATAAGTTGAGAGCAAGGAAAAGATGCTATACTATACAGGAGCAGAGCCTGTCTGCCAAACAAATTTTCATTATTTTCAAAGGGGAGATGTAGATATGAGGAGCAAGGAGAAGTGGAAGAAGGGGCTGGTCGTGGTCACCCTGACGGCGTTCGCCACCCTCGGACTGGGGCTGCCGGCGCCGGCCTTCGCTGCAGACTCGACACACATCACGGCGGAGCAACAAGCGAAGTTTTCCGACGATTCCTGGATTCAGGCGCAGAGTGACAAGGAAAAGGCCATGGAGGAAACCTTCCAGGCCGGAAACTACACGGCCGCCGATCCCTATGTGGAAGTGGACCCCTATGGCAACAACCCGCTGTCCGCGCTGGTGATGTTCAAGACTGACGCGGCGACCAAGGTCAGTGTGCAGGTGGAGGTGCCGGAGGACAAGAGCGGTGACTATGACGCGGAGAGCACGTTCCGCTTTGATTTCGACCAGTTCAGCAAGGAGCACTACGTTCCGGTATATGCCCTGTACGACGGGGAGAACACCGTCACGCTGACGGTGACGGACGAGGCCGGCAAGGCGGAAACCTTCCAGGTCGCCATCCGAACCAAGGTCCCGGAAGGCTATCAGACTGCGGCCTCGACCACAACCTTTGAGAAAGGCAACGCAGACATTCAAAAGGGACTGACATTCGTCTCCTATGTGTTCGGCGCGCCGAGTCTGGTCGTGGCTTACGACTTCAACGGCAACTACCGCGCGATCTTCACGAAAAGCGGCATGGGCAAAATCTATGATCTGCCCAACGGCCATATCGCCATGGAGGACAACAATGTGCTGCACGGCGTGTACTACACCACCGGTTTTATGGAGGTGGATATGATGGGCAAGATCTACCAGCGCTATCTGGTCACCGGCAGCCATCATGAATTCCTCCAGCTGGAGAACGGGAACTGGCTCGTCGATGCGGAACTGCCCAACGGCAACACTTCCGAGGATTATTTTATAGAGTTGGATCAGGATACGGGCAAAGTGGTCCGTGACTGGTGGCTCAAGGACAGCATGGATCTGACCGAGTATGCGGCCAATCCGTACTACAACTACAACAAAGAGGACTGGGCGCACGTCAACTCCATCGTCCAGATTCCCGGGCAGGATGCGATCTGGTTCAGCGCCCGCCAGAACGATGGGCTGTATCTCTTGAATCTGAGCACGAACGAGATCGAGGCCATCATTGCGGAAGATGACGCCGAGTACAAAGATTCCATGAAGGCTGCGCGCCTGACGCCTGTGATCACTCAGGAGGACGGCACTGTGGTGACGGTGGACGAGTGGTGGAAGAACAACAAGGAGCTGAATCCCAGCGGCGCCGCCATCGATTGGCACAATCCGGAGGATCCGTACTTCCAGATTGAGAATGTGCCCTTTGAGTACACCTATGGCCAGCACGCGGTGAGCCTGCTGCCAAACGGCGACATCTTTGTCTTTGACAACGGCGACGGCCGCTCCAAGGTCGAGGCGAATATGATTACCCCGGCGGATGAACAGGCTGCGCAGGCGATCCGCCAGTCCAATCCGAACGATCCGGAGGCCCTTGCCACCAACTACAGCCGCGCGGTGATCTATCACTATGACCTGGACGCCGGCACGGTAGAGCAGCTGTGGCAGTACGGCAAAGAGCGCGGCATGGAGCTCTACTCCACCTACATCTGCGATGTGGACTATCTGGGGCCGAACCATTATCTGATCGACTTCGGCGGCTCCAACAGCGCCGGACAGATGATGCGCTTTGACTCGGCGTATGCGACGGTTATTGAATTAAAGGATGACAAAGTCATCGATGAGATGCACGTGAATACGAACTGCTACCGTGCGGAACGTCTCGACCCGTACTATGGCGTGACGGGCGAGTACGAGCTGAACAAGACCGCCGGTGTGCAGAAGGGCGAACTCCTGATGGATCGCGCGGTGCTGGACGGCGCTGACCTGAACACCGTCAAAATGGCGGTCGGCAGCACGGAATACATCAACTACGGCGGCGGCCATACGATGGATACGGCGCCCTATGTGGACAAGAACAGCCGCACCATGGTTCCGGTGAAGTATGTGGGTCAGGCCCTGGGCGCCAAGGTGGACTGGAATGCGGATGACAAGACCGTGACGGTCACTTCCGGCGATGACACCGTGGTCTTCAAGATCGGCTCCGCCGAGATGACAGTGAACGGCGAAGCGCAGGCTATCGATACCCAGGCCGTCATTGTGGACAACCGCACGATGCTGCCGCTGCGCGCTGCCGCGGAGGCCATCGGGGCGAGCGTCACATTCGACAACGGTCAGATCACGATCGTGAAACAGTGACAGCACCGGGATCTTCGGGATGGACGCGGGTCTGAAGCACAGTATAGCGGCGTCTTTCCCGGAGAGGCGGAGTGCAGCATCAAAATTTTCAGGACAGACAAGGTTTTGCAGGACGGGACACCTCCCGCCGCGCGGACGACTGCGTGGCGGGAGGTTTTTTGTGCGCCCGTTTGCGCGGCACGGACAATCCGATGTTGCGTGCAAGCGCAGAATCGGTACAAGCGGAGACCGTTCTGTTGACAAGGCATTGCGCTTTTTGTATACTCATTTTAGACATCAAAATTCTCCGGCCGGAGGCAACAAAGGGCTCGCACCACACAGGAGCAAAAAGGCATAAACGCGCAAAGAGAGGTGCGTCGGACAGCGTATGCGTAGAAGGCATGCAAGAAGGAGGCCTTGTGATAAAAGCATTTTGAATCGCTGTATTTATATATGCAACCTAGGTGATATAGCTTTTTGTTAAAAACTGTCCTAGTGCCTACGATGACGCACAGAGGTAGGGCGGTAAGGGCATAACATCTATTTGCAAATCGAAATTCACGCGGGGGCGTTGCTCTCCTGGCCTTCCTAGTGGTGCTGAGAGGGGATTACTTTGTGGACAGTTTCTGGTTCTACGCCCTGCGCTGCGAATACAACTCGCGACAGGCGATCGGCGCGGTTCTGCCGCCATGGTGGATGAACGATAATCCTGAACAATACGGCGGAACGGACAGGAGGATCCGTTTTTTCCGGTGAGACAGACGGAAAATCAGGGATGTCATATCTCGCATAACACAAACGCATAACGCAAAAGAAGGGGGAGAACAGTATATATCGTAGTTTCAAGAAAGCCTTTTTCATAGCTTTCCTTGTCACGGTGCTTGTGGGCACAAATTTCGTTGCGTTTGCCATGGACAAAACGATGCAAAGTGAAAAAAACAATTTATAAAAGAGGAATTAAATGATCTGTCTTTGAGTGTCGAAGCAATCGATTTTTTAAACCAATATGGAATTCCTATTGAATCTATCCTTGAAACCCAATACTACGAGACCGACCAGTTATACACGGGTATTTTAAATGAGGATATTTTGGCCCTGAAAAATGCTGCTGAAGCCAATAATTTTTCGGAGGAACAGATTGAAGCGTATATCAATGGACTACTGAGCACACCCAGCAGGATCATACTAGAGGCGGAAAGAGTTTCCCCAATGGCGCAAGATAGGAACAACGATGACGGCGTAGGCTATGAAGGAATGTCTGTAACAGGGTATAATCAGGCCACTTCCTATGCAACATTACCTAAGAGAAATATCACCAATTTGCAAGATATTGCATATGTCTTTTATACTGTTTATACGAATACAGGTAATTGTATGGATTTTGGTGTTCGTGGCGGGATGTATAGTTGGGTAACGACTTTTACTCCCGTGGTCAATGGAGACGGGACAAACATCCATAAGAGCGATGGAGAGCAAATTTATTTTAATATCAATGTTGAAAAAAATGGTGTCCTACGTTGCAGAATCCTCGACGCAAATAACTTCAGCAATGTTTTGTTTGATACGATGTATCAAATGTCCGGTGTTTCCAAAGATAGGATGATTTTTAACAAGCAGATTTCATTTTGCAATAACAACAAAACATTCACTTCCGGATGTAAGATTTCAAATGGAGGATTCAGTCAATCCTACATTTACAATAGTACTGGATATAGCAAAATGAATGCTTCGAATACAAACAGCAATCGTTGTGGGGTGTTCGGCATTTCTGAAGTTCCTGGAAGTAGATCTATGGTACAAGTGAATCATTCTACGCAATGGGATAGTGAAGATGTCACTATTACATTTAATCTGAGATAAAGGGAAGGAGGCCATTGCTGTGCGCAAAAAAATTATATGGCTCGCGCTGATTTTTCTAGCCGTGTGGGGGATAACCATCCCTTGTTATGCCGCGACGGACAGAGCGGATCTCGTGACGGCGCCGGTTACATTCAATGGGACGCCCGTCGTTTCAGAATCAGCAAAATATCCTCTGCTGCTTTACCGGGATATCACCTATCTCCCAGTTGAACCGTATCAGGAATTTCTGGGGATCTCCTGCCGCTGGAGCGAAACGGCCGGCGGCTATTATATCGCTAAAGAAACGGTTCGCACCAAGGTGTTGTCCATGGAGAAAACGGCCCGTAGGAATACCGCGCACTGCACGGTTCAGATTCCGGACTGCCAGGTTTATGTGGTGGATCGCGTGGAACCTCGCGCCGTGCCAAACAGGGATCTGCCCTACCCGGTGCTGCAATTCCGCGATGTGCTCTATTTTCCGCTCACATGGGAGTATGCACATAACGTTTTTGGCTGGGATTACAGATGGGATGCGCAAAACGGTCTTGTCATCGACTCGCGGGATGCCATCCGGCCGGAGATCGACTACCTATACCCGGAATGGGAGAGAACGCCACATGCCGCATCAATAGAACGGCAATATACTTATTTCCCGGACGGTTATGCAGAATACTATAAACTCCAGGAGGATCCGACCTTCTTACTCAACATCAAAGTGAAAGGACACCCGGTGATCCAGTTCGATATGGAGTTCCGCAACTATTTTTTCCCAAAATTTGAGGGTTACACCATGCCGGCAAAAATCAATCAATTTTGGAGCGAGCCTTGGGAAAAAATAGAAGATGTACAATATGATATCGAAAAGGACGGGGACAAGGTGACCGTTCCCTTCGTTTATCTGACAAATCCCGCGCCTGCACCCGATACGTTATCGGGGCGGAACTGGACAGGCGTGCAGAACTGCCTGGTCACACTCGACCTGACCACACAGAAGCTTGTGTCGGTTGAAAAGTTATCCGTAGAAGAAGTCCGGCAGCGCTTCGGGGAATAGGGCAACACCGGAGTAGCAGGAATGGCAGGAAAAAAATCGCTCTGTGGAGCGGTTTTCCTGCCATTTAAAATTAGGCGGGGTGCTGTATGAACTGTGCACTCTCATAAGCATTTTGGTAAACTTAAAGAATCGGCGCACAAATCGCAGCCGGTCAGTATTGTTAGGCACTTGTGTTTTGCGCATAATTCTGCCATAATAACGCACAAGAGGGGAGACGCGTAAAAAGCCAATGATCCGACCAATGACCGACCTCAGAAATACCACAGAAATTTTCGAGCGTTGCCATGCAAAACGTGAGCCGCTTTTTATTACAAAGGATGGTTACGGCGATTTGGTGGTCATGCGTATTTATCGAAGATGCAGAAAGGCGGTCTAATTACGGGCTGCCTGTCTTTATTTGCATGGATCTTCCCGCTGTTGCCAAGGGCAATATCTACTGATGCGAAGGAGGGATGGAAGTGAATATCGAGCAATTGCAGTATGTCTGCATGGTGGCGAAAACGAACTCCATCACTGTCGCCGCCGAGAACCTGTACGTGACGCAGCAGACCATCAGCAAGGCGATCAACAAACTCGAGCAGGAGCTGGGCGTCGTGCTGCTGCT
Source organism: uncultured Peptococcaceae bacterium (assembly GCA_964606855.1). Lineage (GTDB taxonomy): Bacteria > Bacillota > Peptococcia > Peptococcales > Peptococcaceae > UBA7185. The sequence continues at coordinate 30,256 of CAZSHM010000007.1, forward strand.
GCGCTCCCACAAGGGGGTGCAGTTAACCGAGGTGGGGAGAGCCTTTGTGGAGAAGGCAAGCAGGATTGTGCGCGACTACCAGGATCTCTACGAATCGACCCGCGTTGTGGCAGATGGCAGTCTGCACGGGGAAGTGCAGATCTATCAGAGCAATTATGTGAGCCATGTGGTGGGGGTTCGTTTTCTCTCGGGCATGCGCCGGCGCTATCCCAAGCTGCATGTGGTCGTGGAGGAGTTTCTGACTGCGGAGGTGCTGCGGCGGCTGCAGGAGGGGGAGCGCCCGGTGGCCCTGATCCAGACAGTCAACCACAACTGCGGCAGTTGTATGCTGGAGGAGATGGCCGACTGGCTGGAGTGGGAGTTCTTGTTCCGCGATACCCTGGTCGCCTGTGTGGCGGAGAACGGCCCGCTTGCCAAGCGCGAGAGCATCCGTCTGCGGGAACTGCTGAAGTACCCGGTCGTCTGGGGAGAAGGGTACCACATTGCCGATATCATGCTGCGGGATTACGGGGTCAACGCCAAGGTGCTGCTCAACTCCAACAATACGGCGATGCAGCGGAGCGCCATCCTGGAGGGGGCGGGCGTGAGCTTTGCCACGGAACTCCTGATCCACGCGGAGGACTTCGACATCAGTGGATTCAAGATTCTGCCCATCCGGGAGAATATGCGGCTGGAAACCTTCCTCATTCGGCCAAAAGGGTACACCTACGACAAGGCGCAGATGATCGCCATCGAGGAGCTCAAGGCGGCTCTGCAGCGGCTGTAACGCCCGGTGATTTCCATCCATCTTCCTCCCCGCGGGAAAAGCCCCGCCGGTTTATCGAACCGGCGGGGCTTTTCCCGCTTGCCGTTCGCGCAGTCAGCGGACGGCGGAGGAGATTGCGCTCCAGATATCGAGGCCCTGTGAGGCGTCGGTGGGAATGGTTCCCAGGCGCCAGACGGAGAGCCCCTCCAGGCCGAGCAGCCGTGCCAGCTCCGCTTTGGCCGTCACGGACTGCGCGTTCTCAAACCAGAGAACATTTTCCGTGCCGTCCCGCTCGTCGAAGTAGCGGGCGCAGGGATTGTAGCTGTAGTTGGGGTAGTCGACGCTGCAGCCGGTGGCCAGCCGCGCCGCGACGGCGTCGTAGGCGGGCCGGTAGGGGGTGCTGTTCAGCACGGCGCCGTTCTGCAGCTTCCACTGGGACGTGTTGGGCGAGAGGCCCAGCAGCAGTTTCTGCGCGGGAATGCCGCCGTTCAGGCAGGCGCGGATGGACGTGTAAACCTGGTTCAGCGGCGTGAGCGGCGTCATGGTGTAGCCCTGGGCCATCTCCGTCTCTGTCAGGGCGCGCGCATCGTAATCGTAGGCCATGAGGATCACGCGGTCGGCAAGCGCGCCGATGGCGGCGTAGTCGTAGCCGTCATAGTAGGCGGATCCGCTGAGCACGGGATGCACGGTCACGTAGAGCGGACGTGTGCCCATGGCAGAGCGCAGTTCCTGCAGAAAGGCCGTGAAGGAGGACTTTTCGGCGGCGCGCAGGGATTCAAAGTCGATGACGACGCCGTCAAAACGCACCGTCTCCCCGTCGCGGCCTGCGCCGTTCATCTCCGTGACCACCTGCTGCACCGCCTCGCCGCGCAGCGCGGGATCGCCGAGCAGCTGTGTCAGAAGGCCGCTGTTGTTGTCGGCGTAGACGGACAGCAGCGCCTTACCGTGCTGCCGGGCCTGCGCCACAGGCGCGGTGAATCCGTCGGGGATAAAGTATTCGTTGCCGTCCGCCACGGTCGTGCTGACCAGCGCGTGGCCGTCCCGCAGCGTGAGCCGTGCCCAGCCGAAGCCGGTGCTGTCCAGCTGCGTGAGGAAGCTGCTCTGGGATGCGGAGGAGATCGCGTAGAACCCATGGAGTTCCTGCAGCTGCCGTTCACCCAGGTGGTAGAGACGCACCAGCGTGGCGGCAGCCTGCTCCCGGGTGGCGGTTGCGTCGGGCGCGAAGGTTCCGCCGCCCATACCGCCCATGAGACCGATGTCGCTGGCGAGCGTGATGCAGCCCTTTCGGCTCTGCACATCGGAGAAGGGGCAGGCGATCTGGTTCAGCTGATTGCCCAGATCATAGAAACCCAAAGCGCCGGTCAGGAACTCCGCCATCTCGGCGCGGGTGATCGGCTCGTCCGGGCGGAAAGCGCCCTCCGGCGAAGTGACGCGGTGCGCCGCCATGGCGTTCAGTGTGCTGTAGTACCAGGCCCCGGGATCGGTGTTGTCGCTGTAGGCTTGCGGCGACGGCTCGTCGTAGCCCTCCAGTTTGGCGAGGAAGGCGGCGAACTGCGCGCGGGTGAGCGTCTCGCCCACGCCGAACCTGCCGTCGCCCACTCCGTCGGAGATGCCGAGCGCGCGCAGCTCCTCGATGTCGGCGGCGGCCCAGTGGTCGGCGGGCACATCGAGGAAGGACGCCGCCTGGGCGGGCAGAGCGCACAGGAAGAGCATCAGCGCGAGCGCGAGCACAAACAGAAGCCGCGGCGCGTGCGCGCGGAAGCGTGCGGGGGATGCTTGCTTGGTTTGCATGAGAATAACCTCCCAAAAGTACAGATCAAGGATACACGGTGTCCGACGGTTCTATTATACCATCGTTGCCATGCCGGTGCAATCGGATTGGCGTCCGAAATTTTTCCGCGGAATCTCCCTGACCCCGACCCGATGCGGCAATTTTCAACTAAAAGTTTTGCCTATTCCCCGCGGGTGTGGTATAATGGGACAATACAGAAGGAGGTTTTCCGAATGAGCGACGGTAAGAAGCAAGGCGCCTACGAAGGCCGGCACGCTGCTCCATCCAACAAGAAAAAGAAAAAGTATAAAATCCATTGGCTCCGCATCTTCCTGGCGGTGATACTCGTCTGCGTTATCGTGGGCTGCGGCATGGTTGCAGGCGTTTTTTTCAGTGTATCCAGGGAACTGCCCGATCTCGACAGCGCCGATCTGGACACCTATGCCGTCACCACCGTCATCCTCGACAAGGACGGCGTGCAGGTGGGTGATCTCCACACGGACGAAAACCGTGTGCCTGTGGAGTATGATGAGATCTCGCCCAATGCGGTGAACGCATTGATCGCGATCGAGGATCAGCGGTTCCGCAGCCACAACGGTGTCGATCCGATCCGCATCGCCGGGGCCTTCGTGGCCAACCTGCGCGCCGGCACCATCGTGCAGGGCGGCAGCACGATCACCCAGCAGCTGGTGCGGCTGACCTTCCTCGGCCCGGATGACAAGGGTTACGAGCGCAAGATCAAGGAGGCGATTCTGGCTGTCAAGCTGGAGAAACAGTGCAGCAAGGACGAGATCCTCACGCATTATCTGAACCGCGCCTACTTTGGCGGCGGTGCCTACGGCATCGAAGCCGCGGCGGAGTATTTCTTCGCCAAGCACGCCAACGAGCTTTCCGTTCCGGAGGCGGCCATGCTCGCCGGCTGCATCCAGAATCCGTCCCGCTGGTCCCCCATCCAGTTCCCGGACAACGCTCTCACGCGGCGCAATCTGGTGCTGGATCAGATGGCGGACTGCGATTTTATCACAGAGGAGGAGGCGGAGCAGTACAAGGCGATGCCGATTGAGCTCTCCGAGGTGCGGGTCACCGCCAAGGAGAGTGAGGGCACGCTGCTCTATCAGTCCTTTATCGACCATGTCATCGAGGAAGCGCTGGAAGTGCTGGATCTGAGCGAGGAGGATGCCAAGCAGCTCTACACCGGCGGGTACACCATCTATTCGACCATGGATCAGACTGTGCAGAAGCAGATCGAGGACGTTTACAGCAACGACGGCAACTTCCCCAACGCGAATGTGCAGTCCGCGATGATCGTCACGGATCCTGAGACAGGCGCTATCCGCGGCGTCGTGGGCGGGCGCCATCAGAAGAACGCCCGCGAGCTGAACCGGGCCACCCAGGCGTTCCGGCAGCCAGGCTCCTCCTTCAAGCCGATCGCGGTCTACGCGCCCGCGTTTGAGGCGGGTTACGGGCCGGGCACCGTGGTGGACGACTATCCCAAGGACTACAACGGGCATGTCTTTAAGAACAGCAACCGCACCTACAGCGGTCTGACCACCATCCGCAAGGGCATTGTCTCCTCGCTGAACGTGGTCGCGGTCAAGACCATGGATATGACCGGGATCGACAAGTGCTACAACTTCATCAAACAGATGGATTTCTCCAAGCTGACCGATTCGGACCGCAACCTGTCCACGGCGCTGGGCGGTGTCACCGTCGGCGTCTCCCCGCTGGAGATGGCGGGCGCCTACGGCGCGTTTGCCAACGGCGGGGTCTACATCAAGCCCTACGCGATCACCAAGATCACGGATCAGAAAGGGAAGACAGTCTGGGAGCTGGATGTGGAGAAGAAAGTCATCATGAGTGAGCAGAGCGCCTACCTGCTGACCAGCTGCCTCCGGGATGCCGCCAGCAGCGGCACAGGCTCCGCCGCCAACATCCGGGGGCACCAGACCGCCGGCAAGACCGGCACCACGTCCGACAACAAGGACGCCTGGTTCGCGGGATACACACGGCAATATGTGGGCGTCGTCTGGGTGGGCTACGACACGCCCAAGAAGCTGGGTTCCAACGCCTTCGGCGGCACCGTCTGCGCCCCGATCTTCAACAAGGTTCTGACGCCGCTGCATCAGAACCTGCCGGCAGAGAACTTTGTACAGCCGTCCGGCATCGTCAGTGTTTCCATCGACACCAAGTCGGGGCTGCGGCCCAGCGCGCTGACGCCGTCGCAGTATATCTCCTCGGAGCTGTTCAACAGCAAGAATGTGCCGCGCGGAACCTCCGATGTCTGGCAGGAAGTCGATGTCTGCCCGGTATCCGGGCAGCGGATGACGGCCAGCTGCCCGGGCCCCGCCCAAAAGAAGGTGGCGCTGGTGCGGAAGGAGGCCTGGGTGCCCATCGAGGGACTTGTCCCGGCGGATGCCAACCTAGAGATCCGCTCGGAGTGCACGGTGCACACGGGACAGCCTGCGGCCGGCGCGGTCAGCATGCATCTCTCGGGGCGCGGCGATTACAACAATGCGAACAATACGCTGCGCGCCGCGCAGCTGCAGTGGACGCCCGCGACGCGGACGCTGGAGGACGGCACCACCGCGCCGGCGGAGAACGTGCTCTACGTGATTCACCGCGCCACCTCGCTGGACTTCCGAGATGACGACACACTGGACGCCACCCAGTCCACCAGCTACACCGACAGCGCCCCGGTGAGCGGCGCGACGAATTACTACCGCATTGTGGCCACCGACGCGGGGACATCGGAGCAGCTGGGGGTTTCGGACGTCATGTCCTTCGCCTACCAGGTGACGCCGGAGCAGGCGCAAGGCAATCCGAGCGCGCCGCCGGCATCGGAGCAGCCGTCGGCGCCGTCCGAGCCGGCCAATTCCGAGTCGGCGCAACAGCCGCAGCAGGCGGGCAGTCTCACGCTGAGCGGCAGCAGTGACGGCAGCAGCGTTGTCCTGACCTGGAACGCGCCGGGCAGCGGCGACTACCAGTACTATGTGTTCCGCGACGGCGTGCAGATCGGCAAAGACACCGTCATCACCGGCACCGGCTTTATCGACAGCTCCGCCGAGGCCGGTCAGTCCTACACCTACATGCTTATCTGCGCCGATCGCGGTTCCGGGCGGGAAGTTGCCCGTTCCGGCAGCGTCACGGTGCAGAACTGACGCACGGCGCGCCGCAAGGATCCGCGCGCACGGGGTGCGGATAAACTGGAGAGAGGGTCTGTCCGGGAAACGGCAGACCTTCTTTTTGTATGACGCAGGTTTGTAGAACTTTCCCGAAATCTGCGAAGAGAAATAAAGAAAATAGTAGCAATAAAGAAATTTTTATGCTAAAATAAAATGATAGGCGGCTGATAGGGTTTGTACAATGCAAATTTCCTTTGAGCAGAAAGTTCGTACAAGCGAGGGGATCCCATGCGTTTAGACCAACTGCAACTGATTTTAGATTTGGCGCAGACCCATTCTTTCAACCAGACGGCGGAACGCCATTATACCACGCAGCAGAGCGTATCCTACAGCATCAAACAGCTGGAGAAGGAGCTGAACACGAAGATTTTCTACCGCTCCAAGAACGGCGTCTCCTTCACACCGGAGGGGAAGTATGTGCTCCAATGCGCACAGCAGATGAACGAGGCTTACCAGCAGCTGCTGCAAAATTTGGGGAAGGAAGCCGAGAGCGGCGCGCCGCCGAAGAAAATCTCCGTGGTCACGTCCTCCGTCTTGGTCTCGGATATCATGGCGCGCATCATCAACGCCTTCAACCAGGCATACTCGGGAACCAAGCTACGCATCCGCGAGATGCCCAACGAGGCGGTCGTCCCCGCGCTGCTCAGCGGGGCCTGCGATCTGGCCATCTGGTCCATCAACCTTCGCTATCTGGAAAAGAACTTCCCTCCGCAGGAGACGGAAAAGATTTCCTTCCGCCTGATTCTGGAGGATCGCTCCATCGCGGCCCTCTCTGCGGCATCCCCCCTGGCACGGCAGGCGACGCTGTCCTTCGAGGATATCAGCCATGCGCCGAAAAGCATTTTCGGCCTCCTACCGGTCGATTTTTTCGGCAAGAGCACGGACGCGTACATCTCTTATGCCAACAACAATCCGGATATCCACAAACAGCTGATGCTGGAGAACAACACCATCTGTTTCACGTCGGAGCTTTTGTTCCGGCACTTCTTCGCGGGAGAGCAGTTTGTGGAGCGGCCGTTTGAATACCACACGTTTCCCAACTACCATCTGATTTTGCGGCGCAAAGAGACGCAGCACACGATCTTTGACTCCGTGGAGGAGATCGTGATCCAGCAGTTCATGCGGATCAAGTCGAAGCCGAACGTGGAAGCAGAGCAGACCGCGGCGCAGTTTTCGCGGGCGGGGCAGGCGGCAGGTACGGATTTCCGGCAGGATGCGCCGGATTCGCAAGCCGGGCCGGCTGCGCGGGAGGTCCTTCGCCTGCCGGACGAGGAGATCGAGCAGGAGGGGGCGCAATTTTCGGGAGGCCTTCTTCCGTAGAACCCGGCAGTGCCATGCACGAAACAGAAAAAAGAACCTTCCGGTACAGCGGAGCGCGCGGGCGCAGCGCCCGGCAAAGCCGTAGCGGAAGGTTCTTTTTTGTGTCCCGAAGCGGCTGCGGAATCCGTTTCGGCGCGTGGCGGCTGTCTTTCAGGTCGCGGTGATGTTCCAGCGGCTCCCCCAGTAGCGGAGGCCGTCCAGGGCTTCCGCCGAGCAGCCCGCCTCCACCTCGCGCAGGCACTGCCGCCACAGATCCCCGGGGATCGCGCTGGGCAGCTTCTGCAGGCGCATCACACGCGCCAGATAGGTTTCGTCCATGATCTCTTTCAGATCCGCCTCGAAGGTTTGGCGGACGCGGGGCAGATCGGTGCTCCGGGCGTACCAGTACGTCTTCTTGTAGACCGGTGTATGGGAGATGCCCTGCTGATCCAGCTCCTTGACCTTGTTGTTCAGCGTTTTCTCATTGGCGTTGCAGAGAAGGCTGTACTGCGGCGCGGCGTCCCCGGAGGAGCCGGCGCTCCGCACGCAGACCACGCCGTAAAACGTGCGCTCGAACTGGTCGTGCACATACATCCGGCGGATCATCTGCTTTTTCGTCTGGCTGATCCACTTCTGCAGCTGCCGGTAGCGCCATTCCGGCAGGTGCTTCGTCACGTAGGCGTAGTCGACGGCGCCGGAGAAGAGGAGAATCTTATCCTCTTCAAAGTATCCGTCCAGCTCGGCCTGCCACGGCAGAAGGATCTCCTCCGCCTGCGCGTCGCCGGGCGTGCGCTGCAGCTCGGCCAGGCAGCGAAAGTAGACGTCGTTGAAGGCATCCCGCAGTTCTTTGGCCAGCTGCAGCTTGAGATAGAGGAAGAGATCCTCCTGCGTCTCCTCCTTGATGACCGCCCGGGTCTTGTACTGTCTGACCGGCGTCATGCAGCAGTGCTCCTTCAGGTGACGCTCGAAGGACTGCTGTATCAGCAGCTCGTCCTCGCTCAGACTGTACATGCGCTTGCCGTTCTCCCGCTGCCAGGCGTAGCCGTAGATCACGCAATCCTGCTCGAAACAGTTCATCTCCGCCAGCGCGTGGACCATCTGCGCGCTGGTGACGTCGCGCAATGAGGTTGTCATACTGTCATCACCTGCTTTTCCTGTAAGAACCGCAGCCGGTAGTAGCCGTCACGGGAGCGGGAGAGCTCCACCGGGTGGCGCAAGAAACGGCTGATGACCTCCGAGGTCATCACATCCTCCGTGGGCCCCTGCTGATATACCTGTCCGCGGCGCAGGAGCAGGCAGTAGTCGAACAGATCAGGCGAGATCTCCTCGAAATGGTGCGTCACATAGAGGATGGTGTGCAGCCGCTCCCGGGCCACGCCCTGCACGAAGCGCATCATCTTCTGCTTGCTGACCACGTCCAGCCCCGTCATCGGCTCATCCAGCACCAGTGTTTCCGGCTGGGTCAGGAGCGCGCGCAGGATCAGGATATTCTGCCGCTCTCCCTTGGAGAGCCAGTTGTAGGGGGCGTCCAGTTTGTCCTCCAGGCCCAGTGTGGTCAGGAGACGCTTCAGCTTGCGCACATGGCCGTCGCGGATCACGCCGTCCTCCGGGCCGAGGGTGCCGCTCAGGCCGGAGAGAACCAGATCCTCCACCGATTCGTTCTGGTAGATGCGGTCGAAGAAGGAGTTGCTGATCCAGCCCATCTTCTGCCGCAGCGTCAGGATATCCAGCGCGCGGTAGTCCGTGCCGCGATAGCGGAGCGTGCCGTGCGTGTAATCCTGGTATCCCGCCAGGATACTCAAGAGCGTCGTCTTGCCGCAGCCGTTCATGCCCAGCACGATCCAGCGGCTTTTCTCCGTGATATCCCAATCGATCCCCTTCAGCAGGAAACGGTTCCCGGATTGGCAGCCTAGTCCTCTTGTTGAGAGGATTGGTTCATCCATTGGTCTGCCTCCTTCAACAGTTGCTCCAGCCGGTCGTCCTCCACGATGGTGCACTGCTCCGTCCCCGACTCGCTGATGTGCACCGGAACTTTCAGTCCCGACTCATCGGCGAGCCCCAGATAGCGCAGCTGCCAGCTTGTGATGCTGCACACCTTGGCCACGTTCATCTGCAGGCGCTGCTCGTTGTCCTCCAGGTCGGAGAAAAAGTTGAACTGCGTCGCCTCCACAAAGGCCCGCGCACTGGCGTAGGCCTCCTTTTCCACGCCGTACTCGATTTTCTGGCACTGGTCGCAGTATAGTTCGATCCGCGCCGCCGCCTGAGAGTGGAAAACCAGCTGCCGCACGTGCAGTTCGCCGCCGCAGTAGCGGCAGCAGCAATACTTCGCCCGGCGCTTCAGCCGCTCAACCCGCAGAGATTTTTCATTTGGCATCATGCGTCGCTCCTTTCTTGATTGTCCGTCTGCGCGACTCTTGTCCGATCGATTCTGTCCGGCTTTCTCACAGGGCCGTCCCCGCGGCGGGAGAGCGCAAACAGGGATACAAAAACGGGAAGCACGATAATTATTTCTCAATAACGATCGCGCTTCCCTTCCTTCTGCAGAACAACGCTCATGCTTTTTACGCTTTACAGATCGCCGCGCACGCAGCATGTCCGCAGGTTGATTTGCCGTTTTGCCTTAGAAGATGAGCTGCGATACAGGCCAGCCGATCAGGATGCTGAACAGGAACAGCAGCGGAACCATCTTGACCGCGGCAACGGTCAGTTTTCTGGGATCGGCCATCTCCTGCGAATAGGCGACGGCCGTGACAGGCGATGCGGCAGGTGTCGCGATCGCGAACTGCGCGAGCAGGAACAGCAGCGCGACCATCGCGGTCGGCGCCATGCCGATCTGCATGCCGAAGTTCACCAGGAACGGCATGACCAGAACAACCACGATCATGTTGTTGGCGAAGTTCGTCAGGATCGCGGCGAAGGCCAGCGCCACAACGATGAAGACCAGCGGCGGCAGAGCCATGAACGGCTGCAGCAGTGCTGCCATCGCGGTGCTGATGCCGGTATCCGGCGTGTTCATGTAGGACGCCAGCACCATGATGAAGCCGACCATGGTGATCTGACCCCAGTTGCACATATGGAACAGTTCTTCCAGATTTGCCAGCGGTGCGCCGTTCTCGCCCGGAATGAGCGCCGCGGCGCAGGCCAGGACAATGCAGAAGCCGACCAGACCGAACTGGTTGAGGAAGGCCGTCACGACGCCGAGCGGCAGCGCGTTCAGGATGTTCAGAGCGATGAAGACCACGAAGAAGGCCAGAGCAATTTTCTGGTCTCTGCTGGCCTTCGGCACGCCGCCGCCAAGCTTAAAGTTCGCGACTGCGGAAGCATCCACGCGGAACACGAAGCGCATCAGCAGGGTGTAGATGGTGACCATGGTCACGCCCATGACAATCATGAAGATCAAGTACGAGATCATATCGATCGGGTTGTCCGGGAACATGGCGCCGTAGGAATTGATCAGGACAAGGCCCGTGCTGAAGAAGGGGAACAGGATCTGGCCCATCATCAGGCAGTAGGCGAGGCCCAGATACGTGAAGATGACCAGCTTATCATTCTTCTGCACGCCGATTTCTTTGAACATGCTGTTGACGAATGCACAGAAAATGACGCACATGATGATCGGGTTGTGCGCGCCCATGAACCAGGCGATCAGGAAGATCAGCCAGATGCAGAGCCAAGCCTTGCCGCGCATGAACTTGATGTTCAGCAGGAGCTGAACCAGCCAGTTGAAGGCGCCGGTCTTCATGGCGATGCCGACGACGCCCATACAGAGGATCAAGCTGACGACGGTCAGGTTGCCGAAGCTCGCGGCCAGCATCTGATTCATGCCGATGCTGAGGCCGATGCCCAGGAGCGCCATCAGGCTGGGCCATAACATATCGATCATGATCCAGCCGTAGATCGCGCCGATAAAGGAGCCTAGGATGCCCATGCCCAGCGGGGTGATGCCCGCGACGCCCGGAATGAAGCGGAAGCAGAGGCAGAACAGGGCCACGATTATATAATGGATAATGGAAACTTTCTTCTTCTCCATAAAACAGACATCTCCTATCTTAGATAGAGCGATATAGATACTGTGGTAGGATGGATGTTGCGCCGCCCCGCAGCGCAAATCTTGCGCTGCGGAACGGGTTCAAAGGATACTCTGATACGATACATGTTCCAAAGCTTGCTGCGGCTGCGCAAGTTGCGGCGATCTGTTGAATCCAAAACCGGTTTCCCGGAAAAGCGTCTCTGTGGAACCATCGCCCCGAAGGCGCGGCGGGGCTACAGTTTCTCCGTCAAAATCTGATAGGCCGGCGCGCCCTCGCAGTCCGCCGGGATATCCACGCCCAGGAGCACGGCCGCCGTCGGCGCCACATCCACCTCGCGCACATAGCCCGGAATCTTGTAGTTCCGCTTTACGCCGGGGCCGGCCGCCACAAAGATGGGACCGACGGAGGTGTCGTTGTGCCCCCAGGCGGTGGATAAGGACTCGCCGTGGTCAAAGTTGTAATCCTCGTGGAGCATCATGATGATGTCCGCCGCGTCCGGGCCGCCCAGCCCGAGCAGCACCGCGTCCTTGTTGTGCAGCGCGAGCGCCACGATGCGGTGGCCGGTCTTGGGATCCTTGTACCCGTACAGGTCGGTGATGATCTGCTCCTCCAGCTCATACTTGTCCGCCGGATCCACGATGCCGTGCTTGTCGCGGCCCTTGAGGTTGACATAGATACTGTTCGCGCGCGTCTGGACTGCCCGGGTCTTATCCCAGTCGATCTCGTTTATCTCCTTTCCGTTCTCATCCTTCTTGAGGACGGTGTAGCCCAGGCGTTTCATCACGCCGACGCTGATGGCGGCGTTCTCGCCCAGTTCCTGGTGATCGTGCTCCGGGCAGATCAGCGAGTGGTCGCTGACCAGGAGGATCGTCCAGCCCTTGTCGATGTAGGGGAGGAAGGATCCGATGTACTCGTCGCTCCAGGTGTAGGTGTTCTCGTGCCAGGCGCGCACGACGGATTCGTCGTAGACGGAGTTCTCACGGTTCTTGAGGTACTTCATGTAGGCGTGGCCGGCCATATCCGGTCCGTGGAAGTGGCTGAAGATGACTTCCACACCCTCGTTGTCCATCATGTACTGCATGGACTTCGCCTGCCACTGCGCGCACTGTCTCCACTGCTCCTGGCCGCACTTGAGGATCAGGTCGGGATCCTGTCCCGCGCCCATGGAGGTGGCGGGCGGAGGCCCGAAGTTGGCCTTGATCTTGTCGAAGATCCAGCGCGGATACCAGCAGTCGCTGTTGTCGCAGTTCACGGCGCAGCTCGCCCACATGCGGACGTAGGTGCCGTCCTCGGCGATCTCCAGCGCGCGCATCGCGCGCACGACGTGCACCACTTCGCCGCTCTTGGTCGGCATCCTGTCGGGGCAGTTGGTGGTGTAGACATCCCGATCCAGCACATAGAGCGGCTCCGCGGCATCCTTGGAGGGATAGACGGCGACCTGATCGTACTTGCCGCCGTGCTGCAGAATGAGCGCCGGGCGCCGGATGCGTCCCCAGGCATAGTAGATGGTGAATTCTTTGGAGCCGGAAGGCGCGCTCGCCCAGCCGTCCGGCTCGCTGATGGGCGACATGGACAGGTGCAGGCCCCAGTCGGCCAGCTGATCCATGTTGCTGCCCTCGTAGCAGATCGAGTTGCGGATGGAGAACATGCCCGGCTCATAGTTCTGGAAGACAAGGCCTTCCTTGTAGACATTGTTGTAGTACTCCGGAATCCGCGGGTCCTTGGAGTTCATAACCATGTTCTTGTGCATGGGACGCTGATCCGCGAACTCGCCGTCGATGTGGCTGCCCTGCGCCGCGTAGGGGCGGAGCCCGCCGGTGGAGGTCTTGGTGGTGGCGATAATCACCACTTCTTCATCCACCTTGTGCGTGGTGTTGCCCAGGCCGCCAGGGGAGGTGCCGTCCACAACCATCAGGTTCGGGCTGTCGCTGGTCGGCGGCCAGGCGCCGCCGGGCCAGTGCCAGACCAGAGTCTTTTTGCCGGCGGCGGCGGTGACATTCCACAGCGGCTCGGCTTTTAAGAATTTGCTCATGAACGCTTCCTGAGTCATATCCAGTTCGCCGGGCACCTGCAGGTTGTAGTCCTGGATGCCGTGCGTCATCGGATAGCAGCCCGTGGCGAGCGTGGCCCACATCGGCGGGGTGATGGTCGGCATCGCGCCCAGGAGCACCAGATCCTCGCGGGCGGAGCCCATCTCCACCAGTTTCTTTAAGTTCGGCATTTTCCCTTCGTCGATCATCGCCTTGGAGAAGCGCGGATCCATGCCGTCCAGCCCCAGCACGAGGACTTTATCGGTCAAGCCTTTTTCTCTCAGCATTGTAACGTCTCCTTTGTATCAACTATAGCAGCGATGACGGGTGCCGCATCGTTCCGCTGCCTTCCTGCGGCCCCTCCGGGCAGCCCGGCGAAACAGCGTTCGCGCCTCCGGGGCGTTGCCCCGGAAGGGCCGCGGGTACGCATACAAAGCGGTCAGATTACAGCTCCTCGCTGAGGATACTGTAGATCGGGGCGCCTTCGCACTGTGCGGGCATTCTGAGCCCCAGCAGCACAGCTGCGGTCGGCGCGATATCGACTTCGCGCGGGAACAGCTCCATCTCGAAGCCTTTCTTGATCCCGGCGCCGGCGGCCACGAAGATCGGGCCGACAGAGGTTCCGGCATAGCCCTCGGCGGTGGAGAGGGATTCGCCGTGGTCGTGGACGTAATCCTGGTGCACGAAGAAGATGATGTCGCCGGCGGTATAGTCGCCGCCCAGGCCTAAGAGGTTGGCATCCTTCTGGTGCAGGGCCAGCGCGATGATGCGGTTGCCCGTCTTGGGATCCTTCAGCCCGTAGAGCGCGGTGATGATCTCCTCCTCCAGCTGATACTTGTCCGCCGGATCGACAATGCCGTGGCGGTCGCGCCCTTTCAGATTGATGAAGATGCTGTTGGAGCGCTGCTGGATTGCCCTCGTGTGCTCCCAGTCGATCTCCGGGAGCAGATTGCCGTCGGCGTCCTTCTTGAGGACGGTGTAGCCCAGATCGCACATCACACCGGTGTTGATGCCGTAGTTGTCGCCGATGCAGGGGCTGAAATCCTCGTTGGCGCAGACCAGAGAGTGGTCGGAGAACAGCAGAATGCTCCAGCCCTCGTCCAGGAGCGGCAGGAAGTTGCCGATATACGCATCGGTCATCTCGTAGGTGCCGACCGCGCACTGGTACATATCCTTCTCGTCGGTCTTGGAGTCCTCCCTGTTTTTCAGAGAGTACATGTAGGTGTGACCGGACATATCCGGGCCGTGGAAGTGGCTGAAGACCACCTCGACCCCCTGTTCCCGGATCATGTAGTTGATGGAGTCGGCCTGCCATTTGGCCGCCTGGCGCCACTGCTGCAGGTTGCACTTGTTGATGACATCCAAATCGCCGTCGCCGATCTGGCCGGTCGCGCAGGGCGGGCCGAAGCGCTCCTTGATCTTGTCGAAGATCCAGTTCGGATACCAGACGCGCTTGTCGTCGGCGGAGAAGCCGTTGGAGAACCACATGCGGATGAAGCTGCCGTCCTCGGCCAGATCCAGGATGCGGATGTTGCGCACGACGTTCTCCACGCCGCCGGTGCGGGTGGGAATGACATCGTACACGTTCGGCGTATAGACGTCCTTCTCGATGACAGCCAGAGGCTGCGGCGCGTTCTTGGCGGTGTAGATGGCGATTCTGTCGTAGATGCCGTCCTCGTTCTTCAGGATCAGGCACGGTCTCGGCATCTTGCCAAAGAGCTGCATCCAGGTGAATTCCTTGGCGCCCTCGGGGATCTCCGTTTCCCAGCCGGAAGGCTCGGTGATGGGGGACAGCGCCACGTTGGCCGGATAACAGTGCAGTTCCTTCATCTGGGAATGATCCGGCATCAGGATGTTGGTGCGCACGTCCATGGCTTTGTTCAGCTTGTAGCCGTTGAACCCTTCGATGCCTTCCTTGAACTCGTTCCACAGCTCATCCCAGTACGCCTGTTTGGGCTGCTGCTTGACATAGGGCTCCTCCACGCCCTTGAGCTCCGCGGGGTCGCCGGTCATGCCGGCGGTGCTGGAGGTGGCGTGGGAGATGAAGTCCACTTTCGGCGTCTTGGTGCTCGCCATCAGGATGCCTTCCCAGTCGCGCATCGCGTAGCCGAATCCCAGCGCGCCGGGCGTGGTGCCGTCCACGACGTAGAGATTCTCGCTGTCGCTGCTCGGCGGCCAGGCGCTGCCGGGCCAGTGCCAGACCAGCGTCTTTTTGCCCGCTTCCGCGGTGATGTTCCACAGCTGCTCGGCATGGCAGTACTTGGAGTAGATGCCGGCGAAGTTGACGTCCAGTTCGCCCTTCATGTTGATGTTGAAGTCCTCGATGCCGTGCGTCATCGGATAGGCGCCGGTGCAGAGGGTGGTCCACATCGGAGGCGTGATGGTCGGCACCGCGCCCAGGAGGCGCAGATCGTGGCGGGCGGAGCCGGCCTCGATCAGCTTTTTCAGGTTGGGCATATGCCCCTCGTCCACCATGGTGCGGGAGAACTTCGGATCCATGCCGTCAATGCCCAGCAGCAGCACTTTCTCGGATAAACCTTTGCTCCTTAACATAGTCAGATGGAACTCCTTTCTACATAAAGTTAAACACCTTTCGATCCGGTTTCCAGAACTTGTTCCGATAAAGAGTCGGTTGCTTTGCTGCGTGAAACCGCTGAAAGGCAGCCGTCACACGCGCCCCCGCGGATCGGTGCGGGAGCGCGCTTTGGTTTCCGCTCAGTCGAGGTCGAGGATCTGGTAGATCGGCGCGCCCTCGCACTGCGCGGGGATCCGCAGCCCCATGATCACGGAGATGGTCGGCGCCACGTCCACCTGGCGGATGACACGGTCGGTCACGCAGCCCTTCTTGAAGCCCGGGCCGGTCGCGATGAAGAGCGGGCCGGCGGAAGTATCGCACTCGCCCAGGGAGGTCGCCATGCTGTCGTCGTGGTCGTGCTCATAGCCCTCGGCCATGCAGTAGATGATATCGCCGCATTCCGGATATTCGCCGCCCAAGCCCAGAGGCACGGCATCCTTGGCGCGCAGCGCCCAGGCGATGATGCGCTTGCCGCTCTCTTTATCCTTGATGTTGTACAGATCGGTGATGATCTGCTCCTCCATCTCATACTTGTCCGCCGGATCGACCAGGCCGTCGATGACAACCTCGTTGCCGTCGGCATCCTTCACCACATGTTTGTTGCGGCCCTTCAGGTTCAGATAGATCATCATCTCGCGGTTGGCGACGGCCGTCGTCTTGGTCCAGTCCACTCTGCGCTTCTTCTTGCCGGTCTCCGGATTGACTTCGCGCACGGTGTAGCCCAGTTCCTCCATGATCTGAATGTTGCAGCCGGTGTCGCCCAGTCCGCGCAGGCCGTATTTCGGGCAGACCTGCGCGTGGTCGGAGACGACCAGAATCGTCCAGCCCTCGTCCAGGAAGTGCATGAACTTGCCCAGGTACCCGTCCACCTGTTTGTAGATGGCTTCCATGATGAACTCATACTGCTCCGGCGTCACATTGTCGGTGCCCTTCGCCATGTCGCGGATGAACATGTGCTTCTGCAGATCCGGAGCATGGAAGTGGGAGAAGACGACCTCGTAGCCGTCGTTGCTCATCAGATAGTTCAGCGCGTCCGCCTGGAAGTCGGCCACGTGCTGCCAGCACTGGTGCATGCAGTCGTAGATCAGCTCAAAGTCGCCAAAGCCCAGGGTTGAGCACGGGGACGGATAGCCGACGTTGTCCACAACCTCCTGGTACAGGCTCTTCGGGGACCACATCATGTCGGCGGCGATGTTCATGGATGCGGAGACCCACATCTTGACCTTGGAGCCGTCCTCCGCGATCTCCAGGACACGCATGTCGCGGGTGGCCTGGATCATGTCGTCGCCCTTCATGCAGTCGTCGAGAATGTCGCGCACATATTCGCGGTTCTGGATCGTGACCATCGGCTCCGCGGCCCGCTTGTTCTTGTAGATGGCGATGTGATCATAGATCCCGTCCGCGTTCTTCAGGATCAGCGCCGGCCGGCGAATCAGGCCGCCGGAGAGCAGAACCACAAATTCCTTCGCGCCTTCCGGGACATCGGCCGCCCATTTCTCCGCCGGCTTGATGGAGGAGAAGGCGATATCGGCGGGGATGGCGTTGGAGCCGCCCTGTCCGTCCTTCCACGGATTGACGATGTACAGGCGGAATCCGTCCGCGTCCTTGCGCTGCATCAGGCTGGCCATGCCGCCGCCCTTCTTTTTGGGCTTCTCGTCGCCCAGGCCGGTGACCACGCAGGGAACTTTCGCGTCGGTCATGGCGCCGGAGCGGTACTCGATGGTGTCGTTCAGCTCGCTGGCCATGACGATGAACTCGCCGTCCACCTGCGCGCTGCTCATGTTGACGCCGCCCGGAGAGGTGCCGTCGACCACGTGCAGGTTCGGGCTGTCAGAGGATGGCGGCCACGCGCTGCCCGGCCAGTGCCAGACCAGCGTTTTCTTGCCCGCCTCGGCGGTGACGTTCCAGAGCTGCTCTGCATGGCAGTTGGTGGAGTCGAAGTTCAGGCTGACCATATCCAGATCGCCGCCCTGTCTGTAGAAAGCGGTGATGCCGTGGGTCTGCGGATAAGCGCCGGTGGCCAGGGTGGTCCACTGCGGCGGGGTCACGGTCGGCAGCGCGCCCAGGAGAACCAGATCCTGCCTGGCGGAGCCTTCTTCGATGAGTCTCTTCGTGTTGGGCATGATTCCCATGTCCACATACTTGCGGGTCAGGCGCGGATCCATGGCGTCGACGCCCAACACCGCAACCTTCGTTGCTTTTGGCATAAAAGTTCCTCCTTTTGAAGAATAGATAGATTGGGGAAAGGGAACAGTTAGAATAAGCTTTCGGGATCTTCTGTTTCAGCTCTGTCCGGGGCTTTGAAAAGGATGCGGATACGAAATCCTCTTTCTTGGAAATATCCCCTGTGAGATCCCGAGAGACTAGTTCACGGTGGAGCAAGATCTCTCCAGACTTCGCGCGCAACCCTTCATCAGGATGGACGAGCAGGAAGGACGGACTTCCGCTGGCTTCCGGGCAGGCGCCGTTCCGAACCATAGCCACATACCCGATAGAAGGATTCGCGATATGCCCTATATCTCTCATAAGTCCATTTTATAAAGCTGTGCATTTTTTTACAAACAGTTTTATTTTGGGCTCACAACTTGCCAGATACAAGGATTCTTTGTTATAATAGGGCGACCGTTTTCCGGGGCGGGGCAGAGCGGCCTTGCAGGGCCATTTTTCGGGAGGAACGCGCGGGCGGGAACCGTGATTCTGGCCCGGTGCGGGCACAGGGGCATTTCACAAAAAATTTTTGTGCCCGGGAAGGCCGATTGACATATGTTTTTGTTATGCGGGCCCGGAATTCTGCCCTATAATTTTTTATAGGAAATATAAGCGCGCATACAGCGCCTCCGGAAAGGCCCGCCGGGCGGCGAGCGGCCGGCCAAGGGCGCTTTGGCGGCGGGCCGGCGCGGAGAGAAAGGGTGTTTCATTTGGAGAATTTGCGGCAGAGCCCAGCGGTGGAAACGGCAGACAGAGCGTCGGGGCGGAACTATGTCCCGGAGGAGGTCGCCGAGCGGATGGGGGCTTTCTTCCGGGACGGGCTGCGGCCGATGTTCGATGTCGGGCTGACGGTGCAGGAGGAGGTTCTGTCGGACTTGATCACGCTCGGGCGCGCGAGCCGGTACGCCGAGGATCACGGGTTTGGCGGCATCCGCACGAAGGAGGAATTCCGCTCCAGGGTGCCGGTGTCGGAGTACGCGGACTACCGGCCCTACGTGGCGGAGAATATGAAAGAGGACGCGCAGCAGCTCTCCGCGCTGGAGACGGAGTACTATCTGATGTCCACCGGCAATTCCGGCGCGGGCAAATACTATGCCGAGACGCGGCTGGGCGCCCTGGCCCGGCAACTGTGCATCGACCTCTGGAATCTCATGCTGACCAAGGCGGTGCCGCGCATGACCGATCCCGACGTCCGGATGCTTGCCGTCACGAACTGTTCGCCGCTGGGAGAGGCGGAGAACGGGAAGGCCGTGCGCCGGACCTCCAGCCAGGCGGCCAAAGGCCTGTGGGAGAAACATCCGCAGGTCTATGTTTACCCGTACGCGTTTCTGGAGGCGGAGATGTCCGGCGACGACCGGGACTATCTGACCGCCGTCTATACCGTGAAGGAGAAACACTTTCACATGCTCTTCTGCAACAATCTGGCCTACTTCGGCGGCATCCTCGACTGGATCGAGAAGTGCCCGCAGCGGATCATCGGCGATATCCGGAGCGGTGTGCTGACGGCAAAGCTCTCCGACGCGGACCGGGCGATTCTGCAGTCTACCTTTCATGCCGACCCGGCGCGGGCGGAGGAGCTGCAGCGGATTCTGGATGAGAACGGCCGCCTGGTGATTGACGCCGTCTGGCCGGAGTTTATCTTTGCGGGGGGCTGGCTCGGCGGCAGCATCGGCGTGCTGGCCAAGGATGTGATGCGGCGGCTGCCGGATCGCGTGCAGTACCTCTCCGAGAGCTACGGCTCCACCGAGGCGATGTACAACATCCCGCTCGACTTCAACTGCCCGTACGGGCCGGCCGCCGTCTACTCCTGCTACTTTGAATTTCTGCCGCTGGACGGCAGCGGCGAAATCGTGGATCTGGCCCATGTGGAGGACGGCGCCCACTATGAGATGCTGATCTCCACCTATTCCGGACTCTACCGCTATAATCTGCACGATATCGTGTGCATCCGGGGATACACCGGCGAGACGCCGAACATCGAATTTTGCTGCCGAAGCGCGGAGTCCTTTCCGGTGCGCGCCGGCGCGGCGGCGCCGCCGCTTTACGGATATGAACTGATCGAGCTGCTCGAGCGGGCGGAGGCGGAATCCGGCTGCCGCTTCACATTCTATCAGGGGCTCGCGGAGGACGGCGCGCTCTCCGTCGCGGTGCAGCCGGCCGGCGCGGCGTTCGACGGGCCGGGTTTTGCAGCCTGCCTGGGAGGGGTGCTGCGGAGAGCCGGCGTGCGGCCGGGGCGGCTGTTCGTGATGCCGGATACCTACTGCGACACGCTCTTCAAGCGCCGGATGACGAACGGGCGCAACGTGCAGAGCATCAAACTGTCCCTGGTTGCGGAGCGGGAGACGCTGCAGGCGCTCCGCAGCGGCTGCTTCGCGATGTGACGCGGACAGGGCGCGGGACGCGCGAAAACGCATCTGAACGACAAAGGAGCGACGGTGATGTATCAATATCAGCAGGTCATCTTTCACCCTACCGTCTCCCGAACGGAACAGCAGCCCGCCCGGACGATCCCGGAAGCATTGTCCCTGGCCGTGGAACCCAGGACGCTGTACGCGGAAATGCCGCAAATTTTAGAGGACTGCGAGGCCATCCAGAACAAGGTGCTGGAGGAGATTCTCCGCCTGGCGCAGGGCAGCGCCTACGCCGCGGACCACGGACTGGAAGGAGTGCGGACCCTGGAAGCGTGGCAGGCGAGCGCCGCGGTTTCCACCTATGCGGAGTATCAGCCGTACATCGAGGCGGCGCTGGCGGGCGCGGAGCGGCAGCTCTACACCGGGGAGACGGCACTCTATCTCGCCACGACCGGGAGCACCGGAAAAGTGAAATATTTCCTCGAGAGCAAGGCGGGCAACGCCGCCAAGCAGCTGATCATGACCGTGCGCGGGATGTACATGAGCGCACTGCTGCCGGTGACGCTGGATATGAACGCGAAGAATCTCACCATCTCCAACTACGCGCCCGTGGGCCGCGGGCCGGGCGGCAAACTGATCGTGCGCGCCTCGGGGCAGACGGCCCGCAACATGCGCAAAAAGACGGGCACCATGAATCTCCTGCCGGTCGCCTTCTGGGAGTCTCCGGGCATTTCCGCGCGGGACCGCGATTACATGATGGCGGTCTACGCGCTGGCGGAAGTGCGCCTGAGCAAAGTTTTCTGCAACAATGTGATCCACTTCGGCAGGCTGCTGGACCGCATCCGCGCGGAGGGCCCGAAGATGATCGAGGATATCCGGCGGGGATCTTTCTCCGTGCCGCTCGCACCGGAGGTGCGGGCGCGGCTGGCTGAAACCTTTGCCGCGAATCCGGCGCGGGCGGATGCGCTGGAGGCGCTCTACCGGCGGCGGGGCTGCCTGATCACCGGGCCGGAGGATGTCGCGGCGATCTGGCCGGACTGCAGCATGATCAGCTGCTGGCTGTCGGCGACGGTCGGCCGTGACGCCCGCGAGGTGCTGCGGCGCCTGCCCTCCGCGGTCAAGTGCTTTGATCTGGGCTACGGTGCCAGCGAGAGCAAGCTGAACATTCCCACCAGACTGGGGAGCGCGGCGGGCGTCCTCGCGCCGTTTGCCCTGTTCTACGAGTTTCTGCCCCTGGACGGCGGCCGGCCGCTGTGCATGTGGGAGGTGGCCGACGGCACGCACTATGAACTTCTGATCACCACCTACTCCGGCCTCTACCGCTACAACCTGCAGGATGTGGTGCGCATCGACGGGTTCCTCGGCCGCACGCCGAACATCACATTCTGCGGCAAGAGCAGCGAGCGCATCCGCGCGGGCGGGCGGGAACTCTACGGCTATCAGTTCACGGATTTGATCTACCAGGTGGAAAAAGAGCTGGACGTGGAGTTTGACCTGGCGCAGCTCTTCGCCGACGCGGACGGTTACGACTATCTGCTGGAATCGAAGGACGCGGTCGACTACGCCGCGGTGAAGGCGCGCCTGGACGCGCTCTCGCGGGCCGCCTTTCACGTCGCGAGCCGGCATCTCTATGTGATGCGGCACGACTACAAGGATCACCTGTTCACCCGCTATACCCGGGAGGATCGCGGCGCCTGCGGCATCAAGCTGCCCGTCCTGCTGCGGGAGATGCCGGGCGGCGATGAGATCGCGGCGGTTCTTTGAGCCGCGCCGGAGACGGAGTTTTTCCCTTGCGGAGGCACGTGCGCGGAGGGGGCCTGTGAACGAAAAAATATGCATAAAAAGCATAAAAAATATTTTTAATCCCGGGAAAAGCCATTTTTTACGCAAATTGGGTTTGCAGAACATGAGAATGTGTGGTATAATGGGGGCCGGAGCTTTCCAGAGAAAACGCGCAGGATACAGCATCCACAGAATTCCGGATGCCTGGGAGCGCACAAAAACTATACTTTTTTGAGCAGCGTTTCAAACGCTAGATGTAGCGGTTATGTCGAGTGAATGCTCTATATAACCGTTTTCTCACGCCGAAATTTTCTCACGCAAAAAGTATAAATTTTTGCCGAAGAACGGCGGGAGGGGGAATGCTTGGCAAACGTAGAATAAAAGAAAGTTCGGATGGGAACAGCGTCCGAGACAGCTTCGGCGGCAAGCGCGCCGGAACAGGGTCCGGACAGCTGCGGAAAAATCAGCACGAGGACAGGCGGAAAGGTATCGAAAAAGAGAAGGAGGTATCGTATGAAACGGCGTATATTGGCAGTTTTGCTGATTTTCAGCATGCTTTTCTCCCTGCTGCCGGTTGCAGCGCTGGCGGCGGATCCAGAAACGGGGGATCCCTACCCCAATCAGAAAGAAAAGTGGAAGTATACCGTGCAGGTGGACGGCGCCGGAGCGGACATCCGCGATCTGGCGGCAACGCCGGTGATCGATATGGGAGAAGTGGAGTACGGCGGCACCGGCGGAATTCGCCGCACACTGACGTTTACGAACGTGAGCGGGGAGGCGCCTGTCAACAAAGGCGTCGGCAGAGATATCCACATCACCTTCAGCGAGGGTGCGCTGCACTATTTTGACGCGGCGTGGCAGAGCGGAGACGGCGAGCTGGCGCCGGGCGAATCGGCGACGCTGGTGCTCACGGTGAAGCCGGACGCGGAGATTCCGGTGACGCGGGGCGGGCAGACCAGCGAGATTCTGCTCTTTATGGAGCAGGAGAGCCGTCTGGGCTGGCCGGTGGAGATTGCCGTCCAGGTCTCGCCCAAACCCGTGACGCTCACCTCCGCGGGCGTCATCGAGAAAGACTACGGGCAGGAGCTGGATCTCTCCAGGATCCCGTGTGAAGTGAAAGATCAGAGTGGCGCGGCTACCGGCCTCACGCTGGCGGATCTGGGCATTACGCTCACCGGGGCGGGTGCCGATAAGACCGCGAAGGTGGGCGAGTATGAATGCGCCATCAGCGGCGGCAACGGGAACTATGCCGTGACACTCGATGTGTCGAAGGTGAAAGTGCGCGTGAATCCGGCCGAACCGAAGCTGGATTGGATCAGCACGACGAACATTTACTCCGGGCAGACCCTGTCCAAGTCCGTGATCAGCGGTCAGTACCGGAATCCCTACACCGGGGAAGTGGTGGAGGGCGACTTTGCCTGGGTGGACGGCAGCCAGAAACTGGGGAGCGGATCCGGCCAGATGCGGGTCGTCGAGCGGAAAGACTACACGTTCACGCCGAAGGATTCCAACCACAAAGTTGTGCGCGGCACGGCGGATGTCGTCATCTCGCCCAACCGCGCGGCCAATGTGACGCTCAGCGCCGATGCGAAACTGGACGTCACCTACGACGGCGAGGCGCACCCCGTCAGTTTCAGCGTATCGGGGGAGGCAATCCCCGAGAGCGTGAAGCAATCGCTGACCGTCGAGTACCGCCGCGCGAACAGCAAGGACGCCGCCTGGACGACGAATGCGCCGGTCGATGCCGGCACGTACGATGTGCGGGCGAGCTTGAGCGGCAGCAGCTACGAGGGCAGCGCCAGCGCGGTTCTGACGATTCGCCAGCGCGAGATCCACATCAGCCAGGCGCAGAACTATCTGCCCTACGCGGTCTCGCAGAAGACGTATGACGGTGGCACGGCGTTTGACGTGAACGAAGCCTATGTCGTTCCCATCAACGTCCTCAAGGCCGACAAGGATCAGGTTCAGGTCTCCTTTAAGACGGAAGGAACCTTCTCGGATGCCGGCGCCGGCAAAAAGGACGCTGTCATCCGCGTCTACGATGTGCAGCTGAGCGGCGCGAAGGCGGCCAACTACACAATGCCGGAGCAGACGGTCTCGATCCGGCAGGGCGCCAACTCCTGGATCAGCCCGAGAAAGATCAACATCCGGGCAAACGCGGTCTACAAGCACTACGGGCAGACGATGGAGTTCGCCGACTCCGATTTCACGGTCAATACCGACAGACTGCCGCAGGCCTCCTCCGGCATGGTGAACGGGGATACGATCCTGGATCTGCAGGCGGTATTGATGAGCGAGGGCACGGCGGCAACCGCCGACGCGGGGACGTACAGCATCACGGCGGCGGTGAACAACCCGAACTATGACTGTGCCAACGCCAGCAATGTCGGAACGCTGACCGTGCAGAAGACGACGCCGGAGATGGTGAGCGTCAGCGCGGGCAAAGGCAAGATCGGCAATGACATCAGCACCGTCTCCCTCACGGGCACCTATCTCAATCCGTACAATGACGCGGCGGTGAACGGCTATCTGCGCTGGACGGAGACGCGCGCCGTGACATCCCTCGGAGTGTACAGCTATGAATTTGTGCCGTATGACAGCAGGAACTATGAGACGGTATCCGGCACGGTCCAGGTCGAAGGCACGGACAAGGAAGTCGTGCATGCGGTTGTCGAGGGCGACACCAGTTTCACCTACGACGGACAGCCGCACCCGATCCAGGCCAGTACCACAGGCTCGGCGCTCGACATCGCGGTGAATTTCAGGATAGAGTACAGAGCGTCTGGTTCCGGGGAAGCCTGGAGCGCCAATGCGCCTGTGGAAGTCGGCTACTATGATGTGAAGATCACCGCCGAACCGGTGGATGCCATCAACTACGAGGGGGACACCATCGAGACGGTCATGGTCATCTCGCCGGCCTTCCTGGACGCCGTGGAGGTGCACACCATCGGCGCGGGTGCCACGCTTGATCAGATCGGGCTGGACGGCACCGTGATCCGCGCGGCGGCGCCTTCCTCCGCGCATGTCTCGGCGATTGGCGGGAATGAGACGGTCTCCGGAACCTTCCACTGGAACAAGCTCGGCGGCGTGACAGACCCGCACGATGTGCCCGTGGTCTACGGCGTGGAGTATCAGTGGACATTCCTCCCGAACGACACGCACAACTATCAGACGCTCATCGGCAGCACGGCGGTAGAGGAAGCGACGGCCGAGGAGCAGGCGCCGGGCGAGAACCAGGCGGATCCGGGCGAACTGCCCGACATCATGCCGGATGACACCGTGAATCTGCCGGGGGACAATTCCGGCAGTTCGAGCGCACCCGGTGGAAACGGCTCCGGCGGCAGTGTGTCCGGCGGTGAGAGCGGC